>NZ_JADQAQ010000047.1 GCF_022129445.1 Photobacterium sp. Ph5
TAGTTCAAAAAAATCCCCAAGCTGCAGCTTAGGGATTTGTGTATAAGAGACAGGCTTAATTGCAGGCTTTGTTGCTTTTATTCTAATACGTTATCAATTATGCGTGTTTATTGATTGTGCGTATTAGCGACGCTTCCAATACTTCTTGCTGCTCAACGCTAAGATTACAACCTTGATCATTAACCAGAATAAAGAAGTCTTCAGCGCGTTCACCAATAGTGGTTATTTTCGCCGCTTGCAAACTAATATTGTGTTCGGCAAATACAGCTCCCACTTTGGCTAATAATCCTGGCATGTCTAACGCAACTAATTCCATCATCGTTTTCTTTCCTGTTTTGGTCGGTAGAAAACTGACTTTAGTTTTTACATTAAAGTGTAATAGCTTACGTGGTGCTCGACGGATTTTTCGCTCAGATTTCATCACTGTTAACGCTTTCGTTAATGTGCGTCGAATAGTGGTATGACGGTTTTCATTGATTGCTTTACCGTTAGGATCTAACACCATAAAAGTATCGAGTGTGTAACCATCTTTACTATTCATTATTTGAGCGTCATGGACACTTAAGTTCTTCTTATCTAGCTCTGAAACGACGATAGCAAAAAGCTTGGCTTTATCTTTGCTATACACGAACACCTCAGTGCCGCCACGGGTTGCTTTTTTACTGAGTAAGATTAGCGGTTTGTCATGATCGTGCGTAAGCAAGGCTTCAGCATGCCACGCCAGTTGTTTGTGGGTATGGCGAAGAAAGTAATCAGCTTTAAAGCGTTGCCATAAAACTTCAATTTCACGTGGCTGAAAACCTTTACTACGTAACATGGCAGAAGCTAATTGTTGATTGTGACGAATACGGTCACGCACATCCGGTGTGTTTTCTAAACCGCGACGTAATGCTTTTTGGGTTGAGTAGTAAAGCTCGGAGAGGAGAGTACGTTTCCAACTGTTCCATAAGTCTTGGTTCGTGGCACAGATATCAGCAACGGTTAAGCAGACTAAATAGTCCAGACGTTCTTCATCTCGCACTTCTTTAGCAAATTCAGTGACCACTTCGGGATCGTAAATATCACGACGTTGTGCGGTTACTGACATGAGAAGGTGTTTTTTAACTAACCATGAAACAATATTGGCTTCTGGTCGTGAGAGCCCATGCTGGATACAAAAGTCATAGGCATCGACAGCACCGAGTTCAGAGTGATCGCCTTTTCGACCTTTTGCTATATCGTGAAAAATAGCTGCCAGAATTAATAATTCTTTCTTAACAATACGAGGATAGATTTCACAGCAAATCGGGTGGCGTTGTTGATTTTCTGGATCGCTAAATTTATTCAGGTTTTTGATCACACGAATACTGTGCTCATCGACGGTATAAACGTGGAATAAATCAAATTGCATTTGGCCAACAATGTGGCTCCATTGCGGTAGATAAGCGGATAACACGCCGTGACGATGCATCAAGCGAAAGGCTTTTTGCAAGGCGTTGGGTTGTCGGACCAACTCCATGAACTTTTCACGAGCAGTTGGGATTTCAATTAGGAAGAGATTCAGTCGCCGACGGGCGGTGCGAAGTTGACGCAGTGTTGGCGCCGCAATACCTTCAATCTCAGAGTTTTTAGCAACATGAAGGAACATGTCTAAAATAGTTTCAGGACGCGCTTGGAATAGCGCTGGCTTGGTGGCTTCAATTAAATTCCCACGAATTTGAAAGTCCTCATCAAGTATGGTGGGTGCGGTATCTTTTTGTTGGGTAATAATCGCTTGTTCAAATAGCTGTAGTAGCATTTTATTGAGCTCAGCTACGCGACGAAGCGTGCGGTAGAACTCTTTCATCATCATTTCGACATGACGATTCCCTTCCCCTTGATAACCTAAGTTGTCAGCGACCGATGCCTGATGATCAAAAGTAAGGCGATTATCATAACGACGAAGTTCGATATGTAATGCAAAGCGAATTCGCCACAGCTCATTTTGGCATTCAACCAGTTCACGATACTCAGCATCAGTTAAAAAACCATGGCGACTCATTTCAAATAAGCTAGTGGCGCCAAAGTGTCGGCGTGCAACCCAACTTAAGGTATGAATATCTCGCAGTCCGCCAGGGCTTGATTTTATATCAGGTTCTAAATTATAGGTGGTATCGTGATAACGAGCGTGGCGTTTTTTTTGTTCTTCTAACTTGGCTTTATAAAACGTATGACTTGGCCAGAATGCGCCATCATTAATAGATTCAATAAGGTGGTTATAGGTGCCTTTATTGCCGCATAAATAACGGGCTTCGGTTAAGTTTGTTGCAACGGTTAGGTCATTTTTACCAACATCAATACATTCAGCAACAGTACGGACACTTTGTCCTACTTCTAATCGAAGATCCCACAGTAGCGTAATAAATTCACTGACTTTTGCGCCAATCTCATCGCTAATGGGTTGCTCACTTAAAATTAAAATATCGACATCTGAAAGAGGGTGAAGCTCACCTCGACCATAACCACCTACAGCAACGAAAGCTAAATCTGATTGCTGTGAAAATCCATAAAAATGCCATAAACGTTGTAGAAGTTGATCAATATAGTTACTGCGAGCGGTAACTAGATCAGCAATAGGAACGTGCTGAAAAAAACATTCTTTTTGTTGTTCAGCAAAAGTGGTCAATGTATTGCGTAAATTATCGAGCGTGATGTCTTGATCAAGGTAACTATCAAGTTGAAGAGAAAGGGTATCCGTCATGGCAGTCCGTGCTATTGCTAAATCTTATCTTTACTATAACGACTACCAGTGAGGAACAACATGTATAGAGGAAAAAAAACCGACACAAATGGTCGGTTTTTATGATCGTGTTAACGAAGTCGTTATGTTATGCGTTATGCATAAGGCGTGGAATTGTTTCTTCTGCACGAAGCGTTAAAATTTCACAACCATCTTTAGTTACTAGCAGAGTATGTTCCCACTGCGCTGATTTCTTACCATCTACGGTGTAAACTGTCCAACCGTCTTGATCATCAGATTCACAACCGAATTTACCGGCGTTGATCATTGGCTCGATAGTGAAACACATACCTTCTTTTAGGACGGTACGATCGTTGTTTTTGTAGTGAACTACTTGTGGTTCTTCGTGGAACTCATTTCCGATACCGTGACCACAGTAATCTTTAACAATAGAGAAACGGCTATTACCAGATTTGATAAACTTCTGAATAGCGGTACCAATATCACCTACACGTGCACCTGGTTTTACTTTTTTAATGGCTAAGTAAAGGCTTTCTTGTGCTACTCGACATAGACGCTTGTCTTCGAGTGATACTTCACCCACTTCAAACATTTTTGATGTATCGCCATGGTAACCATCTTTAATAACGGTTACGTCGATATTAATAATATCACCATCTTTTAGCACTGCTGGCTTAATGTATTTGCCATTTGCTTCTGGCACTTCTTCATCAGCTTGTGCTGGAATACCATGACATACTACGTGGTTAATTGAAGTACATACTGATTTTGGAAAACCATGGTAATTCAGTGGTGCTGGGATAGCTTGCTGATCTTTAGTGATGTAGTCATGACAAATACGATCAAGCTCTTCGGTAGTTACACCAGCTTTAACGTGGGGTTCGATCATTTCTAGCACTTCAGCAGCCAAACGGCCCGCAACGCGCATTTTTTCAATTTCTTCAGCCGTTTTGATCTTAATGCTCATATAATCGTCTCTATTTGTATGTTTTGCTATAGCGCTATATTACCAGTCGCTTAGGGCTAATGGAAAGATAAGATTCATTCTCATAACCAGATTTGACTAGATTTAGCGCCTAAATATGTGGTATAAAGCGCGCCGTGATCGGTGATTTTGTTTCTTTCGATAACATATATTTTTGCGTAAGCACTAATATATAGGTACGAAGGTGCGACTTGATTGAGTCACACACTCTTATTTTATTATTCACACATATCGACACATCTGCCGGGGTGCTCGGTTACCTAATAAGGTAACAATAGCTTTAAAAGTTATTATCGGGTCGGTTTTTAGATGGGATATGTGGACGCCTAACCCCATAGAGGATTATTCAATGGCAACTGTATCAATGCGCGACATGCTTCAGGCTGGTGTACACTTTGGTCACCAAACTCGTTACTGGAACCCAAAAATGAAGCCATTCATTTTCGGCGCTCGTAACCGTGTACACATCATCAACCTAGAAAAAACTGTACCAATGTTCAATGCAGCACTAGCTGAAATTGAAAAAATTGCAGCTCGTAAGGGTAAAGTTCTTTTCGTTGGTACTAAGCGCGCAGCTAGCGAATCAATCAAAGAAGCAGCAGTAAGCTGTGACCAGTACTACGTAAACAACCGTTGGTTGGGTGGTATGTTGACTAACTGGAAAACTGTTCGTCAATCAATCAAGCGTCTTAAAGATCTTGAAGCTCAATCTACTGATGGTACTTTCGACAAGCTAACCAAGAAAGAAGCGCTAATGCGTACTCGTGAAATGGAAAAGCTTGAGAAATCACTAGGTGGTATTAAGAACATGGGCGGCCTACCAGACGCAATGTTCGTAATCGGCGCTGACTGTGAGCACATCGCAATCAAAGAAGCTAACAACCTAGGTATCCCAGTATTCGCTGTTGTTGATACTAACTCTGATCCAGACGGCGTTGACTTCGTTATCCCAGGTAACGATGACGCAATCCGTGCGATCCAGCTTTACACTGGTGCTGTAGCTCAAACTGTTAAAGAAGCTCGTAACCAAGATATCGCTGTTCAAGCTGAAGAAGACGGTTTCGTAGCTGAAGCTTAATAAGTACTTGTTACTTACCGAGCCTCTTAAGTTACCTTGTGTAAACTAAGAATGGTTACCAGGGGCCGATAGGGCCCCTGATTTTTACTCGAAGAATTAAATCTGAGGATTATGACAATGGCAACAGTTACAGCTGCCCTAGTTAAAGAACTGCGTGAGCGTACTGGCGCAGGTATGATGGATTGTAAAAAAGCGCTTGTAGAAGCTAACGCTGACATCGAGCTTGCAATCGAAAATATGCGTAAGAGCGGTGCTGCTAAAGCTGCTAAGAAAGCAGGTAACGTAGCAGCTGAAGGTACTATCATCATCAAAGAAGCGGCTGGTAAAGCTGCTCTTGTTGAAGTTAACTGCCAAACTGACTTCGTAGCAAAAGATGGTAGCTTCCTAGCATTTGCTAACGAAGTTGCTGACGCTGCACTTGCTGGTCACAAATCAGTAGAAGAACTTCAAGCACAATTTGAAGAAGCGCGTATCGAGCTAGTTGCTAAAATTGGTGAGAACATCTCTATTCGTCGTGTAGATTACATCGAAGGCGAGAAAGTTTCTGCTTACACACACGGCACTCGTATCGCTGTTGTTGTTGCTGGTAACGGCGACGAAGAAACACTTAAGCACATCGCAATGCACGTTGCTGCATCTAAGCCAGAATACGTTAACCCATCTGACGTACCAGCTGAAGTTGTTGCTAAAGAGCGCGAAGTTCAAGTTGAAATCGCAATGAACGAAGGCAAGCCACAAGCAATCGCTGAGAAGATGGTTGAAGGCCGCATGAAGAAGTTCACTGGCGAAGTTTCTCTAACTGGTCAAGCTTTCATCATGGAACCAAAGAAAACTGTTGGTGACGTACTGAAAGAAACTGGTGCTACAGTAACTAACTTCATTCGTCTAGAAGTTGGTGAAGGTATCGAGAAAGCTCAAGAAATGAGCTTTGCAGAAGAAGTAGCAGCTGTTCAGAAGGGTTAATCCTTCTTTATAAGAATGCCAAAGACCGTAGCCAAGGCTGCGGTCTTTTTACAACTCCATATCTCAAGTTAGCCTGGAAGGTAAAACACATGACCACAAACCCAAAACCAACTTATCAACGAATTTTGCTTAAGCTAAGTGGTGAAGCACTACAAGGCGAAGAAGGTTTCGGCATTGACGCACAAGTTCTTGACCGTATGGCTCAAGAAATCAAAGAACTCGTTGAACTGGGTGTTCAAGTAGGCCTAGTTATTGGTGGTGGTAACTTATTCCGTGGTGCTGGCCTTGCAGAAGCAGGTATGAACCGAGTTGTGGGCGACCACATGGGTATGCTAGCAACTGTAATGAACGGCTTAGCAATGCGTGATTCTTTGCACCGTGCCTATGTGAACGCTCGAGTAATGTCTGCTATTCCTCTAAATGGTGTTTGTGATAACTACAACTGGGCTGATGCAATTAGCCAGTTACGCCAAGGCCGTGTAGTGATTTTCTCTGCAGGTACAGGTAACCCATTCTTCACCACCGATTCTGCGGCATGTCTACGTGGTATCGAAATTGAAGCTGATGTTGTGTTAAAAGCGACCAAAGTGGACGGTGTTTACACAGACGATCCAGTTAAGAACCCAGATGCAGTACTTTGTGATAAGCTAAGTTACCAAGATGTACTTGAAAAAGAATTAAAGGTAATGGATTTAGCCGCCTTTACACTTGCTCGTGACCACAATATGCCAATTCGTGTCTTTAACATGAATAAACCAGGCGCACTACGTCGCGTAGTGATGGGTGAGCAAGAAGGTACGCTAATCACTAATGCTTAAGCAAAAGTGGGCAACTGATTAATTGAAAAAGTAGCTTTACTTTTTTACTGTGACCGAATTATCAAGGGTATTTATCGTGATTAACGAAATCAAACAAGACGCGCAAACGCGCATGGAAAAAAGTGTTGATGCACTACGAAACCAACTAGTAAAAATCCGTACAGGTCGTGCTCACCCAAGCCTACTTGATACGATTCATGTTGAGTACTACGGTGCGAATACACCGTTAAATCAAGTAGCAAACGTTGTTGCGGAAGATGCTCGTACTCTTGCTATTACTGTATTTGACCGTGAATTAGCACCAAAAGTAGAAAAAGCAATCATGATGTCTGATTTGGGTCTAAACCCAATGTCTGCAGGTACCGTGATCCGTGTTCCTCTTCCACCGCTAACAGAAGAGCGTCGTCGTGATCTTGTTAAGATTGTACGTGCAGAAGCAGAACAAGGTCGCGTTGCTGTTCGTAACATTCGTCGTGATGCAAATGCAACCGTTAAAGGTTTATTAAAAGATAAAGAAATTTCTGAGGATGATGATCGTCGTGCACAAGACGAAATTCAGAAATTAACTGATGATGCGATTAAGAACATCGATGCTGTTCTTGAAGTCAAAGAAAAAGAGTTAATGGAAGTTTAAAACTTTATTTTTTAAGTTTTAAATAGCTAGAAGCGCTGTGCGTGCAGCACGGCGCTTTTTTTTGAGGGATAGAGATGGCAGAGCATTCAATCGAGGCTGGGCTTTCGGCAGATTGTCTTCCTAACCACATTGCTGTGATTATGGATGGTAATGGTCGTTGGGCAAAAGCCAAAGGCAAAGCTCGGGTGTTTGGTCACAAGGCTGGCGTAGAAGCCGTGCGAAAAACAGTCTCTACTGCAAATCGTCTTGGTATAAAAGCATTAACGCTATTTGCTTTTAGTAGTGAAAACTGGCGTCGTCCTGAAGCAGAAGTATCACTCTTAATGGAGCTTTTCATGACAGTATTAAGTCGTGAAGTAAAAAGGCTTCATAAGAATAATATTCAGTTACGTATTATTGGTGACAAAAGTCGTTTTAGTCAGCGCTTACAAGAAAAAATTGCAGCGGCAGAAACATTAACGGCTGACAATACAGGTATGGTGCTGAACATTGCTGCTAATTACGGTGGTCAATGGGATATTTTAGAAGCGGCTAAAAGGTTAGCTCAACATGCGATTGATAATGACCTTGATCTCGCAACCGTAACTGAACAAGATTTAGCATCAGGATTATCAACGTATGGATTACCTGATGTTGATCTGTTAATCCGTACTAGTGGAGAGTGCCGAATCAGTAACTTTATGTTATGGCAGACAGCTTATGCAGAGTTATTCTTTACTGAACAACATTGGCCTGACTTTGATGAGTCAAGTTTAATGAATGCGGTTGCCTGGTTCGTGACTCGTGAGCGTCGCTTTGGCTGTACTGGCGAGCAGATACAAGCATTGTTAAAATAAAAGTTATTATTTTTCGCCAATGCACAGCAATGTGTGTTGGCGTTATTATTTACAGTGAATATGGCCTTTGCCTATACAATAATTATATAGAGGACGCAGTTTGCTAAAGCAACGAATTATTACCGCATTAATCCTCGCTCCACTTGTTATTGCGGGGATCTTTTTCTTACCATTTCCAGCCTTTGTTGCAGCCATTGCTGTAATAACGTTAGTGGGCTTTTGGGAATGGACTCAGTTTGTTAATACCCCATCTCGTATTAGTGCAATGATTCTACCTGTGATTGCATTGGGTGCTAGCCTAGTGTTATTACCAGTAGATGCAGCGTCACTTTCTTTGATGGGGGGAGGCTTGCATGGGGTGTTATTAGTGGGTGGGATATGGTGGTTAATCGCATCGGTATTAGCGATTACATACCCTAAAACTGATAAATTATGGGCCTCCAATTCCTTTACCAAACAAATTTTTGGCTTATTAACTCTACTTCCGTTTTTTTGGAGTATTTTAATGTTACGTGCTGTAGATTACAGCAACGATCCGTATCATGGTGCTAAGCTTGTTTTATTGGTTTGTTTCTTAGTTTGGTCTGCCGATACTGGTGCCTATTTTTCAGGAAAACGTTTTGGTAAACACAAAATGGCGCCAGCCGTTAGTCCGAATAAAACAATTGAAGGCTTAATTGGTGGCGTGATTTTAGCCGTTATCATTACTTGGCTAGGTGCAAATATTCTTTCTATTCCGTTTGTCTCAATCTCAAGCTTACTATCGATCGCAATTATAACGGTTGTGATCTCTGTGCTTGGTGATTTAGTCGAGAGTATGTTTAAACGAGCTTCTGGCGTTAAAGATAGCGGTAATATATTACCGGGACATGGTGGGATTTTAGATCGTATTGATAGCCTAACAGCAGCAATCCCCGTTTTTGCATTACTTTATCTCTGGTTAATGTAAGCCATTTCTTTTCTAAGGCAGCCATTACGCTGCCTTTTTTGTTAGTGTAAGTGATTTTATGCGTAAGTTAACGATCCTTGGGGCAACAGGCTCTATTGGTAGCAGTACTTTAAATGTTGTAGCGAAAAACCCAGCGTTATTTGAAGTGGTTGCACTTGCTGCTGGTTCAAATGTTGAAAAAATGTTTGCGCTTTGTCAGCAATGGCAACCGAAATTTGCTGCTATGTTTGATACTACAGCTGCAGCTGAATTGGCGACGTTATTAAAGCAGCAAGAAATCACAACAATAGTGCTTTCTGGCGAGCAGGGCGTATGTGAGGTTGCAGCACTTGATGATGTAGATACTGTTATGGCGGCGATTGTTGGTGCAGCAGGCTTATTACCCACAATGGCGGCAGTAAAAAAAGGCAAGCGTATTTTACTTGCTAATAAAGAAGCGCTTGTGATGACGGGGCAAATGTTCATTGATGCATGTGAACAATATGGCGCGGAATTACTGCCTGTTGATAGTGAGCATAATGCAATTTTTCAATCGTTACCGACCAAGATTCAACAACGTATGGGACGTTGTGATTTATCAGCGTCTGGCGTGAGTAAAGTATTATTAACCGGATCTGGTGGCCCGTTTAGATACACTGATATTGCAGAGCTAGCTACTGTAACTCCAGCCATGGCTATTGCGCACCCTAACTGGTCAATGGGGCCGAAAATATCTGTTGATTCAGCCACAATGATGAATAAAGGACTAGAGTATATTGAAGCTCGCTGGTTATTTAATGCCAGTCGTGAGCAGATGGATGTGATTATTCACCCGCAATCTGTTATTCACTCAATGGTGCAATATAAAGATGGCTCAGTCATTGCACAAATGGGATTACCCGATATGTGTACACCAATTGCCTGTGCAATGGCTTATCCAGAGCGTGTCGATGCGGGGGTTGCTCCGCTTGATTTTAGTCAAATTGGTGAATTTACGTTTATGAAGCCAGACTTTGATCGTTATCCATGCTTGAAGCTTGCTATTGATGCCTGTTATCAAGGTCAAGCAGCAACAACAACGTTGAATGCTGCAAATGAAATGGCCGTTGCTGCATTTTTAGCGGGGGAAATTTGCTTTACAGATATTGCTAAAGTGAACCAAAAAGTGCTAGAAATAGCCGTGCTTGTTGAACCTCACGATATTGCTGAAGTGATGGAAATTGATAAACAAGCTCGTCAACTTGCTTCAGATGTCATCACCAAGGAATTTGCATGATTGAGTTTATCCGCAATTTAAGTGCTTTTTTAGTTGCTCTAGGAATATTAATTGCTGTCCATGAGTTTGGTCACTTTTGGGTAGCTCGCCGTTGCGGTGTGTATGTTGAACGTTTTTCTATCGGTTTCGGTAAGGCTCTTTTCCGTCGTAAAGGAAAAGACGGAACGGAATATACATTGGCAATGATCCCTCTAGGTGGCTATGTAAAAATGCTTGATGAGCGGGTAGAAGAAGTGCCTGCTGAAAAGCGTCATATGGCGTTTAATAATAAAAAGCTTTGGCAACGAAGTGCAATTGTTGCAGCAGGTCCTTTAGCTAACTTTATTTTTGCTATATTTGCCTATTGGGTTGTTTACCTCATTGGTGTACCAGCATTAAAGCCGTTTATTGGTGAAGTCGCTCCACAATCTATTGCGGCTCAAGCAGGAATTACACCAGGGATGGAACTTAAATCCATTTCAGGAATCGAAACATCAGATTGGGAATCAGCCAATATGGCAATGGTCTCTCATATCGGTGATAAGAGTATGGTGATCACAGCGACAGAGCCTGACAGTAATGTCATCGTGACACGCACTTTAGATCTATCTCATTGGTCTTATGATCCAGAGTCTCAGCAAGTACTAAAAACATTAGGTATTACGCCTTATCGACCTAAAGTTACGTTAAATGTCGCGCAATTGGTGGATAATAGTGCTGCAGTAGATGCAGGATTTAAATTAAATGATAAGATTGTAGCAATTGATAAAAAGCCTGTAACTGAGTGGCAGCAGTTTGTTGATGCGGTGCGTACGCATCCAGATCAACCGCTTTCAGTTGAAGTGTTGCGAGATGATGAACCGGTGATGTTATCATTAGTTCCTCGTAGCAAGGTTGAATCAGATGGTCGTCAAGTTGGTTATGTAGGATTAGCGCCAGCGATTGAACCATGGCCTGAGTCTTATAAGATTAACTTGCAGTTTGGTCCAATTGAAGCTGCAGTTAAAGCAACAGAAAAAACCAAACAATTAGTGACGTTAACCTTTGATATGGTCACTAAACTGTTTACAG
The DNA here is from genome assembly GCF_022129445.1 of Photobacterium sp. Ph5. Lineage (GTDB taxonomy): Bacteria > Pseudomonadota > Gammaproteobacteria > Enterobacterales > Vibrionaceae > Photobacterium. Next base: position 11,288 of record NZ_JADQAQ010000047.1, read on the forward strand.
GTGATGTTGCAATTAAAAACCTCAGTGGACCGATATCTATTGCAAAAGGTGCAGGAATGACCGCCGATTTTGGGCTAGTCTATTTTCTTGGATTCTTAGCATTGATAAGTGTCAATTTAGGTATAGTTAATTTGTTACCGCTTCCTGTATTGGATGGAGGACATTTAATGTTCTTCGCCATTGAAGCTGTAACCCGTCGTCCTGTATCAGAACGAATTCAGGATATTGGCTATAGAATGGGATCAGCCGTTTTGGTTGCGTTAATGGCCGTTGCGCTATTCAATGATTTTACCCGTCTTTAATAATGCGTTTTTAGCAAGGAATAATCAGAACAGTAATGGCGATTAAAAAACTGTTGGTCGCATCGCTGCTTTTAACCAGTAGCGTTGCGCATAGTGCGGAAGATAAATTTGTAGTTGATAACATTCGTTTTGAAGGACTTCAACGTGTCACGTTAGGTGCTGCATTGTTAAAAATGCCAGTTCGCGTTGGAGATACTGTTGATAAACAGGATATTTCAGAACTGATCAAGTCACTTTACTCTTCTGGCAACTTTGAAAATATTAGAGTATACCGTGACGGTAATACGCTTCAGATCGATGTAACAGAGCGTCCTACTATTGCTAATATTACTTTCGCAGGTAACAAAGCGATCAAAGCTGAGCAGCTAAAAGAAAATTTAGAGGCTTCTGGTTTGCGAGTGGGTGAAGCGCTTGATCGTACAACGTTACGAAAAATTGAAAAAGGGTTAGAGGATTTCTATTACAGTGTTGGTAAATACAACGCGACAGTAGAAGCTGTTGTTACACCTCTACCTCGTAATCGTGCTGATGTTAAATTTGTTTTCACTGAAGGTGTGTCTGCAAAAATTAAGCAGATTAACATTTTAGGTAACCATGTTTTCAGTGATGATGAGTTACGCAGTAAGTTCACACTTAAGGATGATGTGCCTTGGTGGAACTTTATGGCGAATGAAAAATATCAAAAACAAGTATTACAAGGCGACTTAGAGGCGCTGCGTTCTCAATACTTGAATAATGGTTATTTGAAGTACCGTCTTGATGAAACACAGGTGTCTATTTCACCGGATAAAAAAGGTGTGTATATCACCCTTAAAATCCATGAAGGCCATCAGTACAAAGTTAAGAATGTACAGTTCCGCGGTGATGTTGCAGGTCGTGTTGCTGAGTTCGATAAGCTAGTAACATTTAAAGCAGGCTCAGTGTACAACGGTGCTGCTGTTACGTCGCTAGAAGAAGCGGTTAAACGTAAGCTTGGTGAAGCTGGTTACGCTTACCCGAAAGTAACAACATACCCAGAGTTTGATGATAAGACCAATGAAGTATCATTGGTGGTAAATGTTGAACAAGGTAAACGTATTTACGTTCGCAATATCGAGTTTCGTGGTAATACCAATACTAAAGATGAAGTTTTACGCCGTGAAATGCGTCAAATGGAAGGTACTTGGTTAAATGCGAAGAAGATTGAAACCGGTAAATCTCGTTTAAACCGTACGGGTTTCTTTGAAAATGTCGATGTACAAACGGTACGTGTACCAGGTTCTGATGATCAGGTTGACATTAAGTACAACGTAAAAGAAGCCAATTCTGGTAGTGTTAACTTTGGTGTTGGCTATGGTACTGAATCAGGTATTAGTTTCCAAGCTGGTTTAACTCAAGATAACTTCTTAGGCACTGGTAATCGTTTTGGCATCAATGCGATGACCAATGATTACTCGAAAAATATCAGTCTTGAGTACAACGATCCTTACTTCACGATTAATAACGTAAGTCTGGGTGGTAAGATTTATTACAACGAGTTTGAAGCATCTGATGCGAATATCTCGGATTATACCAACCAAAGCTACGGTACAAGCTTAACGTGGGGTTTCCCATTTAATGAGTTAAATTATTTCAACTTTAGTTTGGGTTACGATCATAATAAGATTTCGAATGTTTCTGATTACTACCAAGTTAATCAATTTAAGAGAATTCATGGCTTTGATTTAGATCCCGATAGTGCTATTGAGTTAGATGACTTTAGTTGGACCATTGGTTGGACACGTAACAACTTAAACCGAGGTTACTTCCCAACTTCTGGTAATCGCCAAGACTTCTCATTTAAGATGACAATTCCTGGTTCTGACTCACAGTACTTCAAAGCGCAGTACAACGTTCGTCAATACATACCGTTAACAGAAAAACAAGATTTTAGCTTATTACTACGTGGTAAGTTGGGTTACGGTAATGGTTACGGTACAACAGATAATGGTAGCGATCAGCTAATGCCATTCTACGAAAACTTCTATGCTGGTGGTTTTAGTACGATTCGTGGCTTCCGTTCAAATACTGTGGGGCCTAAGGCTATAAATCCAGTCAACATTGATGGCGGAACGAATAACCCTGAATGGGTAAATAGTGATGATGCTGCTGGTGGTAATGCGATTGCACTTGCGAGTATGGAATTGATTGTTCCAACACCATTTGCATCAGATGAGCTTAAGAATCAGATCCGTACCAGTTTCTTTGTTGATGCCGGCTCTGTTTGGGATACTGAATTTCACCCACCAGGCATTACAAAGAATATCCCGGATTACTCTGATCCAGGTATGATCCGCGCCTCTGCAGGTGCAGCTTTACAGTGGATGTCACCAATGGGTCCACTTGTATTCTCGGTTGCTAAGCCAATCAAGAAATATGAAGGGGATGATGAGGAATTCTTCACATTCACTATTGGTCAGACATTCTAATTTTGAGGAGAGAACTTTTGAAACAATGGATTAAAGCAGCAAGTCTTGGCTTGGTAATTCTATCTTCGTCTATGTACGCAAATGCAGCGGAAGCTGCTCAAAAAATTGGTTACGTATCTACTGGTCAAGCAATGTCTGAGTTAGCTCAGCGTTACAAGGTTCAAGATAAGTTAAAGAAAGAATTCAGTGGTCGTGTAGCGCAACTACGTTCTATCGAAACTAAGATGAAGAGCAAGATTGACAAAATGAAGCGTGATGGTGAGCTTATGAGCTCAGATCAACGTCAAAAGCTACAGCGTGAGCTTGCTCAACTTGATTCTGATTACAAACTAAAAGCACAAGCACTTGCTGAAGATCAGCGTCGTCGTGGTATGGAAGAAGAGCAAAAGCTTGTTAAGAAAATCCGTACAGCGATTGATACAGTGGCAGCGAAAAACGGCTATAACATTGTGCTAGATGCACAAGCTGTTTTATTCGCAAATAAGAAAGATGATCTTTCTTCTAAAGTGATTGCTGCGGTAAAATAATCAGTAATACAAAGTAATAACGATTGGTATATCGCCATTTTCGCGATATACCAGTTTTTATCGTATCTAGCAGCCACTTTTGTGGCTGTTGTTACAATAGGTATAAGGTAAATATGGCGGCAATCACACTTGCTAAACTAGCTGAAAAATTAGGTGCAGAGCTTCAAGGCGATGGCTCTGTGGAAATTCATTCTATTGCTGGAATGAGCAAGGCTGTGGAAGGTCAAATAACGTTCCTTTCTGATAGCAAATACCGTAAGCAACTTGCTGATTGCAAGGCTGATGCAGTAATGCTACGAGAAGCGGATGTCGAATTCTTCCAAGGTAATGCATTAGTTGTTAAAGATCCTTACTTAAGCTACGCATTAGTTGCACAACTATTAGATACAACGCCTGTAGCAGCAACGGAGATAGCCAAATCGGCATTTATTGATCCAACGGCTACGATTGGTGATAACGTTGCTATCGGTCATAACGCAGTGATTGAAGCGGGTGTTACCTTAGGTAATAACGTACAAATTGGTGCGGGATGCTTTATTGGTAAAAATGCAGTGATTGGTGCTAATACTAAGCTATGGGCGAATGTAACTATCTACCACAATGTTGAGTTAGGTAGTGATTGTTTAGTGCAATCAAGCACAGTCATTGGCGCTGATGGTTTCGGCTATGCTAATGATAAAGGCGAGTGGGTTAAAATTCCTCAACTTGGCTCTGTGCGTATTGGTAACCGCGTTGAAATCGGTTCATGTACGACGATTGACCGTGGTGCATTAGATGACACCATTATCGAAGATAACGTCATTATCGATAACCAAATGCAAATCGCTCATAACGTGCAGATCGGATATGGTACAGCGATGGCGGGTGGTACAATTGTCGCAGGTAGTACCAAAATTGGTAAATACTGCATCATTGGCGGTGCATCAGTATTAAATGGCCATATCAACATTGCTGATGGTGTTACCATCACTGGTATGGGCATGGTAATGCGTAGTATCGAAGAAAAGGGTATGTATTCTTCAGGTATTCCATTACAAACTAATCGCGAGTGGCGTAAGACTGCAACGCGTGTTCATCGTATTGACGATATGAATAAGCGTTTGAAAGCTGTTGAGAAAGAACTCGCAGCAAAAGATAAGTAAGTTTTACGTAATAAGTTAACGTGCCTACCTTTGTGTAGGCCGTTTTGCATTTATTTTGAATATTATTTTATTCTCATTAAGACAGGAATTTAGTTTTGACCAGCGAAAATAAGACGCTTAACATCACAGAAATTCAGGAACTGCTTCCTCACCGTTATCCATTTCTAATGATTGATCGCGTGATCAACTATGATGAAGGTAAGACGCTAACAGCGATTAAAAATGTTTCTGTCAATGAGCCTCAATTTACTGGTCATTTCCCGAATATGCCGGTATTCCCAGGCGTAATGATCTTAGAAGCAATGGCGCAGGCAACAGGGTTACTAGCATTTAAAACCTTTGGTGCGCCTGCTGAGAATGAACTGTACTACTTTGCAAGTATCGATAAAGCGAAATTTCGTAAGCCTGTAGGTCCTGGTGATCAACTAGTACTAGAAGTTGAATTTCTAAAAGAGCGTCGTGGTATTGCTATGTTTAACGGTGTAGCAAAAGTTGACGGCGAAGTAGTGTGTTCTGCTGAACTTAAATGTGCACGACGAGTATTCTCATGATCCATGAAACCGCACAAATTCATCCGTCAGCAGTGATTGAAGACGGTGTAAAGATTGGCGCTAACGTGAAAGTTGGCCCATTCACTTATATTGCCACTGATGTTGAAATCAGTGATGGCACTGAAGTGATGTCACATGTTGTGATCAAAGGTCCAACAGTGATCGGTAAAGATAACCGTATCTTCCCATTTGCCGTGATCGGTGAAGAGTGCCAAGACAAAAAATACCAAGGTGAAGCTACTCGCCTTGTGATTGGCGATCGCAACGTGATCCGTGAAAGTGTCCAAATGCATCGTGGTACGGTACAAGATAAAGGCGTCACTATAGTCGGTAGCGATAACCTTTTCTGTGTTAACGTTCATATTGCTCACGACTGTGTGGTGGGTGACAACATTATTATGGGTAACAATGCGACGTTAGCCGGTCACGTAACAGTTGAAGATTACGCGATTATTTCTGCACTATCGCCAGTACACCAATTCTGTACTGTCGGCGCACATAGTTTTATCGGCGGCGGCTCTATTGTTGTTCAAGATGTGCCACCATTTGTAATGGCGCAAGGTAACCACGCGAAACCGTTCGGTATTAATATCGAAGGCTTAAAGCGTCGTGGTTTTGAAAAGCCAGAATTACATGCTATCCGTCGTGCATATAAAGAAATTTACCGTTCAGGTAAAACGCTAGCTGAAGTAAAACCTGTACTTGAAGAAATGAGTAAAGATTATCCTTCAATTGGCTTATTCCTGAAACTATTTGAAAACTCGACACGCGGTATTATTCGCTAATGACGAAGCCACTTCGAATAGGAATTGTCGCCGGAGAAATCTCCGGCGATATTTTAGGTACCGGTTTTATTAAAGCGGTTAAAGTCAAATACCCCGATGCTGAATTTGTTGGTGTTGCAGGTCCTCGTATGCAAGCAGAAGGCTGTGAAGCCCTGTTTGATATGGAAGAGCTTGCCGTGATGGGCATTGTTGAAGTATTAGGTCGCTTACCTCGATTATTTAAGGTCAAAGCAGAGCTGGTTAACTACTTTAGCGATAATCCGCCAGACGTTTTTGTTGGTATTGATGCTCCTGATTTTAACTTACGCTTAGAAAAAGATTTAAAAGATCGCGGTATAAAAACTGTGCATTATGTCAGCCCATCGGTATGGGCATGGCGTCAAAAGCGTATCTTTAAAATTGAAGCTGCTACTGACCTTGTGCTGGCTTTCTTACCATTCGAAAAAGCGTTTTACGATAAGTTTAATGTGCCTTGTGAGTTTGTTGGTCACACTATGGCAGATGCCATTCCATTACAAACGGATCAAGCAGCAGCGCAAGCATTGTTGGGGTTAGACTCTGATAAACGATGGCTTGCGGTATTACCCGGTAGCCGTGGCAGTGAAATGGAAATGCTTGCACCACTGTTTATCGAAACGTGTAAACAGCTGAAGGCTAAACATCCTGATTTAGGTTTTGTCGTTGCGTTGGTAAATCAAAAGCGTCGAGCACAATTTGAGCAAGCGTGGCAGCAAACAGCGCCAGAACTCGACTTCGTGCTGGTCGATGATACGGCACGTAATGTGATGATTGCGTCAGATGCAGTATTGCTCGCATCGGGTACGGTTGCACTGGAATGTATGTTAGTGAAGCGGCCGATGGTAGTGGGCTATAAAGTGAAACCACTAACGGCGTGGCTGGCTAAGAAAATGCTTAAAACCAAGTATGTTTCATTGCCAAATATCCTTGCAGATGAAGAGCTAGTTACAGAACTTTTGCAAGAAGACTGCACACCAGAGAAGCTTTATCACGAAGTGGATAAAATGCTATATGGTGACACTTCTGAGCTTATGTTGAAATTTGAACAGATGCATAAAACCATTCGTTGTAATGCTGATGAGCAAGCAGCAAATGCCGTCCTTGCCTTGATTGATAGAGCGTAAAATGGCTGAGAAAAAAGAGTTTGAACCGTTTGTTTACCCGCAAGCACATTGTATTGCAGGGGTTGATGAAGTCGGTCGTGGGCCATTAGTTGGCGCAGTGGTGACAGCGGCTGTGATTTTAGACCCAAATAATCCCATTGAAGGTTTAACGGATTCTAAAAAGTTGACCGAAAAAAAACGCAATTTGTTGTTTGATGAAATCAAAGAAAAAGCTTTGTCTTGGTCATTAGGTCGTTGTGAAGCAGACGAAATTGATAAGTTGAATATCTTGCAAGCAACCATGGTTGCGATGCAGCGCGCAGTAGCAGGCTTAAGTGTACAGCCAGATTACGTGCTTATTGATGGTAACAAAGTACCTGAATTACCGATGGCGGCTCAAGCTGTGGTAAAAGGGGATTTACGTGTTGCAGAGATCAGTGCAGCGTCTATTATCGCTAAAGTAACCCGCGATCGTGAAATGGAAGTATTGGATGCTGAGTTTCCACAGTACGGTTTTGCAAAACACAAAGGTTATCCAACCAAAGCACACTTTGAAGCATTAGAGCAATACGGTGCAATAGAGCAGCATCGTAAGAGCTTTAAACCCGTAAAGCGAGTGCTGGGTTTAGACTAAACGATTTTTTATTATTGTAGACTAATGGCATAGCTATTCGCTATGCCATTTTTTGTTTGCTCAATACCTCTCATACCTCGTTTCAGGTATAATTTTCATAATTAAGTTACGTAATAAATTAGGTTGTCATGGCAGAACCACGTTTTATCCACCTTCGTGTTCATAGTGATTATTCGATGATTGACGGGTTGGCAAAAGTAAAGCCAATCGTTAAAAAGGCATCAGATCTCGGTATGCCTGCACTTGCAATGACAGATTTTACTAACCTTTGTGGTTTGGTGAAATTTTACTTTGCTGCTCATGATGCCGGAATGAAGCCGATTATCGGTGCTGATTTCAAAGTACAGTCTGCAGAAATGGGCGATGAGTTATTTGAACTTACGATCCTTGCTGCTAATAATGAAGGTTATAAAAACCTTACGTTATTGATTTCTGAAGCTTATCAACGTGGTCATGTACAGCACCAGCCTGTTATTGATAAAGAATGGCTCGTGAATCACCGTGAAGGACTCATTATCCTATCTGGTGGTAAAAATGGTGACGTGGGTAAGGCCTTACTTAAAGGCAACCAGAAAATGGTTGATAGCTTTGTTGCTTTTTATCAAACCCATTTTCCGGATAGTTACTATTTGGAATTAGTACGTACAGGACGTGCTGATGAAGAAGCTTATCTTCACTTTGCCATTGAACTAGCAGAAAAAGCTGATTTACCTGTAGTTGCGACCAATGATGTCCGCCTGTTAACCGCTGATCAGTTTGATGCGCATGAAATTCGCGTGGCGATCCATGACGGCTATACACTGGTTGATCCTAATCGTCCTAAACTTTATAGCGCACAGCAGTACCTTCGTAGTGAAGAAGAAATGTGCGAGTTATTTGCTGATATTCCAGAAGCATTACAAAACTCGGTTGAGATCGCTAAACGTTGTAACGTAACTGTCCGATTAGGTGAGTACTTCTTACCTAATTTCCCAACAGGCGATATGACAATTGAAGACTTCTTGATTGCGAAATCCAAAGAAGGACTCGAAGAGCGTTTAGAATTTTTATTTCCCGATCCAGAGGTGCGTGCTGCTCGTCGCCCTGAATATGATGAGCGTTTAGATATCGAATTAAAAGTTGTTAACCAAATGGGATTCCCTGGTTACTTCTTGATCGTAATGGAATTTATACAGTGGTCGAAAGATAACGATGTACCGGTAGGTCCTGGCCGTGGTTCAGGTGCGGGTTCATTGGTTGCTTACGCGCTGAAAATCACCGATCTAGATCCGCTTGAATTTGACCTGCTTTTTGAGCGATTCTTGAACCCTGAACGTGTTTCCATGCCCGATTTCGATATCGACTTCTGTATGGATAAGCGTGATTTGGTTATCGATCACGTGGCTGAAATGTATGGCCGTGATGCGGTATCGCAGATCATTACGTTTGGTACCATGGCAGCGAAAGCGGTTATTCGCGATGTTGGTCGTGTGCTAGGTCACCCGTATGGTTTTGTTGATCGCATTTCAAAGTTAGTGCCAGCAGAGCCTGGGATGACACTCGCTAAAGCGTTTGATGCCGAACCTCAATTAGGTCAAGCCTATGATGCGGATGAAGAAGTCCGCGACTTGATTGATATGTGTCGCATTCTTGAGGGGGTAACGCGTAACGCAGGTAAACACGCTGGTGGTGTGGTTATCTCGCCAACAACCATTACCGACTTTGCTCCCTTATATTGTGATGCAGAGGGTAATAACCCTGTTACTCAGTTTGATAAAAATGATGTAGAAACTGCAGGCTTGGTTAAGTTTGACTTTTTAGGTCTACGTACATTAACCATTATTGACTGGGCATTGGCGCTAATTAATCCTCGCTTGATTGAGCAAGGTAAAGAGCCTGTTAACATTGCAGCGATTCCAATGGATGATCCTAAATCCTTTGCGATGTTACAACGCTCTGAATCAACTGCGGTATTCCAGCTCGAATCCCGTGGTATGAAAGATCTGATCAAACGTCTTCAACCCGACTGTTTTGAAGATATGATCGCTCTCGTAGCACTATTTCGTCCCGGGCCGTTGCAATCAGGCATGGTAGATAACTTTATTGACCGTAAGCACGGTCGAGAAGCGGTTTCTTATCCTGATGAAAAATGGCAACACGAGTCATTAAAAGAAATTCTCGATCCGACATACGGCATTATCTTGTACCAAGAGCAGGTAATGCAGATCGCACAGGTGCTGGCGGGTTATACCCTTGGCGGCGCGGATATGCTTCGTCGTGCGATGGGTAAGAAAAAGCCTGAAGAAATGGCGAAACAGCGAGCCGTGTTTGAAGAAGGCTCGATTAAAAATGGCGTTGATGGCGAGCTATCAATGAAAATCTTTGACTTGGTAGAGAAATTTGCCGGTTACGGATTTAACAAATCGCACTCAGCCGCCTATGCGTTGGTGTCTTACCAAACCTTGTGGCTAAAAGCACATTACCCTGCAGAATTTATGGCAGCTGTAATGACAGCCGACATGGATAATACAGACAAGATCATTAGCTTGGTTGACGAATGTCACCGTATGAAGCTAAAGCTGCTACCGCCTGATGTTAACAAAGGTTTATATCGCTTTAATGTTGATGAAGACGGTGCCGTTGTTTACGGTATCGGTGCGGTAAAAGGGGTCGGTGAAGGCCCGATTGAAAATATTATCAGTGCCCGTGAAAAAGGCGGCTACTTTAAAGATTTATTTGATTTTTGTGCCCGTATTGATACTAAAAAAGTCAATAAACGCGTCTTAGAGAAACTGATTAAGTCGGGTGCGATGGATCGTTTAGGGCCTAATCGTGCTGCGATGCTGGCAACCTTAGATGATGCGATAAAAGCAGCGAGTCAGCACCATCAAGCCGAAGCCTTTGGCCAAGCCGACATGTTTGGTGTGTTAACAGCTGCACCTGAAGAAGTTGAGAATAAGTATGCTAATATTCCTGAAGCACCAGATAAAGTCTGGTTGGAAGGCGAGCGTGAAACATTAGGTTTATACCTAACAGGTCACCCTATTAATGCATATCTCTCAGAATTAAAACATTACACGACATGGCGTTTAAAAGATGCACAGCAAACAGGACGTGATAAAGTAGCAACTGTTGCTGGACTTGTTATTGCCGCGCGTGTAATGACAACTAAACGTGGTACTAGAATTGGCTTAATGACGCTGGATGATCGTTCAGGTCGTATGGAAGTCATGTTATTCTCTGATGCCTTAGATCGTTATATTGATCTGCTTGAAAAAGATAAAATTGTTGTGATATCAGGACAGGTCAGCTTTGATGATTTCAACGGTGGCCTTAGAATGTCTGCACGTGAAGTGCTCGATATATCAGAAGCGAGAGAAAAACATCTCCGTGGTCTTGCTATATCGGTAACAGAACAGCAGATTGATGAGCAGTTTTTTGCCCGTTTCAGCCAGGTGCTGGAACCACACAGAGCAGGTACAGTGCCTGTTAATGTGTACTATCAGCGCTCGAATGCCCGTGCCAAACTCACTTTAGGAACAGAATGGCGAATAACGCCAGCCGATCAATTAATATCGGATCTAAAAACACTCCTAGGTGATAAGCAGGTCGAGCTTGAGTTTAATTAAATGCGCTTAATGTTTATGATAGGGTAGTTAAGTCCCTATCATCATCATAAGCAAAAGGATTTTAAGTGGTATGAGCCTGAACTTCCTCGAGTTTGAACAACCGATAGCAGAGCTAGAAGCAAAAATTGAAGCATTACGTGATGTATCTCGTCGTGATGAGTCTAATTCGGTTGATCTAGAAAAAGAAATTGAGCAACTAGAAAAGAAAAGCCTAGAGCTAACCAAGAAAATCTTTGGTGATCTTGGTGCATGGCAGGTTGCGCAACTCGCACGCCATCCTCAGCGCCCATATACTTTTGATTATGTCGAGCACATGTTCGAAGAGTTCGATGAATTGGCTGGCGATCGTGCATTTGCCGATGATAAAGCGTTAGTTGGTGGTATTGCCCGCATTGATGGTCGCCCTGTTATGGTAATTGGTCATCAAAAAGGTCGTGGTACGACTGAGAAGGTAAAGCGTAACTTTGGTATGCCTAAGCCTGAAGGTTATCGTAAAGCATTACGTTTAATGAAAATGGCAGAGCGCTTTAATATGCCTGTGATCACTTTCATTGATACAGCAGGTGCATATCCTGGTGTGGGTGCTGAAGAACGCGGTCAATCAGAAGCTATTGCGATGAACCTAAAAGTGATGGCTGGCTTGAAAGTGCCTGTTATCTGTAATGTAGTTGGTGAAGGCGGCTCTGGTGGTGCATTAGCGATTGGTGTGGGTGATTGCGTTAATATGCTGCAATACTCAACGTATTCTGTTATTTCACCTGAAGGTTGCGCATCAATCTTATGGCGTGATTCAGATAAAGCACCGCAAGCGGCAGAAGCCATGGGCATGACAGCCCCTCGTCTTAAAGAGCTTGAGCTAATTGATAACATTATTGAAGAGCCACTAGGTGGTGCTCACCGTAATGTGCCGTTAATGGCAAATACATTAAAAGCACAGCTTAAAGCAACATTGGCTGAACTTGATGAATTAGATACTGAGACGTTACTTGAACGTCGTTATCAGCGCCTTATGAGTTATGGTTACTGCTAAAACTGAGTGTCATGTATAGCAAAAGGTCAGCGTTCAGCTGGCCTTTTTTGTTTTTCCCGTTTAGTGCTTTGATTGCCTGCGCTAGACTATAGTTTTTCTTAGTGTTGAAAATATCATGTTGTATTCCACTTTTTGTCATCAACTTTTAACTCATCTCCCCGTTAGTAAGCGCTATGTCCTTGCTTTTAGTGGTGGGTTAGATTCGCGTGTATTGCTTGATTTAATGGCGCGATTTATTACGCAATATCCGGAATATAGCTGCCATGCCGTTTATGTACACCATGGGTTAAGCTCTAATGCTGATATATGGGCTGATAAGTGTGTGGTTTGGGCTAAAAGTGCAGGTATTAGCTGTGATGTTGAACGGGTTAAAGTACGAACAGGAAGCCGAATTAGCCTAGAGCAAGCAGCACGAGAAGCGCGGTATGAAATCTTAGCGCAACATGTTAATAAGGGTGACATGTTATTAACTGCTCAACACAGTGATGATCAGATTGAAACTTTTCTATTAGCATTAAAGCGCGGAAGCGGTCCTGCCGGATTGGCTGCAATGCCTATTATACTTCCTTTTGCTAAAGGGATGCATTTAAGACCATTACTCAGCGTTACACGTGCTGATATTGAGCAATACGGATTAGCGCATCAACTTTCTTGGGTCGAGGATGAAAGTAACCAAGATGAGCGTTATGATCGCAATTTTATTCGTCATCAAATTACTCCTCGTCTATTAGCGCGTTGGCCAAGTATTCATAAAGCAATTGTACGAAGTAGTACATTGTGTGGTGAACAAGAAGCATTATTAGCTGAGTTATTAGCAACCCAACTTACTCAAGCTATCCAACCAGATGGTAGTTTACTGCTTGTTTCAGATGTGACCCAACGTGTCGGTATGGCGTTAATTCGCCAATGGTTAAAAAAACAATCAGTTTTAATGCCGTCATTAGCGCAGCTAGAACAGATTTGGTTTAACGTTGTACAGGCAAAAGAGGATGCGAATCCTAAATTGTGTTGGGCAAATGTTGAAGTTCGTCGCTATCAGAAGAAATTATATTTGCTGCAACAATGGGATGATATTAGTCAGTGGAAAGGCAATCTTAAATTAGATACGCCTTGCTTGTTACCGCAAGATTTAGGAACGCTAACTCTAAACCCAAAGAGTGATGAACCTTTATTAAGACATGCAGAGCCTAATGAGGCTATAACGGTACGTTTTCATTACCAAGGTGATGCGATTAAACCTGTAGGGCGATGTGGCAGTAGAAAATTAAAAAAACTTTATCAAGAATACCGTGTGCCAAGTTGGTTACGTAGTCGTACACCTCTTATTTTTTATGGTGATAAGCTAGCTGCTGTTGTGGGGTATTTTGTTATCGCTGAGTTTGCCGGTAATGATATCGCCATTAATCTCAACTCATAAAAATCCAAATAAGACGTAACTTTCAAGCAAGATCACACAATCGATATTTTGTCGCTATATTCTTATTCATCTTAATTAGTAATAAGGTAGAACTACGGTACTTTAGCGTTTTGTTTTTCAGTAAGGGATATGAATGAGAATTGGTGTTTTATGTGGTGGAAGATCCAGCGAACGTGAAGTTTCACTAAAATCTGGAGCACGTATTATCGCTGCAATAAAAACACTTGGCCATGAGGCAATTCATCTTGATCCGTGTGATATTGATATTTCTATGTTGAATCTTTATCAGTTAGATAAAGTCTTTATTGCACTGCATGGTGGTATTGGTGAAAGTGGGCATATCCAATCGTTACTGGATATTTTACAAATTCCTTATGTTGGATGTGGTCTGTTATCGTCTGCTGTTTCACTCAATAAATTGAAAACAAAAGAAGTTTGGCTAGCTAATAATTTATTAACTGCACCTTGGGTATTAATACGTAAGGCAATGACACAGCAAGAAATATTAGCTTGCTGTCAAAATATCACATTCCCTGTTGTAATAAAGCCGCTTAATCAAGGTTGTAGTATCGGAGTTACTAAAGCGGATAATGAGGAACAACTTTGGCACGCACTATTAGCGGCATTTGAGTATGATGCCGAAGTTTTGGTTGAACAATTTATTGCTGGCCGTGAATATACTTGTGCTGTTTTAAATGACAAAGCTTTACCCGTTGTACAAATTTGCTCTGAATCCTTTTTTGATTGGAGTGCTAAATTTGGAACTCAGAGTGCAACGTATCATTGTCCATCAGATCTTAATGCTGATGAAGAAAGTGCAATGCAAGCTTCGGCTTTATCCGCTTACCAAGCTTTAGGTTGCAGAGGGTGGGGCAGAGTCGATGTTATATTAACGGAAAATAATGATATTTATCTTATTGAGATGAATACCATACCGGGAATGACGGAGCGCAGTGTTTACCCAATGGCAGCAGCACAAGCCGGCTTTAGTTATGAAGAGCTAATTTCTGAACTGCTTGACCAGGCACAATTTGATCATATTTAATTAAAGTGATGAAACACTGTAATAAAGCATTTGTTACGGTGTTTTTTTATGCTTTTAAATTATGTTTAATAAGGATGTATATGTAGTTAACTGGATCTATGTTGTTTTTTTAGGCTGCTTAGTAACTTTTTATTGCGATAAAATACAAAAGCTATTACTGTACTAGTCTACTGATACAATGGTAAAAGGGAAAGAAATGAGCAAACCATCGACACTTGGCGGAGCATGTATTATTGCAAGCGTTTGTGTAGGCGCAGGCATGTTAGGTTTACCGAGTGCGGGGGCAGGCGCATGGACATTTTGGAGTGTTATCGCAATATCTTTAACCATGGTAATGATGACGCTATCTGGCTGGTTATTACTAGAAGCACTTAAGCATTATGATTTTAAAGTGTCTTTTAATACCATTACAAAAGATGTAATGAATAGTAAAGTGAATGTGATCAACAACCTATCATTGTATTTTGTTGGTGGGATTTTACTTTATGCTTATATTTCGTCATCGGGTATGATTTTTAGTAATATATTAGGTATTGATAGTAAGTTAGCTTCTATTTTATTTGTTGCAATCAGTTCGACCTTTGTACTTCACTCAACGCGCGCGGTCGATCGTATTTCTATTTTACTGATTGTTTTTATGTTGGTGAGTTTCTTAATTGGAATATCAGGGCTAGCAACACATATAAAAGTTCCTGTTTTACTTGATACAACGCACTTACATGCCAGCTATTCTCCTTATGCATTAGCATTATTACCCGTTGCATTAACTTCTTTTGGTTACCACCATTCGGTCAGTACAATGCGTGACTATTATCGAAATGAATACCAAGCTAAAAATGCGATTTTAGGTGGTACATTAATCGCATTAGGTTTCTATTTAGTGTGGGTGATTTGTATTTTTGGCAATTTACCCCGTGACGCATTTGGTCCTGTAGTGTCTGCTGGTGGCGGTATTGATGCTCTAGCGCAAGCACTGGATAGTGTGATTGATTCAAACAGTATTAAACAAGCAATCCGTATATTTTCAATTGCCGCTGTTATTTCTTCGTTTATCGGTGTTGGTTTAGGTGTTTTTGATTATTTAGCTGACTTATTTGGCTTTGAAGATACAAAGCAAGGTCGACTAAAGACATGGGCGATTACGTTCTTGCCACCTTTGGTTTTTTCATTATTTGCACCATTGGGCTTTTTATCGGCAATTGGACTAGCAGGTGCTGCAGCAACAATTTGGGCATGTATTATTCCTGCTTTACTGGCAAAAAAGACCCGACAATGTAAAGAAAAGAAAGATGGATTTGTGGTACCTGGCGGTAATGTGACGGTATATGTTGTGATTGGCTTTGGTGTGGTGACCGCAATATTCCACATTATGGCGATGGCAAATTTACTACCGATCTTTAAAGGCTAATACGGGTTTAACCCAAAAATAAAAACGGAAGCTTTAAGCTTCCGTTTTTTGTTTAGCGAAATTGTTTTGCTTCAGGTAGGTATTCAAAACCAGCACTTGCCAGTTTATCGATTAGCTTTTGACGATCGATATCGTAGAATTTAACAAGTTCGTCGAGCTCTTGGAAATCATCACGGATCTTCATATTAACAATGCTCATTAACATGATGGGATCCATGGTTTCAAATTTAGATAAATCCATTACTTATCCTCGTGATCACTGATCAATAAATTCGCAGCAGCAAAAGCAGCACGCTCACGGACTTCAAGCGGTAAATTTGTATCTTCAGCAATATCATTGAAGGTTTTAATTGCACAGCTAATAGCAGAAGGAATATAGCCTTGATCTCCACTACCAATTTGCGCGTAAGTTGCTCGGATAAGCTCACAGCATTGATAAATTTGCATCATTCATCCTTTCTAGAAAATATTCGAAGAGAATGTAGGGGTCGCTTCGAATATCCTCACTATTAACGTGAATCATCATAGCGTTAAATAAAAGAAAAACGTAGGGTTTATGGTGATTAGCGCAACGAGGTGATTATTTATTACGCTTATGATGATAAAGCTTACGATCTGCACGTTCAATTAAAGACAGCATAGAATCACCTTGATTAAAGGTGGCTGTGCCATAAGAAAAGCCAATATTTAAGATACCCAAGATTGAGCTTTGTTGAATATATTGGTTGATCCGTGATGCTACTTTTATTTCAGAGCGAGCACTGGCAGGTTGAAGCAAGATAATAAACTCATCACCTCCGATGCGATAACAACGATCAGAGGTACGTGTTGCAAACTTCAATGCATTAGCAAAATCTTTAATAACTTTGTCGCCATCGAGATGACCAAAATTGTCATTCACTTGCTTAAAATTATCTAAATCGCAAATAAACAATACTAGTTCTACATCTCTTTTTTCGCTCATGGCAATAGCATGATGAATATCTTGCTCAAAGCACATCCGGTTGCAGAGTCCTGAAAGCTGATCCTTCAGCGCCATGTTTTTAACTTTTTGATATTCAACTGCATTAAATAGTGGGCCTGCAAATAAACGGTGGTAGGTATGTAATAGGCTTATTTCATCGTTATCTAATGGGTAAAGGGTAGAATAGTGAAGTGTTCCTAGACAGTTATCACCAAAGCGTAAAGCAAAACTTTTTTGATGAGGTGTCGCTTGTCCCTGGCGGATCAAAGTGCTGGTTTCATTTAGAGTCCAGACTAAACGTGCGATATCAATCTGTTTATCTAGCTCTCGACAGAGTGGTTGAAATAACGCTTGGATCTCCAGTTTCCCTTGAAGTTTTTGCAGGATCAACAGACGTTGATCTGCAGCTAAAGGTTTTTGCTTTAGCTTAGTGGAAGGTGAGGAATGAGATCGATTAAATAAAGCGTGTTCCATTACGACATGATCAATAACTATTTGATTTGTCACTATAGGGTATATTTTGAGCAGATCAATGATAACGGCAAGATTGTAACGGATATTTTCTGTTACATAAAAAAATGGGAGTGAGTAAAGTGTTTTTTAAAAGAAGGGATAGAAAAAAAGCTGCCATAATGACAGCTTTTTCAATGTGTTATTAACTTTTCACTTAAGCCATTTTTTGCTTAAGAAACGCAACAACATCATTTACAGCAACGGCTTCTTTGATACCTGTGCGACGGTTTTTATATTCCATCTCACCGTTTTCAAGGCTACGGTTACCAATAACGATAGTATGTGGAACACCTAGTAGTTCGTGATCTGCAAACATTACACCTGGGCGCTCTTTACGATCATCAAACAGTACTTCAATACCAGCAGCAGTTAGATCAGCATATAGCTTCTCTGCCGCTTCTTTCACTTCTTCTGATTTCGCCATGTTCATAGGAACAATAGAAACGTGGAATGGTGCAAGAGCATCTGGCCAGATAATACCGTTTTCGTCATGGTTCTGTTCGATAGCTGATGCCACAACACGTGATACACCAATACCGTAACAACCCATTTCTAGAATCGTGTTTTTACCGTTAGCATCTAGCACGCTACAGTTCATCTTCTCAGAGTAAGTATTACCTAATTGGAAGATGTGACCGACTTCGATACCACGCTTAAGTTGCAGTGTACCTTTACCACATGGGCTAAGATCACCTTCAACAACGTTACGTAGATCTTCAACACGACCTAGTTCAACATCGCGACCCCAGTTGATACCAACATGGTGTTTACCATCGATGTTTGCGCCAGCGGCAAAGTCACTCATTACAGCGACAGTACGGTCAACAATAACAGGTAGCTCTAATCCAACAGGACCTAGTGAACCAGGACCTGCGTTAACGAACTGACGAATTTCTTCTTCTGTTGCCATTTCCAGTGGAGAAGCAATCCAGTCTAGGTTTTCTGCTTTAATTTCGTTTAATTCGTGATCACCACGAACTAATAGCGCTACGATAGGCGCATCGATCTCATCAGAAGCTTTAACAAATAGCGTCTTGATCGTTTTCTCGATAGCAATACCGTGTTGCTCAACTAACTCATCGATAGTTTTCGCATTTGGTGTATCGATAACAGACAGTTCAACTGTTGGTTCAGCACGATCGTGAGCAGGGGCTAATGCTTCTGCTTTTTCGATGTTAGCTGCGTAATCAGATTCTGTAGAGAATGCGATTAAATCTTCACCACTTTCTGCTAGTACGTGGAACTCTTGAGAGCCACTACCACCGATAGCGCCAGAGTCTGCTAATACTGGACGGTACTCAAGACCCATGCGATCGAACGCTTTACAGTATGCATCGTGCATTGCATCGTAAGACTTTTGTAAGCCTTCTTTGTCGATGTCAAAGCTGTAAGCATCCATCATGCAAAATTCACGAGCACGCATTACGCCAAAACGAGGGCGGCGCTCATCACGGAATTTTGTTTGAATTTGGTACAAGTTCAACGGAAGTTGCTTGTAAGAGTTTACTTCGTTACGTACCAAGCTAGTGAAAACTTCTTCAGCTGTTGGACTAAGTACAAACGGACGCGCGTGACGGTCAGTAAAGCGAAGTAGTTCAGGGCCCATTTTTTCTGAGCGACCTGTTTCTTCCCATAGTTCGAACGGCTGAACAACGGGCATCAAGGTTTCGATTGCGCCTGCATTGTCGATTTCTTGGCGAACGATGTTTTCGACCTTACGCAGAACACGCAGACCTGTAGGTAGCCAGGCATATAAACCTGAAGCCAGCTTACGGATCATACCTGCACGAAGCATCAACTGGTGGCTGATGATTTCTGCGTCGTTTGGAGTCTCCTTCAGAGTAGAAAGAAGATAGTTACTGGTACGCATTGATGGTATCCGTTGATTAATTAAATTAAAAAAGAAGGAATAAATCCCGCCCGTCAGTGATCTGACGATAGCCGAATATATTACCAGCCTACACGTTATTCGCCAAAGAGAACTGTATAAGATCTGCTATTGATTAACTTTCTCGATCTGATTAACGGTTATTTGTTGTCCAGTTACTGAGAAGTGAACATTAAAATCAAACAAATGTACTGCATATTGTTTTGGATCGGGTTTACCTTTCTTATAAGCAGGGCGAGGATCTTGGGATAAAACTTCGCTGATCACCGCTTGATAATAGGTTTTGTTTTTTGATGGTAGCTGATTGAGCGCTGTTTCGCTAAAACACACAGGCATGAGATCAGGCGCGCTTGAAGCAAAGCCGCCTTGTGCTTGTGGCAAGCTGTCTGAATAAGGAATATAAGGCTTAATATCGATAATTGGCGTGCCATTAACGAGATCGACACCAGCAAGTTCGATGATCACATTGCCGTTTTCATGGCGAACCCCTTTTAATTCGACCGCTGACATACCAATCCCATTTGGGCGGAATGTGGCACGGCTGGCAAACACACCAATACGTTCATTACCGCCTAATCGAGGCGGACGAACGGTTGGGCGCCATCCTGCTTCTAAATTCTGATCAAATAAAAATAATAACCACAAATGACTAAATTGCTCTATGCCTCTTACTGCTTCTAATGAATTTGCAGCACCTTGTAAAACAATTTCAGAACGCGCACTTGGCACTAATCCTGGCTGTCTAGGAACAGCAAACTTTTCTTTATAAGGAGAATGGATAATACCGATAGGTTCGATGTTATAAGACATGGAATGAAGCCAACTAAGAAGTCAAAAGAGCTCTGAATATAGCATAAAAAAGGGTAGGTGCTGAGACCTACCCGATAAGTATATGGTTAGTAGAAAGTAAGGATTACCAACCTTTTACAACACCACCATTAAAGATATTTTTTGCAGAGTTATATACATCTTCAGATTGGTACGCTTGAACAAATTTCTTCACATTCTCTGCATCAACATTGTTTGCGCGAGAGACGATAAGATTTACATACGGTGATTCTTTATCTTCTACAAACACACCGTCACGCTCAGGCGTTAAGTTAATGCTACTTGCGTAAGTGGTGTTAATAACAGCAAGTGCCACATCATCTAAAGAGCGAGGGAGTTGTGCCGCTTCCAGCTCTACAATCTTTAAGTTTTTCGGGTTTTCTACAATATCTAATACTGTTGCAGTTAAACCAGAACCGTCTTTTAGTTTAATTAGGCCTTGCTGTTGAAGTAGTAACAATGAACGACCAAGGTTGGTTGGATCGTTTGGTACTGCCACTTTATCGCCGTCTTTTAGCTCATCAATAGATTTAATTGAGTTTGAGTAACCTGCGATTGGGTAAACAAAAGTATTCCCAGCTACTGCAAACTTATAACCACGATCTTTAATTTGCTGATCAAGATATGGCTTATGTTGGAAAGCATTAGCATCAATAGAGCCTTCTTCTAATGCAGCATTCGGTGATACGTAATCAGTAAATGAGACCAACTCGACATCTAAGCCGTATTTCTCTTTAGCCTGCTTAGCGGCAACTTCTGCCACTTGCTCTTCGGCTCCTGCCATGACGCCAATTTTTACTTTATTGTTATCAACGACAGCTTCTTTTTCACCACAGCCAGTCAGTGATAGTGCTGCAGCAACACCAGCAAGAGCAAAAACATGTTTTAGATTAAACGCCATACAACTTCTCCTTAAAATGGGGTTTTCCTTAAAGTGTTTGATTATCGATGATCAAAACGTTTAACGAGGTAATCACCAACAGATTGAATAATTTGTACCAGTATTATTAGAACGACTACCGTGATAGCCATGACAGTGCCATCAAAACGTTGGTAACCGTAACGAATACCCACATCACCTAAACCGCCACCACCTACAGTCCCCGCCATCGCGGAATAACTGACTAGGGTAACAAGAGTGATCGTTACCGCATTGATGATGCCTGGTAATGCCTCTGGTAATAATACTTTTTGAATAATTTGGAGTGGGGTGGCTCCCATAGATTGCGCTGCTTCAACTAAGCCTGATGGGATTTCTAATAGTGCCCCTTCAACTAAACGAGCAATAAAAGGGATAGCACCGACAGCTAGAGGTACAATCGCAGCAGCTGTACCAATTGAGCTACCAACGACAAATCGGGTAAATGGAATAATTGCAACCAGCAGAATAATAAAAGGAATAGATCGCCCAATATTAACGATGATGCTGAGGATATTATTAACGGCTGTATTCTCTAACAGGCCATTTTTCTTTGTTAAATGAAGGGTGACACCCAAAGGAATACCAATAACAAAACCAATCAGTCCAGACACAAACACCATGGTTAATGTTTGTCCTAATGCTTCAATTAGTAAATCAATTAGGCGGGTATTTTGTTGCCACCATAGGGTTAAATCATTAAGCGACATAGCCAAGCACCTCAACATTCACTTTATTTTGACGTAGAAAATTGACAGCATTCTCAACAGAGCGTTGATCACCGAAAAACTCTGCCAACATCAATCCAAATTTTACGCCTCCCGCATAATCCATATCCGAGCTAAGAATGCTGATATCTAAGCCAAACTTACGTGTTACTTGGCTGATCAGTGGCGCATCAACAGAAGCACCGGTGAACTCTAAACGAATGAGAGGGTATGAGTTTTCAACTTGAGTTTGCGTCATGCGAGCTTGGTAGTCTGCTGGTATCGACAAATCCAACGTTGAGCGAATAAAGTCTTTGGCTAATTCGGTTTTTGGATGTGAGAAAATATCACCGACCGATCCTTGTTCTACTAATTTACCGTCACCAATAATCGCTACCTCACTACAGATACGTTTCACTACATCCATTTCATGAGTAATAAGTAAAATAGTTAGGTTTAGCTTTTGGTTAATTTCTTGCAGTAGCTCAAGAATCGAATATGTGGTGGCAGGATCCAATGCGCTGGTAGCTTCATCACACAGTAACACTTTCGGATCAGAGGCTAACGCACGAGCGATCGCGACACGCTGTTTTTGACCGCCACTTAAATTAGACGGGTAACTTAAGTGTTTATCTTCAAGTCCCACTAAAGCCAGTAACTCAGTTACCTTTGCTTTAATCGTCGTTTTATCTGTATTGGCTAACTCAAGAGGTAAAGCAACATTATCAAAAACTGTGCGAGATGAAAGTAGATTAAAATGTTGGAAAATCATGCCTATTTTACGGCGAGCCAAAGTAAGTTTTTGATTTGATAAAATAGTAAGGTCGACACCATCGACAATCACTTGCCCATTAGATGGGCACTCTAATAAATTAACACAGCGGATCAGGGTACTTTTACCTGCTCCTGATGAGCCAATTACCCCAAAAATTGTGCCTTGGTGAATCGTAAGGTTGATATTGCTTAATGCGTTAATAGCCTTATCACCTTGATAGAAGACTTTATTGAGTTGTTTTATTTCTATCATTGAACGTCCTGCTCCTAGATAAAACTATTGGATGATATTAAATATCTATTGTATAAATTTACGGTAGATTGTTTTAATGGTGTTAAATAAGCAATCATCCTGTAATTGTGATGCTATGTTCTATCATAAAAACTGTCAATAGCTATTTTTACGTCTAGACGTCTAAATGGTTGTGGTGATAAGCATTAAGTAATAACAAGTGCTTTTCGTAATTAACTCGTGCCATAATCTAAATAATTTATGATTTAAGAGGGCTATCCTTTTGGCCAAACCAGCAGTCTTTATTGACCGTGATGGCGTGATTAATGTTGATCACGGCTATGTACATACCGTTGATGATTTTGAATACATTGAAGGTGTATTTGAAGCATGTAAAAAATTCAAAGATATGGGTTATCTACTTGTATTGGTAACAAACCAATCAGGGATCGCTCGCGGTATGTTTAGCGAAGATGAATTTACTTCATTAACAGAATGGATGGACTGGAACTTTGTTGATAATGGTGTTGAGTTTGATGGTATTTATTACTGTCCGCATCATGCAACAAAAGGGCAAGGTGATTACTTGCAAGATTGTGATTGCCGTAAACCAAAGCCAGGCATGTTTATTTCAGCTCGCGATTTCTTAAAAATCGATATGTCACAATCTGTAATGATTGGTGATAAAGCTGATGATATGAAAGCGGCTGCTGCTGCTGATGTTGCTTTAAAGGTACTCGTACGTACAGGTAAGCCAATCACTGAAGAAGGTGAGTCGATGGCAAATGTGGTACTTGATAGTATTGCTGATGTACCAGCTTGGTTAGCAAAATAATAATACTTGCTAACACTACGACTTAACAACAGAAGCAAAAATAGATGAAAGAAAGCAGCGTATATATTCCGCTGCTTTTTTGTTTTTACTAATATTAGCTAACTGGTTGAGTGAAAAAATGATCGACCAAATGCTTTTTTGATTAAAATTCACTCAAACAAACTTGACCTAATAAAAAAAGCAAAAAAAACTATTGTCAGTTAATAAAATCTCCCTATAATGCGACCTCACTGACACGGAGCAAGCCACTGGCTAGCAACGAAATCAGTATTGTTCTTTAATAATTTGACCATGCAATCTGTGTGGGCACTCGTTGAAA
>NZ_JADQAQ010000048.1 GCF_022129445.1 Photobacterium sp. Ph5
ATCAGCAGAATCAGCAGAATCAGCAGAATCAGCAGAATCAGCAGAATCAGCAGAAGAGTGACAAGCAACAGCAGCAATCACAAGGCTCTAACGATAAAAAACAGAGCCAAGATAACAGCCAGCAGTCACAACAAAACCAAGATCAGCAAAAATCATCAGATAACAAACAATCTAATGATAAGCAGTCTTCACAATCGAAACAAAATGACCAAAAGCAGGATCAGAACAACACGAGTAAACAGCAACAAGGTCAGTCTGATAAACATCAAGGAAAAGATCAGCAGCAATCTCAACAGGCAAATAGTGATAAACAATCACAGCCAGAAAAAGAGAAAACAGCCAAGCAAAAAGCGGCTGAACAACAAAGTGCTGATGAAAGTGCAAAACAAGCTGCAAAGCAACAGCAACAGCAACAGCAACAGCAACAGCAAGCAGAGGAAAAGTCAGCCACTAAGTCAGAACAAGATAAAAACAAAGAAGCAAATAACAACAATCAAGTACGAATGAGTGATCAGGCAGCAAAAGATGGGGATGTGCTTTCAGCCAGTAACCCTATTTTGAAGAAATTGGAACAAGTACCTGATGACACCAGTGGTTTGATCCGAGCTCAATTAATTTTGCAAGCGCAGCAGAAAGAAGCGCAACAAAAAACTGAGAACTCATGGTAATAGGACAATGAATAGATTTATGAATAAATTATTTTTTGGCAAAAAAGTAACGACACCATTGTTGTACATTGCTTTGTTTTTCAGTGCGCTACTATCAACCCAAGCGATGGCGGCACAAGCTGAAGCAACAGTGTCTAAAAATATTGTTGGGGTTAATGAGGTTTTTCAATTAACGGTTGCTGTCGATGATAGTGTAAATACCAACTCACTTGATCTTGCGCCATTAAGTCCTGATTTTGCTTATGGTCGCCCTAGCGTAAGTAGCGGCACTTCGATGATTAATGGAGTTATCTCACGTAATACTAGCTGGACAGTAGCACTCGCTGCAACCAAGGTTGGTACTCTTACGATCCCTGCGTTTCAAATTGGTAGCTCAAAAACCGAACCAATAACAATTACTGTTTTAAAAAGCAGTAAACAAAAACAGGCAGCCAACGCTAACCAGTCATCAATTTCAATTGAAGGTATTAACGATAAATCAACCATCTATGTGGGTGAATCAATTAATTATCGGGTGCGTATCTTAATTGGTGAGCAAATGGATCAAGCGAGTTTAGCACCACCGTATGGTGATGGACTAACAGCAACGCAAGTTGGGCAAGATGCGCAAAACGAAGTTGTTCAAAATGGACGCCGCTATATTGTAATCACCCGCAATTACCAGATCACAGCAGATAAACCAGGAAATATTACCTTACATGGTGCGAAATTCAGCGGTAGCGTGATCAAAGGGAGTCGTGGCTTCGGTTCAACATTAACAGTGCCAGTGGATAAAACAGCAAAAAATATTGAACTTACAATTAAAGCAAAACCAAGTAACTATAAAGGCTTATGGCTACCAACCTCTGATTTGCAACTCAATCAAGTATGGCAACCATCAGTCAATGGTAAAAAAACCGTGGATGCAAAAGTAGGCGAGCCTATTACGCGTATTTTAACCTTACGTATTAAAAATATTGCCCAAAGTAATATGCCGAATATCAGCTTAACCTATCCAACATCGGTAAGAAGTTATGATGAGAAACCTGAATATTCAGAAGGGAATGGCTATACAACAATGACATTAAAGCAAGTCATCATTCCTCGAGAAACAGGCACTATTGAATTACCTGCTGTTAGTATTAATTGGTGGAATACCCAACAAGAAAAACAGCAAACAACTAAAGTTGATGGGCTAACATTAAATGTAACGGTAGATCCCAATGCAAGCAGTACAATTACGCCACCAGCATTAACAGCACCATCCGTTGTTACGCCTCCAAATAACGCCAATGTTAACAATGCGCATAGCAATGTAGCACAACATGACTACTGGCAATGGGCGACAGCAGTGTTTGCTTTACTTTGGTTAATAACACTAGGGCTATTAATTAAAGCACGTAAGGCGCAACCTACATCAAATAACGAAATCGTTCTTCAATCAGGAACAACGAATGTAGAGCAAGCGTTGAAACAAGCAATTACAAAACGTGAAGCTGTACAAATTCAAACTTACTACCAGCAATGGAAACAGCAGCAGCATGAGAAACTCTCTGCCAACCCAGAGTTAGCAGAAAAATTAGATAATGCTGTCGCTGAAATTATGGCATCAACTTATAGTCAAGATCGCCAGCAATGGAATGATAAACGTATTATGCAATTGCTTGATCAAGCGCAGCAACTGAAAGCAACAGCAGCACGTGCATCATCTCTTTCAGACTTAGATCCTAAATAAATATATTCATTAAATAGCGACCTCAAAAACCTCTGTTACAGATATAAATGCTGTAGCAGAGGTTTTATTTTCTTACATATTAAAATATTTAATCCTTTCTGTTTTTTTGCATTTTCATCAAGATTGGCATGACCACATAACATTCATTAACACACATCATACATTCACTGCTATTTAACGTTATCAAACAAGCTGTTTGTATGCCGACCCATCCTGTTTTGATAAAAAAATGTTAAATATAACGTTATATTTATGTTGGTTAAAACCTTATAAAAAGATAACTGGCTATTTCAAACAGATCCTGTTAAAAAATGTTTCAGACGCAAAATAAAAAGCTATTCACAGAATATAAAATGCAGGATGTTATATGAGTCAATCACAACCTTTTTTAGCCAGAGTGGCCAATGGTAGTTTAGTTATACAAATTATGGTCGGTATTGTTGCTGGCGTATTACTTGCAACACTATCACCATCATCAGCGATGAGTGTTGGTTTTCTGGGTGGGTTATTTGTTGCAGCGCTAAAAGCCGTTGCTCCTATTCTTGTTTTCATTTTGGTTGCTTCATCTATTGCCAACCAAAAGAAAGGCACACATACCAACATGAAGCCAATTATCGTGTTGTATTTATTTGGCACTTTAATGGCGGCATTTACTGCTGTCGCGATGAGCTTTCTTTTCCCGACCACTTTAACGCTTGTTGCTAATTCCAATTCAATTGCTCCACCGGAAGGCATTGCAGAAGTCATTAGCTCACTGCTATTTAAGATTGTTGATAACCCCGTTCATGCGCTTATGAACGGTAATTTTATTGGTATTTTAGCATGGGCTGTAGCACTTGGTTTTGCTCTTCACCAAGCAAGCGATGCAACAAAACAAGTTTTCCATGATATGTCAAATGGCGTCACACTCATTGTTCGCTTTATTATTCGTTTAGCACCTATCGGTATTTTTGGCTTAGTCTCTGAAACCTTTGCTAAAACAGGCTTTGCTGCATTGGCGGGATATGCTCACTTACTGGGTGTACTATTAGGCTCAATGGCGATCCTTGCTTTTGTCATTAACCCAATCATCGTTTATGTAAAAACAGCTGAAAATCCTTACCCACTTGTTTTCCGCTGTGTACGTGAAAGTGGTATTACTGCTTTCTTTACCCGTAGTTCTGCTGCCAACATTCCAGTAAATATGAAACTTTGTAAAGATCTTAACCTGCATGAAGATACTTACTCTGTTTCTATACCACTGGGCGCTACCATCAATATGGGAGGAGCTGCAATCACCATTACTGTATTAACTCTTGCTGCCGTTCATACCTTAGGCATTGAAGTTGATTTAGCGACAGCCGTTTTACTGAGTGTTGTTGCTGCGGTTTCAGCTTGTGGTGCATCAGGTGTTGCCGGTGGTTCACTACTATTGATCCCTCTAGCTTCAAGCTTATTTGGTATCCCGAGTGAAGTAGCAATGCAAGTTGTTGCTGTTGGCTTTATTATTGGTGTGATTCAAGATTCAGCAGAGACAGCGTTAAACAGTTCAACTGATGTGGTATTTACCGCAGCAGCCTGTAAAGCAGCAGAAAGAAAAGAAGCGAAGGCGAAATTACAAAACTCATAATTACGTCTTATATGCTTAAACCGAATTATGGGTGAAAATGCGGCGATATCATTCTATTTATAGAGATTATGATATCGCCGCTTTTTTATCACTATACTTAACTTAGTTATACTTAACTTAATAAACGTTAGTTGCTTTGCGGATCGCATTCGATGACTTATTGATGAGCCCATTCACCGCTTTGCGTTTTTGATTACGTACTTTTTTCTCTACCCGCTTTTCTACATAAGTACCATCTTGAATTTCGCTGATCGCACGCTGGGTATTATCGACTTTATTCTGACCATTACGGATCGAATTCTGCGTTCCATGAATCGTATTTTGTACTTTATTTAACGAGTTATCGACACGATTTAAACCTTGGATTAGCGAATCAGCATGTGCACTTGAAAGAGTCAATAATGCAGCTACGGGGATTAAAGTAAGGTAACGCTTATACATTCATCTATTCCTTTTAACATATTGAATTTATTACACCTATCAATAGTAGCAACAGAGATTAATATTTCAGACTAAAATGAAATAATAAAAAAAATCGACTATTGATTATTCCTGAAATGGACACCATCCACTTTCATATAACTTTAAAATCAATAAGTTAAACGTTAATAATTGGTTACATTTTAATAAGTAGAACTGATGATAATGATTGATTTTTTTAGTTGGTAACACCTTGTCTTTGCCCGATAAAATCTTCTGACAGCGACAGACGTTAACCAACGTCAAAGCATATTTAGTACAGAGGGAGACAAGACATGGCGCAGTATTCTTCCCATGCCGATATCTATACGATAGCAAGATCAGCCTTAACCAAAGCCAGTAAAAAACTGGCTGATGACGGCTTTGATACAGATCTTTATTGTATCGATGGTCGTATTCGTTTGGTCATTGATAACAACCGACATCAACCTTATGAGTACGCATTACAGCTTCATAAAAATACCGATAATGAACAAATTCATCTTGAGGTAATGATTAAAAATAATCAGCAATCATATTTAGTTGATGGGCTTTCTGAGCCTGAATTAATTGCTGACATTTTATCGCAATACAAACGGTATCGTGCTTAATAGCATCAATAAACATAGATAACTCAGCGTTATCTATGTTTATTTCTAGTTATTCTTTCTCTATTTATCACTTTACACGACCCGCTTTTATCTATTCCTAATTTCTTGTCGCAAAAACATTCAACCCTATTTTTTTACAGCCACTATGCTTTTATCATTGCCTTCTGCAATCAACTACGCATGCTGCGTTTCATAGCTAGGTAGGTGTCGATGGTTGATAGTATCAATACGATGATTTTCGAGCTGTGCGCGATTGTGATTAGCGCTGCGGCGTTAGGAAGTTTGTTTCTTTTCGCCAAGCAACCCATCATCATCGCATATATCGTCGCAGGAATTATTATTGGGCCTTATGGGCTTGGTATGATCAATAATGCTGAAGCGATTACCCAAATGGGACATATCGGTGTCATTTTATTACTTTTTTTACTTGGTCTAAACTTACAACCTCAACGCTTGCTGCGCCTTTTTCGTGAAAGTGCCCTTATCACACTTTGTTGCAGCCTATTTTTCTTCATTTGCACATTTCTTTTTGCACTCATCATTCAACTTCCTTTCAAAGATGCCATTATCACAGCGGCTGCAATGATGTTCTCCAGCACCGTTATTGGTCTTAAGTTAATACCCACGACAACACTTCACCACCAGAAAATGGGAGAAATCATGACCAGTATCTTGTTAATTCAAGATATTTTAGCCATTACCGTTTTATTACTACTTAATATCGATACAGAGCAGCGTATCGACCTTGCTATCCTATTGATATTTGCCAAGCTTCTAATCGTTATTGTTAGCGCTTACTTCGCAGTAAAGTTTATTCTGCTTCCGCTAATGAGAAAATTTGATGTTATTCAAGAATACAGCTTTGTCGCAACCCTCGCGTGGTGTTTCTGTTGGGCTGAAATCAGTCATCGTATTGGTTTATCCTATGAAACAGGGGCATTTATCGCGGGTACCTTGTTAGCTGTCAGCCCTATTTCCAATGTTATTTCTATCCATTTAAAACCATTAAGAGAGTTTTTTTTAATCCTGTTCTTTTTCTCTATTGGCGCGAACATTAATTTACTCGCAAGTGATATCTATACTTTATGGGGTGTTTTATTTGGTATCACATTAGTACGACTCAAAGCGTGGGGATTTTATCGAGCGCTTATCATTTCAAACACAAAATCACCTATAAACAAAGAGTTAAGTGCACGATTAAGCCAAGCCAGCGAGTTTTCTTTATTACTGGCTTACACCGCAATCGCTAATGGGTTGATCTCAGCGCAAGGAAAGACATTTATTCAAATTGTAACACTAACAACATTTATTCTATCAACTTATTGGATTGTGACTCGTTATCCTACCCCCATATCAAATGTTAATACCCTACGCCAAGACTAAAAAAGCCAGCCTCTTTGACAAAAAGAAAGCTGGCTTAATGTATTTTGTAAGTAATTACTTACATTGACCACACATAAAATAGCTGCGATTTCATGCGAATAATGATCCCACGTACTACATCCAAAAACCCTAGGAAACTAATCGGTTTTTCTGCGCTGATCCAACCGATACCGACCGATCCAACAGGAATATCATAACCTTCCGTTTCAAGAACTTTCAGACGAACAAAGTGGTGTTTATTTGCCATGTTCGCCCCCGTTGTTTGACGCACATTGGTTTCTCGACCAATCAAATTGCCTTGTGATTCGCCTGTTGCTTCGACAATACCTTCAACCTCAGCTGTAAATACCTTTCCCGGATAAACTGCGGTTGAAAATTCAGCCATTTGTCCTGCTTTTACATTACGAATAGCCTGATGATTAACACGCATTAAGACATATTTTTCGTTAGTATACATTTGCATACGAGGTACTGAGCCGACAAACTGCCCTTCACGCATAATAAAGTTTGTTACATAGCCATCAGCAGGCGCATACACTTTGGTATGATCTAAATCCCATTGTGCTTTCGCTACGTTTTCATGCTGTGTATCGACATCAACTTCACGACTATTAACCGCTAAACGTGACTTTTCTAATGCCAACCTCGCTTGTTTAACTGATATTTTTGCTTTTTCAATTTGTGAAGCAAGCATCACCTTTTGTGACTTAGCAACTTCAACCGCTGTCCGTTGCTCGTCCAATTTACTTTGTGTAATCGTATGCTGTACGACTTTATTTTGCTTAATGTAGCGATTAAGCATTGCTTGCTTCAATTTATAATCTTCATTTGCTGCAACAAGCTGATTTTTGGCGATCTCTATATCTTTATCTGCCGCGTGATAACTTGCTTCTGCCATATCAACATCTTCTTTAGCGATATCTAAAGCCACTTCTGCTGATGCTAAACTTGCTTGCGCTTTATTTAGTGCAATACGATAGGGTTCAGTATCAAGCTCATACACTAAATCCCCTTCTTTCACCTGGCTATTCGGCGAAACATGAATAGCTTTAACATGACCATTAATTGTAGTTGCTGCAGGTCTTAACTGAATATGAGGAGACTGCACTAATGAACCACCAGATAAATCCATTGGCGCATACGTGATTAACCCGTACCATACAAAAACTAACCAGCTACCACCACCAATATACGCAAAAGCTTTCGTAAATTTATTCCATGGCATACCCACTAAACGAAGCAGATAAATAAATAATGCCCATACAGCTAAACCTTCAAGCATTCGTCTGCTCCTCTTTTTTTGATGGCGCTAAAGACGAATCATTATCTACAGCGTTATTTGTTGTATTCGGATGATCACTATGCCAGATATCACGTAATCGTCTCAGTGCTTGCTCTCCATCAACGAAGGCAATGATCACCGCAAGTACCCACACCCAATGCCAGATGAATCCTATCCATGTTAACGCCGTTATTAATCCTATTTGGTGATGTTGATTACTCGATGCTTTGTGGATAGGTAACTCATGCAATTTCCAAAAGCCAATACCAATCGCTGCAATCGTGCCTAACATGACCACTCCCGCAACAATATGTAATGCTGTATCTACACTCGTGCCTGAAAAAGGCATACTAAATAAACTCATTAAGTTCTCCGACCAACTCAGTAATTATTTTTATTCAACAGTTAGTTGTTATTAAGTGAATCAATTGTGAGTGTTTTTTAGCTTGCAGTAACAAATATGGTCTAAATAAATCAAATAGTGTCTTTATTTGATACATTCTATCCAAAGCAAATCTTTTTATTAGGATATAAACATGTTAGACATCGCTTTTATCAGAACTCTCTTTATCAAACCTCTCGATGGCGCAATCCAAAAACACTATGGCCTATCCTTCCAACAACTTGAAATTCCAGACTTATTGCTTCAAGAGACCATGTCACTCATTCCTTTTAACGATTACCTATCTTGGCTAGAACGTATTGAATACCTCTGCAATGATCCTGCTTACATGGTAAAAGTTGCTGAAGAGATAACGTTTAAGAATATGGGTGGATTTGGAGAATGGTATTTGAGCTGTCCTGATTTACCATTAGCACTACGGCGGATCAACTATGGCTTATCATCTTTACAAAGTGGGGCGTCTTACCACAGTGAACTATCAGGAAATATATTAAAATGGACTTATGACAATTCTTATTCTCAAGGGCGAGGAGGACGTCATGATAATTTACGAGTGGCTGTACTATTTACTCAAACAATACGTGAATACATGGGTAATGATTTTACCCCTTTAAAAATCCAAATTAATGCCTCTGAAATTCATGATCCTGCTATTAATGCGTATTTTCAATGCCCAATAAGCTGGAATGCACCATCCACCCAAGTATGGTTACCGATTGCTATATTAGAGCAATCGAATAACCGTCCTCTTACGTTCACAAAACCCATGCTAATGTCGAATTTGCAGCTTGATGATTTTTTGAACATGCCACAGCCAACTGATACTGCAAAACTAATGTTTGAACTGATCAACTATTCACGCTATTACCATTATCCTAATCTTGATTTTATTGCTCAGCGTTTAGCCTTATCTAAACAACAATTACAGCGTCGCTTGCATCATTTTGGGTGGACATTTACTGATACCACGAACTATGTATTGTGTAATGTTGCTATAAAATATATGCAACAAGAATTACCTATCAATAAAATTGCAGCGAATTTAAGCTATAAAAATGTCCAGAGCTTTAACAAAGCTTTTCAGAGAAATCGGGGAGTAACTCCCATCCAATATCAGCAGCGTTTACTAGAAAAGCAATCGCAGTAAATAGCAGATATAAAAAAACGTTAAATAACTTAGTTATTTAACGTTTTATTGTATTTTCTTCATTCACTTTTAAGCGACAGCTTGAGCGACTAGACCTGCGTCATCAGCTGTAACATTAATGACTTTCTCTCTGATGGTCGACATTAACACAATAGGCCCCATCATATTCACACGCAACGGTGTTCCGCCTAAACCATAGTGTAATTCAGAAGAATCAGATGATGAGTAGTTATATTTGTAGTTAAACTTATCGCATGCCATATGCAACAAATCAAAATCTTTACGATGGCAAGAAATATAAGCACGCCAATACATTGCATCAATGATCTCTTCAGGCTGCTCAGCCCGAATGATGAAACGCCAACTGCCGTCTTCCCCATAAAAATCGAGAGGAAAAACTTTCCTTACCTTTCTTTTCTTCAACAAATTAAACCTTCCCACAACCCTTCGTAGAAAAAGATAGCTTAATGAACCAGCTACCTTCTAAGAATAGCTTCTCATTTTAAAGATACGAATTATTTTAAATTTTATTTTTATAAGTTCTAACTATGCAGGAAATTATGCAAAGATTTAGCAATAATGGAAGCGAAAAGTTTATAAAAAGCACTATTTTGATAGAAAATCAGATTACCTTTATCTTAATTTATCTTCACAAATACACATTTATTTACATTTATAGGGTTGTTTTTGAAAATTTGCTTCCTATAATATTGAAAACCGGAGCGTCTGCCAACGCTCCGGTTTTTTTGTGCGCGCTCATAAGGCGAAAATGTTTACCTGCCAGTAAAGATTTCGTTGAGCGGCATTCGATAAGATAAGTTTAAGGAATAACCATGCGTATCGAACAAGACTTGAAATTGGGTTTTAAAGATGTACTGTTTCGTCCAAAACGTTCAACCTTAAAAAGTCGCTCTCAAGTTGAATTAACTCGCGATTTTACATTCAAACATAGTGGTCGTCAATGGTCTGGTGTACCCATTATTGCTGCAAACATGGACTCTGTTGGTAGCTTTGAAATGGTTAAGTCTTTATCAAAACACAATGTGATGACAGCGGTTCATAAACACTACACTGTTGATCAATGGGCTGACTTTATTAACAGCAACGACGCCTCTGTTCTGAACAACGCCATGGTTTCTACTGGCACTTCTGACGCTGATTTCCAAAAAACCAAAGACATCATGGCAATGACAGATGATTTAATCTTCATTTGTATTGATATTGCTAATGGTTACTCTGAACACCTTGTTGAGTATGTTGAAAAAGTACGTGCTGAGTTTCCAGATAAAGTGATCAGTGCTGGTAACGTAGTTACAGGTGATATGGTTGAAGAACTAATTCTTGCAGGTGCCGACATTGTGAAAGTAGGTATTGGCCCAGGTTCAGTATGTACCACTCGCGTAAAAACCGGTGTAGGGTATCCTCAACTGTCAGCCATCATTGAGTGTGCAGATGCTGCACACGGCCTAGGTGGTCGTATCATTGGTGACGGTGGTTGTTCATGTGCTGGCGACGTATCAAAAGCGTTTGGTGGCGGTGCTGATTTCGTTATGCTTGGTGGTATGTTAGCTGCGCACGATGAAAGTGGCGGTGAAGTTATCGAACAAGATGGCAAGACCTTCATGAAGTTCTATGGCATGTCGAGCCAAAGTGCAATGGACAAGCACTCGGGTGGTGTAGCGAAGTACCGTGCAGCAGAAGGTAAAACAGTACTGCTTCCTTACCGTGGCCCTGTTGAAAATACAATCCAAGATATTATGGGTGGTGTTCGCTCAACATGTACTTATGTTGGCGCTGCACAGCTTAAAGAGCTAACTAAGCGTACGACATTTATTCGAGTACAAGAGCAAGAAAACAACGTATATGGTAAAGAGTAAGTTCTTGATTAAAAATTAAAAAATCGAACATCATCACTTAATATAGCCTTTTTCTTTGCGGTTTCCGTGTTTGAAAAAGGCTTTTATTCATTGCCAATACTTCCTTATTACTAGTTCAATATGTCATTGGTAGGCTAGAATGCACCTCTCAGCAGTATAAATAAAAACCAATCACATACCTCTTAATTAAAATCCAAGCGTAATTTTCCTTAATCAACGCTGAATAAGCTATTTACCTAACTTATCTTAGCGCAAATCTAATGTTGCAATAGCGAAAGTTGAAGTCCTAGAAGGTCAGGCGTAACATGCGCACACCATTATTTGAGAGGACACCGCTTTGAACACTCCCAGTCGATACTGGAATGAGATTTTTCCTCGTTAATCTGTCCTCCCCTGCTTTTGCGTGTGAGTTGACAATGTTTAACTGTCAGCATGCGCAGCCCTACTGGTCACGGCTTCTGTTTAAATCTTATTCCACCAGTTTGTATTGGTAGAAGCTCTATTTTCTAGCTTCAAATTGTGTTTTAAAGTGCTGTTAATATCGTCACCACTCGTGGAGATATAAAACATGCTGAACGCATTTAAATTAAACGACTTCCGTTTACAACGTTTGGATTTAGAAGATCAAGATCCAATCTCATCAGCATTATGGGTTGATCTCATCGAGCCTAATGAAACAGAACGTAACCGTGTTCAACGAGAACTCGGACAAGGTCTTGCTACACGCCCAGAGCTAGAAGATATTGAATCTAGTGCGCGTTTTTTTGAAGATGAAGATGGTCTTCATATTCACTCATTCTTCTATTATGAAGATGCTGAAGATTACGCTAATAACTCAACAGTGGCTTTTACTATCCGTGATGGTCGCTTATTTACCTTACGTGAGCGTGAGTTACCAGCATTTCGTCTTTACCGAATGCGAGCACGTACTCAACATTTACAACAAGGTAGTGCTTATGAGTTGCTATTAGATTTATTTGAAACAAAAATCGAGCAACTGGCTGATGTTATTGAAGACATTTACAGCGCGTTAGAGTCAATTGGTAAAGTAATTTTAGGTGGCAAACCGGGCGAGCACTTTGACAAGGCCTTATCTAATCTAGCAGAGCAAGAAGATGCAGGCTGGAAAATTCGTTTATGTCTTATGGATACTCAGCGCGCATTAAGCTTTTTAGTCAGAAAAGCGCGTTTACCTGCAAGTGAGTTAGAACAAGCACGCGAAGTGTTACGCGATATTGAATCTCTATTGCCTTACAATGAATCGCTATTCCAAAAGGTTAATTTCCTGATGGATGCTGCAATGGGTTTTATTAATATTGAGCAAAACCGAATCATTAAGATATTCTCGGTAGTATCAGTAATATTCCTTCCACCAACCTTGGTTGCGTCTAGCTATGGTATGAACTTTAAGTTTATGCCAGAACTGCATTGGGAATTCGGTTACCCCTATGCGCTAATGGTAATGGTACTCGCAGGTTTTGCACCTTATCTATATTTTAAACGCAAAGGCTGGTTGTAATACCTCTCTTTGGTAGTGCTTTTTGTTAAGTAAAAAAGCCCACAGCAGATATTAATCGTCACTATGGGCTTTATTATTTCCTTTTTGTATCCTAGTTAGTTAGAGATAATGTCACCATTCACATCCGTTGCTTGTACGTTGAAATTATCTTCAACACACAGCTCATAATCGCCAGCAGTCCATGCACTGTAAGCGGTTTGATAACCCACTAACTTACATTTAAAGCTAGCATTACTTGGAGTATTCGCATCCCAGCTCCAATCTTTGTCCCAGTACACTTCTAGTGCACCAGCACCGCTGGTATTAAACGGTTTCATATCAGCACAATCTAACTTCTCACCTGAAATATCAAGATTTAAGTAATTAGTGATTTCTTTATAGTAAGCAATACGTGCTTTGGCTTGTGGGGTTGTCGATCCTTTTGTACATTCAAAGGCACCATTAATGATTTGAATAGTAGCGCCAAAGCCATGCTCAATACCATTGGCTTTGTCTGCCGCATTTGGCTGCCACGTACCATCAATAACATGTAACATGCTTGGTTTGGGTGGTTGTGGATACACATAAAAGAAGACAGCAGAAGCGAGATTCAACCATGTATCAGCCACCAGCTCTGGCTTTTCTAACAGCACCATTTTGTCGCCAAACATAGCCTCAGAGAAGGGGCCGT
Source organism: Photobacterium sp. Ph5 (assembly GCF_022129445.1). Lineage (GTDB taxonomy): Bacteria > Pseudomonadota > Gammaproteobacteria > Enterobacterales > Vibrionaceae > Photobacterium. The sequence goes on from NZ_JADQAQ010000048.1 coordinate 13,343, forward strand.
AGTTATAGTTCCAGCTTAACTGTTTCGCCCCTCGTCCAAAGTAACTCTTATTTGCACAAGGCCAGCGTTCGCCAGCCCAACCCGTACATTTATTGTAAGGGCCTGTGGTATCACTTTCTGACTTATTAATTTCACGCACATAATACAAACCTTGACGCCACTCAGGATTACCTAACGCACCTTCCCAGTTAGGTGCATGCGCCCCCGTTTCTTGTACAAAATGAGCAAACATAGTGGCAAGTGAGCGTTTACAGATCGCTAAAGAATCACGACCGTCATTATAGGTACGGCAAAACGCAGGGAATTTTGCAATCGCTTGAAGGAAACGATTATAGGTATAGGCTTGATTGCGGATCGGGAACAAGAACTCCCATAATGCTTCATCTACAATAGACTCTGCACGTTTTACGTTTTCAGGGTTCGCAGCACGTAATGGTAATACCGCTTCTACTGATACGTTATCTAACGTTACAGTATCTGAACGTACAAGATCGAATAATTCACCACTGGTTAGGCTTTGTTCAATTGCAATAAACTCAGCACGTGGGATTAAGTATCCTCCGTTACCATCAGAGGTCACTGTCATAGTTGTTGGTACATCAATAACCGGACAATCTTCAACCTTCGTTGCCGTTGTTCCATCAGGGCACGTCACTGGTGTAACGGGGCACAGTGCAATATTGTCAACTTGACTACCATCTTCACAAACCACTTTTTCAGGCGGACAAAGATCGACAGAATCTGCGGTACTTCCATCAGAACATACAACAGGCGGAACAACTGGGCACTCATCAGCCGTTGCAGCACTACTGCCGTCAGGACAATCAATCGGTGGTATCACACATTGATTTTCAATTAATACTTCAGGTAACTCACAAGTAATTGGGGGCTCAACAGTGCCACAACTTGTTTGAGCCCAAAACCATGAACTGGCTTTTGGCGCTTCCCATACGCCTGGGTTATTTTGAGCAATAAAGCACTGTTGTTGATAAGAAACAATATCACCATTAGCAACACGAGTTTCACCTAAGACAAAAGCGGGAATATCAGAAGGAATATCTGTTGTTGGTGGCTCAGGCTCAGGCTCAGGCTCAGGCTCAGTAACGGGAGGGTCTACAACAGGAGGTGTGACAGGCGGTTCAACTGCACCATCATTCGAACAGGTTACCTGATCCCAAAACCATGAACCTGATTTAGGTACTTCCCAAGTTCCTGGACTATTTTTTGCGGTGTAACATTCACCTTGAAAAAACACCGTGTCGCCATTAGTGACTTTCGTAACACCAAGTTCAAAGGGGATTTCTTGAGCAAAAGCATGGGTAGCAACTAGCCCCATTGCAGCAGATAGGTATAAAGCAATCGAAGCGACTTTATTTGCTGGTTTAACTCTCAGCATTTTTATCATCCTTGATTTTAAATGTTTACAAGATGACAAAATAAATGATGATGAATAATGAGAGCAGTGTTTTAAACCCTCAACCTCTATTTCTCAACGCGTTATTTTATCGTGGGTATACGTTTGCAGTATTGCGAGCGTATTTTCACATCGCAACCTACCCCACAATATTTAGAGAAATAACACTAGTGGTAAGACAAAATAACAAAAGAGATAACAATAATTACATGAAAGTTGCAACCTATGCCAAATTTATGACGCTATAAGCCATCCACTAACTACATTACCTTTTTTCTTTATTCTCAAACAAAATTTTACGATGGTTATCTTTTAAAACAATACCAATTTCAGCGAGTTTATCTGCTACCAATGAACGCATCTCATTTTTTACTGCATATGTCGGTTCAACCTCATAAACGCACGTAATTGTTAAGCTATCAGGAAAAGATTGATAATTCACATTGTGTGTTAACCATTGAAAACCTGACTGATTTTGTTGGGCAACATGGCAAACATCTGTTAAGGCCGAAATAATGGTGTTATCTATCTTTTTGTCTGTTTTCCGCATCTATAAATACCACTTTAATCATAAATATGCCCTGTAATATCAACATTATCAGGGCATCTTAAACATTCAAAAAATATGGTGTCTATCTATACATCAAAACACGGCGCATCATAATCATAACCTTCATCACTGTAAGCGGTGACAATGGCATCTTCGACTAATCCTGCTGGATCTTTAACTTGGCTATTAAAAAAATGTTGGATTTGTTTACGTCGACCATGGGCTGCCCAAGATTCAGCATCTTGCCAGATTTCATTAAAAACAATTGGATAATCATTTCGAGTTGCACTTGGGTGATCAATCTGACGCGTCAACATATATTGAATACAACCTTCTTCTCGGTATGAATCCGGCTCTAATGCTTTTAGCACGTCAAATAATTCAGCTTCTTTCCCTGCTTTGGGTTTAAATTGAGCAAGTACATATACTCGGCTTGTCATTATAGTTTCCCCTTCTTGTGCCATGTTTTACGTATCGGTAAATCAAAACTTTAACGTACCAATGTTTACAAAGATACTTGTTACCTCTTTGGTATTTTTATTTTGTTATCTCAATACCAGTAATATAAAAAAAGCGACCCCGAGGGATCGCTTTATTAATGCATTAACTCTTTAACGTTAGCTATTAAGCGGTAGCTTCAGTTATTGCAGCTTGTTCTTTTTCTTTCATCAAGTCATTAAAAACAACACGTGCTTCCTGTGCTTGTGCTGATGCTTCAAGCTTGGTCTCTTTCGCTGCCATCGCTTCTGTGGTTAGGCGGTGTAACTCTTCTGCTAATTCAGCAGGAACTTCACCCATATCCGCGCCACTATCACCACGGGCTAATGCTTCAGCTCGAATAGTTTTCTTAATTTTCCAGATTGCATTCAGTGCATCACGCTCAGCATCTGCAGCTTCAATCGCAACATCTTTTAATTGCTCAAACTTCGCTAGCGCCATACCTTCTTTTGACCATGGATCAACATCAGGTAAATCTTCGATGTTAATAACAGGATCTTCGTAGCCTTCTTGGTGACTCAAGTCTAATGTTGCAGCTTTAACTGCTGAAATCATTAGCATTACAGTAATAAACAGTAATGGCAAACCACCTACAATCGCCGCAGTCTGCAGCGTTGCTAGACCACCCATGAACATCAGTACCGATGGCATGAACGACATTGCAAAAGCCCAGAACAAACGGTTCCAACGCATTGGTTCTTCAGTTACATCATTCTGTACTACAGATGCCAGAATGTACGAGATTGAGTCAAACGTTGTTGCTGTAAAGATCAAACACAGCAATGTAAACACGGTAATAACAAGCGTACTAAATGGTAGCTGCTCAAGAATAGAGAAGATTGCTTTAGTCGCGCCCTCTGCATTCAAGATTGAAACCACATCTAACTGGCCTGATAACTGTAGCGATAAACCAAAGTTACCTAGTACCATGAAGAATAGGAAACAGCCCATTGAACCGAAGAAGATAGAGCCTGCAACCATTTGTTTAATTGTACGACCACGAGAGATACGCGCAATAAACAGACCCATACTTGGTGCAAATACTAACCACCATGCCCAGTAGAAGATTGTCCAATCTTGTGGGAAGTGAGTATCTTCAAAAGAACCGTAACCACCAAAAGGTTCTGCCCATGTTGCCATAACAAAGAAGTTAGACAGCATACGACCTAGAGAATCTAAGCCCGTTTCAAGCATGAAAATAGTAGGACCAACAGCAAGGATAAACGCAAGTAAACCTAACGCACCCCAGAAGTTGATATTACTTAGGATCTTAATCCCTTTTTCCATACCCGCATAAGCAGAGTAACCAAAAATTACAGTACAGATCAGTAGTACGAAAATTTGTGTTTCTGTATTTTTTGGTGTGCCGAATAAATAGTTTGCACCTTCAGTAATAAGAGGAGCGGCTAAACCTAATGTCGTTGCACCACCACCTAATAGACCAAAAATGAAAAGAACATCGATAACTTTACCAGTCCAACCGTAGCTACGCGCCTCACCAATAACAGGCATTAGTGCTGCAGAAACTTTTAATACAGGCTGCTTACGAACATAGAAGAAATAAGCAATTGGCACAGCCGGTACAAGGTAAATAGCCCACGCAACAGGTCCCCAGTGGAATACACCGTAAGTGGCAGCCCAACGCACCGCTTCTTCACTTCCTGGTGTTAACTGGAAAGGCGGACTTTGGTAGTAGTAAGCCCACTCAATAGCACCCCAATAAAGGATACTTGCACCAATACCACCACAAAATAACATTGCAGCCCATGATGCAGTTTTAAATTCAGGCTCTTCATCTGCATCACCCAATTTAATTTGGCCGATATCAGAGAAGATGATGTAAACCATAAAGAATACAGCGGCCAAACCTAACGCTAGATATAAGAAACCTAGTTTATCTGTCATGAAGGTTTTTGCTGCCGCAATCCAGATTGCCCCTTCTTTAGGGAAAAGGATCAGTGGAACAACCACTGAGATCAACATTGCTAACGCGCCAAAGAACGTTGGCTTATCGATCAACTTAAAGTTTTTTTGTATTGTGTTCACTATGTTTCCTTACTGCTACACATAGTCCATAAAAGTAAATCTAATGTTCAACTTTTAACAACAACAACACAAACAAGAAACTTAATTGAGACTATTAATTTTTTTTATCAATCCTGTTTTTATTCATTTTTTGAACGCTAACCTGCATATATATTAAAAAACAGACAATAACACGTTGCCAAATTAACATTTTGATACAATTGAGAAATATTAATTCCCATCTCATCCCCTCTTTCTGTTTGAAAGATCAATACATATTACAGGTGGCTATTAACAAACTATTCATACTCCATCACTAGCCAAAGCTACAATCAACCTCGATCAAAAAAGCGAAGCTCTATTCGAATAGTGCTTCGCTTTAAAAATGATGGTTAAGCTAATCAAATAATGAGATCACTGATGTATATTTACTTTCACCTTCTTTATTTTGACTGCCGAGTTTTATATAGCACGTGCTCAACATCCTTTATGCTTTACTCTTTAAAGACACAATGCTGAACTATTTTATCTGTATTTTTACGCAACAACATTGGGTAGTTTTGCTTACGCTTACATTGGCTTTCAATAATAGAGCATAAAGATAGATACCCTTTTTTAGATAAGGCACGATCAAAACTTCTTTCTATTCTTGCCGACAACATATCTGACGAACTTATACTTTTCAAACTTACCGCATCATCGTAAAGCAAAGCCTATATCTAATAGACATAGGCTTTATTTTTTAATAGGTGTTATAACTTACGCCAAACGCCCCACTCACCTGTCGTTCCAGGTTCGTCACCTTTAGTATACCAACCAGCTTTCCAACTTGATCCCTTGTGAGTAGCAACATCGTTCTCATTATAAACTTGCGTTGCTGACCAAGCGCCTACTTCAGGTATTTCACCCTCACCGAGTACAACCTTCCATACATCTGCTTTTCCTGGTTCATCACCTTGTGTCCACCAGCCAGCTTTCCATGTTTTACCAGCATGTGTCACTTCATCACCTTCTAAGTAAGTTGCAGATTTATTCCAACTTCCCTCAGGTAATTCAGGATCAACAACGGGTGGAATAGGATCTAACGGCTTAATCACACTAACAGCAAATGCGTGCTTGTCTTCAGCAGCCCAAACTTTGTTCGCAAAAACATTAGTCGTATTAAGCTCATATTTACCGGCTTCTGAATTCCATACACCAACAAATAGCTTTTCTGGATCGAGTGAATTAATTTGCTTCGCTAGATCTAATTGCCATGTTGGTTGATTAGCCGCAGTAATATCTAAACGTAGATCAAATAACTCTTTACCTGTACCTGGTGCCATTAAACGAAAACGAACAATATCACCAACTTCAGTTTGATGACCTTGAGTAACAAAGTAACCAAACATTGGGAATAAATCACCGTCAGTTACTGGCGGAGGAGTAATACCACCGTCTGTATTTCCGCCCTTAATTACAACGTCACTACAGTTGTAAAAACCTTCACCAGCAGGATCAATACGCTGCCAACGAGTATAAAGCACTGCATCACCAGCACGATCCGCCGGAATTTTTACTTTGAAACGGTATGTATCAAGTTTACCGCTTTCTTCAACAGGCATAATATTATCTTTGGTGAACACTAAATCTAAATCATCCCAACGAAGAGGTTGACTAAAATCGTGACCAGGACGCGTTAGGTAAAATTCCCAGAATGACGGATTATGTGCAGCTGTTGCAGTCCACACAAAATCAAATTCACCATTTTCATCAAGCACTAGATCTGTTTTCTGCCAGTTTGGAGAAGGAATATCTAGGCCATCTTTCTTTGTATCACCGCCTGCACATAATAAGCCGTCAGTAACGACTTTCTTTACTTCAGCAATATTATTGAACTCTTTAGTTAATGCTGCGTTTTCATTTTTTTGGGTAAATGGATATCCGCCATTTTCTGCAAATAATGTACGACACGCTTGGTTTGGAGCTTGTCCTCCCCAGTAATTACCATCACTATCACAGATTTCTGTACGTGAAGGTGGAAATTCAGCCCAGCCATGAGCATTAGCCACACTGATTGTCGATAAGTTTGCAATAGCAAATGCTACGGATAGCGAAAGTCTAGTAAAGGTTGACGACATTTATTTTCCCTTTTTTATTTTAATTACCTATATTTCTCAATATCATTTTCAGGATGACTCTTCAGAATAGGTATCTTTATAACGTGCTGAAAATAATCACGATACTTTTTAACGAAAGTTGGGTATTCGTTCACATATGGTGTAATTACAAGCGGCATGTTTATAAAAGAGTTGTCACCTTTATCACAATAAATATTTTTTATTGGTATAACAAAGAAAGCTCATCACTCATAACCATATGAATCTAAATAATATAAACTGAAATTTTTATAAGTTAACACATACTTTTTTACACTTTATACATCGAGACAAGAACAAACATATCATTAAATCTTACGGTCATACTGATAATAAGAATACATGGGCTTTATATTGAGAGCGTTTCCTTGCTACTTATCATTAGTACTTACACTGTCGAAACCGCTATTTAAAAAACAGTACGTAAGTAAAGCATTAGCCTTATTTTTCGTGCCTGCTTTTCTATATATCTCCCCGGTTATTTTTTAATATTAAATAAATATAAAAAGTGAGATTTAGTTTCAAATATAAAGTCTAATTTTTCGTGCCTTATTTAAAAACTTAAGTACAATAGAGCCCAATACTTCCTTTTATTTCAGAATCAAATTACATGATTGATATTCTTTTAAATCTACGTTCACTACGTGCACAAGCACGTGAAATGTCAGTTGCAGATCTTCAAGAAGGTCTACAAAAGTTCACTCAAGTTGTTGAAGAACGACGTGAGGAAGAAGAAGCTGCAAATGCAATTAACAAAGAGCAAGAAGCAAAACTTAAAAAATACCGCGATATGCTAGAAGCTGAAGGTATTACAGCAGAAGAGCTTGTAGCCCTTTTAGGTGATGCGCCAAAAGCTAAGAAAAAACGCGCTGCTCGTCCTGCTAAATATAAATTTTCTGACGAAAACGGTGAAGAAAAAACATGGACAGGCCAAGGTCGAACTCCAAAAGCACTTCAACAATTGCTTGATAACGGCGCACAGCTTTCTGAGTTCGAGATCTAACTTCGTAATAAAAAATGAAAAGTCGCTGAAAAACAGCGACTTTACTACCTCTCTTTTATCCATCATTTAACTCCCTTCTCCCCATATTTGGCATACTATTCGTTGTATTACCCTTTTGCTGGTAATTTTAAAACAACAATAGAGATTGAAAATATAAAAAGACAAATGAACTCAATTTGTTACGTTATAATTTAGTTTAAATACGTGAAGACTGTTTATACATTTTTCTTAATCTATTTGTTACTCCAAAAAGATAGTTGTCATTGCTTTTCTAATCATAAAAGGAGGTAAGACTATGATTCTTGGCGTACCTAAAGAGATCAAGCCCCACGAATATCGTGTTGGTATGACACCAACTGCGGTCAAAGAGCTCACTGCCTATGGACATCATGTCTATATCGAAACTCTGGCTGGTATAGGTGTTGGCTTTAACGATCAAGACTACATTGACGCTGGCGGTTTAATTTCGCCAACAGCTGAACATGTTTTCTCTACTGCTGACATGATAATTAAAGTAAAAGAGCCTCAAATCTGTGAACGTAAATTATTACGAGAGGGGCAAATTTTATTTACTTATCTTCACTTAGCCCCCGATCTCGCACAAGCGAAAGACTTGATCAAATCTAAAGCAATTTGCATTGCTTATGAAACTGTTACCGATCATAACGGTAAACTTCCTCTACTTGCACCTATGTCTGAAGTTGCTGGAAGAATGTCTATTCAAGCAGGTGCATTTGCATTGGAAAAATCACGAGGGGGACAAGGTATATTATTGGGTGGTGTTCCCGGTGTTAAAGCAGCAAATGTTGTGATCATTGGTGGAGGAGTCGTCGGCAGTAATGCTGCTCAAATGGCGATAGGATTAAAAGCCAACGTAACGATTATTGATCGTGATATAAATGTGTTACGCCAATTGGATAGACAATTTAATGGTCAAATTAATACGGTATATGCAACCAACACCACAATAGAAGCTTATGTCATCAAAGCCGATCTTGTTATTGGAGGCGTACTTATTGCCGGTGCTGCTGCACCTAAACTGATCACAAAATCAATGATAAAGAAAATGAAGTCAGGTGCGGCTATTGTTGATGTTGCCATTGATCAAGGTGGTTGTGTAGAAACATCACGCCCAACAACTCATGATAACCCAACTTATATTATTGATAATATTGTGCATTATTGTGTCGCAAATATGCCTGGTGCCGTCGCCCGTACCTCAACAGTTGCTTTGAATAATGCCACACTGCCCTATATTGTTGCATTAGCCAATAAGGGCTACAAACACGCACTTCTTGATGATAAACATTTACGAGATGGATTAAATATATATCACGGCGACATTACCTGTAAAAACGTCGCACTATCTCTTAACCTCCCTTATATAGAAGCAAAGAAAAAGCTAAATGAAAAAAATGTCTAATAAAAAGCCACTTACAATAACTATTGCTAGTTTAGGTAAGTGGCTTTTTATCTAATTTCAATTAACGCGCATTAGTTGGTGCAACAAGCTTAGCTTTACCAATGACATGAGCAAGAATATTATAGCCAGCTAATGCTGGTGATGCATTCTCTGGTAATTTAATATTCGCCGTATTTAATGCATACACTGTAATTTCATAATTATGTGGTTTCGCATTTGGCGGAGGACATGCACCACCAAAACCTTTAAAGCCGAAATCATTAGTTACCATACTTGCACCTTTTGGCAATGCTTTACCGCCAACAGCACCCGCGCCCGCCGCTAAGCTATGCACATCAGCAGGAATGTTAATAACACTCCAATGCCACCAACCACTACCTGTTGGTGCATCTGGATCATACATAGTAACAGCAAAACTTTTTGTCCCCGCAGGAACATCTTTCCATGTTAATTGTGGTGATACGTTCTTACCTGTGCAGCCCCATTGATTAAACAGTTGCTGATTTTGTAATGTTTTATCATTAGTAATATCGTGGCTCGTTAGTACCATCGCTTGTGACATAAATGCAGGCACTGCTAAAAGTACAGCAGCTACAACTTGTTTGATTTTCATCATTAGAACTCATCTTTATATATAGAATAAATAATGATCTAGCGGCATCAAGGGATGTTAAATTGGTATACTGCTAAACACATTTGATTGTTATAAATTATGTGTCTAAATAACGCATCCTACAAACCAATAAAAATACGTTGTGAATTGAGAAAAAATAACTTGAAGGTATCTCTATGCGGGTCATCCCACCAATAAAAGCCATTATCTATTTTGAAGCAGCTGCAAGACTACAAAGTTTTAAACTAGCTGCAGAAGAATTATGTGTAACGCCAGGGGCTGTTAGTCATCAAATAAGCACACTTGAAGATTTTATTGAACAAAAATTATTTCAGCGACATAACCGCAGTATTACTCTCACTAATGCAGGTCTTCGTTACTTTAGCCGCACGACTATTATTTTAAATGAACTAGAACAAGCAACGACCGATCTCGGTATCTCTAAAAAAAATCAAAAGTTAACCGTTGCGATACCACCTGCGTTATTAAATAAATGGCTTTTACCATTAATTAATATTCAACAGCTATCACATCAGGGAATCTCGCTGAACTTTATTGATACATTAGAAACACTCGATTTTGGTAAAGAGAATGTAGATATTGCGGTTCGATATGGATTAGAGCCACCTGATCATCTTGAATATGATGTCTTATTTAAAGAAAAAATGGTGGCAGTCTGCGTCCCTGATTATGTTCCTTCATCGACAATGAAACTCACAAAACAAATATTAAGTGAGATAACTTTGATAGAAACGACTAATCGTTTAATTCAATGGGATCTTGTTTTGCATAACATGAAAATCAAACCAATCAGAAATCAGAGTAAAGTTTTTTTCCAGAATTCAATTCAAGCTATAGAAGCGGCTTGTAACGGTTTAGGCATTGCTTTTGTAAATAGAATTTTAGTCCAAAAGCAACTCAATGATGGCACATTAGTTGAGCGATTCAACATTACTTACATTAATGATAAAATGCCGACCTACTATTTGGTATGCCCTCAAGAAAATAAAAAAAATCCATCAATCGCGTTGTTATACAATGCAATTTTGCAATTATCCAAAAACAAGTAAAAACGGATAAAAATAACTATATTCATCCGTTTTTGCCCAACTAAAACTTAATTCTGTTGTAATTGACTATCTGTTAATGCCGTATCATCAGCGATAGCATCGAGCAATCGCTGTAAAGCCTCTAGTGATAATTCAAGACTACCTGAATGCTGTTGTACAATTATGTCTATTTGTTGCTGATAATCAGACAAATGCCGCATAATACTTCGCCTTTCGATTAGTACTTTTCATTTAACACTTCATCACGCGCACTAGACCAGCCATTAGCATAACAAACCGCGATTTGGGCTTCTTTTTCAGACTTAATCACGGTTGTATCGGCATTAAGTTTTGTTTGTAATTTTTGACATCGGGTATCGATAGCATTTTTATAATGCTCACCTTGACCTGATAAATTATAAACTTGGTCTTTTGCTGTTGCGGCTGCTTGTTGGTAGCAATGAATCAAACCTTGTTCATCAAAGTTTTGGTTATCAATACATGATTGAACCACAATCGAATTACCTGATAACTCAGTAGCATTAGCATAAGAAAAACACAAAGATGATAACAATACGGCAGATAAAGACACGTTTTTAATTAATGATGACATGTTTACAAACTCAATATTTATTTTTTTTATAATACGATGATATATACTCGTATGATATACAAATAACAAAAAAAGAGATGCGTAAAAATAACATTACGTTTTTTGATTGTTTAATTTAGTTATGCGACCAATAAATTTATAAATACACTACCCTCAATTCAAGTGCTACAACAATGTTACAATTAACTATTTGCCCTTTATTAACATTTATATTTATATAATTAACAATGTGTCACGGATTGATTGCAACACTACATTTATTTTATTAAGGAGAATAAAATGGAAACGACAAGTTTTGAGGTAGATGTAGTACGCCTATACCTTAATGACATTTCAAATAAACCTTTACTTAGTAAAGAGGATGAAATTCAATATAGTCGTAAGTTTTTAACTGGCGATCTTCCATCAAAAAAAATTCTCATTGAATCTAATTTAAGACTTGTCGTTAGCATTGCAAAAAAATACCGTGCTTCTAATCTCTCATTAAGTGATCTTATTGATGAAGGTAATATTGGCTTAATGACTGCTGTGGAAAAATTCGATCCTGAAAAAGGGTTCCGTTTCTCAACTTATGCTTCATGGTGGATTAAACAAACCATTGAACGTGCTATTCACAATCAAAATAGAACAATACGTTTACCTGTGCATATCTCTAAAGAAATCAACACATTACTTCGAACTCATCGTGAATTAATGAAACTAAACAATAACGAACCTACTCACGAAGATATTGCACTAGCACTCAATAAAGAAAGTAAAGAAATATCAGCATTGTTTTCTAATGAAGTTAATGTCGTTTCACTCGATCAAACCATTGGTGATAACGAAAACTCGAATACCATTGCTTATTTAGTGGCTGATGAACAAATAACATCACCATGTGCGGAAGTCGATAATGACGACATGGTAAAAATCACAAATCTGATATTAAATGGCATTAATGCAAGAGATAGAGAGATCATCTGTCGTCGTTTTGGCCTGATGGGCTACGAGCCTCATACATTACAAGAAGTTGCTGATGCTGTTGGGCTAACAAGAGAACGCATACGTCAACTTCAAATAAAATCCTTAAATAGCTTAAAACGTTCACTTTCACGAGAAAATTATGATTTAGATATTTTATTTTCTAATATTGCTTAAAAAATAAAGCGAGAGAGTTTATGGAATCTATTTATATAGAGATCTACTATTACTCTTTTCCCAACAAAGAATATAAACTGGCTTTAACACAATTTCATTCAGATCCCATGACATTAATTTTTTGGACTAATTTTAAAAGCATGAATGAAAGAACTAAATACACGATGAAGCTTATCGATAAAGATAGACAAAATATAATAGACTGTAAGTATGTCTCAGCAACTGATATCAATACTCTTTTTAGCCAAAGTCACTTGCAACTCTTAAAGTTTATTTGATCACTCATCGAGTATTACTAATGATAATCAACATTATTTTGACATAAAAAAACCTCGTCATTTCTGACGAGGTTTAAAATTTGGCGGAGAGATAGGGATTTGAACCCTAGATACGCTATAAACGTATGCCGGTTTTCAAGACCGGTGCTTTCAACCACTCAGCCATCTCTCCATGACGCGAATATTACTCGCTATTTTTAATTATGTAAATAAGTAGCCGTTTGACTGACTAATAAAAAGGCAATAAACGTACATTTCCTTAAATCTGTTACCTATCACAACGTTACTCATCAATATCACTCACCCAAGGAGTGTTCGGGTGTCTGATCATTTCTACACAGTAATGCTGCATAACTGTCAATTGCATCGCAGAATGAAGAGAATACTATTGAAAGCATACGTGCAGTTATCTCGCACATTTTCTTAGCGAAAAGGAAGCATTGCTATGCCAACTGACACTACTTTTGATCATTCTGATTTACTTCATTCACTCATTTCTCGGCAATCGCTGCTTGCGAATAGTCGAATTCAATATATTGCTTATGCAGCAGCACTCGCGACACAGAATAGTGTTGTTCTGCAACGCATTAAACAGCAAGTCGGTGAAATCAATACCTTACAATTAGCCGATATTAAACATGCTGTAATGCGCATGGCAATGACAAATAACTACTATATGGCAATTCAAAACTTACATTTATCCAATATAAAACAAAGTAATGCGTTAGAGCTCAAACCATTACATAGTATTGATATCGATGATGAAACAGCTTACTACTATGCTTGCATTGCTGCCTGTATGGTAAACCAAGGTTATAGTTGTCTAGATGGGCATGTTGAATTATTACGATCACTCAATGAATCGGATGATGCAATAAATGCAGCCCTACGTTTAACAGCATCAATTATGGCAATGGCTCAAGCTGATTTTATTAGCCAATATGCTCAATGAGAGAAAATTAAGCATTAAATATAATTAACTATTTTTAATGCTTTTCTTTTCAAGAATCTTCCGCGATGATATTTCATAACCCAACGATCTCTATCGTAAGCTCATAATAAAGTTAGCGCTAACGCTTGCAAGCATCTCTCTACCCGCTGAATTTTCATTATCGTCCAACCTTATTTATTAGTTAAGCCAGCTTCAGCTCCATTCCATTCATAATATTTCACATAACCTCTTAAAATAAAAAAACTGTCCACTTTATGATGTTTATTGTCCCCATCTTATTATTCATTGTTAAATCAACCCTATAAAATACACTGTTCTAAATACCCAGTCGGAAGTTATTTTGTTTATGTCGTTACCAAAAATAAAAAACAAAATTAAGATACCTATTTCATTAGCATTTCTTTTTATCATCATAACAGCAGCATTAACTGCATGTGGTGGTAATGATAGCAATACCGATCCAGTTAAAAAGCAGCTAAAAACAATCACAATCGAGCGTACCTTTACAGAACTAGATGGTTTAAACGCGAATGAAGCTTTATCTAATATAACGTTTGAATTAAAAGCTATTGGTCATTATAACGACGGCAGTTCAGATAATATTACCGCATTAACTCAATGGATTAGTAGTGATCCTGCTATTGCTAACTTTAATGATTCATCACTATTACATACAAATAAACTAGGTAAGATCAATGTTACAGCTAAAGTAAAAAACGTTACTGCTGTTTGGCCTCTTTCTATTTTAGAACCTGTCGCAATTACCATTACACCAAGCTTAAAATCAGCTGATTTTGATAACAACCAAATGGCGTTTGTACCAAAAGGAACATCGATAACACTTGATACAATTGTGGAATGGAGTGACCACTCAAAACGTAATGGTAATAATTATATTTCATGGATGCAAAATGATACGAGCTTTGCTCAGGATTTTTCTGAAAAAAATCGTTTTAGAGCTGTGGGTAACTTTGGCGAAATCACCTCTTTAACAGCATCTTTTCATGGCGTCAGTAGCAATGTCATTTCATTAGAAGTCAGCGACGCTACATTAAAAAACATCACCATAAAATCAACAAATACATCACAATCAAGTGATGTATTATATGGTACAAGTCGTGAATTTACGGCTATTGGTACTTATCAGGTTGATAGCAAAACTACTAAAGATATTAACATAACAAAAGATGTCGAGTGGATTTCAAATGCGCCTAACATCTTCTATAACATTAATAATAGTAATATTTTCACGGCTTACAGCGGCACTGCAAATAGTAATGCGACTATCTCTGCAAAAATGTTTAATATTAAAAGTAATCAACAGGAACTAACGATTGCTGATGCCACACTAGAGTCTATTGAGATTGTGGGACCGGATAAATCAGATACCTTGATTAATGGTATAGAAACGTCACTTTCAGCTACAGGCCATTATACATTAGCGTCAGCAACTTCAAACAGCATTACAGGGTTACACATTACTGCAGATTTAACATCATTTGTTTCATGGTCAAGCTCAGATCAAACCATTCTAAAACAAACTGGATACAATACTTTTCTCCCTCAGGGAAATTTTAAGACAGCCCTAATTACAGCAGAAGTTACTGATAATAGTTATTCAACTACAAAAAGATTTAATATTAATGCAGGAACATTAACTAACATTACAATTTCTGAAATACATCAGTACCCATTAATTGTACCTTTAAAGCGAAGTCGTACTTTCAAAGCTATGGGGGATTATATTACGGAAGAATCAAGTGATGTGATCTCTTTAGATATAACGAATAATGTTAATTGGCATTTAGATCAAGAACAGGCACCAAATTCTTTTGTTCAAGCAGAAAACAATGTTATTGCACAGTTACTAACTGATACTCCTGTAACCATATATGCTACCAGTAGTAAAATAACCAGTAACAAAGAAGCACTGACCAGCATCAATGTACGAAAAGAATTTTCGGTAATGGGTACTACTTTTAGCTTATCTGAACTCATGTTTGACGGGAATACCCCCCAATTCGTTAATGAAGATGGAACAAACTGGGGCGTTGATACGTGGCAACAATCTAATATTAGTTGCCAACATTTAGGAAGAAGGCTAGCAACTGAACATGAATTAAATATACTTCAAACCGCTATAGATGATCTTAAAGAAGCTTATGGTTGGGCTATATATGCCGCTAATTATTGGACAAGTACGGTTCCCAGTACAAAGACAAATACGCATATAAGTAAAGATTTAACTCATACTGGTGAAAGCTATACCGAAGAAGATGCAACCTTTAATTTTAGTGTTTGTGTATCTGAAACGAATTAAAACATCTTTTCATCTGTGATCACTACAGGTAACCAGTTGGCATAAACCAACTGGTTTTTTTATCATTAATCATAGACTCATCTAGTCATTACTCTGCTGTAATGATGTATTACGTTTAACAGCTTTAATAATGACAATGACACATGCTAATTTCATTAGTCTCTACTTTAAAAACAAAAAAGCCCCGTCATTTCTGACGAGGCTTAAAATATGGCGGAGAGATAGGGATTTGAACCCTAGATACGCTATAAACGTATGCCGGTTTTCAAGACCGGTGCTTTCAACCACTCAGCCATCTCTCCATGGCGCGAATAATACGGAGATAATGTGTGGTTGTAAATACCCTCCCTAATTAAGTGGTTACTATTACAACGTTATCTTACTATTTAATCTTTCAGCCAGATCAAACACAGCATAAATGCTTATTCTTTATACTATCTCACCCTATCTCTGACTCTAACTGCAAGAGATAACTTTTCATGAACTCAATCCGTTTAACCGCTTCAATCTTCGCAGCGTCTGTTTGCATGGTGTCAGCTAAACCGAGTAACTTAATATAAAAGTGATCTAGGGTATATGTCGTGTCATCAGGTTGTCGGTTTTGACAAAAAGGATCGTCAAGGGCATACAATGGTCGACCTAAAGATGTGCCAACCTGAATACACCGTGTTAAACCTATCGCGCCAAGTGCATCTAGCCTATCAGCATCTTGAACAATTTTTGCTTCCAATGTTAACGGCTTAATATCAGCACTAAAACTATGCGCCACAATCGCATGATGAATATCACCATGATGTTCAAGTAGTAACTGTTTATCAGATAAAAATTCGATCGCTTTATTAGCTGCAAGTGTTGAAGCTTGTTTTCTTCGAGGGTCATTTTTAGCAACAGCAACACAGTCATGTAAATAGGCCGCAGCAAGAGTAATGTTTAATTGTGCTTGCTCTTGCTTAGCAAGCTGTTTTGCTACTTTCACCACACGTAAAACATGCGCTTTATCATGCGCGGCATCTGCACTACTTAACAACTCAAGCTCTGTCGTTAATATTGATTCTAATGTCTTGAGATGCATATCATTACCTCTGATAATCAAAAGCCGACATCATGTCGGCTTCAATAGTTATATTTCTTTATGCGACGAGCATTATTCTTCGTCAAACTCTTCATCATCGAATTCGACAATAAAATTATCTTCTAAGTAATCAACAACACAACCAACAGCAGCAGATGATACTGAATATGTATTAGGCTCTGTTCCTGCTTGCTTAGACATTTCAAGTACAGCCAGTGCGGTATGCTCATCATTAAAGCCAACATCAAACTGTTTAGCGATATCGCAACTTGTTTGATAAAGCTCATCAGTTAAGACGACCTCGCCATAGTATTCACCATCGTCTAAATCAAAATTATCAACCAGTACTTCTATAATGATCTCGTAGTAATTTTGAAAATCCATCACTTAACCTTTTTAACTAATAAATTAAGCAGAAAAGCGTTCTGCTTGAAGATCGTTATAGTTTCATAATCTTGTTTTACACACAATAAAACAAATATCCCAAAGTAAGTAGATAACTAATCTCGCAAGTGCTGGCTTAGAAATATATCACCAAACATCAAATCATTACTCTTAAGCTCATTTATAGTAAAATCATTCAAACCCAAACACTAGACGACTGGTCTAATTTATTCTATAGTGACTTCATGAACGAAAAAACAATTGATACACGGCAGCACATTCTTAATGTTGGTTACCAGCTTGTGGTCACAAAAGGATTTACGAGTGTTGGTTTATCGCAATTATTAAGTGCGGCAGAAGTACCTAAAGGCTCTTTCTATCATTATTTCAAATCTAAAGAGCAATTTGGTGAAGCATTGATCCACTCTTATTTTCATCATTATTTACAACGTGTCGCTCATGTATTAAAAAGCGAGCAAGGTACAGGCTTTGAACAACTCAATGAGTATTTCAAGCTATGGATCAAAGTTGAAAATGGCATTTGTAATGCCAATAAATGTTTGGTGGTAAAGCTCAGTGCAGAAGTATCCGATCTCTCCGAACCTATGCGAGAAGCATTAAAGCAAGGAGCAGATAGTGTTGTCGGTTTAATCGCCAATACGATAGAAAGAGGAATAAAAGATGGCTCAATCGTTAGCTGCGATAGCCATATAACCGCCCAAACTCTTTATAATTTATGGCTTGGAGCAAGTTTACTCAACAAACTAAGTCACGATTTATCAGGATTACAGCAAGCATTAACAACAACACAATCACTACTGCAACCAAAGTGATTATCGACAAGACACGTAATATCGATAAACCGTAGTATTGAAAAGACAACGCCCGCCTATCAGCACATTAGCGATGCGATAAGGCGGGATTTTTTGAAACAACAACTAGACGACTGGTCTAATTGAAGAAGGAAAATCAGCAATGACAGCCACTAATCGCCAACTACTATTAGCCTCTCGTCCTGTAGGCGCACCAACCCCTGAAGATTTTCATTTAACAGAAACAACGATCCCAACTCCGCAGCAAGGCGAGTTACTGCTTAAAGCCGTTTATCTCTCACTCGACCCTTATATGCGTGGACGTATGAGTGATAAAAAATCCTATGCTGAGCCTGTAGGTATTACTGAAGTGATGGTCGGTGGCACGGTATGCCAAGTAACGGTTTCTCACCACCCCGACTATCAAGTGGGAGAATGGGTATTAGCGTATTCAGGTTGGCAAGATTATGCCGTTTCAAATGGTGAAGGATTAATAAAGTTAGGAATGAATCCCACTCACCCATCCTATGCATTAGGAGTAATGGGTATGCCTGGATTTACCGCATACATGGGGCTACTCGATATCGGCCAACCGAAACAAGGCGACACTATCGTTGTAGCTGCAGCAACGGGCGCAGTAGGCTCTATGGTTGGTCAAATTGGTAAGATAAAAGGCTGCCGTGTTGTTGGTGTCGCAGGTGGTAACGAAAAATGCCAATACGCAAAAGAGACATTAGGATTTGATGAATGTATTGATCACCATGCAGCTGACTTTGCGCAGCAATTAGCAGATGC
The DNA here is from genome assembly GCF_022129445.1 of Photobacterium sp. Ph5. GTDB lineage: Bacteria > Pseudomonadota > Gammaproteobacteria > Enterobacterales > Vibrionaceae > Photobacterium. The sequence goes on from NZ_JADQAQ010000048.1 coordinate 32,422, forward strand.
ATGTACCGATGGCATTGATATTTATTATGAAAATGTTGGCGGTAAAGTCTTTGATGCAGTGCTTCCTCTACTTAATACAGGCGCACGAATTCCGCTTTGTGGCTTGATCTCTCAATACAATGCAACATCGCTTCCAGACGGTCCAGATCGTATGAATATGTTAATGGGACAACTATTGGTTAAGCGTATCAAGATGCAAGGTTTCATTATCTTTGACGATTATGCTCACCGTTATGACGAATTTGCACAACAAATGTCGCAATGGCTTGCTGAAGGAAAAATTCATTACCGTGAAGATAGAGTCGAAGGCCTAGAGCAAGCTCCACAAGCTTTCATCGGCTTACTTGAAGGTAAAAACTTCGGCAAAGTTGTAGTTAAAGTTAGCTAACTAAACCTAAAAAGGACTTATCATGATCATATTGCACCATCTTAATCAATCTCGTTCAAAGCGTATTATCTGGCTGCTTGAAGAGCTAGGTGTTGAATATAAAATTCAACCTTATTGCCGAGACAAGGTCACATTTCTTGCGCCACCTGAACTTAAAAGTGTTCATCCACTTGGTAAATCACCGGTATTGGAAGATAACGGAATGATCATTACCGAATCAGGCGCTATCACAGAATACTTAATTGAGACTTACGGTAACGGTAAATTTATGCCTGAACGTGGCACTCAAGCCTATATTGATTATATTCAATGGCTACATTTTGCCGAAAGTTCAGCTATTTTACCGTTACTTTTAAAGATGTTTGTCACCAAAGATGGCGCAAAAATGAATTTCCTTTCCGATTATGCTGACATGGAAACTCAGAAAGTGATGCAATATTTTGATCAACAGTTAGCTGATAAAACTTACCTTGTAGAAGAGCGTTTAACCGGTGCCGATTTCATGATGTCATTTATTACTGAAATCCTTGGTAACTATGGCGTTTTAGCTGCGTTTCCAAATATTCAGCGTTACGCAGAGCAGCTACAAACGCATCAAGGCTACCAAACAGCTCAAGCGTTAGAATTACAATATAACGGCGAATAAACCAGTATCTAAAGCCAAACAGGTCGTTGTTTGGCTTTTACTATACTATTGATTTACAGTGTGAATAGCCGGCTTTCTGAATACAGAAGCCATCACATTTCAGTAACAACATAGATTTTATATACAAAAATGTATGGTCCGCCCCGTTATTGCAACTACAATATTAGTAATAACGG
>NZ_JADQAQ010000049.1 GCF_022129445.1 Photobacterium sp. Ph5
CCACCGATGCCAGAGAAGTTATTAACCTTAGCTGAGTCTCGGTGGTAATCAGGTTTTCTAATATCTAATAGAACAAACTCTAAACACGTTTCAGTTCATAAGTAAGTTACTAGACATAATTATCACTTGGTATCACCTCAAATCCTTCGCTTCTTATGTCGCAAGTTAATCAATTCTTCTAACTGCTTTTGCTCTTTACGGGCTTGTTCATACTGCTGTTTGACAAGCCATCGTTTTTTCACTTCTTCAAAGCGTTTTACTTGTTGGTTGCTGACTTGTAGTTGCTGGGCGCTGTGATCACATTCCGCACTCATGATTGCTTGTTCATGCTGGTGATGGTCAATCATGGTTGTTAACTGTGAGGTTAATTGATTACTGTTAGTTAGCATGGCGCTATTTATCGTAGCGCCATGAGTTTGTGCTGTGCCCGTATAATGTTGTTTAAGCTGACTTAATAACTGGAGTTGTTGTTGATAGTTATCGACTTGCTGACGTTGTTGCTGGTAAATCGCACTGAGTTTGTCGCGCTTTTGTTCTGATAATCGTTGTAACTGCTCAACCGCTCGTACATTCATAAACCCTTAGTGCTCCATTGTTGACGTCGCTGTTTGTGGTGAAAACAAGTTAGCTAATTGGGTTAAGCTCGCTTGGTAATCACAGTGCTCACTCACAGGTTGCTGCAAGAACTGTTTTAGCTGAGGTTGCATCATTACCGCTTGATCTAATTCAGGATCTTGTCCTTGTTGGTAGCCACCTAATGGTAATAACTCTTTTACTTGCTGATAGTTCGCATTTAACTGTCTAAATTGATTCGCAACAGTAACATGGGCTTGCTCGATACAATTATTCATACATCGGCTGATAGAAGCATTAATATCAATGGCAGGATAATGCCCTTGTTCTGCTAAGGTGCGAGATAACACGATATGACCATCTAAAATGGCGCGAGCAGAATCCACCACGGGATCTTGTTGATCGTCCCCTTCTGCCAACACGGTATAAATGGCGGTTAAGCTGCCGTTGGGATTTTCACCATTACCAGCACGTTCTAATAGCTGTGGTAATAAGCTAAATACTGACGGTGGATAGCCTCGTGATGCTGGCGGCTCGCCTAGTGCAAGGGCAATTTCACGCTGAGCCATTGCATATCGGGTCAATGAGTCCATCAATAACAATACGTCTTTGCCTTGATCACGAAAGTATTCGGCAACGCGGTGACAAAGCTTGGTCGCTCGTAAACGCATGAGTGGTGATTCATCAGCAGGCGCGGCGATGATCACCGCACGTTTTCGTCCTTCTTCACCTAAGCTACGCTCAATGAATTCACGGACTTCTCGACCACGTTCACCAATCAGCCCTACCACAATAATATCGGCAGCAGTGTATTTGGTGATCATCCCCATCAAAACACTTTTACCCACGCCACTGCCAGCCATTAAGCCAATTCGCTGTCCTTTACCAACAGTCAGTAAACCATTGATCGCTTTAATACCAACATCTAATGGTGATTCAACTGGCTGGCGTTTCATTGGGTTAATAGGCTTTGGCTCTAACGATAAACACTCACCACCTTGTAACGGTAAACCATTATCTAGCGGCTCTCCTAGCCCATTAACAACCCGTCCAATCCACTTGTGGCTAACATTCACTGTACTACCACCTTGCATCGGGATCACCTTCGCACCTGCGTATAATCCACCGAGTTGGCGAACTGGCATTAAATACGCAATGTTGTGATCAAAACCGACCACTTGTGCTTCAATCTGCTCACCATCATCAGCCACGATTAAGCAACGTTGATCAAGTTTAAAACGACACCCCACGGCTTGTAGCATTAAGCCATTCACTTTAACTAACCGCCCTGTGACCCGTGCAATAGGCACACTATCAAGAGCAGCAAGCGCGGTTAAACTATCCGCTTGAAGACGATTCATGCAGATCTCCTTGTTCAACACGGATTGGGTTATCTAACGGGTGATTTTGCTCAATTAAATGTTGCTGCACATTCTCGATACAGGCTTCTAGTCGCGCATCACAACCCACATCAGCCTCTGCGTTATCGGTTATCAGCTGACAACCGCCGACGGGTAATGTGGGATTAGCAATCAGCTTCCACGACTCAGGTAAACTCTTGTTGATGGTATGGATCCGATCAATATCTTGCGGGTTAAGTTCAATGATGATCTTTTCTGTTTTACCAGGAATCGCATCCAACGCTTCTTCTACTAGAGCAAGAATTTGTTGTGGCATCAATGTCAGTTCAGCGCGGATAACTTGTTGCGATACTTTTTGTACCAAGTCGCAAATGAGCTGACGTTGTTGTTTGTCTTTCTCTTGTTGCCATTGTTCTAATTCAAACAAGATTTTCTCAACCGGTTTTACTGCTTGGCTAAAGATCTCTCGCCCGGCTTGCTCACCTTGTCCGTAACCTTGTTGAAAACCGTCTTTTTGTCCTTCTATAACACCTTGATCAACACCTTGGTTAAATCCTTCGTCATAGCCTTTGTTTAGCCCTTGTTGAAAGCCTTCATCCAATTTTTGTTGTAATTCAAACTGGCTGTCTTGCCAATTGTTCGCAGGATCAACATCGCCTAATTCATCATTAAAACCATGATTTACTGGCTCTGCCACAGGAGGAAAACGATGAGGCCGATATTGCCCCGGTGATAACTGATGTATTTTTACTTTCTTCATCATTACTCCACCGTCATTTCCTGATAGAGCTGAAGATCAATCTCGCCATTTTCTGCCAGCTCACGCACTTGATCCATAATGGCAGTACGTGCACGTTCTACTTCACTCACAGGTACTGCACCTTTTAGTGCCATTTCATCTTCTAGGGTTTTCACCATACGCTGTGGCATTGAGCGTTTGATCGCTTGTTGTAAGCTGATCTCAGCACCTTTTAACGCAATCACCCAAGTCGCGACTGGGATCTCTTGCACCAATCTATCCATAGTCGATTCTTTCTGGCGACCAAGCACCATAAAGTCAAACATGTTGGTTTCAATTTCATGCACCATGTCTTCATCATGCAGACGGAGTAATTCCATTAATTGGCCGCGATCACCTTCGAAACGGTTGATAATATCGGCAACTTGCTTAGTACCTAAAATAGGTGCATTTTGCGCTTGCGACATATGAGCAATGCAACGTTCAATCAAATCATGTAAGTCAGCGGCAACATCATGATCTATCTCATCGAGTTGCGCGACGCGATATAACAGCTCGTCATGGTAATCGACGGGCATTTTCGCCAACACTTTCGATGAAGTTTCTGGCGGTAAATAGGCTAAGAATATCGCCTGCATTTGTGGGTGCTCTTGGCTGACATATTTCGCCAATAATTCTGCATCCACCCATTGCAATCGTTGCATGTTGTTACGTAATTCATCACCGTAGATGTTATTAAGTAACCCTTTGGCTAAATCATTACCCAACGCTTTACGTAAGGTATTTGAAAGGTATTCTTTCGATGCGCCACGAATACCACTGTGGGCACGAAAATCTTCAAAAAAGTGCTGGATCACCCCTTTCGCACTATCACTTTGAATACCACTTAATGCCGCCATCGAACGGGTAACACGCTGCACTTCATCACGGGTAAAGTGCTTCAATACCTCAGCAGCAGCGTCTTCTCCCATACCCAGCAAAACGACTGCGGTTTTATCAACATAAGTCAGTGCAGGGGCTTTACTATCCGTCTGATTTTTTGTTTGTGATTGATTCATTAACATTCACCCATTGTTTTAAGACTTCAGCAACACGCTCTGGCTCTTCGGTTGAAATAAGCTGTAAGTGTTTAAGTTGGATTTCTAATGGCGAGCCCTGTGGTGGCAACAAATCATTGCTGGCATTAAAGGCGTTATTAGTCCCGTCTATACCTTTCGCGGCTAAACGCTCATTTAACGTTTCTTCGTGTTCTTGCTCTTCACGAGTTTGCAGGCTTTCATCGTAAGAGTGCGCCATATCTTCTTCAGCAAAAGTTAACTCATCACGGCGACGATCTAATCCTGTTAAATGGCTAATAAGCGGTCTTAGCACGAAGAAGATCATCGATAAGCCGAGAATACCGCCGATCATGTAGCGTAATGGTTGTTGTACAGTTGGATCTTGCCACCACGGAATAGCAGGTGGCGCATCAATCGCAATCGGCGTAAAGTTGAAACTTAAAATACTCAAACTGTCACCACGATCAGCGCTGATCCCCACCGCATCTTTGATCATATTGCTAATTTGCTGTGTTTCCGCTTCTGTCCATGCTTTACCATTTGGTGCCGCCGTAGAATTAAGCAACACTGAGACATTGAGTTTATTTAATTTGCCTTGTTGATATTGGGTATGACGAACACTGCTGCCTAACGCATATTGACGATTAATTTCCGTTCGTTCATTGGTATTTTTACTGTCTTTATTCTCTTCTTCGCCAGTAACGGGTGGCTTGTTACTTAATGAACCCGGCACACCTAAAGCAATATTATCAATACTGTTATTTTCAATACGGTGCTCGTTTTTCACTACAGGCGTTGAATCAACCACCTCTTTGGTTTCTTGAACATGGCTAAAATCAAGATCAGCGGCGACTTGCACGCGGTAATTACTTGGTCCGACGATTGGCGTTAGCATATCAGCGGCACGTTGGATCACCTGCTTTTCGAGATTCTTCTGATAGTCGAGGTATTTAGCATTCACTTTACCCATTTCAGACGAGCCAATATCAGCGCTGAGTAAACGCCCGTATTGATCAACAACTGAAACATTTTCTGTCTTCATCCCTGTTACGCTGCCAGTAACAAGGTTAATGATAGCTTCGACTTGCTCAGTTTTTAGATCTTCTCCCGGTTTTAGTTCAACCATTACTGACGCTGTCGGCGCTTCCGCATTGTGTCGAACAAATAAGGTTTTTCGAGGAATGGCTAAGTGAACACGGGCATTGGCGATAGCATCAAGGGCAATGATAGTACGCACTAACTCGCCTTCCAATCCATGACGGTAACGTGCGGTTTCCATGAACTGGCTGGTTCCTAACGACGAATCTTCTTTTAATGAATCTAGCCCTGTCGGTAACTTGGCTTTTATCCCTTTAGCTGCCAGTAACATTCTAATTTTTGCTACTTCACCTTCTGCCACCAGCACTTGTCCGTTGGCTTCTTGAAGATGGTAAGGGATCCCTTCCGTTTCTAATACCGAGATGATTTCACCGCTATCAAAACGTTCTTGCTGCCCATATAAGGGGCGGTAATTTTGACTTGAACTCCATAACGCTACCACAATAATGGCAGCGACAATTGCAGCAAGCACAGCAGATAAAACCAGATTGCGCTGACTACTATGCCAAAGGTTTTTGAGGTTATTAATATACGAATTTGAAGACAACCCACTGGTAGCGGTTGAGCCTGCTGCCGTATTTGTCATCGATGGTTGAGCAATGATTTCAGACATAAGTTACACCGGCATCTTCATAACATCTTCAAATGACGCAACCACTTTATTACGCACTTGCATAAGGGCTGAGAAAGATAAACTGGCTTTTTGGCTTGCTACCATCGCGCCTACTAAGTCGTCACTTTTCCCCAATTCAACCGCTGTAACTTTGTCACTGGCGATTTTTTGATGTTGATTAACGGTATTTAAAACACCTGTCATGGCTTGCGAGAATGACAATGGCGAAACGGCAAACAGTGTATTGGTTGCTTCGACCTGCATAAGATTAGGTTTTACGATGAAATCAGCTTGAGTGCGTTGTTGCATCTGCTGCATTTTATCAAGCATGAGTTGTTCAGATGATACTGACGGTAGCGAATTATTTGTGCTCATTTAACTCTCCTTTTATGCCGCAGAACCTAATACAGCATCGATGTCTATTCCCTGTTCACGCATCGCAGCTAACTTGTAACGCAGTGCACGAGTAGTAACGCCCAATTGCTGAGCCGTCTTGGTTCGGTTACCACCGAATTGTTTAAGAATTTTGATAATGTATTGAAACTCTGCCATTTTCTTCGCTTCTACCCGACCATTCCCTCCCTCAGTTTGAGGTAAAGATGGCGCAGCATTAGGATCAATCGGCAACATTAAATCTTGTGCGGTAATGAAATCACCATGGCGCATCACCAAGGCTCGTTGCATAACATTTTCTAACTCTCGGATATTGCCCGGCCAGTGATATTTAGACAGCGCAAAACACGCATCTTCCGACAACTGACACGCACTTCCCATTTGATATTTATTGATGAAAAATCGCGCAAGAGGGAGAATATCAGCGCTACGATCTCGCAATGATGGCCAATGCAACGGCAGCACATCTAAGCGGTAATAAAGATCTTCTCGGAACGTCCCTTTTTGAATTTCTACACGAAGATCTTTATTGGTTGATGCTATTACGCGAATATCCAATGGAACGGTTTTATGGCTACCCACTTTTTCCACTTCACGCTCTTGCAGCACACGCAATAATTTAGCTTGAAGACTGGGTGACATTTCAGCGATTTCATCCAATAAAATCGTACCGCCATTGGCTTCTTCAAATTTACCGGTTTGCGTTTGTGTCGCGCCAGTAAAAGCTCCTTTCACATGACCAAATAACACCGCTTCGAGCATGGATTCAGGAATAGCTGCACAATTAACGGCAACAAAAGGCGCATTTGAACGAGATGAATGTTGATGAACATACTGCGCTAATACCTCTTTCCCGGTGCCAGATTCACCGGTGATCAATACTGTCGCATTTGTACCCGCAGCACGGTGTGCTAACTGCAATACTTGCTTGCTACGCCACGATTCCACCACGATATTGGTTAAGGGTTTATCTAATGCTTCAACGCGTGCGAGCAAGCCCAGTAACTGTTCCGACTCAAAAGGACGAAGTAAATAATCGGTTGCGCCTGCTTTCATTGCATCCGCTGCCATCATTCCTTGCGCCTGATCGACAATAGCAATAGAAATAGGCGTGGATGAACGGTTTGTCGCTACAGTTTTTTGATGGAATTGACGAATAAAATCGGTAAGTGAAATATCTGTGATATGCGAGCTAACCAAAGTAATGACTGAGCAAGATTGATATAACGCAGCACGTCCAGAAGTGAAGTGATTGACGCTATAACCGTTACCTTCAAGTACAGCGATAATTTGCTTTGCCGCGCTTAAATTTGGCTCGACTAATTGAATCTTGTTAGGCTGCATTAGCTACCCTTCCTTTTTACTGCATCTTCCTTGCGAATAGCGCGAATAGTCACGCGACGATTTTTAGCTTTTCCATCTTGAGTATTATTGTTGGCAACAGGATAGCGAGATCCATGAGAGCGAATTTCCATCAGTGATGAACGCACACCGTTTTCACGCAGAATGCTGGCTACATCGTCAGCACGAACTTTTGAAATCTGTAAATTGGCAACATTGGAGCCAACATTGTCTGTATGTCCATCAATCAAAACACGTTTGACATTTTTGTCGTGTTTTAAGTAACTCGCTAAATCAGTCAAGACTTGTTTTTGCGATGAACTGACCACACGTTGCCCCAACCTAAATTGCAATACCACATCTCTCGCATCGCGGTATGCCATTGCAGGTAACTTAGCTCGACACAGATTAAAATCAGTCATAGCCTGTGCCATATTCACTGAAGGGACTGTTACATCAAACGTGTTGTGTTGATTCAACGATGACAGCCTTACTCCTAACCAATTACCTTGCGCCATGGCTTCAAGTAACGTCTCAATATCAGTATAAAAAGACACTTTCCCTGATTTTTTAGCTAAACCGACTTCATCAACAATGATAGGCGTGGTATTCAATGCCCAAGGGGACTGTACTTGGCTTAATATGGCACGCTCATAAGGTGGTTTTACATGGTAACTTTGTACCTGAATACCAAGTGGCTGTTTAGGTTTTGCGACAAATGTAATTGCACCAAATTGGCTAATTGTTTGACTCAATGAACAACTAAATTTATCACCTTTATATTTCCACGAAACAAGATCCATCGGTAAAAATAATTCTTTAGCGACAGAACTGATGGGAATTAATAAAGCAATAAAAATTGAAAATATAAATATAATTGTATATTTTATGAGTGTCATAATAAGCACTCACCTCTACATATTAATCTCAGACTTTATTATAGCTAAATAATCTTATATCAAATTTATATTTAGCCATCATATTCTTAGACTTGGACATATCTATTTAATAACAATAGAAAACAAGTCAAATAAATATTATTTGACGCTTTTTAAGGCATTTTTTTGACGATTGTAGTAACAATTAAGTATTATACTAAAGTCTAATGTTATTTCATTATTAATCATAAGTTTAGCCATAAATATCCATTTGATTTAACTTCATCATAATCGAAGTTTTTTAAATTTAAACATTAAAACAATTTTTATTTCATCGGATACTAATGGTGTGAACTAAAGTCACATTTTTACTCTTAAATGTTTTTAATTTATATCTTCATAGTTATAAACACGCTAAACATATTTATATATTACGAATGAACATCAACTACACTTTATTTTTACCCACTTAATTATGATAACTATGGAATATATAAAATCAGATTTTGACAAAAGATATCCCATATTGAATGTGGAATTACTAGGAAAACCTATCCATATAATCAAAGATGAATTAGCTAATATCTTAAATAATTCATTGCAGGGGCTAACTGACCAAATACAAAAATGGGTTAAAACCCATGAACTGACAATGTCAGTAACTAGCATTGATTTTCAATCGCCAAAACAGGGGCAACACGTGGCATTTACGATAGCCCATAATGAGAGTGGTATGATGAATTTTCGCTGTTCTGCACCACTGCTTATTGCGCTATCCGATCGCTTTTATCACTCGCCTGTTAGTCGGCTACATAATTCTACAAGTCAAACAATTACAACGAGTGACTTACGTTTACAAGAACGGATCGGACGACTCTTTTCAGCCCAGATAGCACCAGAAAATATGTGGCAAGCCTGTGATAATTCACTATCAGATGATATCGGCTTAGTCATTCAACTTTCCGTTACCTGTGAAGAGACGATTGGCGACATCATCATCTGTATTGATTCCGCATTAATTCAAACATTAACCAGTGTTATTGGCTTACAACCCACGTCTGAACTCAATGCACTCTTTAGTCAGCAACTTGAATCGACCAAGGTCAAACTCAACACAATTTTATGTGAAAAACAGATGCCTTTAGACCAAGTATTGCAGCTAAAGCCCGGTGATATCTTCGATATTGATTTACTGCAATCCTCACCGATCAGTATCGGTCAAGAGCATTTATTTAACGGCCATGTCGCAGAGCAAAACGGTCAACTTGTTTTAATCATCAACACCAGTAAGGACACATAAGCATGAGCGATATTAACGAATCCGACCTATTCGATGGTGATGACCTCAATTTTGACGATCTTCAGCTAGAACAATTTGATGAAACACCTCAACTCGATAGCAGCATTTCGCACCGTAGCTTAAGTTTTTTCAAAAAGATCCCCGTGACTGTCACTCTTGAAGTCTCAAGCACAGAAATCTCATTAGGTGAATTAATGAAAGCCGGTGAAGGCAGTGTTATTGAGCTAGATAAACTCAACGGTGAACCGCTTGATGTGAAAGTGAATGGGTCACTGATGGGGCATGCCGAAGTGGTTGTGATCAATGAGAAATATGGCCTACGGCTAATTGATGTCGTCGAATCACCTCTTAACACCATGGATAGTTAACCAATGATCGCTCAGGGATACCACTGGCTGACAAAAGCATGTCAACAGCGCCATTATTTGTATTTACTCACTTTGGTACTTATTGCTCTCGGCGTACTGTTTTCTTCGGCAGCAGAAGCCAATAGTGGGCTGAACTTCTTGACCGTTACAGATGATCAAGGCGAGCAAGAATACAGTGTGAAATTACAGATCTTGTTGTTAATGACAGCACTGAGTTTTATCCCTGCCTTTCTACTCATGGCGACCAGTTTTACCCGAATTATTATCGTACTTTCTATTTTGCGCCAAGCTCTGGGTTTACAACAAAGTCCGCCAAATAGAATACTCGTGGGTATCGCTCTCTCTTTGACTATTTTGATCATGCGTCCGGTCTGGACGGATGTGTACGATAATGCTTTTGTCCCTTATGACAACGGCGATATAACTCTTTTACAAGCCTTTGATACTGCCGAAAAGCCCGTTCGTGATTTCATGTTAAAGCAAACCCATCAAAGTGCTTTAGAGCAGATGATGCGTATTGCCAACGAACCATTAGACCAAGATGTGGAAGATATTTCGTTTGCTATCGTGTTACCTGCTTTTGTGATCAGTGAGCTTAAAACAGCGTTTCAAATTGGTTTTATGTTGTTCATTCCTTTTTTAATCATCGATCTCGTGGTTGCCAGTGTTTTGATGGCAATGGGTATGATGATGCTGTCACCGCTGATTATTTCTCTTCCTTTCAAATTAATTGTGTTTGTACTCGCTGATGGCTGGACCATGACGGTCGGATCGCTTTCTGCCAGCTTTGGATAAAAGAGAAAGGAGTAAATGATGACCCCAGAGCTTGCTGTCGATTTATTTTCCAATGCGGTTTGGCTAATTATTAATATGGTAATGGTACTTGTTATCCCGGGATTATTAGTCGGGTTAGTGATTGCCGTTTTTCAAGCCGCGACCCAGCTCAATGAGCAGACCTTAAGTTTTCTACCCCGTTTAATCATGACTTTGCTGATGGTGATTTTTGCCGGACATTGGATGTTAAGGCGCTTAATGGAATTATTTGATTACCTCTTTCATAACATTCCGGGAATGATTGGCTAATGGCTATCTCGTTTGCAGAGATCAACGCCCTTCTCGCTCAGTTTTGGTGGCCGTTTTTTCGCATTGGGGCTGCCATGTTAGCCATGCCATTTTTTGGTGATGCGTTAATTCCTATTTGGGTACGCGCTTTATTAGCACTTGCTATCAGTTTTATTGCCGCGCCACTTATGCCAGCTATGCCCACTACAGATTTACTATCTCTCTCGGCACTTATGCTGGCTTTTGAGCAAGCAATATGGGGGCTATTGTTTGGCTTAATTATCCATTTCCTATTTTCCATCATGACATTGTTAGGTCAGATCATTTCACTGCAAATGGGCTTAGGGATGGCAATGATGAACGATCCCGTTAATGGTGTTTCAGTTGCGATTCTTGGGCGAATGTTTTTACTGTTTTCTACCTTATTATTTCTGGCTTTAGATGGGCATTTATTGGTCATTGATATTCTGGTGCAAAGTTTTACCTCTTGGCCTGTAGGCAGTGGGTTGGCTGTATCATCAGTAAAACAAATACTCGCACTTTTTGGTTGGATGTTCAGTTCAGCCCTTGCGATCGCTCTGCCCGCTATTGTTTCGATGCTTCTGGCTAATATCAGTTTCGGTGTGATGAACCGAGCCGCACCTAGTTTAAACGTTTATGCATTAGGCTTTCCTATGACCATGTTGTTAGGACTCTTTAGTGTCTTAATTTCTGTCAGCGGTGTGCCTGCGCGTTATGTCGAGTTAGTCCACTACAGCCTAGATCAACTTCAACTCTATATTTCGGGGGGCGCATGAGCCAGTCATCGGCACAAGATAAAACTGAAAAAGCGACTCCGCAGAAGATCCGAAAAGCCCGAGATCAAGGTCAGATCCCACGCGCCAAAGACTTCACAGCAGCTACGATTTTTATTGCGGTTGTGGTTTTCTTTTATTTCCAAATTGATGTGATTTGGCAGGCGCTGAATGGCGTCTTTAAATTAAACATGACAATATCTCGTGATGATTTACGCTCACCTTGGCTAGCGATTGAAGCATTAGGCGCAAGCTTAGCCATTATCATTCAATTACTACTGCCATTATTTGGTTTGCTTCTGATCACTGCTATCGCCAGCAGTTTACTGATTGGTGGTTGGCTATTCTACCCTGCTGGTATATTGCCAAAATTATCAAAAATCGATCCCATTGCGGGGATAAAACGGATGTTTTCAACGCGATCTTTGGTCGAACTTTTGAAATCGACACTCAAAGTATGTGTGATTTTTCTTCTTCTATATCTCTATCTTGATGCCAATTTAAGCCGCTTACTTGGAATGCAAAACTTGCCACTGAAACAAGGCGTGTCATTAATTCTGACGATTCTCTTTCATGGCATTTTGCTGATGGGCATAGCGCTATTGTTATTTGGTTTAATTGATATTCCTTACCAAAAATGGGAGCACGCCAAAGAGCTGAAAATGACCAAACAAGAGCTGAAAGAAGAATTTAAAAGCAATGAAGGTAGCCCAGAAATCAAGCAACGTATTCGTCAAATTCAACAGCAGTTCGCCCGAAGAAAAATAGATAAAGCAGTGCCTAAAGCTGATGTGGTGATCGTCAACCCAACCCATTATGCCGTTGCGATTAAATACGATACCACACTGTCTGAAGCGCCCTTTGTGGTAGCAAAAGGCATAGACGAAGCAGCAATGCATATTCAAACCATCGCCAAACAACACGATGTTGAGATCTTACATTCACCACCATTAACGCGTGCGATTTATCACAGCACCCAGATAGAGCAAGCGATCCCAAGTCAACTCTATGTCGCCGTGGCTCATATATTAACTTATGTTTTACAGCTTAAAGCCTTTCGACAAGGTAAAGGAAATCAACCACAAACGTTACCCAATTTTGTTATCCCAAAACATTTACAGCATTAATTTCAGCACATTTTTACCGGATTGGATGAAGGACTTCACATGTTAAATTGGCTCACAACACTCAAACAGTCGAGTAAAGGTTATATCGGTATTCCTATCGCCTTACTGATGATTCTAGCAATGGTGATTTTGCCATTACCTCCTATGCTGCTCGATGCCTTATTCACCTTTAATATTGTCTTGGCAATCTTGGTATTGTTAGTCAGTACCACAGCAAAAAGGCCGTTAGACTTTTCTGTTTTCCCCACCATTCTGTTAGTCGCGACATTAATGCGACTCACTTTGAATGTGGCCTCAACACGTATTGTATTATTGGAAGGTCATAATGGTGGCGATTCAGCAGGTAAAGTGATCCAAGCTTTTGGTGAAGTCGTTATTGGCGGTAACTATGTTGTGGGTATGGTGATTTTCGTAATTTTAATGATCATCAACTTTGTGGTGATCACTAAAGGTGGCGAACGTATCTCTGAGGTAGCAGCCCGTTTCACACTTGACGCCCTACCCGGTAAACAGATGGCAATAGATGCGGATTTAAACGCTGGTATTATTGACCAAAATCAAGCAAAACAGCGCCGTCGTGATGTTGCCAATGAAGCGGATTTTTACGGTTCAATGGACGGTGCTTCAAAGTTCGTTCGTGGTGATGCCATTGCGGGTTTATTGATCCTATTTATCAATATCATCGGTGGTATCAGTATCGGTGTTTTTGAATACGGACTCAGCGCTTCTGATGCTTTTAAAACTTACGCCTTATTGACCATTGGTGATGGTCTTGTCGCGCAAATTCCTTCACTGCTATTAGCAACCTCTGCCGCTATTATTGTCACTCGTATTAACGACAGTGATGATGACATGACGCAAGCTATGCAGAACCAACTGCTTGCCTCGCCTGCGACGTTATTCACTGTCGCCTCTGTGATGGCAATCATAGGTATTGTGCCAGGCATGCCGCACTTGGCATTTTTCAGCTTTGCCGCAGTGTTAGCATTTGCGGGCTGGCGACAATATAAAAAACCTCATCACCACCAGCAACTTGACGAGGTTGAAGCCGTTTCTCAAGCCATGCAACTCGACCACGAAACGCCACTAACATGGGATGATATTCCTCATGTTCAAAGTATGTCGTTGTCGCTCGGTTTTCGTTTAGTTCACCTGGTTAATAAAGAACAAGGCGCGCCACTTACCCAACGTATTCGCGGTGTTCGTAAAAATCTTTCTGAACAAGTCGGCTATTTGCTGCCTGAAGTGAATATTCGCGACAACCTAAGCTTAAAACCGAATCACTATACTATTGCCGTTCATGGCGAGATCATTGAACAAGGTAGCATTGAGCCTGAGCGTTTAATGGCTATTGCTGTGGGTGATACCTATGGCGAAATAGATGGCATCCTTGGTCATGATCCGGCTTATCAACTCCCTGCGGTGTGGATTGAAAATAGTAACAAGGCTAAGGCCTTGAACATGGGTTACCAAGTCGTTGATGACGCAACAGTAATTGCTACTCATTTAAGCAAAGTGATGAAAGTACATTTAGCCGATTTGTTTACCCATGATGATGTAGATTTCATTAACCAACGTTTGGCACAACAGGCTCCCAAGTTGGCGGAAAGTTTAGGTGCTGCATTAACGTCCGCTCAGCAACTGAAGGTGTATCGCCAATTACTCATTGATCAAGTGCCACTTAAAGATATCCGTACCATTGCCAATACCATGTTAGAAGCATCTGAAAACACCAAAGAACCAATTTTAATTGCTGCAGATGTGCGTTGCAGCTTACGCCGTACCTTGGTGAATCTACTCAATGGTGATAAGAAAGATCTTAACGTCTATGCCCTATCCGAAGAACTTGAACAGATGTTATTAACATCGCTCCAACAAGCACAAGCCAGTGGCAATGTGATGCTAGATAGTTTTCCAATTGAACCGAATATTTTAAGCCAATTTCAAAAAAATATGCCGCTTGCGAAGCAACAATTAAAACAGCAAGGCGCAGCCCCTGTTTTACTAGTAATGCCACAATTACGACCACTGCTATCTCGCTATGCGCGTACTTTCGCCCAAGGCTTAGCAGTATTGTCTTATAACGAAGTTCCTGAAAATAAGAATATCAATATCATTGGCAACTTAGGTTAATTAACCAGATCCTCTCCCTTTTATTATTGTATTAAAGAGGTGGAGGATCAGGCTATATTACAAATAACATTAATGGATTAATTTAGTCTTAATACGACTTAGATCAGCTTTAAATGATGCTAAGTTAGCCTTAATAGGCATTAAGATTTCCTTACGCTTTAAATAATTTACTCGCTTCTTATATAAGGATGCAATAAGACTAAAAAGTATTATAGCAATAACAATGAGCAATAAAGCAGGAACAATAAAGGATAATGCCACAAGGATTATTCCCAAAATAGTTACAATATTACTGCCTTTAGAATACTCACAAGAAGTAAATGAACTCCCATTAAATTCAATATCTTTATTTATATTATAAATATATTCAAAATCTAGCGGATTATCATCATCATTTTTAATTTCTCTATCACTAAATAAAAGCCAATCGCCCATTTCTGATGAGGCAAGCATACTTTCAGGTAGATTTAGATTATATGTATTACCATCACGAACACGAACAGATACTTTACCAGATAACGTTGAGCTTCGAGTACGATAATGTTCTGTTGAACTACGGTAAGTTGATCCCGTGTAAGTGGAACCATAATAATGTTTAGTCTCCGTTTTTGTGGTGACCGCTTCGGTTACATCAGAAACATCATTGCTAATATTTTTGTTAATAATTTGTCCCAAATAAAATTCAAACGTCACCTGTTTTTTCGTTGGTGAGGAATACACATGTTCATGCTCATATTCAACCTCATAATTTAGATAATGTTGCTCCATGATTTGCTTTTCTATCTCAGCAAAAGAAACACGCGAAGAGTGTATCCCTTCGTTTTCTGAAGTTACGGTTGTTCCAGTCGGAGCATGATTTTCGTCTGTATTTTCAAACTCAATAACAGCATCATTTTTTGCTATTTCATCAAATAAAGCACCGCCGCAATCAAAACAATATGCATCTTCCGCACTTACTCGCTTATGACAATGAGAGCAAAATATATCACAATCATTTTTCGCTCGCTGGCTAAACTCATACCCTAATGAAAACAAATTTGTCGACAATATTTGATCAACACTCTCTTTTACTGCTTCATAGCCAAGTAGTTTTCTATCAAACTTATTATTAATAACTTTCTTTTCTTTTGTGTAAGCAAAGCCACCAACACACACACTCAAAATTAATATAATAATAGGATCTGTAATATTAAAAGAAGCAAAAGTAATAGCAGCTATGAGCAATACAAAAAACCACATCCAAGCGATATTTTTACTAGGATACTCATTGAAATCATTAACTGATGACACTCTTTGTTCACTATTAAGATGAATAAAAATGCAAGGTGCACAGCTATTATCAATAACAAACTTTTTATCTTTTTTTGATAAAATATTGTACGTTAATGTATAAGTATTTGGATAATACAAGGTCACAACCTGACCTTTTTCAATACTTAGTAGATAATCACTTTCCGCAGGAATAGATGTTTGGATCTCTTTCCCATTTTTATCTTTAATAACAATCCATATATAACTATATTCAATATCATTTTTACTCGATCGATACCCACGTTTATAATAATAGGTTGATTCAACAATCCCTGTAATAGAATAAACATTTGGATAAAATTTTTTTACTTTATCAAAAATAGTTGGGTTAATATCAATGATATCTTTCGGGCTATAGTCATCATTTAATGCATCTCCACAATCGACACAATATTTATCACCAATATATACGGCATTCTTACAATGGTAACTCATCCTTGTCTCCCATAAATAAAAGCCGCTGTATGGCACAACGGCTCTATAACTTCATCAAATATAATTAACGAATTTCACTTAATAGCATTGGCTTACCAAATCCTAATAAGTCAGCTTGGCTTTGTTGGAAATATTCTTTCCAAAACGCTTCTAATTTAGCCATTTTTTGAGATGAGACATATTGATTACTCCCAGCAATAACGCCTGTACCAATCACATAAACATCTGCACCATTAAAATTAGCAAACATACCAACGGTTTTTACTCGCTCAATTTCTAAACTTGGCTCTATTTTTCTTGTCGAGTTTTGAGTATAAAATGAAGTAATATCAGAGTTTTCCAACATATCACTGATCAATACAACAACTTTCCTATTTGCCGAAGAAGATAAAAGAACTTGTTCACTGATATCTTGCAACGAGCCAATTAATTCAGTATTTGTAGGTTTTTCTTGCGGTTCAAACGCCTTTTTAAATAACAGTCCTAATTTTGAAACCATAAAATTCTGCTGCTTAGATAAACAAGCATCAAAATACTTTAAAGTGTTTTTTTTGATGTATTGCCTAACATCCGAGGCTAAAGGAATATCTAACTGCCCCTTAAAATTTACTCGCGTATAACTGTCTTGAGCAAAAGATGAGAACTCTACAAATTGCACACTATCTCCCGATTGAATAAACCGCTTGATATCCGTATACAATGCTTTTTTTATATCTAACGATAATGAGTGTGCCATAGTTTTATCCACTAAAATAATCAATTCGCGCTCATTAGGTAATTGATAATGTTGCTTTGGAATATCTTTGGCACAACTCGGCACGTCATTACGGACATTCATTGCCTGCGTCGTTATAGGAAAGATAATCAAGCTAATCAAGACACTTTTTAATAACGATATCACTTTCATTATATTTGGCTCTCTAAGGCTTGCTTTTGTAAACGGGCAATACGCTGCACAGGTGTTTCTGCTTGTTTCTCATTGTTAATAATTCGCAACGCTTCAACTATTTGCTCATCGGTTAGTGAGTCATATCGCTCATTTCTAACTTGCTCAACTATCTCTTTAGAGAGCGATGTTTCTTTCTCATTAGCCAGCATAGTTTCCTTAATAGGCTCTGGCACTTTTGACGTTTCAACATACTTTGGCACTTCATTTTGAATTAATTTTCGAAGTTTAAAGTAATTGATAAAACTACGTGATGATGGGTGCTTAGCCGCTTTTATTGCTTCTTGCTCTCCAGAATTTTGCTGTGCGAATATAGCTAATTTACTTTGCAAATGTGATAACACACTTTGCGCAACACGTTCAACACCAGCTCGCTTAGCGGCGTAATAGTCTAAATATGCATTTACATTAGAAAAGCGATACGTCGCATCATATGCATTCGATGATTCTGCACCAGAAAACGTCGATTTAAATCCTAAATAAATACTATAAACTTGCATCGCAACAAAAATCACTGCCAACATAATAAAGGTCATCCATCCACCTTTTTTATCCGCATTCACAGTATCAATCTTAGCCTTTTCATCTGCTTCATCATTAATATCTGTTAACTCTTTTGGAACAGGTAATGTATCAAGCTCAAAAGGCTCTGACGGAAAAGAATTGTCTGCACTCGTACTATCACCATTAATAATCTCGATAGAGTATTTTTCAAGTACTTGCCCTCGAACATAAGTAGCCCCAATGGCAACAACAGAGATAAAGACTAAGGTAAAAATACTCACACCCCAAGACTTAGTGAAATTGGCATTTGTTTTTGCTAATCGATTGGCAATTTGACGCCATGATGGCGAATGATCATCTTCTTCGTTACTTTTAGTTTTTAGTCCTACACGAGAATCAGGTTCAATGATATTGGGTTTGTTTGGGTCATTTTGCCAACGTAAACGCACTTTGCCTATTTGTTGATTTTTATAAAGTTCTCCTCCTGTTGCATGGGTAAAACCAACAAGCAATACACTAATTAATAGAGCAACACCAAACGTTATCTGTTTTCTTACCGCTTCACTAGCATCTATCGATATATAATCAGCTAATACATAAGCAAAACCTACGGCTTCAATAATCACTAATATAACTAATAAAAACCACGTATACCATTTCATCGGGTTAATACCAGTATCGCCGACCTTATTTAAATACAAACTTGATTGTTCATAATGATAAGAGTCAGCAATATATTTATCATAAAAGGGTAAAAAGCTATTACACACTTCACGCTCAGAATTAAACCAATTTTGATCATCCATCGACAATCGTTTTGATAAGCGAGCATTTTTCCCAAGAATAGGGAAACGGTAATACCATGCTTTTAAGTGTAAATTTATAGTATCTCGGTTACTAAAATATATAACTAAAGATAATAGTGCAGATACAATGCTGCCAACTATTATTTTATTTAATAATATCCACTGCGTTAATTCTTTCATTATTACGCCTTCCCTGGTTTATAATCAGCAATCATTAATCCTTTAGGCCCTTTATAATAAACTTTGCCATCAAAAGTATTAAATGAACCATTTTTACTTACTTTATCTATTGCTATATCAAGGCACTGTATCGGATAGTTTTTATCTTTTATAAATGCTCGATAAATTACGCCTTTGCTACCACTATAGATATTGACATTAACTGACTTCTTCGTTTTAAATGGCTTATTTTTTTGTCCATTTTTATGATTTTCATAAACAAAAATAACAGGAGGTTCTGTTATAGAAAGAGAATGTTTACTGACAGATATTGGTGATATTGCTACACCATTGATATTTTTTTACTTTTACTTAATAAATTATCGTGACTACGTAATTTTGCAAATGCTGGTTCTGATTCTTTATAACGTACAAAACCTGTAACAAATTCTGGCTTATTCGAAAATGAAACAATTTCAATTCGTCTATTTTCAGCACGCCCATCTTTTGATAAATTTGATGCAATTGGTTGTGACTCGCCAGCACCATAAATATAGATATACTTTTTCTCGACACCTTGTGATATTAATGCTTGAGCAACACTGTAAGCTCGCTGAATAGATATTTTAGCATTAGTTTCTGCGGAACCTTGGCTATCGGTATGACCTATGATCAAAATAGCTTGTTTCTTATTTTTGACAACATCAGCATATTTTTCAAAAAAACGCTTATGCTTAACACTTGTAATGTTCGTTTTTCCTGAAGAAAAGATATCACCTTTTACAGTTGCAGATAATCCAACATTTTCCGCCGTTCCTACAACTTTTTTAATCGACTCAATATCGTTATCTTGTTCTGCCTGAACAATCCTCTTTGATTGAACAACAACAAACTCTTGCTGGCTCGTATCTTGCTCTGCTGCAATCGAACCAACTTGTTCAAATTCAATATCAACCGCTTCTTGAGCTGCCAGCTTTTCTAATTTTTCTTCATGTAACTTCCAAAAAAAACCAGCCGTACAGCCAACCGCAGTTCCCAGACCAGCTCCAAGTAAAGCACCACCAGAGTCCCCAATCCAGTAGCCGACAAGCCCTCCTAAACCAGCACCAACCCCACAACCAATTAATGTAGTTGTACTAATTCCACCAAAATCATTACTGGCACAGCCTGTTACACCAACTGACATCGCTACAGCGACACTAATTGCTCTATAGTGAGGCATATTTAATATCCATATTATTTATAATAGATAATCATATAATTCAAACCACATGATAGTTTTTAATGAAGTTATACGAATTAAAATGTAAAACAGCAATTCTATATAGAGCTGATAATTACACAATAATTAGACACATATAAATAAGCAACCAATGTAAAAATGCGAACCACTTATCATATTTATGATAATAAAATTATATCACACCAATATAATCTCACCATTGTTCTAAAAAATATTATTTTTATTTATTAAAAATTGACAGCCGCAATGGCTGTTATCTTTACCGACACACTTCACAAAAAAAACACATATAAACATTATAATTAATAATGTTTTTTATTATATTGCAATAATGGTGTTAATGAATTTATAATAAATAACATCATCCTTTCTTAATATAAAACAAATACCTTCAGCATAAAAATTTACATAATTTCCATCTTATTAAAAGGAATTAATCTATGCTCAAAAAGTTATTAACAATGTCAATTTTATCATTAGTAACAAGTAGTTCTTTTGCTGCTGACTACAAACTATATGATGGAAACCAAGGTGTTAAAGGATTCGATCCAAGTATGATAGAGGGTCGATTTAAAATTGTAAAAGGTCAAAATGAAGCAGATACACATGTTTTTTATAATAAATCATTTGTAGAAATCCATAAATTAAATGGTGATGTTTATAAAAAACTACAAGAGGAATTTAAAGATGATTTAAATATTCGTGGTTTTGTTGAAAAAATGGAAGGAGATTTAGAAAGTGACCTTTATAATGATAAAATTGAAAAAGACTTTTTAAACAGAATAAAAGGTACAAATATAAAAACTGTTTCAGAACAGAATGCAATGCTACTTGATAAAAACTTAAAAAAGGATGATAAGTATTGGGAAGAAAAGAAAAAAACATTTAATACTCTTCTTAAATCAATGCGGTTTGTAAGAGAAGAGAAAGAAAATAGCAAAGAAGTTGAAAAAATAGTAATACCAAAAGATTCTATTTATATTAAAAGTTATTCGAAATTTAAATTATTGGAACGAGTATCTGCGGGTTACAAGAAAAATAAACTGAGAGAAAATCAACTTAATTTAGCAACTAAACATATCGCAACGACAATGGCAAATTTAGCAAAAAAAATGAAGTTGGATAGTGTTTATGAAATGGATGGAATCTTAAAAATTTTTACATTTCCTATGGTTGTTGATGTAGTAAATAAAGACACAATCATTTTATATCCATTAACATACAAAAAAACACCTATCGTATTAGAAAGAGTAAGTATGAATGATAAAAACTATCAACCAATTTCATATTATGAGTGGCTGGAACAAACTGGAATAATAGAATAAGTTAACAGTAAACGAATGTATCACATACGTATTGCATTAAAAAATAAACCTCCGATACTGGAGGTTTTATTTTAATACAGAAAGCTATATCTAAATCGGTGTTACATATTTACTAGCTTTATGATTAAAGCGTTCACTTTTAGATGTAAATTCAAGCCCTTTATCTCGATGTCGCTCGCTTAACGTTGTAGCTCGTTGATATTCATCTTTCTGTCTTAATGTGTCTTCTTCTCGCTCTTCTAAACTCGAATGAAGACCTGCATACTCATTTATCAACTTAGTCATCTCGAAAAAACACCTAAGGCGTTCCTCACTATATTGATAGTATTGCCGAGCAGTACCTTCAAAAAGTTCATACTGTTCAAGTAAAGGCTGTATATGAATTTGTCTGGCTCTTTGCCCTGCATCATCAGACCAAATAGCTAAAAGCGTTTGTGACTGATCTGAGTAATGGTGTAATGAAAGAGCTAGTGTCATTAACTCATCATCTAAATCCATATGGCTACGTTGGTAGAAAGCGGTATCAAATGTCGGTTGCATGATTATCCTAAAAATACGGGGGCATCAAATGCGTGTAACAAATTGGCTTTATTTTCAAGAGCGTAGCGTAATTTGTAAATCTCATAGACAAGATCATTCTGGCTTTGCTCGTTATTACGCAATACACCTAATGCCATTCCATTCTGTTGATGAAGATCTCGTTGGCAATTAAGCTGATGATGTACGCAAGTTTCTATCCCTTTAAGTATGTCATCCATTTGTTGTAACGTTCTACGTTCTTCATCAAGCATATATTTAGCCGTCAATGAATTTGTTTTTGCATCTTCTGCATTGGACAGCGATGAGTATGCGTGTTTGATTGCAATTGTCATATCGCGAACCGCTGATTGACTCCCCTCAACTTGTCGTGACGCATCAAAGAGCTCATCTCTTGCTGCTATAAGCTCACATTCAGCGTCTTTTTCTTCTATTATCGCGCTTTGTAATTTCCTATGGGCCGCATTCATCGCTCGACGCTCTTCCACTGCAGGGTTTCGCTCATAACGATACTCAGGATTACCCTTACTGTCTCGCCCAACGTATTCGCGGATCATTTGTGAACTAGCATAATCGTACTCAGCTTTGGCTCGGTTATATACGCTTTGTGAACGTTCTCTCTCTGCTTTTGCGTGATAAGCCCTACTTTCAGCAGCACTGACTCTTTCACTAGCTCGTGATTTCCAACTTTGTGCTTTCGCCAACTGCGACTCCCAAAAAGACTCATTATTTTGGGTATTACTCAGTTGTGTTTGTGATGCCATCAGCTCTTGCTCTCGATCTTCGAGTATACGGTTTGTCTGCTGATATCTTCTTTCGTGACTGTCCCAACGATCTCTTTGCATATCCATAAGATGTTCATAAAGAGCACCAAATCGATAAACATCATTATCAAGCCGATTACTATGCTCAACGCCATTTTTTTCATTTGAGGACAATATTTTACATACTTCATCGCTCAATGCATTTTGTGATTGAGATAAGAAAGAATATTCCTCAAGCTGGGCAATTAACCATTTAGGTTGCATGCGCTTCTCCTCTTTCTTTTCGTTCTGCAATTTCTTTTGAACATTGCATCATCAACTTTTCAACTGTGTGCTGATATTCAGATAGTTGATTCGATAATACTTGAAATTGCATATCTGCTTCTTCAGCACCTTGGCCTTCATAGCTTTCTTTAAGTACAGTCCAAGCCACGAGAAGTTCATTAAAGGCTTGCTCTAATTTCTTTAAGTTTCGTTGAGATTGCAATTCTAACGTTTCAAGTGCCATTAACTGATTATTATTCATGGAGATAATTCCTCAGTATATGTAAACGGTACTCAAGCCCTTTTTGCAACCCTGGCGTAAGGTTATGCGTAAGATTGGATGCGGCCGTATCTAACTCAGTGTGGATCGTTTGATATACATCAACCTTAGAATGAGGTAACAACGTATTGACTTCTTCTAGTGGTTCAAAAATATCTCTTTGGCACTGTCGGACAGCTTCAGAGAAGCTGTCCAATTGCATCACAAACTGTTGTAGGTTCTGTTCTACATCATTCAATGACACGTTAATTTCTCCACAAATCTATGTATTGGCGCAATCCATTAAGCTCATCTGTATGCTCTTCAGCATTACTGTAACAATAAGGTCTGAACTTGATTGGATAGTTTTGCGAAGCATTAGCGTACAGCGCATATATTGGTACTCGAGTTGTTTGCTGCAGCAACGCAGCATGACGAGATTTAATCACACTGAAACTATCATCTTCAGACATTTGTAATACTATTTTGTGTTTGAATAAATCAATATCACGACGATCAAATACTTTAGTCACAGCACGAACATTATCAAAACTCATTACAATATGAATGCCATACTCAGCCCCTTGCTCCAATAGCTCTGAAATAATCACACCTAAATCACCATGTTCTTTTACACCATAACGACCAGATTGCTGCTGAAGCTCTGTTGCGCGTTGCGCCTCGTTGACAACGATATAGATCGTTGGTTGAGCTAGCATCTGTTCTTCATCCATGGATTTTCTACGTTCAAACTCAACTTTAATATTTGCTAAATCGTGACTAAATTCAGTGATGTTTTCACGGTAGTTAACTTCAGATGAATAACATATATCAATAGCTCTGCTCATAATGCCGTGCCAAGGCGAACCTTTTATTGCGCGCTCAAACAGGTATAACTGACAATCACCTACGGGATGGTTAATAGATAATTGACCAAGCCAGTAACTAAGTAGCCCTGAACGTGCTTCATTAGATTCACCGACCAATAATAAGTGCTCATTCGTTCTACGACGCATCACAATATTGGCCTGCCCATGAATATTCATTTCTCGACCTAGCCAGAAATTGGCTGGTTTCTCAACGCTATACCATTCTTTTTCACCAAGCCCTTGCTCATATTCAGGTTTATTAGCAAATTCAACCAAATTTTGTGGTGTAGGTTGTGAATAATAATCATTAAATAATTGTTTTAACTGTAAATTACCACTCAAATGAGGCTGATCTGAACCATCTAATAGGATAGCTTGATGATGATATTTTGGATTTTCTTGCTGTTGCCACTTATCAGCTAATTTTTTTATCAAATCAATACGTAGATCATCTGAAAGATAAGTCACTCGGCCTGCACGGTTTTTATCATCATTTGCTGCTGAATCATTTATAACTACTTGGCCCGCTTCTTTACACGCACGAAGTAAGCGTTTTCCGTTAGGACCAAATTCTTGTAATGCAGTCACATCAGCTTCACTCATTTGCATGCCCATTCGTAAATGAATGTTACCGAAAATACTTTGTTGATTTTGCATGCCAGAAGCACCAAAACGCTGTGAACCAACAAGCATATGAATACCTGCGCTTCGACCTTGTGTCGCAAGTTTTTCCATCAGATCGGAACCTAGTCCATCACGATCATCTTCAAATAGGGTCTGATATTCATCAACCACTAACAAAATTCGAGGCAACTTATTTTTTTCTTTTTTACGGTAATCACGTAAATTTTCGTAGCCTTCTCGTTTAAACAATTCATTACGGCGGATCATTTCTTCAACGAGCTCACTTAATACACTACGTGAAAGATCAGGTGAGGTATTTAAAGAAACAACTTTAGCATGAGGCAGCGTTGGGTAACATTTAAACTCAACCCCTTGCTTACCATCAATTAAGTACAGTTCAAGTTCATCAGGACTATAGCGACATGCAAGTCCCATGATAAAGGCATGATATAAATTAGATTTACCCGCACCAGTCATGGCACCAAGCATTCCATGGGCACAAATTTGGCGACCATTGCTCTCACCAAACCATAGTTCTAAATCATCTTTTTTCGCACCAGTACCACCAATGGCTACGCGAATTTCGTGGCCTGTATCTCCCGTCCACCAATTTTCAGGATTAGTATCAGTTACATCGGTAAATTCAAGTTTCGTTTCTTTAGGTTTTGCCTTAGCGACACCATCTAAAATCGTGTTAATTGTCTCGTCACAAATTGACTCAGGGCCAATCATGAACATGTCGAGAGATGATATCGCAGTAATATGATTCTCACTTGAGCGGATATTCTTCAGCGATTCAAATAAATCCATTGATGCGCCATTAGGTAGATCAATATCTTGATTATGCTGAAGTATGACGTACTTACCAGTAACAGAGCCTGTATTAGCGATTTGGGCTAGCAACTCTATAGAGCGACGGTCATAACCTTTAGGGAAATTTGAAGCGATGACGAATTCAAACTTTTCATTACCACGAATATCTGCATCCACATCCATCAACCGTCGAGTACGATTATCTAAATAGTTTTGTCGGATACGGTTTATATCATTAAGCACTTCTTCAAGAGTACGAGCAATATCATTAGTTAATGGACGTTTGAAAGGAAGCTGTTTTATATAAGGAAAGCTTTCGCCCATTTTCGCAGGATCAAGCAAACAGAATTGTGCGCCGTATGGCAACATAGCGCTTAATCTCATGATGATGTTATGCAATGCTGCTTGCGTCCATTCTAGATCATCTGTTTTTACTCGATAACAATATGTATCACTTCCAGACATAAACGGAACGGTGACAGGAATTTTAACTACCTCATTATCAATTGGTAGTTTTTGATAGCCAATAACCAATTCATTAGGCATATATTGGGTATTAAAAGGGAAATTTTGCCAATCTTGCGTAGTTAGATCAGGGCTATCAATAGGTGATAAACTAACAGCAGCTTCTTTTAATGTTTTTTTGGCATTAGCTAAATGCTTATGTTGCTCTGAGATCTCATCTGTTAATAGTGACTCTGCACACTGTAATAATTTTTCTTGTATTTCTGTATGTTTATCTATGCTTTTTTCAATATTCTTGTATAGATTAGCCTGTTCAAAGGTCTTTTTAATTTTAGTACTTGTTAATTGTCTAATTAGTTTATTCATCTTGCTCTACACACCTATTATTTATTAAAAAAACCCATATATTGCTCAAGGAGTTGTGGATTATTTTCTTTAAGAGCGAAAAATAGACCACCACAACCAATAACGATTGTTAATATGGTGTAACGTATTGTGCGTCGTTTTTTTAATACTCGATTAGTTTCATTTTCTATTTCTTGGGCAAGTTTTACCCTTTCAAGGTGTGCTTCTTTTATTGGATTTGCTGCTTTAGAAAACGCTTCAGATATACGTTCATCATCTTCACTCAATGATTTAAAATCATCATTTCTTGTCAAGACTCTATTTTGATAATTTGATAGCTGTTTGGATTTAAAGAAACTAAATGCTTGTGTGTTAACTTGATCACATTGCTCAAATAAGGGAACTAAAGACTGTTTTAATTCAACCAACATGGGGTCATCTAAAGTTTGCGGCGATTGACCAGAAGATTTAATAGCATTAATTTTTTCAACAACTTTTGGTTGCTTAAATTTAGCTGCATATTTTAATGCTGATTGACTATTCGCTCTAAATGTTCTTATACTTTGTTCGCATTCAGAAATCTGTTTTTCTGACTTAGCTTTATGTTCGTATCCCTCTTTAAACATCATTTGAAGTTCACGAATAGTACGCTGATCTTCTCGTTCTGCAACTGGCATTCTTTCAAGTTCCTTTAGGGTTATAAAACTGTTATCTCGGTATACACGACAACATAACAGACATCATCTTCGTTTTATTTTCAATTAAAAATAAAAACCATATAATTATTATACATATAAAATTCAATTAGAATAATTATTAATAATTATATATCTTATGATTGATTTGTTATATTTTTTAGCTTAAAAACGAAATATATTATTCATAAAAAAACCGATATTAATTAAAAAACACACAATGCATCTCATTAATATTTGTTAAAGCTAAAAATTAGAAAATATATTATTTTCATTTGGTTATTATATAATTCCTTTACTTTTACAATAAAGTTGATTGTAATCCCTACATCCAACTAATGTAGTGCATAGTGAAAAAGTTAATTACGTAGGTTTTACTTTCATTTTCTTTGTAAAAAGAACATTACTCATCACATTCACCATGAATAATCTTTTTTAATACTCCCGAATTTAATTAAAGACATCGAAATTTCTCATTACGACGGCATCATATAAGGTCTATCAACTTTCGAACATAGACCTTAATAAGCTTACTTGACTACAAAGTACGTATATAACGCTTGGTTATAATGTTAGTCACGTTTTTGTTTTTCTATTTCTGATGATTGAATAGCATCTTTTAAGTGCTTATCATCAGACTCACCTTTCTTAGCCTCTTCTGCTTTTTCTTTTGCTTTTTCTTGTACTTCCGCAGCTTTCTCTGCTGTCGCATTCGCTAATTTAACTGATTTTTCTTTTACTGTTTCAGCACCTTTATTTGAATAGTGTCGCAACAATATTTCAAGAGCTTCAAATCGTGGATGAAGTTTATAACTGACGAACATAAAAATATTCAGCGATACAAAACCTAGTAACAAAAACATCATCCCGATATCAAACATATTTGCAGCATATTGAAGCCCATTAATAAACTCATTACCTCGATCATTACCTAATAGTTGAGCCATTTGAGACATTTCGCTATATGCCTGATAAAGGTTGTAATATAGGTAAATTAATGTAACTGCACCGATACCTTTGGCTAATATTTTAGGTAATCCCATAAAACAAGCTGCAGCACCTATTATCATTAGTATAACAATCGAAAAACCGTAAAAATCCACACCTGTTACTGATGAAGTAGTTCCCCAAGCCTTAATTGTTATCGCTGGTAAAAATGAGCCTAATACAATTAGGCCATAGGCAACCGTTCCAAATTTATTAAGCCACTTTGGTACTGCTTGCTGTTGTTCAATTGATCCTTCCATTTGCATTCCCTATTTTGTTATTTATAAGTAAATACTGAAGTAGCAATATCTACCTTAAGAAACCTCAGATACAACAGCAACGCCAATTGACCAAGGTCATAATATGGAAAGTATCATACGAAAATATGCTTCTAATTACAGCCATCAGATGACCGTCAAATTTTTGAATTCAGTCGCATATTCAGCATGAATATTCAGTTTTAGTTAAATACATGGGCTCTGGCAGACTCACATACTAGAGATCACAGCATTACCATAATATTTGCGATATACCTTATTATTTTTAAACACTCTTCACTGTCTCAACGATATCGTGTTTAACCAGAAAAACTTACTTTACAAATGACAACTTTATTTAGTGGTTATATAAATAATAAAAATCACATCTTCTAAAAATAAAATTTAATGATCTTTTCCAACTGACCGCATAGATACAGTGAGCAGGAAATACCTCGATAGATTGATTACAAGGAGAACTATCATGGCTCTATCTATGCACACCAATTACGCATCACTGGTTACACAAAACACACTAAACAATACTAGCAATTTGTTAAACACAGCAATGGAACGTTTAAGTACAGGTTTCCGTGTAAATTCAGCTGCAGATGATGCTGCTGGCCTTCAAATCGCAACTCGTCTAGATGCGCAAACTCGTGGCATGTCTGTAGCTATGCGTAACTCGCAAGACGGTATTTCAATGATGCAAACTGCTGAAGGTGCGATGGATGAAATGACTAACATCGTCTACCGCATGAATGACCTTGCAACACAGGCATCAAACGGCACAGTATCAGCAAATGACCGTGTGGCTTTGGATGCAGAATTCCAACAACTTGGTGAAGAGCTTGCAAACGTAATGGCCTCAACAAGTTTTGGTGGACAAGATATTTTGACCGATGCTGGCTCATTTGGTGTAGGCGCGGTTAACTTCCAAATTGGTACCCAATCAGGTGATCAACTTGCAGTTGATGTGTCAACTGAAGTACAAGCAGTGAATGCAACCATTGGTACTTCAGGCTCATTAGCTCTAGGTGATTTAACTTCTGCAGCTAACGCACAAACAGCACTAACGACCCTAACAGGTGCTAACGGTGAAGCGGGTTTACTGAAAGAAATTGGTGATGCACGTTCTGCACTAGGTGCCAACATTAACCGCCTTGACCACACCATCACAAACCTAGGCAACATGGTTGAGAATGTATCTGCAGCCAAAGGTCGTATTGTTGATGCTGACTTTGCAGTGGAGTCATCAAGCATGACTAAAAACCAAATGCTGATGCAAGCCGGTACAACGGTACTTTCCCAAACTAACCAGTTACCGGGTATGGCAATGTCACTACTTCGCTAAACTATGGTTTTTTTTTCCTAAGCCTCCTTCGTGGAGGCTTAATTATATGGTCCGCCCCATCCTAAGCCGTTAGGCTTAGGGTAGGCTTTCAAAGAGGTGAACCATATGTCTA
>NZ_JADQAQ010000050.1 GCF_022129445.1 Photobacterium sp. Ph5
CGTTATTACTAATATTGTAGTTGCAATAACGGGGCGGACCATACATTTTTGTATCATCAATATGCTATTCGCCTTGAATAGTGATCACGACTTGGCGAGAGCCGCCATGATCACGGTGCTCACCTAAATAAATACCTTGCCATATACCCAATGCTAAACGTCCTTGTGAAATTGGGATTGAGACACTGTTACCTAACAGTGAGCTTTTGATATGTGCAGGCATATCATCGTCTCCTTCATAGGTATGTCGATAATAAGGCGCACGTTCTGGTACAAAATGATTGAAGTGTTTCTCCATATCATGACGTACGGTTGGATCGGCATTTTCGTTAATAGTTAAGCTTGCTGAGGTGTGCTGGAGGAAGCAATGGACTAATCCAACACTTAAAGGTCGGATCTCACACAAATGTTGCGTTATTTCCTCAGTGATCAGGTGAAAACCACGCTTTTGAGGAGTAAGATTAATTGTTTTTTGATACCACATGGCTATTTACCTATAGGTTTAACCTTTTAGTTTGATTAGTTATTCGCATTATTACATTGATGCGAAATACAGGTATGATGCATTCCAAGTTTTCGTGATTTACCGCAATGACGATCTTTTCCTTTTCGCGGCATCATCACGAGTGATCAAAAATTATAAATAAGCCTGCCACTATAGGCTAATGAGCAAAATCGGGGATCTTTCGCAGACATTCATTCGTGCGGAAGATAAACATAACAAAATTAGGATATTTTTATGTTGAAGAACATCAACCCAACGCAAACAAAAGCGTGGCAAGATCTAACCGCACACTTTGAACAAGCTCAAGATTTCCAATTAAGCGACTTATTTGCTAATGACAGCGCCCGCTTTTCTAAGTTTTCTGCGCAATTTGGCTCAGATATCCTACTTGATTACTCTAAAAACCTTATCACTGAAGAGACGCTAACGAAGCTATTTGCTCTTGCAAAAGAGACAGAGTTAGATGCTGCAATAGCAGATATGTTCAGTGGCGAAAAGATTAACCGTACAGAAGATCGTGCAGTACTTCACGTAGCACTACGTAACCGTAGTAACACGCCAATTATGGTTGATGGTGAAGATGTGATGCCTGCGGTTAATGCGGTACTTGAGAAGATGAAGTCTTTCTCTGATCGCATCATCAATGGTGAATGGAAAGGTTACACAGGCAAAGAAATTACCGATATTGTGAACATCGGTATCGGTGGTTCGGATCTTGGTCCTTACATGGTGTCTGAGGCGCTAGGTGCTTATAAAACTCGCCTAAACATGCACTTTGTTTCTAACGTTGATGGCACGCACATTGCTGAAACGCTAAAAGATCTTAACCCTGAAACAACATTGTTCTTGATCGCATCAAAGACCTTCACGACTCAAGAAACCATGACTAACGCGCTATCAGCACGTGACTGGTTCTTAGCAAAAGCAGAAGATAAAGCGCATGTAGCGAAACATTTTGCTGCGCTTTCAACAAACGGTGAAGCGGTTGCTGAGTTTGGTATTGATACTGACAACATGTTCGAGTTCTGGGATTGGGTTGGTGGTCGTTATTCACTATGGTCTGCAATCGGTCTATCAATCTGCTTATCAGTAGGTTTTGATAACTTTGTTGCGCTACTTGATGGCGGTCATGCAATGGACAAACACTTTGCAGAAGCACCATTAGAGCAAAAACTACCAGTTATCCTTGCGCTTATTGGTATCTGGTATAACAACTTCCATGGTGCAGAAACAGAAGCGATTCTTCCTTATGATCAGTACATGCACCGTTTTGCAGCGTACTTCCAGCAAGGTAATATGGAATCAAACGGTAAGTACGTTGATCGTGGTGGTAACCCTGTAGATTACCAAACTGGCCCAATCATCTGGGGTGAGCCTGGTACCAATGGTCAGCACGCATTTTATCAGTTGATCCACCAAGGAACAAAACTGATCCCATGTGATTTTATTGCGCCAGCAATTAGTCATAATCCATTAGGTGATCACCATCCTAAATTGATGGCGAACTTCTTTGCGCAAACTGAAGCATTAGCGTTTGGTAAGAGCCGTGAGAAAGTTGAAGCAGAATTCTTTGCTGCGGGTAAATCACAAGAAGAAGTGAATGAACTAGCAGAATTTAAAGTATTCGAAGGCAACCGCCCAACAAACTCAATCTTAGTGAAAGAAATTACGCCTTATACACTCGGTGCATTGATTGCGCTTTATGAGCACAAGATTTTCACTCAAGGTGTTATTTGGAATATCTTTAGCTTTGATCAGTGGGGTGTTGAGCTTGGTAAGCAACTGGCTAACCAAATTCTGCCAGAGCTAAATAATAAAGAACAAGTATCAAGCCACGATAGTTCAACTAATGGTTTGATCAATGCATTTAAACAATGGCGAGCATAATCTTAGGTTAATGTATTAAGTCAGATGGTTATATAATAAAAACGCCGCTATCTAGCGGCGTTTTTTTATCTTTTCGATGATGCTTATTACAGTGCAACAACATCACTCGCTTGTGGGCCTTTCTGACCATCAGTCACGATAAACTCAACACTTTGGCCTTCACGTAAGGTGCGGCGCCCTTGAGCTTGAATGGCACTGAAGTGTACAAACACATCTTTACCATCCGTTCCAGAAATAAAACCAAAGCCTTTGTCATCGTTGAACCACTTTACGGTTCCAGTCAGTTTACTCATGTACGTCTTTCCCTTTTAGACAAATAATATATAGTCATTGCGCAATTATAAGTAACAGGATGCGTATGACGTAAACTAGTCTAGATCGAAATAAGAGCTGTGAGTAGTCTTTTATTTAAGAATTGGATTATTAATAAAATTCTTAATAAATAATTAGATAGCGTTAATTTTGGGAGGGGGTTATCGTGTAACTGGCTTATAGTTTAATAGCAAAATACGAGATCAATCGAAGCAAATTTCGATATAGGCTTTACCATAGTCTGAATCAAACGGCATCAAGATGATCGCATTATCACATTTATGGGTGATGGTATGGCCTTTACCTGAGACAACTGCGGGTGTTGCCATGTCAAAGTCATAGCCATTCTCAGCCAATGCGCGTTTGGCACCACCAGTTACCATATTAGTAATTTCACCAACCATATCAGTAACATCTTCATTAATGCCTGCTGGACGTTCACCCAGCATTCGTTGCATGATTTCAAGCGCTAGATCTTGCTCAAACGTAATCGACATTGACCCTTTAGTTTTTGGGCCAATCATCCCTATTAAGCCAGATACATCACCACGCGCAATTTCATCTTTCTTTAGTCTTGGCTTTTGTGGTGTCATTGGCATAGACGCCATGGTATTGAGCACATTAATCAGAGATGCAAGGAAAGGGTTAATAAATTCTGCGCGCATAATTGTAAGACTTTTCGTTGTAGGTTAAATAATAAGTTTATTACCCTGGCATTTTTCACAAATACCATGGCTTTCAACAACATGATGATTGATCTTAAAACCAAATTTTTCTGATTTTTGACGAAGCAGTTTGGCTAACTCATCGTCATGGCATTCTTCAACACAACCACACTCATCACAAATTAATAACTGTGAGCAGTGATCTGCATGTCCTAGTACACAGCAAGCAATATAGCTATTTGTTGACTCGACTTTATGAACAAAACCTTGTGCTAAGAGAAAATCTAAAGCTCGGTAAATCGTTGGCGGTTTTGCCTGCGGTTCTGAAATCTTGAGTTGATCTAATAACTCGTATGCACTAATTGAGCTATGGTGCTCAATAATCAACGCTAACACTTTTAAGCGCTGTGGCGTAAGTCTAACGCCTCGTTCTTCGCAGAGTCGCTGCGCTTTTGCTAATAATTGGGCTTGGTCCGCCATAAAACCTCAAAAAACTACAATAACAGTCTTATTTTATCACAGCCGATTTGAAACATACCGTAACTTAGTAATCAAGCTGCAATAAGCTGTAGTGTTTCGTGTTGATGATCACGTAATAAGGGAAATAAGAATAATTTAGCGCTGATTTATTTCATTGATGCTTGCGGTGACTCGAAATATTCCTTTTAGCTCTTAATCGGCGTTTATATACCTCAAGACATTATTTGGATGTGAGAAGTAAAAGTGAAGGGGACATTAAAGTTGTTTTTCTCTTACCACTAATCTATTACCATTTGGTAATAATCTTTTGTGAAACTGGTATATTGTTTATTTATTGGTAATTATTGATAATAACCTCATCGAAACGCACAGAGCGCTATTAAAAGTATCTATAAAAGGTTTTATTACTCATGAAAACAGTTATTAAAGCAACTATCGCAGCCGCTGTTATTGCTATGTCTTACAACGTATCAGCTAAAGATGGTGCATTTACCGGTAATGTTAATTTTAATCATAAAGCAAATAATACTGTTGCAGCATGTCATTATTCAGTGAATGGTACAGCAGATAAATCACATTCAGGTATTGTACTAACCAGCAAAGTAACTGACATGACATTTGCACAAAAGTTACTTTCAGCTGCTGATAAATAAGAAAGTCGCATACCGTTACCAAAACGTTTTTCTCAATTTAATTATGAGCTATTTCGTAAAAGTGTTTTGGCTTTTCGCTCTATTGTTACCTAATAGCTAGGGCGTAGAATGAAATTATTGAAACAGACAGCAACACTAAAATCGGTAAGGATATACAACATCCCTTCAGTATATCCCTCAACGTAAACTCGCATTCAGACTTATGGCTACTTCCGTAAGTCATTATAAATTAATAATAAATTATCGGAGATTTACTATGAGCAATGTATTTTACATGCCACCTGTAACCTTAATGGGCCCTAACGCTATTCAATCTCTAGGTGCTGAGCTTGCATCAAAAGAATTAACGAAAGCACTTATCGTGACAGACAGTGTATTGGTTGAAGTAGGTCTTGTTAGTAAGTTAACAGATGAGCTAAAAGCACATAACTTAGATTTTGTTGTGTTTGATGGTGTTCAACCAAACCCGACAGAGAAAAACATCGAAGATGGTCTTGAGCTATTAGCAAACAGCCATGCTGATTTTGTGATTTCATTCGGTGGCGGTTCTTCACACGATACGGCTAAAGGTATCGCATTAGTGGCAGCTAACGGTGGCCATATTCGAGATTACTCTAAAGGCGTACATCTTTCTAAGAAACCACAACTGCCATTGGTAACTGTGAACACAACAGCAGGTACCGCATCAGAAATGACAGTATTTGCGATTATCACTAACCAAGAAGATGAAACCAAATACCCTGTGGTTGATAAGCACTTCACACCAATTATTGCCGTTAACGATTCAGAACTAATGGTAGCAATGCCTAAGTTCTTAACCGCAACAACAGGTATGGATGCGTTAACACATGCCGTTGAAGCGTATGTTTCAACTGCAGCGACACCAATAACCGATGCATCAGCGATTAAAGCGATTGAGTTAATTGTAAACAACCTAGAAACGGCAGTGAACGACGGTCAAAACCGCGAAGCACGTGACGCGATGCAGTACGGTGAGTACTTAGCTGGTATGGCATTCTCAAATGCTTCATTGGGTTATGTTCACTCAATGGCACACCAATTGGGTGGTGTTTACAACCTATCTCATGGTTTATGTAACGCAATCTTATTAGCTGAAGTTTCACGCTTTAACGCACAACAAGTACCAGAGCGTTTTGTTGATATTGCAAAAGCAATGGGTGTGGATGTATCAGGTATGACTCAAGAGCAAGCTGTTAATGCAGCCCTTGAAGCGATTGATACACTATCTGAAAAGGTAGGAACTAAGCAACGTCTAGCAGGTTTGGGTGTAACAGAAGACAAGTTAGCGTTCATGGCACAAAATGCCCTAAACGATGCGTGTTCTTTAACTAACCCACGTAAAGCGAGCCTAGAAGAAATCGTTGAGATCTTCAAAGCACGTATGTAGTTACCCCGACGATCGGTAATTAGTCTAATCTGTCGAAAAGCCGCTGATCATTAGCGGCTTTTTTCGTCTTACTCTACCTTTCCATTAAAGAGGTTCGGTAAGTTGCAGACATAAAAAATGCCGGCCTTAGCCAGCATTTTTTCATTTATCAAAAAAGATAAATTATAGAGCTACAACGTTTGCAGCTTGAAGACCTTTTTGGCCTTGCTCTACTTCAAAAGACACTTTTTGGCCTTCAGCAAGAGTTTTGAAACCTTCAGAAGCGATAGCACGGAAGTGAACGAATACGTCAGCACCGCCGTTGTCTTGAGTAATGAAACCAAAACCTTTCTCTTCGTTAAACCATTTTACTAAACCAGTAGTTTTGTTAGACATGTGATGCCCCTTATAAATGTGATTAATTAACCGCTAAAATGCGATGTGCTAAGTGGTTAAATTATTTAATGTTACTGCCAAAACAAGGGAAACACTGAAGTACAAAACGATAACGTTGATGTAGCTGAAGGTTTAACTGTTACTTGGTGCTGCATTTAATAACTCTCTAAACAACAGAGCGAGACGGATAATAACAGGTGTTTACTTTTTGTACAGTCTTTTTTGTCGATATATTCGAAATAGATTATTGATACTGCTGTATAGATAAGAGAAAGAAGAGCTTTTACATAATATTTATGAAAAAACACGGAGCTTCTTTTCTTAGAAAGCTAAAAAATAAAGGTATACGAGTACGGTGTGAGTACGTTCTCGCTTTCACTTTATTGCTTCTGCTTTGGCTTAACTACGTTTTAATGTAGAATCCGCTTTCTTCAGAATATACCTCAAACCACATCAGTTAAGTATTTAGCGATCGTATCTCTTAGATATTACGTAGTGAGGGGAGTAAAGTTCTGAATTTAAACGTAAACCAATCCAAACAAGGTATTAATATGACAAATGTTGTAGACGAGACAATGAAAAATAACTTGTCAACTCAAAGTGTTACAGGCGATTTTCCAATGCAGCGTTTTTCTGTCGCACCGATGCTGGATTGGACTGACCGTCATTGTCGCTACTTTCACCGTTTAATGAGTAAAGAAGCATTGTTGTATACCGAGATGGTAACAACAGGTGCGATTATTCACGGTAAGGGTGATTTCTTAGCGTATAACGAAGAAGAACATCCATTGGCGCTTCAACTGGGTGGTTCAAATCCAATTGATTTAGCGCGTTGTGCTAAGTTAGCGCAAGAGCGTGGCTACGATGAAATTAACCTAAACGTGGGATGCCCATCTGATCGCGTACAAAACGGTATGTTTGGTGCTTGTCTAATGGGTGAAGCCGATTTGGTAGCACAGTGTGTCACTGCTATGCGTGATGTGGTTGATATTCCGGTGACGGTAAAAACCCGTATTGGTATTGATGATCAAGATTCTTATGAATTTTTAAAAGACTTTATCCACGTGGTATCGGAGAAAGGCGGTTGTGACAACTTCACTATCCACGCCCGTAAAGCATGGCTAAGTGGTTTAAGCCCGAAAGAGAACCGTGAAATTCCGCCACTAGACTATCCACGTGTTTACCAACTAAAGCAAGATTTTGCGCATTTAACCATGGCAATCAATGGTGGTATTAAAACTTTTGAAGAAATGGAAGAACACCTGAAACATATGGATGGTGTGATGGTCGGTCGTGAAGCGTACCAAAGCCCATATTTAATGGCGGAAGTGGATCAGCGTTTATTTGGTAGTGAGCGCCCTGTGATGAAACGTCGTGAAGTGGTTGAAGCGATGTACCCATACATTGAAAAGCAACTCGCGAACGGTTCTTACTTGGGACATATTACACGCCATATGCTGGGCTTATTCCAAAGTATGCCGGGAGCACGTCAGTGGCGTCGACATATCAGTGAGAATGCTCATAAACCGGGTGCTGGCATTGAAGTTGTTCAGCAGGCGTTAGATAAAATTCCTGCTCACTTAGATGTTTAATTACTGAATTGTTGTTGGCGAGATTCACGATAAATAAGTGAATTTGGCTAACGCAGAGAGAAAAGGCTAATCCCTGTGGGTTAGCCTTTTTTGTATCTGATTGAAAATTAAGTGATTAGTTTTTTATATCACTTGGCGTGATTTGTGCAATTACATCTAATAGCGATATTGAATAGGATCACTTTCAACATGCTTTGTCGGTTTATGTTGTGAACTTGATAGAAAAGATTATCGTTGAAAGGTAATACTTGGTTAAGGAGAGGGTTATGTTTGAGTTTCTATTTTTGCTGACGTTTGCATTTGTGTTAGTTTTTACGGGTGTCAGTATTATTGGCATGATGATAGCTGTTGCGGCTGGTTTTGCGATCATGGCTGTGGTTGGTATGTTGGGTTTAGTGATTAAGTTACTACCTTGGATCGTGTTAATTGCCATTGCGATTTGGTTGGTGAGAGATAACAAAAAAGTACAAGATTACAAAGATCGTCTATCTCGTACGCGTCGTTATTAATCAGCTTATAAATGAATAGTGTTATATTTCAATCAGAATACTATCGATAAAATAATAGTTAGGCTTTTTTAGTAACTTCAGTCCAAAAATACAATCAAAACAGATAAGAGCAGTGTTTTTTTAGGGTTTCTGGTATAGTTTCGCCGTTTAAAATTATTAATAATGAAGAGCGGAGACTCGACATGAAAAAAGTAATGCTTTCAGTAGCAGCGGCAATGGCAATAACTGCTGCTATTCCAGCACAGGCAGATACCCTTTTAGGTCTTAAAGTAGGTGCAGATGCTTGGTTTGCAAATGCAAAAGTTGATGGCCATAAAAGTGATGATACATCAGCATCTTACTACGCATCTTTTGAACACTTTATTCCTTTAGTTCCTAACTTTATGGTTCGTTACAACAATATCGATGCCGGTAATGTTGCATTTGAACAAAGTGATTTTACGGCGTACTACGAAATTCTAGATAACGATTTGGTGTCTTTAGATCTTGGTCTAACCATGACTAAGTTCGGTGGCGTTAAAATTCAAAATGATGATAGCTTCAGCGATTGGCAGCCAACCCTTTACGGTAGTGCTGAAATCGGTATTCCAGCAACACCATTAACGGTATTTACACAGTTAAATGCAGGTAATGTTGATGGAACACGTCTATTTGACGGCCAGGCTGGTGTTAAATACACCATTGGTTTAGTTGCGGCAGATCTAAATCTTCGTGGTGGTTACCGCATGATGGATTACGACTTCGATAAAGCGAAGAATGCTGGCGATGTTGATCTAAATGGTTGGTTCGCAGGTGTTGAAGTCGACTTCTAAGTCTTCTTAAGCTAACGAATTAATAAAAACCACGACAATGTCGTGGTTTTTTTATTGGCTGTTTATGGGTTTTTGTACCATTTTTAAGTGTATACATTCCATCTTTTATGCAGAGCTAATAAAAGTGACAAAGGATAGGGAGTAAGGTTATGACACTGACTGAGCTACAACACCTTTATGTTAGCCAAGAATTGGTTGAGGCAGTGGTTGAGCCTTCAATTGGTGATGGTTATATTGTTGAATTTCGTCACCGTCGAGGTGGCTTGGTTCCTTTAACTGACGGGGCTGGCAGTGAACGTTGCTATAGTGATATTGATAGCGCAACTCAACAAGCTTTTGAAGTGGGATTTCATCAAGTTAGAATTGCTGATGAATACTAAAACCGATCATATTACCTGCCAATAAAGGCGAGATAATCCTTATTGTTAGACGGCAAAATAACGATTATTTCGCATTCACTTTTCTTCTTAACCTTTAAAAAGGTTATAAAACATTCTTATCTATTCTTTCTTGTTATTACATGAAATGGCTAATCTAACAGTACGCAATGAATAGGGATCGTCGTGTCATGTTAGTGAAGGAATTATCGGCTTTAGCCAGTCCACTTAATGATCAGCAAATAGATCAACTGAAGCAAGCTGCGGCAGAATCGTCGCCACAACAGCTTGCGTGGATCAGTGGCTACTTTTGGGGATTAAGCCAAACCCAGTCTCAATCAGCTGCAGATCCTGCAGCCCAAAATAATGTACTGGCTGCCGCAAAACCAGCCGGTAAACTCACCATCATTTATGCCTCGCAAACCGGTAACGCCAAAGGTGTTGCTGAAGCGTTAAAAGAAGAAGCACAAGCGGCTGATATTGCTGTTCAAGTGTTTTCTGCTGGCGACTATAAAGGTAAAAACCTCGCTAAGGAAACCCACGTGATTATCGTGGCATCAACCCATGGCGAAGGTGAAGCACCTGATGATGCTATTGAATTACATGAATTTTTACAATCTAAGAAAGCCCCTAAACTGGCAGATCTTAACTATGCCGTGATTGGTTTAGGTGATTCAAGCTATGAGTTCTTCTGTCAAACAGCAAAAGACTTTGATAGTTACTTAGCTAAACTTGGCGCGCAGCCAATGCTTGAACGTTTAGATTGTGACGTTGACTATGAAGCACCTGCTGCTGAATGGCGTGCACAAGCATTAGCTAAAACCAAAGAAACTTTATCAACGGGTGAAGCTGAAGTTGTTCAACTCCCTGTAGGTCAAAAGCCTGCGGCTGTTTCTGCATACAATAAACAGAACCCTTACACCGCGAGTTTATTGGTAAGTCAAAAAATCACAGGCCGTGATTCAGGTAAAGATGTTCGCCACATTGAAATTGATATAGAAGATTCAGGCTTAACGTATCAAGCGGGTGATGCTCTCGGTGTATGGTTTGAAAATGACCCACAGTTAGTGGATGCCATTTTAGCGAAGCTTAGCTTAGATGCGGATACCTCTGTTGACGTTGATGGTGCAGCATTAAGTTTACGTGATGCGTTGATTAGCAAATATGAAATTACTGCATCAAATCCACAGTTTGTGACCAAATACGCTGAGTTATCAGGTAGTAAAAAGCTTGAAAAGCTGGTGGCAGATCGTGAAAAGCTACGTGAGTATTCTGCGAAAACACAAATTATTGATGTCTTAGCTGAAAAGAAAACAGCATTAACCGCAGAGCAATTAATTGGTCTACTTCGTCGTTTAACACCGCGTTTATATTCTATTGCTTCAAGCCAAGAAGAAGTGGGTGAAGAGGTTCACTTAACCGTTGGTGTGGTTGAGTTTGAGCAAGGTGATGAACAACGCCAAGGTGGCGCATCAAGCTTCTTAGCTCAGCGTTTAGAAGAAGGCGGTGAAGTTAAAGTTTTTGTTGAAACTAACAATAACTTTAAGTTGCCAGCAGATGATAATACTCCTGTGATCATGGTGGGGCCGGGTACCGGTATCGCACCATTCCGTGCCTTTGTTCAAGAGCGAGATAATCGTGAAGCACAAGGTAAAAACTGGTTATTCTTTGGCGACCGTACTTTCACTGAAGATTTCTTATACCAAGTTGAGTGGCAAAAATATTTAAAAGATGGGGTTGTTAATCAGATTGATGTGGCATTTAGCCGCGACCAAGCTGAGAAAGTTTACGTTCAGCACCGCATCTTAGAACAAGCTGCACAAGTATGGCAGTGGCTGCAAGACGGCGCGCATGTTTATGTGTGTGGTGATGCCAATCAAATGGCAAAAGATGTTCATCAAGCGCTGATCACAGTGATTGAGCAACAAGGGAATAAAACGCGCGAGCAGGCTGAGCAGTATCTTAACGATCTGCGTAAGGATAAGCGCTATCAAAGGGATGTGTACTAATGACTGACCAAAAATTATCAGATAACGAACGTCTAAAACGCGAGAGTAATGCTTTACGCGGCACCATAAAGCAGGATCTTGGCGATCGTATGACCGGTGGTTTTACTGCAGATAACTTCCAGTTGATCCGTTTCCATGGCATGTATCAGCAAGATGATCGCGATATCCGTGCTGAGCGTGCAAAACAAAAACTTGAACCACTACATAACGTGATGCTACGTGCTCGTATGCCTGGCGGTATCATTACCCCTAAACAGTGGTTGGAAATTGATAAGTTTGCTGATGAGCATACTTCTTATGGCAGTATTCGTTTAACAACGCGTCAGACGTTCCAGTTCCACGGTGTACTAAAACCTAATATCAAGCTGATGCACCAAACGCTAAATAGTATTGGTATTGATTCAATTGCTACAGCGGGTGATGTTAACCGTAACGTACTGTGTACAACAAATCCTGTCGAGTCAGAACTTCACCAAGAAGCATATGAGTGGGCAAAAAAGATCAGTGAACACTTGCTACCTAAAACCCGAGCATATGCGGAAATTTGGTTAGACGGTGAAAAGCTAGAAACAACCGATGAAGAGCCAATTTTAGGCAGTAATTACCTGCCGCGTAAATTTAAAACCACGGTTGTGATCCCACCTCAAAATGATGTGGAT
The DNA here is from genome assembly GCF_022129445.1 of Photobacterium sp. Ph5. Taxonomy (GTDB): domain Bacteria; phylum Pseudomonadota; class Gammaproteobacteria; order Enterobacterales; family Vibrionaceae; genus Photobacterium. The sequence continues at coordinate 12,244 of NZ_JADQAQ010000050.1, forward strand.
GTGCATGCCAATGATCTTAACTTTATCGCGATTGCAGATAACGGCAAGTTAGTGGGCTTCAACGTATTAGTGGGCGGCGGTTTAGCAATGACTCACGGCGATCATTCTACTTACCCTCGTCGTGCCGATGACTTTGGCTTTATTCCACTAGAGAAAACGTTAGATGTTGCAGCAGCAGTGGTAACAACACAGCGTGATTGGGGTAACCGTTCAAATCGTAAGAATGCAAAAACTAAGTACACGTTAGATCGTGTAGGTAGTGATGTATTTAAAGCGGAAGTTGAAAAACGCGCGGGTATTCAATTTGAAGACAGCCGACCTTATGAGTTTACCGATCGTGGTGATCGCATTGGTTGGGTTGAAGGTATCGACGGTAAGCATCACCTAGCCTTGTTTATTGAAAATGGACGTTTATTAGATTATCCGAACAAGCCATTAAAAACCGGTGTGGCTGAAATTGCTAAGGTGCATGGCGGTGATTTCCGTATGACAGCTAACCAAAACTTAATTGTTGCGGGAGTGTTAGCAAAAGACAAGGATAAGATCGAAAAGATCGCGCGCGATCATGGTTTGATTGATGACGGTGTTAGTGAGCAGCGTAAAAACTCAATGGCTTGTGTTTCATTGCCAACCTGTCCATTAGCGATGGCAGAAGCAGAACGTTTCTTACCTGAATTTGTTACCGATGTTGAAGGTATTTTAGAAAAGCACGGCTTAGACGATGATGAAAATATCATTCTTCGTGTCACGGGTTGTCCAAATGGCTGTGGTCGTGCGATGTTGGCGGAAATTGGCCTCGTAGGTAAAGCGCCGGGTCGTTATAACTTACATTTAGGCGGTAACCGTAACGGAACACGTGTACCGAAAATGTACCGTGAAAATATTACTGTTGCGCAGATCATGGATGAAATTGATAGCTTAGTGGGTCGTTGGTCTACAGAGCGTCAAGAAAGTGAAGACTTTGGTGATTTCACTATTCGCGCAGGCATTATTGATGAAGTAAAAGTATCAAAGAGAGATTTTTATGGCTAAATTTCAACTGGCTGAGTTACTTGAGCTGCCTAAAGTGAGTCAAATTATTCAGCTGGCTGAAATCAATGCCGAGCTGGAGGATATGACGGCAGAGCAGCGAGTAAGCTGGGCTATCGACAACCTTGAAGGTGGGTTTGCATTAGCATCAAGTTTTGGGATTCAATCTGCTGTGATGTTGCATTTAGTCACAACAGTAAAGCCTGATATTCCTGTAGTTTTAACCGATACGGGGTATTTATTTCCTGAAACGTATCAGTTTATTGATAGCTTAACCAAACGATTAGATCTTAATCTTCATGTCTACAGCGCAAAACAAAGCGCCGCATGGCAAGAAGCACGTTATGGTCAACTGTGGTTACAAGGGGTTGATGGCATTAAGCAATATAATTTGCTTAATAAAGTTGAGCCAATGCGTCGAGCATTAGATGAACTGCAAGTGAAAACATGGTTTTCTGGGCTACGTCGTGAACAATCAAGCTCACGTGCAACATTACCGGTATTAGCGATCCAGAATGGACGCTTTAAGTTCCTGCCATTAATTGATTGGAGTAATGAGCAAATCGATCTGTATTTACAACAGCATGATTTGCCTTATCACCCATTAAAAGCGCAAGACTATCTTTCTGTCGGTGATGTCCATACGACAGTTAAGTGGCAACCAGGGATGAAAGAAGAAGAAACGCGATTCTTTGGTCTAAAACGTGAGTGTGGTTTACACGAAGACAGCGACACAGAAGCGGATGGTTCAGGAATTTAACCGATAGCAAATCAGAACGAGTGTAATAGAAAAGGGCGAGATCGATGATCTCGCCCTTTTATTTTTTCGATTGATTAATCAATAACAAATTATTTTGCGGCAACAGGTGCGGCTGGTGCCCAAATGTTTTTCAGTGCGCCAAGTAGTTCATTACTTGCGCCTTGCTCACCTAAGAATTGTGTAACAACAGGTGCGAATTGGTTAACCATTTCAGGCTTCATGCCTAGTAAAGAAAAGACTTTATCGATATTTTCTTTATTACCTAATAGTTGACCTAAGCCGAGAGGTAATGAGTCAGTTAGCTTTTCTGCTCCAGGAATTAATTGAGCTAACTCTTTACCTTGTGGGCCTGTTAGCTCACTGGTTGCCATTGCTAGTAATGCACCAGCACCGCCTGCTGCTTGCTCTGGTTTTACACCAAGATCAGACACTAGCGCTTTTGTTAATGGGTTTTCTGCAATCTGTGTGGCAACTTGATCACTTTTTTCTCCCCCAAAAGCACTCGCGACATCAGATAGGCTGAATGCATGGCTCATTGCACTTGATGATAATAAAGCAACGGCAGTAAGTGTGGTTAAGATATGACGCTTTTCCATGGGGTTCTCCTTAATTTAACTATTATCTATCCTAGTGTAGATATTTATTTTTGTAATACATTTTATTGATAAAACACGATAGGTGGTGATTTAGCTAGCAGGATTTATTATTTTGAGGGAATGGAGTGTGTTTTTTGTCCATAAAAAAACGGCGCCGAAGCGCCGTTTTTAAGAAGAAAGCAATATCTTATAGGATATCTAGTAGCTCAACTTCAAATACTAGTGCTGCATATGGAGGGATTGCAGCACCTGCGCCACGCTCACCGTATGCTAGGTTTTGTGGAATAGATAGTTTCCACTTAGAACCTACAGGCATCATTTGTAGTGCTTCAACCCAACCAGCGATAACGCCAGTTACAGGGAATTCAGCAGGTTGACCGCGAGAAACAGAGCTGTCAAAAACAGTGCCGTCTGTTAGCATACCGTGGTAATGAACACGTACTTGCTTGTCAGAAGTTGGGATTTCGCCGTTACCTTCAACTAGTACTTCGTATTGAAGACCAGAATCAGTTACTGTAACTTCTGCACGCTTTGCGTTTTCAGCTAGGAATGCTTCGCCTTCAGCAGCAGCTAGTTTCGCTTGCTCTTGACGTGCAGCGTCTGCTGCAGTGTGAAGTTCACGTAGTGCATTGTTGATTTCATCAACTTCGATTTCTGGCATTTCGCCAGCAAGAGAAGCTGCGATACCTTTCGCAATTGCTGCTACGTTTAGGCCTTCAAGACCGCTTTGTGCTAGTTGTTGGCCCATTTGTAGACCAATACCGTAACTTGCTTTAGTCTCAACTGTATCTAGTTTAACGTCAGACATTATCGTCATCTCTTAATGTAGAATGAATTAAAGCAAGCAGGATAACAGTTTCGCCCCTCATGGGTAAACTCATGGGTAAATATTTGTAATCATTATTCGCAAATTGCGTGACATATGAAGCTCTGGAGTGCTGTATATGGGACAGGCCAATCGCCGTTCGAGAACAAAACATGCGTCAAAACGATCATCAGTAAATGTTAATTTGTCAGGGCTCTCTGATAAATGTTGCGAGATAAAAGCTGGAATTGGCCATACATGGTCTCATTTTCCACGTTTTCACCGCTGGGCATTGATGGTCCTTGTGCCTATTTTTGTTGCTATATTAATGTTGCCGTCATCTGATCAATTAGAGCAAGAGCAAAGTGCCGATAGTGGTGTGCGTCGTGATATTTCTCTTAATCTTGGCGGTTCAACTAGTAGCAATCAAGTGGCTGGACAAACGGGAACAACATCATCAAATACTGCAGTTGGTAAGCGTACAGATATTGTTTTAGATACTGCAGATATTCATGAAGACAGTAAGATGAAAGCGGTTGGAGGAACGGAAGATACTGGTCCTGCGCCTGAAAAGAAACCGATGATTCAGAAAATTTATCCGTTAAATGGGGGGAAGGCGTATACCGTTGATCTGTCAAAAGAAGGGGCGGTGGTAACGAAAGCAACGGATAAACCAGCTAAAACAAAGACGGTAACGACAACAAGTACTGCGGGGCGGTGGGTCAGTTATAAAGTCCCAGCAGGTAAAACTTTAGCTAGTGTGTTTAGAGATCGCTCGTTACCGTTATCGGATTTATACAAAATTGCCAATATTGAAGGAGCAGGCAAGCCGATCAGTAATGTACAGGCTGGTCAAATGCTAACATATCGTGTAAATAGCAATGGCCAAATTGAAGGATTGAAGATTGAAGGTAATGGTATTTCAGCAGCTTATTACCGTAGCAGTAATGGCAGTTATTATCGTAAATAACCGTTGATGAAATAAATATGAAAAAGCCCACTTATAACCTAAGTGGGCTTTTTTGTTTTTTCTTTTTATGAGTTACCGCAGACGTTACTATTTGATTATTGTATGTCGATCTGAGTGGTGAATTTTTTGCGTTTAGGTATTGGCATCATAGGTAGAACGATCAATAAAATACCGATAAGCGTTAAGGTATCTAAACTTTCGTTAAACCAAATCCAACCAAAGAGGGCGACAAAAATAAGCCCTGAATATTCTGCTAACCCAATTTTATGAGTTTCACTTTGGCGATATGCCAATACCACACACCCTTGATAGCCTAAGGTAAATAGCGCACTTGCAGCAATAAGCCCAAGGTTTTCAAGTGAGATTGGTTGCCAGAAGTACCATGCCAAAGGGGTCGCTACAGGCAGTGATAATACGCTTGTCCAAAAGAGCGTTGATGATACGGTTTGTGATTGTGGCAGTTTACGTACTAATACATTGTAGAGTGCCAATGTGGTTGCAGTACCCAGTGCGGCAATTGCAGCCCAGTGAAATTGGGTAGGACGTAAAACAATTAAAATTCCGATAAACCCAATCGCTGTCGCAACAACTTTCCCTTTTGTGGGGTACTCACCTAATAGCACTATTGAAAGTGGGATCATCAATAAGGGGGCGGCATAAAATAAGGCATTGGCCGTCGCGAGGGGCAAATATGTGAGCGCCACTAACAACATTGAGCTCCCTGCTAATACTAAATACGCACGGATAGTATTGATCTTCCAACTACCGACTTCACGTTGCGGTTTGGGCTGGGACAACCAAAAAGGCAAAATAATAATTAAGCTGATTACTTGGCGAAGAAACATGTATTGCAAGGGATGGACTTCGCCATTGAGTAATTTAACTGCGACATCAGACAGAGAAGCGGATAAATTACCGAATATCAGTAATAGGATCCCCAATGACACAGCAGTTTGCTTCATTAGTTATCGCCTTGTGTTAGCACCATATCAACATGTGGAATGCCGTCTTCAAGGTACATATCAGAGGTTTGTTTAAAACCGTATTGCGAGTAAAAGCCGATCAAGTGCTCTTGCGCTCCAATCTCGATGGTCGCATCGGGCCAAATACGAGCGGCGTTTTCGAGTCCTTGTTTGAGCAGTTGATGACCTATACCGCTTCCTCGTGTTTCTTGTGCCGTAACAACTCGACCAATACTGACATTATCATAGGTGAGCCCTGCACTGAGCAGGCGAAGGTAGGCGATCAGTTTGCCATCTTGATAGCCTAATAAATGGTAAACATCATCAGCACGATCGTTATCGTCAAGATCAGGGTAAACGCAGTCTTGCTCTACCACAAAAATATCAGCGCGTAGCTTTAGTGCATCGTAAAGCTGGTGGGTCGTCAGTTGTGCAAAAGAAAGGCATTGCCAAGTAATCATCAGGTGGTCTCTTTTTCTGTGATAGTTAAAGTCACCCTCATAGTAACCTGCGTTTTTCACTGCCTCATTAACCATTGTTAATATCGTTTCATTATTGTGGTTCGTTTTGTCTTTTTTTTATTCGGCTGAGGCTGATCGGGGTTATCCCAAGGTATGACGCAATTTGATAATCCGTGAGTTTAACGTTGAGATCTACAAAGCTTTGAGTGAATAGCTGATATCTCTCTTCTGGGCTATACATCAACATGAAGCGCTCTTTGTTTTCTTTAAATACTAACTGACGTTCTAATAAGTGTTGATATAGCGCTAACCCTTGTGAGCGCCATGTTTCAATTAGCTCAATCGGTAGGGCAATGAGCTCGCTAGCGGACAAGGTTTCTAAGAGAAAAGGTGAAGGTGATTGAGTGATCAAAGCTTCAAAGCCAATCAAAGTATCTTGATCCCAATAGAACTCTTTACTGAATTGCTTCCCACTTTCAGTGAGATAGCAAGCATGGCAGAGTCCATTGAGTAAAAAGTAGAACTGCTCTGCTTGTTGCCCTTGATGAAGCAATATATGTCGAGTGGGTAATGCTAATACTTGTGCTTGGCTTAATGCTTCATCAATCGTAGTTTGCTCGGCGCCAAATTGTTGAAGAAATTCGGCGAGTTGAGAAAGTTGTGCGGAAGGCTTCATGATGACTCACTTTTTAATCATAAAAAAATACCGCAGACCAGCTGCGGTATCTAGCTTACTTTATTGCGACGATTATTTCGCGTGTTGTAAATCCAATTGGTAAATCGCAAAGCCAGTTGGCGTTGTTTCAACTTGGGTCATTGGGTACTGACCTTTGTCTTTAATGAACTTCGCCGCTTTTTCACTATTGGCTGTTTCAAAGCGAATATCTAACTTCTTATCACTTTTCAGTGGCGTGAAGTGCCAGTTGTTATCCGCACTTGGTACAACTTGCCCTTTTTCTTTACTTACACGGCTAATGTAGTCAGAAAGAACGGTACGGTTTTCATCGGGTGCTGCAAAGGCAACAAACTTCTCACCAGTACCGGCAAATTTACCACTGTAAGCACGGTAGTTATTGGTTGCGATGATGAATTTCTGATCGTCTTTTACAGCTTTGCCGTTAAAGCTAAGATCTTTAATACGACTTGCCGTTGGGTTAATAACTTTACATTCACCGTCGTATTTCGCTGGTTGTGAAATATCGATGTTGTAAGTGACGCCATCAATAACATCAAAGTTATAAGTACGGAAACCATCCCAGTTGATCAAGCCTTGTGGCTTGTCGCTGTTAACATCAATTTGATTAAATTGGCCAGCAGAACATTCCAGCCACTCTTTCACTTCTTTACCTGTTACTTTCATTGCCACAAGGGTATTTGGGTACAAGTATAAGTCAGCCGCGTTACGGAAAGTCAGTTGACCTGATTCAACTTCAGTAAAGTTAGTTGCATCGTTACCACGACCGCCAGCTTTAAATGGTGCAGCGGCTGAAAGTACTGGAATACCATCGAGATCGGGATCACCTTGAATAAAGCGTTCAACATAATCTTTTTGTGCAAGGTTTACGATTTGTACGGTTGGATCATCTTGTACCAGTGCTAAGTAGCTGTACATAACGTCACTTGCTTTACCAATTGGCTGATTAACGAAATCACGGGTAGCGTTGTGATCAACTTTAACCGCCGCTACTAATTTAGGATCAGCATCAACAATTGGTTTTTGCGTTGCTTTATCAAAAATAGGGCGAGCTTCGGTTTGTGCTGAGGTGACTTTCCAGCTGTTACCCTCTTTATCTAATACTAAATCCATGATGCCAACATGATCGCCCCAGCGTCCCGGCATTACTGCTGGAATACCATTAATGGTCCCTTTTTCAATATCAGCACCTGGTAGATTTGCAAACTCTTTGCTTGGGAAAACCGAGTGTGAGTGACCGAATGCAATCGCGTCAATACCTTCAACTTGCGTTAAATAGTATACCGAGTTTTCAGCACCCACTTTATGTGGATCGGTTGAAACGCCTGAGTGTGGGATAGCGACAATAATATCAGCGCCCTCTGCTTTCATTTGTGGAATGAATTTCTCAGCAGTTTGCTTAATATCTTTGGCTTCTACCTTACCTTCTAGGTTCTTCTTATCCCACACCATGATTTGTGGCGGAACAAAACCGATATAACCAATCTTCACTTGTTGGTCATTACCGTTGTTATCTTTAAATGTGTATTCCTTGATCAGATAAGGAGAGAATAAGTTCTTACCTGTTTTTAAGTCGTAGACGTTTGCATTGATATAAGGGAAGTCAGCACCTTCAATGCTGGTATCAAGGAAATCTAAGCCATAGTTGAATTCGTGGTTACCAATATTACCAACATCGTAATCAAGTTGGTTCATGACTTTATAAACAGGGTGAACTTCACCATGCTTGATCCCTTTTGCTGCCATGTAGTCACCCATAGGGCTACCTTGCAGTAAATCACCGTTATCAACTAAGACACTATTGGTAACTTCGCCACGAGCCTTTTCTACTAATGTTGCAGTACGTACTAAGCCTGTTTTCTCGGTTGGCGAATCTTTGTAGTAATCGTAATCCATTACATTAGTATGGATATCCGTGGTTTCTAAAATACGTAGTTTGATGGTGTCTGCTGTGGCAGGACCTGCAAGCGTAAGTAAACCACCTAATATCGCGATTGATAAAGGCTTAGCTGATAACTTCATGAATATCTCCATACGGGTAGGCAAAGAAAGCAGGCGTAAGGTATCAAATGTACTGAGAAAGGCTGTTATCTATGTCGCACTATTGTGCTGCCCGTCTCGTTTTTTTTGACCAATTGTTAGCGAGATCGAAAATTACGCTGTTATTTCTCGTATTAATAGAAGAGTAATTCGGCATAACCTAGACATAAAAGGCATAACATAAGCTTTTAGTTACTGTGTTGTTCGCTATCGTTCGCCTTAATCATGAGATTTATCACTATAGAACGCATCATCTACAGTGTAAGTCGCTATATCTCGTGATTAAGTGTTGTCAGCATGTTGTAGCTAAACTTTTTGGAATAAAAAATGAAATTTTAGAATTTCAAGTAATATCAAGCCCCCTCTATAGTGCATCTAGGGATAAAAAAGAGGGCTAATGATGGATTACTTGCCAATTTTTGCAGATTTAAAGCGTCGACCATGTCTGGTTGTCGGTGGTGGTGATAGCGCGTGGCGTAAAACCCGTATGCTATTAAAAGCAGGCGCAGATGTTCGTGTTATTGCACCACGTTTAAATGCTGACTTTACTGCTGCATTAGCTTCTCAACAGATCAAATTGGTCGGTGAACATTTTTCACCATCAGATCTTGATGGTATTTTCTTAGCCATTGCCGCGACAGAGCGTAAAGCGATTAATGCTCTGGTCTATCAATCGGCCAATCAACGCCAAGTATTAGTCAATGTCGTTGATGATACTCAGCGCTGCAGTTTTATTATTCCCTCTATTGTTGATCGTTCACCCATCATTGTCGCGATCTCGTCGTCAGGTAAAGCGCCGGTACTCGCCCGTTTATTACGTGAAAAGCTTGAAGCCTTGTTACCACAACACTTAGGACCTATGGCAACGATTGCGGGTAACTTCCGTCAGCGTTTATCACAAACCGTCTCTTCTTTTTCTGCTCGTCGTTATTTCTGGGAGCAAGCCTTTAACGGACGTTTTGGTGACTTAGTGGCATCGGGGCGTGAGCAAGAGGCTGAGCAAGAGCTGGTGGCATTAACCCAACAAGCACCGCCGCAAGGACAGGTTGCATTAATTGGCGCAGGTCCAGGTGATGCAGGGTTATTGACTCTTCGTGCATTACAACTGATGCAGCAAGCTGATGTCGTGCTGTATGACTACTTGGTGTCTGATGAAGTGATGGATTTAGTCCGCCGTGATGCCGAATTAGTATGCGTGGGTAAAAAAGCCGGTTTTCATAGTGTCCCTCAAGAAGAAACGAATCGATTAATTGTTCACTACGCCCAGCAAGGCAAGCGAGTGGTGCGATTAAAAGGTGGCGACCCATTTGTGTTTGGTCGTGGTGGTGAAGAGCTTGAAGTGTTATTTGATGCTGATATTCCATTCCAAGTCGTACCGGGTATTACAGCAGCAGCTGGTGCTACAGCCTATGCGGGCATTCCATTAACTCACCGTGATTACGCCCAAACCGCCATGTTTGTTACGGGGCATCTAAAGCCTGATGGCGATACTTTGGATTGGTCAACACTCGCACGTGGAAAGCAAACCTTAGTGATTTACATGGGCTTGATGAAATCGAGTCATATTCAGCAACAGTTGTTAGAGCACGGTCGTGGTGCTGATACCCCTATCGCCATTATTGAGCGTGGTACCCAGAAAACCCAAAAAGTTTTAAAAGGTCAGCTAAGCGAGCTGGCTGAATTAGCAAAACATGCTGCTTCTCCATCGCTGATAGTAGTAGGAGAGGTAGTTAATCTATCGACGAAATTAGATTGGTTCACAAAACAGGAACAGTCGCTACAGCAGCAAGATGCGGTAGTTAAGCTGGCATAGTATGGAGAGAGAGATGGACCCGAAACGTTTAACCCACCTCAAGCAGTTAGAAGCGGAAAGTATCCACATTATCCGTGAAGTAGCGGCTGAGTTTGATAATCCGGTAATGATGTACTCTATCGGTAAAGATTCATCGGTAATGTTACACCTAGCACGTAAGGCATTTTATCCGGGGAAGATCCCGTTCCCATTGCTGCACGTTGATACCGATTGGAAATTCCGCGAGATGATCGATTTCCGTGATCGCACCGCAGAAAAGTACGGCTTTGATTTATTGGTACATAAGAACCCTGAAGGTCTCGCAATGGGCGTTGGCCCATTCACGCACGGTTCGTCAAAGCACACCGATATTATGAAAACTCAGGGTCTAAAGCAGGCACTGGACAAGTATGGTTTTGATGCCGCTTTTGGTGGCGCACGTCGTGATGAAGAAAAATCACGTGCAAAAGAGCGTGTCTATTCATTCCGTGACAAGAACCACACATGGGATCCGAAAAATCAGCGTCCTGAGTTATGGAATACTTACAACGGTCAAATCAACAAGGGTGAGAGCATTCGTGTTTTCCCTCTTTCAAACTGGACTGAGCTTGATATCTGGCAGTACATCTATTTAGAAGGTATCGAGATTGTTCCACTGTACCTATCTGAAGTACGCCCTGTAGTTGATCGTGACGGCATGTTGATCATGGTTGATGATGAGCGTATGGAGCTTCAACCGGGTGAGAAAATTGAACAAAAGAGTGTGCGCTTTAGAACCTTAGGTTGTTACCCACTAACGGGAGCTATTGAATCTACAGCCGATACACTACCGGGCATTATTGAAGAAATGCTGGTGGCAACATCGAGTGAACGTCAAGGTCGAGCGATTGACCATGATCAGTCGGGTTCAATGGAATTGAAAAAACGCCAAGGTTACTTCTAAGGAGAGAATAATGAATAGCGTGATTGAACAACAGGTCGCTGAGCTCGGTATCGAAGCTTATCTTGACCAACACCATAATAAATCTCTACTGCGATTTTTAACCTGTGGCTCAGTAGATGACGGTAAAAGTACTTTAATTGGTCGACTATTGCATGACTCTCACCAAATTTATGAAGATCAATTAGCGGCAATTCATACCGACAGTCAAAAAGTCGGTACAACAGGCGATAAGCCTGACCTAGCGTTATTGGTTGATGGATTGCAGGCTGAGCGTGAGCAAGGGATCACGATTGATGTTGCTTACCGTTATTTCTCAACCAAAGCGCGTAAGTTCATCATTGCTGATACTCCAGGGCATGAGCAGTACACCCGTAACATGGCTACAGGAGCATCGACCTGTGATGTCGCGGTGATCTTGATTGATGCGCGTAAAGGCGTATTGGATCAAACTCGTCGTCACTCTTACATTGCAAGTCTATTAGGTATTCGTCACTTTATTGTTGCGATTAACAAAATGGACTTAGTGGGATTTGACCAAGCGCGTTTTGAGTCAATCCGTGAAGAATATTTAGCGTTCTCGAAAAAACTGAACAGCGATATCAACATTAGCTTAGTGCCGTTATCAGCATTAGAAGGGGATAACGTTGTTGGCCTTAGCGAACAAACGCCTTGGTATGACGGTGATTCATTACTGACCTTGCTTGAAAAGGTGGATCTTACTCAAGGTCAGGCGTCGACAGACCTACGTTTCCCTGTGCAATATGTGAATCGTCCAAATCTTGATTTCCGTGGTTTCGCCGGCACATTAGCCTCAGGTGAATTACGAGTGGGGCAAAAAGTACGTGCGTTACCATCGGGTAAAACATCGACCGTTGATCGCATCGTAACATTTGATGGTGATTTAGAGGTTGCAACACAGGGCTTAGCGGTAACCGTCACCTTGGCTGATGAAATTGATATTAGCCGTGGTGATACGTTAGTTGCTGCTGATGAAACAGTGCCACTGAGTAATAATTTACTTGCTGATATTGTTTGGATGGGCGAGTCAGCGTTAGAAACAGGTCGCCAGTACGACATTAAAGTAGCGGGTAAGAAAACGGTCGGTAGTGTTGATGCTATTCGTCACCAAGTTGATATTAATAACCTTGAAACGTTTGAAACTGATGTTTTACCGCTTAATGGTATTGGCTTATGTGAAGTGAGCTTAAATGAAGCGATTGCTGTTGATAGCTATCAAGCATGTAAAGATACTGGCGGCTTTATCATTATTGATCGCTTAACGAATGTGACGGTTGGTGCGGGTATGGTACGTGAAGCATTAGATGCTAAACAAAATACTGCGCAATACTCAGCATTTGAAGTTGAATTAAATGCCCTGATCCGCAAGCACTTCCCACACTGGGATGCTAAAGATCTTAGCAAGTTGCTAGGGTAATTCTATGGGATGGGAGCAAGCGATTGTCTTAGCTATGTTGGTGGTGATTATTCTCTGCTTACTGGCAACCAAAATAAAACCGCCTTACTTATTTGCAGGTGCGGCATTTATTGGTTATCAGTCTGGAATGATCGATTTACCAACATTGGCTGGCAATTTCACTAATTCGTCATTACTGACATTAGTGTTGTTGATCCTTGTTTCCATTGCGTTAGAAAAAACACGGTTGATTAGTTGGGTTGGGCGTCAAATATCACAGGGCGGTCAAACGGCTGTGGTAACAAAACTCGGCTTATCAACCGCATTATTATCATCTTTTACAAATAATACTGCGGTTGTCGTGTCATTAATCGGTGCGATTAAGCGTAACCAACGCCACGCACCATCTAAATTATTATTACCGTTGTCGTATACCGCTATTTTAGGTGGAACGTTAACGTTAATAGGTACATCGACGAACTTAATCATAAATAGTTTCGTTGAAGATGCGGGTCTGCCTAGTTTAGGCTTTTTCGCGCCAAGTATGATTGGCTTAGCGGTATTGGTTGTTGGTTTAGCTATTCTAATCCCACTTAGTCACCTATTACCCAGTTATGATGATCATGCCGATGATCAATTGCCTTATTTCCTTGAAGCGCGTGTAGAAGCTAAATCCCCATTAGTAGGAAAAACCGTTGCCGAAAATGGTTTGCGTGCCCTACGCCGTTTATTTTTAGCTGAATTGATCCGCGACGGTCAAACCATTGCACCTGTATGTCCTGATACTAAGTTGCAGGCAGGCGATACCTTATTGTTTTGTGGTGATGTCGAAAGTGTAACCACGCTTCAAGAAATTCCAGGTTTAAACCTTTTTGGTCAGCATCACCTAAATGGCCAATCAATGATGGAAGTCATCATCAGCCACTCGGCAGGAATTCGTGGAAAAACCTTAAAAAGTACCCGTTTTAGAGAAAATTTTGATGCTGTAGTTGTGGCGATACGTCGTGGTCATGAACGTCTTGCTGGTGGACTCGGCAATATCGAACTGCATGCTGGTGATACATTAGTTATCGTGCCGGGTAAAAAATTCCAACAAAAGAAAGCCACCTTAGATCGTGAATTTGTCTTGGTGAATGGTCTTGATTCAAGTGCTCGCTTAGATAACACCAAAAGTGCAGCTGTACTGATGGGATTCCTGACTGTTATTGGTCTCGCTTTATTGGATGTATTACCAATCATTAAAGGTCTAGCCATTTATCTTTTCGTTATGGTAGCAGTAGGCATTATCTCATTTGTAGAATTACGTCGACGTTTTCCTATCGATATCGTTGTGATTGTCGGCTCGGCTTTAACCTTGGCTAAATTGATGATCACAACAGGGTTATCTGAGCGAATGGGTGAAGCTTTGATTGAAGCATTTAATGGCTGGGGGATTTATGGGGCATTAATTGCGGTTTACTTACTGACACTCGTGTTAACAGAGTTAGTCACGAATAATGCTGCAGCGGCTTTGTCTTTTCCTATCGGTTATAGCCTAGCATTAGCTTATAACGTTGATCCTATGCCTTTTATTATGGCAGTACTGTTTGGCGCCAGTGCGAGCTTTATCTCACCCTATGGTTATCAAACTAACTTATTAGTCTATAGCGTAGGTAACTATAAGCTGAGAGATTATGTTCGGATTGGATTACCAATATCGATAGTGTATTCAATCGTTGTATTAACCCTGATCCCACTGTTATTCCCTTTTTAATAAATAGACAACGGAGTGTGTTATGACAATCACGCCACAAGCGCATGATGATAACGAGAATATTGTTTGGCATCGTCATACCGTAACCAAAGAATTACGTGCAACACAAAAGAATCAGAAAGCGAGTGTGTTGTGGTTTACAGGCCTCAGCGGTGCAGGAAAATCAACAGTAGCTGGCGCATTAGAAAATAAACTGGCTGAAATGGGTTACCACACCTATTTACTTGATGGTGACAATGTTCGTCATGGTTTATGTCGTGATCTTGGTTTCTCAGCGGAAGATCGCCGTGAAAATATTCGACGTATTGGTGAAGTCGCGACATTAATGGCTGATGCAGGGCTAATCGTACTTAGTGCTTTTATTTCACCACATCGAGAAGAGCGTCAGTTAGTAAGAGATTTACTGCCTGAAGGTGAGTTTATTGAAGTATTTGTTGATACTCCTCTTGCTGAGTGTGAAAAACGTGATCCGAAAGGCTTGTATAAAAAAGCGCGAGCAGGTGAAATCAAACAATTTACAGGTATTGATTCTGAATACCAACCGCCGTTATCGCCTGAGCTCCATTTAGCGGCAGGTAGTAATGCAATAGATAAGCTGGTGGCACAATGTGTTGAACATTTAAAGTCACAACAGATCATCAGCTAATAAATGAAGGAGAAAGGGATTGGCAATGTTACTCGACGAAATATATAGCATCGCGTTAGAAGCGGGTGCTGCCATTATGGCTCGTTACCATGGTCAAGTTCAGATCACGCAAAAATCAGATAGCAGTCCTGTCACAGATGCCGATCTTGCCGCTAATGAACTTATCGTTACCAAACTACAACAGCTAACACCAGAGATCCCTATTCTTTCAGAAGAGTCCGCACATACAGATTGGCAACAACGACAAAATTGGGACACATTTTGGTTAGTTGATCCATTAGATGGCACTAAAGAGTTTATTCGCAAAAATGGCGAGTTCACGGTTAACATTGCTTTAATAAAAGAAGGACGTCCTGTTTTAGGTGTGGTGTATGCTCCTGCATTAGAAAAAGCATGGTTAGGTGATGGTGAAAAGGCGTGGTTAGAAACCAAAGCCGGTCGTGAGCCTATTCGTGTACGAGCAGCAACAGTACCAACGATTGTTGGTAGTCGCTCTCATCCTTCCCCAGAGTTAGATCACTACTTAGAACAAATCGGTGAGCACAAGATGACGGAAGTCGGTTCATCATTAAAGTTCTGTTTAGTCGCAGAAGGTCGAGCACAACGTTACCCGCGTTTGGGACCGACAATGATGTGGGATACAGCTGCTGGTCAGTGTGTTGCTGAGAGTGCAGGGGCAATAGTACTCGATTTAGAAGGGCAACCTTTAAACTATCATCGCGAGCAATTACTGAATCCATCTTTTATTGTTTCAATAAAAGACTAATCTTATTAAATAACGATAAGGCATATGAGTTATCTCATATGCTTAATTATATGGTCCGCCTCATCCTAAGCCGTTAGGCTTAGGGTAGGCTTTCA
>NZ_JADQAQ010000051.1 GCF_022129445.1 Photobacterium sp. Ph5
AGCTGGATAGAGTACCTGGCTACGAACCAGGCGGTCGGAGGTTCGAATCCTCCCGCGCGCACCATTATTTAAAAGCTCAGCCTTTGGCTGGGCTTTTTTTATATCTGCAGCTTTTAATTTCCATTCATTATTTGTTCTATTAAGGTTCTATTCTTTGTGAGAATAATAGAACTTGGCTTTTGTTTACTTAGAATCAATAAGGGTATCTAACCCATTATTTATCATGGTAATTTCTACTCTTTAAGCTTATATCTTGTGTTTAAAAATTTATTCTTATTCTCTTCTTTTTATTAAATATCAGTATCTTAAAACCTTATCTTTTATATGTATGTGTCACTGTTCATATTGTGGCTACATGTAAAGAAATTCTGCAATAAAGACTGATAATCATGTTTAATTTGAGTAAAAATCAGACTAATGTTGCAAAATTAATCAATTTTTGTGAATCGGTTTGACTTGTTTTTAATTGTCATGATAATCGTTAACACTACGGTCACAACTAGAAGGGATTTATGATGACTGATCTGGGAGATACGCTGTGGCAAGCAGCGGTAATTATGGCAACAGGAATGGTTGTTGTATTTGTCTTTCTATCAATCCTTATTTTTTTGGTGAAATTGTTGGCAAAACTTGCGCCAGCAGAGCCAATTGAAGCGCCTCAAACTGCCAAATCGGCAGTGACCCCAAATCAAAACGGTATTAAACCTGATGTGATTGCAGCGATCTCAGCCGCTGTGCATCAGTATCGCCAAGCGAAAAGCTCGAGCTGATATTTCCAACTAATAAACAGTTTTGATTTTAGGACACTTATTCTTACAAGGAGTTTTGAACATGTCCAAGCCTCTAGCTATCACCGATGTGGTATTGCGTGATGCACACCAATCTTTATTTGCTACCCGTCTTCGCCTTGAAGATATGTTGCCAATTGCTGCTCAACTTGATGATGTGGGTTATTGGTCGCTAGAAACATGGGGTGGTGCTACTTTTGATTCGTGCATTCGTTATCTTGGTGAAGATCCTTGGGAGCGTCTGCGCGCATTAAAACAAGTGATGCCAAAAACACCGATGCAGATGCTACTTCGTGGACAAAATCTACTTGGTTATCGCCATTATGGTGATGATGTTGTAGAGAAGTTTGTTGAGCGCGCGCACGCGAATGGTATGGATGTTTTCCGTATTTTTGATGCCATGAACGATGTACGTAACCTTGAAAAAGCGACTAAATCTGTTGTTGATGTTGGTGCTCATGCACAAGGTACAATTTCTTATACAACCAGCCCTGTACATACATTAGACACATGGACTGATTTGGCTAAGCGTTTGGAAGATCTGGGCTGTCACTCGATTTGTATTAAAGATATGGCGGGGTTACTCAAGCCTTATGAAGCCGAAGAGCTGATCAAACGTATTAAAGCATCATGTGATATTCCATTAGCCTTGCACTGTCATGCTACAACAGGCCTTTCAACTGCAACCGCTGTGAAGGCAGTAGAAGCTGGACTCGATATTCTTGATACGTCTATTTCTTCAATGAGCCAAACTTACGGCCACACACCAACAGAAACAGTAGTCGCAATGCTACAAGGTACGGGGCGTGATACGAACTTAGATCTTGAAAAGTTCGCACCTATTGCTAGCTACTTCCGTGATGTACGCAAAAAATATGCGAAATTTGAAGGCAGCTTAAAAGGTGTTGATGCACGTATTCTATTAGCACAAGTGCCTGGCGGTATGCTGACTAATATGGAAAGTCAGTTAAAAGAGCAAGGTGCAGCCGATCGTTTTGATGAAGTATTAGAAGAGATCCCACGTGTCCGTGAAGATCTTGGTTTTATTCCATTAGTGACGCCGACATCACAAATTGTCGGTACCCAAGCGGTATTAAACGTACTTACAGGTGAGCGTTATAAGAGTATCAGTAAAGAAACGGCAGGCATTTTAAAAGGTGAATACGGTGCAGCGCCTGCACCTGTTAATCGTGAGCTTCAAGCAAAAGTACTTGAGGGGGCTGAGCCAATCACTTGCCGTCCTGCTGATCTGATTGCCGATGAGCTATCGACGTTAACTGATGAATTAGTGGCTAAAGCGAAAGCTGGCGGTATTACACTTGCTGAGCAGCAAGTTGATGATGTATTAACTTACGCATTATTCCCACAGGTTGGGTTTAACTTCTTGAAAAATCGTAACAACTCAGATGCTTTCGAGCCAGCACCTACGGGTGAAGAACTTGTTACAGCAGCACCTGCTGCTAAAGCGACTGCTGAGGTTGAAAGCTATAGCGTACGTGTTAACGGTCAGGTGTATAACGTTGAAGTTGCAGAAGGTGGTGAGCTTTCTTCTGTGGAAGTGGCACAACAGCCTGCATCAGCACCTGTCGCTGCACCTGCGCCAAGTGCTGCTGCTGAGGCGGTAGGAGCACCGCTAGCGGGTAATATCTTTAAGATCAATGTTCAACCGGGTCACCAAGTGACTGAAGGTGATGTGTTAGTGATCTTAGAAGCGATGAAGATGGAAACAGAAGTACGTGCAGCACGTAGCGGTGTCGTTGACCAACTACATGTTAAAGAAGGTGATTCTGTGACTGTCGGCTCGCCAATCATTAGCTTGGCATAAGAGGTAACCATGGAAGGTTTATTAAAACTCTGGGCCGAAACAGGGATCGCGAACTTCGAGTTTGGTCAGATTGTGATGATCATCGTCGGGTGTGGTCTACTGTTTTTGGCTATTCGTAAGGGCTTTGAGCCGTTATTACTATTACCGATGGGATTTGGTGCTATTCTTGCCAATATCCCTAATGCTGGGTTCACCGATCCGGGTGGTCTACTGTACTACATCTATTATGTGGGGATTGAAACGGGAATTTTCCCACTGCTGATCTTCATGGGTGTCGGTGCCATGACCGATTTTGGCGCCTTGATTGCTAACCCTAAAACCTTGTTATTAGGTGCAGCAGCGCAGTTTGGTATCTTCTTTACCTTGTTTGGTGCAATTGTACTGAATGTTATACCGGGTATGGAGTTTACGCTCGCTGATGCGTCATCAATTGCTATCATTGGTGGTGCGGATGGTCCTACAGCTATTTTCCTTGCAAGCCGTTTATCACCAGATCTTTTAGGTGCAATTGCGGTTGCGGCATATAGCTATATGGCACTGGTTCCGATTATCCAGCCACCGATCATGAAAGCATTAACGACACCTGAAGAGCGTCAAATTCAGATGCAACAGCTTCGTCACGTAACGAAGATGGAAAAAGTATTGTTCCCATTAGCGGTATTGCTAATGACAATCTTGTTCCTACCATCAGCAACCCCACTTGTTGGTATGTTCTGTTTAGGTAACTTAATGCGTGAATCCGGTGTGGTTGATCGTCTGTCAAATACAGTACAGAACGAGCTTATCAACATTGTGACTATTATGCTTGGCTTAGGTGTTGGCTCAAAACTTGAGGCTGCGACATTCCTTCAGATCGAAACACTAGGTATCTTGGTGCTAGGTGCGGTTGCATTTAGCGTTGGTACTGGTGGTGGTGTATTAATGGCAAAAGGGCTTAACCGCTTTAGTAAAGAGCCAATTAACCCATTGATCGGTGCGGCGGGTGTGTCTGCGGTACCTATGGCGGCACGTGTGGTGAATAAAGTAGGTTTAGATGCAAACCCACAAAACTTCTTATTAATGCACGCAATGGGACCAAACGTGGCAGGGGTATTAGGTTCAGCAGTGGCTGCTGGTATTCTGTTAGCACTGGTTGGTGGTTAATACTTCAGTAATTCGTTATTAAAGATCAAGGCAGCATATCGCTGCCTTTTTTCGTTTTTAAACATAATAAAAAACGGTTTAAACGTTTATCGTCCAGTGGCACACTGCGTTATCAATATTTTAAGGCGTTAATTAATGACTGAGTTTTTTTCCGGTGATGCGGGATTATGGGTGTTATTTGCTACCGGCTTTTTAAGTGCCACTTTGTTACCTGGTGGATCTGAGGCTAATCTTATTGCGGCAGTTAAGCTAGGTGATAACCCGATTTGGCAAATTGTTGCTGTCGTCGCAATAGGTAATACCTTAGGTGGTCTCACTAATTATTGGTTAGGGCTTTTACTTCCAGATAAAACTTCCGAGCAAAAACAGAGTCATAAAGCTTTATTGTGGTTAAAAAAATACGGTTATTGGAGCTTGTTGCTAAGTTGGATGCCAATCATAGGTGATCCATTATGTTTAGCGGCAGGCTGGCTACGCATGCGTTTTTGGTGGTGTGCTGTAGTTATATTTATTGGAAAAACATTACGTTATATCGCATTAGCCGCAATTGTACTGGGACTTTTCCCATCATTACCGTTTTAAGGAATTCGAGAGTGCAAAAATGGATCCTGAGTGCAGCTATGCTGTCACTAACGGGCTGTAGTCAATTTGTAGAGCAGTCATCAACGCAAGCGTTACCGAAAGGGGTGGTGTTTGTCGAGCAAGTCAAAGCGGTTAAGGGGGAAGCTGTGATCCCTTATAGCAAGTACCGTTTAGCTAATGGTCTTACTGTCATTTTATCGCCTGATCATTCTGATCCGTTAGTGAATGTAGATGTGACTTACCATGTGGGTTCTGCGCGAGAGCAACAAGGTAAATCAGGCTTTGCTCACTTCTTTGAGCATATGATGTTTCAAGGTTCAAAACATGTCGGCGATCAGCAGCATTTCAAATTGGTCACTGAAGCTGGCGGTAATTTAAATGGCAGTACTAACCGAGATCGCACCAATTATTTTGAAACGGTGCCAGCCAACCAATTAGAAAAAGTCTTGTGGCTTGAGTCAGACCGTATGGGCTTTTTACTTGATGCGGTATCTCAGCGTAAGTTTGAAATTCAGCGTGATACAGTGAAAAACGAGCGTGCGCAAAACTTTGAAAACCGTCCGTATGGTTTGATTTATGAAAAAATGGCGGAAGCTTTATATCCACGTAACCATCCATATTCATGGCAAACTATTGGCTATGTGGAAGATTTAGATCGTGTTGATGTTAATGATCTTAAAGCTTTCTTTTTGCGTTGGTATGGACCAAACAATGCCACCTTAACTATTGGTGGTGATATTAATAAAGCGCAGACATTGGCGTGGGTGAATAAATACTTTGGCTCTATTCCACGAGGTCCAGAAGTAAAAAATGCACCGAAGCAGCCTGTGACATTGCCATCTGATCGTTACATTACACTGCAAGATAATATTAAGCAGCCAATGTTAATGATGGGATGGCCGACAGCGTATTTAGGCGCAGCAGAACAACCATCATTAGATATGTTAGGTCAAGTGATTGGTAGCGGTACCAATAGCTTGCTCTATCAAAAATTGGTGAAAACAGGTAAAGCCGTTGATGCCGGCGCATTTCAAGATTGTGCAGAGCTCGCGTGTACCATGTATGTGTATGCGATGGCACCAAGTGGCGACAAAGGCCACCTAGACACATTACGTAAAGAAGTGATGTCAGTCGTTAACGGTATTGAGCTGCAAGGGATCAAAAAAGCCCAACTGGATGAAATTAAAGGTTCGGTTGAAGCG
The DNA here is from genome assembly GCF_022129445.1 of Photobacterium sp. Ph5. Classification (GTDB taxonomy): domain Bacteria; phylum Pseudomonadota; class Gammaproteobacteria; order Enterobacterales; family Vibrionaceae; genus Photobacterium. The sequence continues at coordinate 5,541 of NZ_JADQAQ010000051.1, forward strand.
AATGCGATTTATGGCTTACAAAGTGTCAGTGGTAAGGTCTCACAACTAGCGGCTTATCAGACATTCTTTGGTAACCCGAACTATATTGCAACGGATCTAGCGAACATTGATAAAGTGAATACGCAAAGCGTTATGCGTGCGTACAATCAGTATATTTATCAGCATCCTAGTGTCACATTAAGTGTTGTTCCACATGGTGAATTACAGCTTCAGGCGGCAAAACCAAACTATACTCCAGCTCCTCGCGTGTTACCGAAAAATACCAAGATTGAAGATAAAGATCTGGCGTATCGTACCGTCAAAGACAACTTTGATCGCTCGGTGATGCCTAAAGCTTCAAAACCTGTGAAAGCGGTGATGCCAACCTTGTATGAGTTTAGTTTAGCGAATGGGATCAAAGTGATTGGTACTCAGTATCAAGAAACTCCAACCATTAGCTTACAGTTAACCGTACCCGCTGGACGTCGTTTAGATCCAGCGAGTAAAGAAGGCTTAGCTGAGCTAACCGCAGCCATGATGAATGAAGGTAGTGAGAAGTTTACTGCTGAAGAAATGGCTTCTAAGTTAGACACACTAGGCAGTAGTATTTCTGTTCGTGCAGGGCTTTATGGTACAACAATATCGCTAAGCACGTTAACCAAAAACTTACCTGAAACCATGGCGCTATTGGAACAGCGTTTATTTCATCCTGCGTTTAAAGAAAGTGATTTTAAGCGTCTTAAAAAGCAGATGATTGAAGGTATTGTTTATGAGCACCAAAGTGCTGATTGGTTAGCAGGCCAAGCCACCCGAGAAGTATTATTTAAAGGGACGGTATTTAGTCGTCCATCTGATGGTACGAAACAAACTCTGAGTCGTATTACGCTGCAAGATGTGAAAGACTTCTACCAGCGTTATTACACGCCAAACAGTGCTGATGCGGTTGTGGTAGGTGATATCACCCAATCTCAATTAACGAAAGCATTAGCTCCTATAGGTCAATGGCAAGGGGCTCCTGCACCAAGTATTGCGCCACAAGTTCTACCTGTATTAAAGCAGCAAGCAATTTGGTTAGTGAACAAGTCTGATGCACCACAAACGGTGATCCGTTTAGCGCGTCAAGGGATGCCATTTGATGCCACGGGTGAACTATTTAAAACCCAGTTAGCGAACTTTAACTTAGCCGGTAACTTTAATAGTCGTATTAACATGAATTTACGTGAAGATAAAGGCTATACCTATGGTGCAGGTGGTTATTTCAGTGGGGGTAAAGAGGTAGGACTCGGCGTGTATTACGCTCAAGTTCGCGCAAATACTACCGTGGCTTCGATTAAAGAATTCTTAGCTGAACTAAAGAAAATGAGTACATCAGGGTTAACCGATAAAGAGGTTAATTTTATGCGCTTAGCGGTAGGTCAACAAGATGCCCTTAGTTATGAGACACCAAGCCAAAAAGCGGCCTTATTAGGTAATATTTTAGCTTATCATCTACCTAAGGATTTTGTCGCGCAACGTAATCATATCGTCGATAGCATCAGTAAATCCACGATGGATAAACTTGCCGAAAAATGGTTTGACCCTAAAGATTATCAAATTATTGTGGTTGGTGATGCGAAAAGCTTAGAGCCACAATTGAAGACATTAGGGTTGCCTGTTCATCTACTCTCCCTAACGAAATAATCGTGCATTCGGTAACAACTAGTACACAGTGCTAGTTGTTACCATTCAGTAAAAGTCTTTCGCAAGTTTTGCTGATATAAATGATGGTAATCACACGCAATAATGATTACTCTGTTTTCCTTAAATTAGATTAAAACGAGAATAGCCTTGATGGACTTTTCACAGAGGTTACAGCAGCTTTCTACTCATGCTGATGCATTAACCCAGTTTGGGCGTGGACTTGAACGAGAGTCACTTCGAATTACTGCTGACAGGCATTTATCCCAACAACCTCATCCCGTGGCATTAGGCTCTGCACTAACCAATAAGTGGATCACAACTGATTTTGCCGAATCATTGTTGGAATTTATTACACCAGTATCAACTGATGTTGATCAGCTATTATGGCAACTTGAAGATATCCATAAATTTGCTTTAAGCAAAATGGATGGTGAGCGTTTATGGCCAATGTCGATGCCATGTTTTGTTGGCTCGCAAGATGACATTACCTTAGCGCAATACGGTTCATCGAATACTGGGCGAATGAAAACGCTTTACCGCGAAGGCTTGAAGCATCGTTACGGTAGTGTGATGCAGATCATCTCCGGTGTTCACTTTAACTTCTCATTCTCTGATAGTTTTTGGGATGGTTTATTTGGTGAGCAAACACCAGAGCAACGCCAAGAATCAGTATCGGATGCATACTTTGGTTTAATCCGTAATTACTACCGTTTTGGTTGGTTAATTCCTTATTTATTTGGGGCGTCTCCTGCACTTTGTGGCTCTTTTATTAAAGACGACAAAGTGAAGGAATCATTTAGCAAAGTGGGTACAGGTACCTATTACTTAGAGAATGCAACAGCATTACGTTTAAGTGATTTGGGTTACACCAATAATGCGCAAAGCTCGCTAAAAATTGGTTTTAATAGCTTAGAACAGTACCTAGAAGGCTTAAATGAAGCGATTCATACTCCGTCAAAAGAGTTTGCTGACATTGGTGTGATTGTTGATGGTGAACGCCGTCAGCTAAACAGTAATGTGCTACAGATTGAAAATGAGCTTTATGCACCAATTCGTGCCAAACGTGTAACTAAAAGTGGTGAAAAACCATCAGAAGCATTAAAGCGTGGTGGTGTTGAATACATTGAAGTGCGTTCGTTAGATGTAAACCCATTTAGCCCTATTGGTATCAGTGAAGATCAAGTTCGTTTCCTCGATTTATTTCTAACATGGGCGGTATTAACACCATCGGCTGATATGGATGACAGTGAATTAGCTTGCTGGCGTGATAACTGGAACCGTGTTGTTATCGATGGTCGTAATCCAGAGCTAATGCTTAAGATCGGCTGTGCAGGTGAGCGTTTAAGCCTGAAAGATTGGGGCTCGCGTGTCTTTGCTGAATTGGAGCAAGTAGCGAAAATCATTGATGAGCTAAACGGTAACACTCTTTACCAACAAACATGTGAGCGTTTATTAGGTTGGATTCATCATCCTGAACGTACGCTCTCAGCGCAATTACTTGAGCAAATTAAAGCGGAGCAAGGCATTGGTAATTTAGGTTACAAGTTAGCGGCACAACATTTAGATTACCTAAATGAGCAAGGTTTCCGCTTTTATGATGCAAAAACGTTTGAACAAGAAGTACATCATTCAATAGAGAAGCAACAGCAAATCGAACGTGATGATACTGTTTCATTTGATGAGTATCTCGATAATTACTTTGCTGATATTCATGTTGGATTATAAAAAATAGCAACGAAAGAGTATGTTATTTTTTGATACAATAAAGCTGGGATCTGGATGATTCCAGCTTATTATTTTTAGTCTTTATTGATTTATGCATTTTACATGGATGATGAAACCTCTTCTTTAGCTACTGTTAACCTCCATCCCTATATAATGTCTTACTCAATAAATGCCTTTGATGGAATGTGAGTGATATATGCAGTGGTCTCTTCGTTTATTTTTGTTATTTGGAATAACCCTCATTGTTTCAGGATGTGCCTCTGCGCCACCACGAGATCAATCAAATATTTGTAATATCTTTCGTCAATATCCGAGTTGGTACGATGATGCTGTTGATATGCAAAAAGAGTGGGGGACCCCGATCAATGTTGCCATGGCGATTATTAAGCAAGAAAGTAGCTTTCGTCATGATGCTCAGCCACCGAAAGATTATGTGCTCGGTTTTATTCCTTGGGGACGTGTAAGCAGTGCTTATGGTTATGCACAAGCACAAGATCCTGCATGGGAAGATTTTCAAAAACACACCGGTCATGGTGGTTCACGAACTGATTTCGGCGATTCATTACAATTTGTTGGTTGGTATACTCATGAAACACAACGGCAGTTAGGTATTTCTAAATGGGATGCTTATCGTCAATACCTTGCTTATCATGAAGGGCGAGGTGGATTTAAGCGTGGAACATATTGGAAAAAACCATGGTTAACCAAGGTTGCGCGTAAAGTAGAGCAGCAATCAAAGAATTATGGTTGGCAATTAAAGCAGTGCCGTAAAGAATTAGAAAGTAATAGAAGCTGGTGGTTTTAATTCGTAAGTTGTTAACTTAGAAAAAACGCCAATAATTGAATAAGTCAGGATTGACGTGCAAGGAGAAGCAAACAATGCCATTACTCGATAGTTTTACCGTCGATCATACTAAGATGAATGCACCTGCGGTTCGTGTGGCAAAGACCATGCAAACTCCAAAAGGTGACACCATTACGGTATTTGATCTGCGCTTTTGTCGCCCTAATATCGATATTTTAAGTGAGCGTGGTATTCATACGTTAGAGCACCTTTACGCAGGATTCATGCGTGCGCATCTTAATTCAAATAATGTCGAAATTATTGATATTTCACCAATGGGATGCCGTACCGGTTTTTACATGAGTTTAATCGGCACGCCAACCGAAGAAATGGTTGCGGTAAGCTGGAAAGCGGCGATGGAAGATGTGCTAAAGGTTGAGTCACAAAATCAGATCCCAGAGCTTAATGAGTATCAGTGTGGTACTTACGATATGCATTCATTAGAAGAAGCGAAAAGTATCGCTTCAACTATTTTGTCGCAAGGGATCCTTGTGAATAAAAATGATGAGCTTGCTTTACCTGAAACAATGCTACAAGACTTAAAAGTTAAGTAATGTTTCTATTACTTAACTTTAAATAGAAAAAAGCCGACACTTCATGTGTCGGCTTTCTTTTATCATTTATTTAGTGTCTCGGGTAAGACCTTAATCAGCTTTATCATATTGTCTGAAACTTCAACGATTTCCATTTTATGATTCGCAATCATAATACTGACCTGATTATCGGGAATGTATTCAAGATGTTCGAGGATCAAGCCATTTAAAGTGCGAGGGCCATCAGTGGGTAATTTCCAATTTAGGCTTTTGTTCAAGTCACGAATATTAGCGCTACCTTCAATCATCAAGCTACCATCACTTTGTGCCGTGATCTCTTCTGCTAACGTTGGCGCAATAGACGTCGTAAATTCCCCTACGATCTCTTCAAGAATATCTTCTACCGTGATTAAGCCTTGGATATCACCGTACTCATCGACGATTAAACCAATACGCTCTTTATTGCGTTGAAACTTTAGAAGCTGAATGTTCAGTGGAGTGCCTTCTGGAATGAAATAGACTTCATCAGCAGCACGTAACAGATTTTCTTTACTGAAATCGTTTTTATCCATCATTAAACGGTAGGCTTCACGTACACGTAGCATACCAACAACTTCATCAATATTGTCACGGTACAGCACGATACGACCATGAGCGGAATGGCTTAGCTGGCGGACTATTGATTTCCAATCATCGTTCACATTAATCGCCGCGATTTCACTGCGAGGTACCATTAAGTCTTCAACGGTGACATTTTCTAAATCAAGAATTGATAACAGCATATCTTGGTGGCGACGTGGTATTAAGCCGCCAGCTTCGTTAACAACGGTACGTAATTCTTCTGAGCTTAATTTAGATGAACTGTTATTACTGCTTTTTAATCCTAAGATGAAAAGAAAAGCACTGGTGATCCCATTAACGAACCACACTAATGGGTAAAGTACTTTCATTAAAATGTTTAAGATGATGCTGCTGGCATAAGAGACACGTTCAGGATAGAGCGCAGCTACCGTCTTAGGAGTTACTTCTGCAAAGACAAGGATCAAAATAGTCAGTGCACCTGTTGCAATCGCTACACCAGCATCGCCATAAAGGCGCATACCAAGAATAGTCGCAATCGCGGATGCTAAAATATTAACTAAATTATTACCGATCAGAATTAGGCCAATTAAGCGATCTGTACGAGAAAGTAGTTTCTCGACACGTTTAGCTCCTTTATGGCCTTGGTTGGCCATGTGGCGTAGTTTGTAGCGGTTTAGTGCCATCATGCCTGTTTCTGAGCTGGAGAAATAAGCTGATAGAACGATCATTAAAATAAGTAGAGAGAATAATACACCTGTGGAGATCTCGTCCAAAAGTCGTAACCCTTAATGTTTTTATGCAAGCTAAAGCCCCGTATAAAGGGCAAAATTATAAGTATTGTAATTATAGAAAGATTCTATATAAAACTATGAGAGGTAATGTTAATTACATGCCAATGATAATTTCTTTTACGAACCGGCTCCCAAAGTAAGCCAGTGTGAGTAGAAATGCACCAACGAGGCTGAACCAAATCACTCTACGTCCGCGCCAGCCTTGACGGTAGTGTCCCCATAATAAGACACTGTAAACACACCAAGCTAATAATGATAGTATCGCTTTATGGGTTTTACCTTGGGCAATGATATCGTTAATAAATAGATAGCCTGTGAGCAAGGTTACGGTTAATAACGCATACCCTACAATAATGATCTTGAAAAGTTGACGTTCAACCATCATTAATGGGGGAATATTAGGGTTCACAGCTAAGCTCTTTTTATTTTTTAGCTTATGATCAAGCCAAGCCAATTGAATAGCATACAATGTTGCAATCATCAGGGTTGAATATGAAAATAAGGCCAGAGAAATATGCAGTAGTACTTGCGGATGGGCTTCTAAATGAGTAATAAAAGCACCTGGCAGTAATATTGATGCCGCTAAGTTGATAGCTGCAAAACTGTATATCACAGGTAGTAAAAACCAAATCCGCATTTTTAACATTGCTACTGTAGTCAAGCAGGCAACAATTACGCTGATTAACGAAGCAACGTTAAGAATACTGAGGTTTTGTCCTGCACCTGCAAAGATAAGATCTTTAAGCAGTAGGATATGAAAAATAATTGCCATACAGGCTGCGGCAAAAACAGGGGTAACTTTTATGCCGTTATTGTTAGCAAGTCCTGGAATAACCAGCAATAGTGCAATGAGATAAAAGCCAACTGCTGGAATAGCAAGTAACATATCCATAATAAATGAGATAGCTCCGTATTAACTAATGGCTATTTTATAAGGTTTTAGAGATGCAATTATACCTTGCTCAAACCTTCACCGCCAACGTAATACCTAAAAGTGACAAAGGATTACATGAAAACGAAGGTTTTTTTACGGTATACTTGTACCAATTTTAGTGATTTTGCAATTTTAATTGAGTTGCGTAACGAGCGAGTAGCACCACATGTTCGAAAATTTAACCGAGCGTTTATCGCGAACGCTTAAAAATGTCAGCGGCCGTGGTCGCCTTACGGATGACAACATCAAGGATACTTTGCGTGAAGTACGCATGGCATTGCTCGAGGCTGATGTTGCGCTGCCCGTTGTTCGTGAATTCGTTAAGCGTGTAAAAGAGCGCGCTGTTGGTACTGAAGTATCAAAAAGTTTAACTCCAGGTCAAGAGTTCATCAAAATCGTTCAAGCTGAACTTGAAGCGGTGATGGGTGAAGAAAACGAAGGCTTGGATTTAAGTTGCCAACCGCCAGCAGTTATTTTAATGGCAGGTTTACAAGGTGCAGGTAAAACAACCAGCGTCGGTAAATTAGGTAAGCTATTAAAAGAGCGTGATAGTAAAAAAGTATTGGTTGTTTCTGCCGACGTATACCGTCCAGCGGCAATCAAGCAACTTGAGACGCTAGCGGGTGATGTTGGTATTGATTTCTTCCCATCAAATGTAGAGCAGAAACCTGTCGAGATCGCAAAAGCGGCGCTTGAGCACGGTAAGCTTAAATTCTACGATGTGGTGATTGTCGATACAGCGGGTCGTCTTCACGTTGATGAAGAGATGATGGATGAGATTAAAGACGTCCATAAAACATTAAACCCTGTTGAGACACTGTTCGTGGTTGATGCCATGACAGGTCAAGATGCGGCTAACACAGCTAAAGCCTTTAATGATGCATTACCACTAACCGGTGTGATCTTAACCAAGGTGGATGGTGATGCCCGTGGAGGTGCTGCATTATCAGTACGTCATATCACAGGTAAGCCAATTAAATTTTTAGGTGTTGGTGAAAAAACTGACGCACTAGAGCCGTTCCATCCAAATCGTGTTGCTTCTCGTATCTTAGGTATGGGTGATGTTCTTTCTTTAATCGAAGATTTAGAACGTAACGTTGATAAGCAAGAAGCGGAAAAACTGGCGAAGAAATTCAAAGATAAAAAAGGCTTTGATTTAGAAGACTTCCGTAGCCAGCTTCAACAAATGAAAAACATGGGCGGTATGATGGGAATGCTTGATAAGCTTCCGGGTATGTCACAACTCCCGTCTGATGTGAAAGATAAAGTGGACGATAAAGTGTTCGTTCAAATGGAAGCTATCATTAATTCAATGACCAAAGGCGAGCGTGCACATCCTGAGCTTATCAAAGGTTCACGTAAAAAGCGTATTGCTGCAGGTTCAGGTACACAAGTACAAGATGTGAACCGTTTATTGAAGCAATTTACCCAAATGCAGAAGATGATGAAAAAAATGCAAAAGGGTGGAATGAAGAATATGATGCGCCAAATGAAGGGTATGATGCCTGGTGGCGGAATGTTCCCTGGACGCTAATTCCATAATTTTAAAAGATTTTAAAGTCGATTGGTTATTTTACTGGCGAAAAAGTAACTAAAGAAGTTGCATTCGTCGTTCTAAAGAGTAAAATTCCGAGGCTTTATTTTGGCACGGGCCCCGTTTTTTAAGCGGGGCCAATTTAATTTACAGTAATGCAAAGAGGACGATATGGTAACCATTCGTTTGGCACGTCACGGCGCTAAGAAGCGTCCATTCTATCAAATCGTTGTTGCTGACTCACGTTGTTCACGTGACGGTCGTAACATCGAGCAAATCGGTTTCTTCAACCCACTAGCTAAGGGTCAAGAAGAGCGTCTACGTCTAGACCTAGATCGCGTAAACCACTGGGTAGGTCAAGGCGCTTCTGTGACTGACCGCGCAGCAAAACTAATCAAAGATGCAGCGAAAGCAGCTTAATTTGATTATTAAGGTAGAAGAGAAACGATGAGCAGTAAAAACCAAGACCACATTATTGTCGGTAAACTGGGTGCCACCTACGGTATCAAGGGTTGGCTCAAAGTTTTTTCCTACACCGAACAATCTGAAAGCATTTTCTCTTACACCCCTTGGCTTATTAAAGTTAAAGGTGAGTGGAAAGAGATCCATGTTGAATCATGGAAACGCCATGGCCAAGGTCTGGTGGCTAAGCTAGAAGGCATGGATATCCGCGAGGATGCCCAAGTTTTCACTAATGCTGAAGTCGCTGTATTGGCTGAGCAACTACCAGCACTGTCAGATGAAGAATTCTACTGGCGTGAGTTGTTTGGTATGTCTGTATTCACTACTGAAGGTTACGATCTAGGTAAGGTGACAGACATCCTGGAAACAGGTTCAAACGACGTGTTAGTTGTTAAGGCGAATTTAAAAGATGCTTTCGGGCAGAAGGAACGATTAATTCCGTTCCTCGATGAGCAGGTCATCAAGTTGATTGATCGCACTGCTCAGCGGATCGAAGTTGACTGGGATCCTGAGTTTTAACCTCCGGTAATAAGGTGAGTAACATGTGGGTTGGTGTAATCAGCCTTTTTCCTGAAATGTTCTCTTCCATTACCAATTTTGGGGTAACAGGCCAGGCGGTAAAAAAAGGCCTTTTGACTGTTGATACGTGGAATCCTCGTGATTTTACGCACGACAAACATCGTACGGTAGATGATCGACCATACGGTGGTGGACCGGGTATGTTGATGATGGTGCAGCCTTTGCGCGATGCCATTCACACAGCCAAACAGTCTGCAAAAGGTAAGGCTAAAGTAATCTACCTTTCCCCTCAGGGCCGTAAGCTGGATCAGGCTGGTGTTGAGGAGTTAGCGCAAAATGAGAATCTGATTCTTATTTGTGGTCGCTATGAAGGGGTTGATGAGCGCATTATCCAACAAGAGGTAGACGAAGAATGGTCTATCGGCGATTTTGTGTTAACGGGTGGTGAACTACCTGCTATGACGTTGGTGGATGCAGTTGTTCGGTTTGTTCCGGGCGTACTGGGAGACTTTGCGTCAGCAGAAGAAGATTCTTTTGCAAATGGCTTGCTAGATTGTCCTCATTACACAAGACCAGAATTGTTGGACGGGCAGGAAGTACCTTCGGTATTAATGTCTGGCAATCATAAAGATATTAGTCGCTGGCGATTAAAACAATCGCTAGGCCGTACATGGCTAAGAAGACCAGAGCTCCTGGAAAACCTAGCTCTGACTGACGATCAGGAATTCTTGCTAGCGGAATTTATCCGCGAACATAAAGCAAGCATTTAATTAATTTAGTATCAGTTTATTCTAGGGTATATACCAAATGAGTAACATCATTAAAGCTCTTGAGCAAGAGCAACTAAAAACAGACCTACCGACTTTCGCACCAGGTGACACTGTTGTTGTTCAAGTTAAGGTAAAAGAAGGTGACCGTGAGCGTCTACAGGCTTTTGAAGGCGTTGTAATCGCAATCCGTAACCGTGGTCTACATTCTGCATTTACTGTTCGTAAGATTTCGAACGGTGAAGGTGTTGAGCGTGCGTTCCAAACTCACTCTCCAGTAGTTGACAGCATTACTGTTAAACGTCGTGGTGCAGTACGTCGTGCCAAGTTGTACTACCTACGTGAGCGTTCTGGTAAATCAGCACGTATCCGTGAGAAGCTATCTAAGTAATAGCTTTAAACGCTTGACGTTTAATCGAAAAGCCCACCGAAAGGTGGGCTTTTTTTGTATCTGTAAATTAGCAATTGGGTAGTTTTTAAGATGCATGAATATTTAAACAGATGAAAAGCGCTGTATATTTACTGAATAGACTTTAATTAAGTATAAAATTAGTACTATTATGCTAGGTTAAATTGAGAACATATTGTATAAAATTCATAACAAGTTATAGGCTGAATAACACTACGTCTTTTTGCTTCTCAAAACTCCTCGATTTGATAACCAAGGAAAAGTTATGAAAGTCCTTCCTCTTTTAACTCTCTCTTCTATTGTGCTTCTATCTGGCTGTGTTACGCAATCCTCTTTGATTAGCAAAGGATATTTTGAACAGCTCGGTTTCTATGACGGTGCTGGTGGTCGAGTTGCGCTAACAACCACACAACTTGATAAAATTTCAGATAAATATGACGCGACAGAAATACCTAACTATCAAGAGTATCTGCAAGGCTATAGTAAAGGTCGTGATAATTACTGTTCTATTGAGCATGTATTGCAGTTAGGTGAGCAAGGGGATTCAAATTGGGGAATCTGTGAATATCGTCGTGAAGTCCCATTATTTAAAGCCAAATGGCAGCAAGGTTTTGAGCGCTATATGTCACAAGAACCTAGGTTATAATACTACTCTTTGTAAATTGTACGTTTTCGACAAAATAAAAGTTAATACAGACGGAATGTATTAACTTTTTATATTTATATCACACATGTAAATAATAATTTACAGGTGGTGTTTTTTATTTACACTGCTATTGCAATAGGTCATCAAGACTTGTTATGTTTGTTGGCATGATGTTACTAATGGATATAGTGATAACGAAACAGGGATTGTGTTTCGCGCTAACAAATCAATGACAAGGATGCCACTATGCAAAAAGACCAACTCAATAACGTTCATATCGAAGATGAATCTGTTTTAATCACGCCTGCAAAGCTAAAACAAAATCTACCTATTTCAGAACAAGCCCTTTCTTTTGTTGAGCGGTCTCGTCAAACTATCGCTGATATTATTCACAAGCGTGATCATCGTTTATTGGTCGTGTGTGGGCCTTGTTCAATTCATGATGTTGAACAAGCAAAAGTCTATGGTCAAAAATTAAAACAATTAGCAGAAGAGTTGAGTGATCAACTTTATATTGTTATGCGAGTGTACTTTGAAAAGCCGCGTACGACGGTAGGGTGGAAAGGGCTTATTAACGACCCGCATATTGATGGTTCATTTGCTGTTGAAGAAGGCTTGCATATTGGTCGTCAGTTGTTAGTCGATTTAGTTGAAGAGGGCATTCCTTTAGCTACCGAAGCACTTGATCCTATTAGTCCTCAATACTTAGGCGATTTATTTAGTTGGGCAGCCATTGGCGCACGTACGACGGAATCACAAACCCACCGTGAAATGGCGAGTGGACTATCAATGCCAGTTGGTTTTAAGAATGGTACTGATGGTAGCTTGGCAACAGCGATTAATGCGATGCAAGCGGCAGCGTCAGGTCATAAATTTATGGGTATTAACCCAGATGGACAAGTTGCACTGCTAAATACTGAAGGTAATCCTGACGGTCATGTTATTTTACGTGGTGGTAAGCAAACCAATTATGACTCTGTGTCAGTTAAAGAGTGTGAAAACGAGATGGTCGGATCAGGTCTTTCACCTGCCTTAATGGTAGACTGTAGCCATGCAAATTCTCGTAAAGATTATCGCCGTCAACCTTTGGTTGCTGAAGACGTGATTCATCAGATCCGAGAGGGAAATCAGTCTATTATAGGATTGATGATCGAAAGTCATCTTGACGAAGGGAATCAGAGTGCCGATCTTCCTCGAGATGAAATGAAGTATGGCGTATCGATAACTGATGCATGTATTGGCTGGGATACTACTGAGCAATTATTGCGTCAGGCACATAAGGAATTAGTGCCGTTCTTACAAGATCGAATTAAATAATTACGGATAGAAAAAAATCATGGTTGCTGAGTTAAGCAAATTAAGAGATCAAATTGACGATGTAGATCGTCAAATGGTTGAGCTATTGGCTCAACGACTCGCTTTAGTTGAGCAGGTTGGTGTAGTAAAAAGTCAGCATGGCTTACCGATTTATGCTCCCGATCGTGAAGCGGCAATGTTGGCATCTCGTCGTGAAGAAGCGGAACGTCAAGGTGTACCTGCAGACCTTATTGAAGATGTATTGCGTCGAACGATGCGTGAATCTTATTCGAGTGAAAATGACTCTGGCTTTAAGTGTTTAAATCCACAATTACGACCAATTGTTATCGTTGGTGGCCATGGTCAGCTAGGTAAATTATTTCGTCGTTTGTTTGAACTGTCAGGGTACCAAGTTAAAACATTAGGTAGCCAAGACTGGGATCGTGCCGATGAAATATTGCATGATGCAGGTATGGTCGTTGTTTCTGTTCCTATCCATTTAACAGAGACGGTGATTGCGAAACTCGATAATTTACCTGAAGATTGTTTACTTGCTGATTTAACATCGATTAAAAGTGGTCCATTACAAGCGATGTTGGAAGTGCATAAAGGCCCTGTGGTTGGGTTACACCCAATGTTTGGTCCTGATATTCCAAGTTTGGCAAAGCAGGTTATTGTGTACTGTGATGGACGGAACCCTGAAAGTTATCAATGGCTGTTGGAGCAGTTTCAAATTTGGGGGGCATCACTTAATCGTATTAGTGCGATTGAACATGATCAAGGGATGACCTTGATCCAAGCATTACGTCACTTTACGTCGTTTGTTTATGGTGTTCACCTTGCTGAAGAAGATCCAAAGTTAGAGCAATTAATGTCGCTAAGTTCACCAATCTATCGCTTAGAACTCGCGATGGTAGGGCGTTTGTTTGCTCAAGATGCGCAATTGTACGGAGATATTATTATGTCTGCTCCACAGAATATTGCGATGATCAAACGTTTCCATCAGCGCTTTGGTGAAGCGATTGAAATGCTAGATGCTCAAGATAAAGATGCATTTAAGCAAGCTTTTGGTCAAGTATCAGGATGGTTTGGCGATTACGCTGAACATTTTTTAGCAGAGAGCCAGGGACTGCTTAGGCAGGCGAACGATTCAACTCACCGTAAATCGTAGTTAATTTTCTGATAGTTAAAATAAAAGAGCCCGTTATGTCATTATTACTCGAAAGAGAATGTCATAACGGGCTTTTTGTTATATGTACATTTTAGTCGAGGAGCTCAACTTCTGTTGGCGCGACATTTTCACTTGGATAACAGCCCAATACTTTAATAAAGCGCGTTAGGCGGGTGAGCTCTTCTAATGCTTGCTGCATTACATCAGATTTAAGATTGACCTCGACATCCACATAGAACATTTCTTCCCATGGGTTACCAATAACAGGGCGTGATTCCAGTTTACTCATATTGATATTAAGATTTCTCAGTACCAGTAAACATTCAACCAATGAACCTGCTTTTTGTGCAGTCGACATGATTAAAGTGGTTTTTGCTGGGATCAAGGATGTGACATCAACAGGTTTACGTGCCACCACAATAAATCGGGTAAAGTTTTCTTGCTGATTGGCAATATCTGATTTGATTGAGGTTAAACCATACAATTCGCCACTGGATGCATTACCAATAGCTGCAATATTCGGTTGTTTCAATTGAGCAACTTGCTCCATCGCTTCAGCAGTACTTGAGCAGTATTCTTGCTTAATATTCCCCATTCTATGAAGATATTCACTGCATTGCTGGTGAGGCTGAGGGTGAGAATATAAGGTATCGATATGTTCAAGTTTCGTATCGACAGCAGTCAGTAGGCAGTGTTCGATAGATTGGGTTATCTCACCTACAATAGAAAGGCTTGTGTGCTGTAGCAAATCATATACTTCATTGATTGAGCCCGAGCTGGTATTTTCAATTGGCAAGACACCATAATCGGCGTTACCGGTTTCAACCGTATTAAAAATATCGCGGAAAGTCGAGCAACTCAGTTCAACCAGATCGGTTTGCTTACGGCTAAAATAATTACGGCTGGCTAAATAAGAGTATGAACCTTTCGCACCAAGGAAAGCAACACGAGCAATAGGATTAGCGTTATCTGGATTGGCAAGCTTTTGTAGATAAGCTTGTTGAAATAATACTGAGTCTTCAATAATGGTATGGAAGATTTGAGTAACATATTGTGCATCTAATTGATGAAGCTTGCCGTTTTCTATCAGTTTTAATAGTAATTCATGTTCACGTACTTGATCGCGTACGGGTTTAGCTGTGCTAATTTTACTTTTTGCTACCTCTAGACTAAGCGCTCTTCGCTCTGCCAGTAGTTCAAGTAAAGCGTTATCGATACGACTGACATTTTGACGAATGTCATCGAGAGAATAGCGAGTATCGGTCATTGGCGTCCCTATCTGATTTCCGAATATAACGATAGCTTATGTCGTGGCTAACATCTCATATCATACGAATGTGGATTAATACGAATTACTTGATGAGTAGAGAAGCTGCGATGATATAAGCAAAATGGTCATTTTTTATCTTTAGCCACATTATGCAGCGTACTATTTATTGTCAAGTAGATTAGAGGCTAGTGCTAAGAATGGAAATAATGAGGGAAGATCTCTATTGTTATGTTGCGATAATCAGAACAGTATTGTTAAAAGCAAACAACCCCGCATAAGCGGGGTTATTTTAAATCCTTATGATAATGCTAGTATGCGTCGTCTAGCTCAACTTCATCTAGTTCTACTTCGTCTTCAGCCAGCTCTGGCTTTTCACTATGGCTTGCACGGCGAGCGTTAGGTTTGTGAGCTTGTTTTTTCAACTGTCGGTCAAGCTTTTGGTAAAGCTCTGTAATCGCACCAAACAGGTCGTCATGCTCTGCAGAAGCAACAAGTTGTCCTCCGGCAATATTTACTGCAGCTTCGACTTTAAATTGCTTGCTTGGTTCTTTGCTAATCACAACGTGTTTTTTGATTAGCGGCACCTGAAGTTTTTCTAACTTATTGAACTTAAATTCAAAACGCTCACGGATAGCCGGGGTGATATCGATGTTTTTACCAGTGATTTCTAATGTCATAATTATCTTCCTCGTTTGCTACCCTTCGTTGGGTTGAATTCAGATTACTAAATTTAGAACTTAATAATGTGATATGCATCACATTATAGTCTTTAATAATTATCAGCAAAAAAATCTGTGATCGTCTTGGATTTGTAGCAAAAAAGTTTATAAAAAGTACTTGAGATGAGAACAATATTTAAGGCAGTATGAAGAAAGGTAAAATGCTGGTGGCTCGTGCTAACTAGGGGGATTATATAAAAATTTTAATGTGATGGACGTTTTTTAGTCGTTGTAGTTAGTCAATGTAGTGATAAAAAAGATTAGATTTATGCTCAAAATTAAAGACTATTTTAAATATAAAAAATGGCAGCTTATTTTTAAGCTGCCATTTTTTTATGAAATAAAATGCACTAATAGTTAGTTAGCTGGATTTAATTTCATTAATTTATCGGTACGTTCAACTTCTTTTTGCAAGTTCAACTTTTCATAGGCTGTTTTTTCCAGCGCTAATGATTGGCGAGCAGCTTCTGTATCTGGGTATAAGCGTTGTATTTGCTGGCAACGGTTAATTGCTGCAATCCATGCTTCACGGCGTACATAGAAATCAGCAGTAGCCAAATCATAATTCGCTAAACGGTTTTTCAAAAAGATCATTCGCGCTTTAGCATCTGCACCATATTCACTTTCTGGGTAACGTTCTAGCAAGTGTTTAAAGTCTTTGAAAGCTTGGCGTGATGGTGTTGGATCACGGTCAAATCTATCGATATTAAACAGATCATGCATAAAGCTACGATCTTGTGCCATATGCGTTAAACCACGCATATACACAACCCAGTCAGCTTGTGGATGATCGGGATTTAAACGTAAAAAACGTTCAATCGTAGCTTCACCTAGCGCTAAATCATCACTTTTGTAGTAAGCATAAATGAGATCTAGCTGTACTTGATCGGAATAAGCACCAAATGGATAGCGTGAATCGAGCGCTTCTAATTGTTCAATAGCCGATGTCCAGTTCCCCTTTTGCAATGCAGTTTGTGCGGTTGCATATAAGTTTGATGGTGGAACATCTGGTATTACTTCTTCTTTACTCGAACAGCCTGAAAGAAGGGCTACGGCAAGAAGAGTCGTGATTGTCAGGCGTTTCATTGCGGCGTTAGTTTCCTTGATAAAAATTTTATTTTGCTCGATCCATTACGGTCAGAGCCGTTAACAGATACAATGACACTATATAGGTTACATCAAGCATAGTTACAAGCTTGGTCCATTTTACGCAGCGTATGACAATTAGTCTCACGCTTTTTAAAAAAGTTCGCTATGGCACAGCAAATAGAATTGACAAACACAGTTGGTGAAAACCAATTAGGCATGCGCCTGGATCAGGTTATTGCTCAATTATATCCAGATTATTCGCGTTCGCGCATTAAAGATTGGATTTTAAACGGTATGGTTTCAGTGAATGGCGATGTCGTCAAGAAACCTCGTGAAAAAATGATGGGTGGCGAAGAGCTATTTATTCAAGCTGAGATCGAAGATGAAGTGCGTTGGATTGCGCAGGATATTCCTCTCGACATCGTTTATGAAGATGATGATATTCTTGTTATCAATAAACCGCGTGACTTTGTTGTTCACCCTGGTGCGGGTACACCTGATGGTACGGTGTTGAATGCATTATTGCATCATTGCCCATCGTTGGCAGAAGTTCCGCGAGCAGGTATTGTTCACCGTTTGGATAAAGATACTACTGGTTTAATGGTAGTTGCTAAAACCATTCAAGCACAAACGCGTCTAGTTCGTGCATTACAAAAGCGTAAGATCACGCGTGAGTATGAAGCATTAGCTATTGGTCAAATGACCGGTGGTGGCACCATTGAAAAACCCATTGGTCGTCACTCAACCAAGCGTATTTGTATGGCTGTACATGAAATGGGTAAAGATGCGATAACCCATTACCGTGTTGCTGAACGTTTCCGTGAACATACACGTATTGTATTACGTCTTGAAACGGGTCGAACACACCAGATCCGTGTTCATATGTCATACATGAGCCATCCTTTAATTGGTGACGTGATTTATGGTGGTCGTCCTCGTCCGCCACGTGATGCATCTCCTGAGTTTATTCAGGCATTGCGTGCGTTTGATCGACAAGCATTGCATGCACGTATGCTGCGATTAGATCACCCAATTACAGGTGAGAAGATGGAATGGCATGCGCCGCTACCAATTGATATGGTGGCAATGATTGATATTTTGCGTAAAGACACGCAAGAAAATAACGAAGACGATTATTAATGAAAGTCATTATTCCTAACTGGCCAGCATCGAAGCATGTGCGCGCGATAAGTACGACCCGTTTAGGTGGTGTTAGTACTGCTCCATATCATGAATTGAATTTAGGTTTACATGTTGGGGATGATGAAGCTGTTGTTAATCAAAACCGTGAATTGTTGAAACAACATTGTGATCTTGTGGATTCTCCTGCATGGTTGAATCAAATCCACAGTGCTGATGTGATTGAGCTTAATGCTGAACTTTTATCAGTACCAGATGCTGATGGTAGCTTTACTCGTATTCCGGGATTAGCCTGTGCCATCATGACTGCTGACTGTTTACCTGTTTTATTTTGCGATAAGCAAGGAACAGAAGTTGCTGCGGTTCATGCCGGATGGCGAGGACTGGCTACAGGTGTGATTGAGCATGCAGTGGAAAAATTTCACTGTAACGCAGCCGATATTATGGCGTGGTTAGGTCCAGCTATTGGACCTAACGCATTTGAGGTCGGTGGTGAAGTGCGAGAACAATTTATGGCAGCCGATCCGAATGCAGAAGATGCTTTTATTCCTCATGGTGAGAAATGGTTGGCTGATTTATATTTACTAGCAAAGCAGCGTTTGAATCGATTAGGTATCACGGCTGTTTATGGTGGAGAGTATTGTACTTTTACTGATAAACAGCAGTTCTACTCCTATCGACGACAAGCGGTAACAGGTCGTCAGGCCTCATTGATTTGGTTAGCGGATAACAAATAGCACGTAATTGGTTAATGTCGTTAATTATTGCTAAGCGAGTGATCTTCATAAAGATCGCTCGCTTTTTTTTTGCAGCATTATATTGCGATTTATGGAGTTGAAAAATACCTGCTAAGTATCCATATATATAGCATTAGTTTATTTATATTTATTGGGAGAACTTATGCGTCTTGACCGATTTACCAGCAAATTTCAATCGGCAATATCTGATGCTCAGTCGCTGGCTCTAGGACGAGACCATCAGTATATCGAGCCTGCACACCTTATGGTGGCTTTGCTTAATCAAGATGGTAGTACCGTGCGTCCGTTGCTCACCCTTTTGAACATCGATATTACCCAGTTACGTTCACGTTTAGCTGAGCTATTAGATCGCATGCCTAAAGTAACGGGTATTGGTGGTGAAGTTCAGCTTTCACATGGCATGGGCGTACTGCTTAATATGTGCGATAAGTTGGCACAAAAGCGGAAAGATAAATTTATTTCCTCAGAGCTATTTATTTTAGCGGCAGCTGAAGATAAAGGCCCATTGGGTGAGTTATTTAAAGAATTAGGTTTAACAGCGAAAAATATTGAACAAGCGATTGATCAAATTCGTGGTGGTCAAAAAGTCGATGATCCTAATGCCGAAGAAAATCGCCAAGCTCTGGAAAAGTACACGATCGATTTAACCGAACGTGCAGAGCAGGGCAAATTAGATCCTGTTATCGGTCGTGATGATGAAATTCGCCGTACTATTCAAGTATTGCAACGTCGTACCAAAAATAACCCAGTGATCATCGGTGAGCCTGGGGTTGGTAAAACAGCTATCGTTGAAGGATTAGCACAACGTATTGTTAACGGTGAAGTACCTGAAGGCTTGCGTGATAAGCGTGTCCTTTCTCTCGATATGGGCTCATTGATTGCGGGAGCTAAATTCCGTGGTGAATTTGAAGAGCGCTTAAAAGCGGTACTTAACGAATTGTCACAAGAAGATGGCCGTGTGATTTTGTTCATCGATGAAATTCACACCATGGTTGGTGCAGGTAAAGGCGAAGGCTCAATGGATGCCGGTAACATGCTAAAACCTGCATTGGCACGTGGTGAACTTCATTGTGTCGGTGCTACAACATTAGATGAATACCGTCAGTATATTGAGAAAGATGCGGCACTTGAACGTCGTTTCCAAAAAGTGCTGGTGGATGAACCTAGCGTGGAAGATACCATTGCGATCCTTCGTGGTTTGAAAGAGCGCTACGAGCTTCATCACCATGTAGAAATTACCGATCCTGCAATTGTGGCAGCAGCAACATTGTCACATCGTTATATTTCAGATCGTCAGTTACCTGATAAAGCAATTGATCTTATCGATGAAGCGGCATCAAGCATTCGTATGCAGATTGATTCAAAGCCTGAATCATTAGATCGTCTTGAGCGTCGTATTATTCAACTTAAGATTGAACAACAAGCGCTAGAAAAAGAAGACGATGCAGCAAGCAATAAACGTCTCAGCGATCTGCTTGAAGAGCTTGATCTAAAAGAGCGTGAATATGCTGAGCTTGAAGAAGTGTGGAATGCTGAAAAAGCAGCACTGTCAGGTACTCAACATATTAAAGCAGAGCTTGAACAAGCGCGTACTGATGTTGAAATTGCTCGTCGTGCTGGCGATTTAAACCGCATGTCAGAGCTACAATATGGTCGTATTCCAGAGTTAGAGAAGCAGTTAGATCTTGCCGCGCAAGCAGAAATGCAAGAAATGACCTTGTTGAAAAACAAAGTTACTGATACAGAAATTGCCGATGTTTTATCAAAAGCGACAGGTATTCCTGTATCAAAAATGCTTGAAGGTGAGCGTGATAAATTGCTTCGTATGGAAGATGAATTACATCATCGTGTCATTGGTCAAGATGAAGCGGTCGTTGCTGTTGCTAATGCCATTCGTCGTAGCCGTGCAGGTCTTGCTGATCCGCAACGCCCAATTGGCTCTTTCTTATTCTTAGGCCCAACAGGTGTAGGTAAAACAGAGCTTTGTAAATCACTGGCTAACTTTATGTTTGATAGTGAAGAAGCAATGGTGCGAATCGACATGTCTGAGTTTATGGAGAAACACTCAGTCGCTCGTCTCGTGGGTGCGCCTCCAGGTTATGTCGGCTATGAAGAAGGTGGCTACCTAACAGAAGCGGTTCGTCGTCGTCCATATTCAGTGGTATTACTAGACGAAGTAGAAAAAGCACATCCTGATGTGTTCAATATCTTACTTCAAGTATTAGATGACGGTCGTTTAACTGATGGTCAAGGTCGTACAGTAGATTTCCGTAATACGGTGATCATTATGACATCGAACTTGGGCTCAGATCGTATTCAAGAGCATTTCGGCAACCTTGACTATGAGGGGATCAAAGCACTTGTAATGGAAGTTGTTGGACAACACTTCCGCCCTGAGTTTATTAACCGCGTTGATGAAACCGTTGTGTTCCATCCGCTTGGTAAAGAAAACATCAAGAATATTGCAAGTATTCAGCTTGAACGATTGAAAAAACGCCTCGCTGAAAAAGACTTCTGTCTAGATGTTGAAGACAGTGCGTTAGATATGATTGCTGAAGCTGGATTTGATCCTGTTTATGGTGCGCGTCCATTGAAACGTGCGATTCAGCAATATATTGAAAACCCACTAGCGCAAGACTTGCTATCAGGTAAATTTGTTCCGGGTAAAGTGATAACACTGTCTGTGAAAGATGATGTAATTGTTGCTGAGCAAATTTAATTACTTCATTTAATCACTATGACTAAACGCCCCGCATTGAAGTGGGGCGTTTTTTTATCTAATGAAAAGAGCTTATTTAGGTGGATTCTTGATCATTATAAGGTGAATTGTTTAATGATTGTTCAAGCGCGCATTTTTCTTTAAAAAAGGGCTTGTCAGCAAAAAATCTCTCCCTATAATGCGACCTCACTGACACGGAGCAAGCCACTGGCTAGCGACGAAATCAGTATTGTTCTTTAACAATTTGACCATGCAATCTGTGTGGGCACTTGTTGAAAAGTTAAGTCGAAAGATTTATCAATGATACTAGTGACCAATACAAATAA
>NZ_JADQAQ010000052.1 GCF_022129445.1 Photobacterium sp. Ph5
GCCGGTTTTCAAGACCGGTGCTTTCAACCACTCAGCCATCTCTCCGTAAGTGCGGTGAATAATATATACCTAAGCTGCTGCTGTAAAGGAAAAAAAACGGAAAAATGTTCAACCAGTTACTTTTCAATCAAATATGCAACCATCACTCAAAAAAGAAACACTTTTATTGCTTTTCTCTTGAGACTTTATCGGCCTTTTGTACTTTTATAATATCAAATTTTTTTCATTATAACGTTTTTATTATCCATAGCTTTTTGCAAAGATTCGTAAAACCCACGCACTCTCAATTTTAACTCATTGTTATATATAGAGATGAGAATGGCATTGATATTGAATCATCCTATATATACATATTTTTAATGTACCTATTCTCTGTGAGGTAACGATGATGTATCACTTTTTTGTACTATCAATACCTTTGTTGTTTACCTTTTTTACTGGGCCGGCGTCAGCAAACTCTTTTTCATCCTGTCCCAGTAACGGTTATCTTTTTCATCAGTCAAATAGCGTATCTTTAATTGATATAGATCGACGAACAAGCCATCAGGGAGTCGTTGTAAATACGTATGATGCTGTCGGCTTTAATGACATTGACAGTTATATATACGGAGTACAAAACAAACAGGTCGTTCGTATTCATAATAACTTTATAGCTGAAACCCTTATCATTAATGGATTACCTGAACATGGCTTCACAGCAGGTGATGTTCATAACAACAAATTATACCTTTATGCTCAGAATGAAGGATTATGGGAAGTTGATCTTACGACTCAATCCGCATCTCAACGTTTAAAAAAACAATATGCGGTTTATTCCTTTGCTGATTTAGCCATTCATCCAAGTGGAAAAATATATGCTGTCGATAACAGTAAAAATATTCATCGCTTTGATCTTTCACAATCACTGGAAAATAACCAGATAGACATAACAGCAAGTGTTGGTTTAACGGGTGTAAGAAACTTTAGTGGTCAATTTTTTGATGACAATGGTATGTTTTACGTTATTGATGCCAATAGTGGTGATACTTTTTTATTTAATCAGTTAACCCCTTTTAGTGTTGATGATGACTTCAGCTACCTTACTCTCCTAACCGTTGATAATGTAGCTAATACTATTGATATTGCCCGCTGTAATAACGCCCCACTTAGTACCCTTGGGTATGATATGGGTGATGCACCTAACTCTTACCAAACATCACGGCTCGTAAATGGTGCTCGTCACCAAGTATCTTCTCAGCTATACCTTGGACTACAACCCGATGAAGACTTATTTGCTCAGTTTTATCCAATGCATGATGACAACGATTTAGGGAACGATGATCAAGGGATCATTTTTACAACGCCGACGCTAAATCAAGGATCAACAACGTACATAACCGCCCATATTGGCGGCATTACTGCTGGATACTTATCTGGTTGGGTTGATTGGAATAATAACGGCAACTTTGATGATGCTAACGAACAAGTAATTGATAATATTTTACTTAATAGTGGTGAGCATACATTAGCAATTGATGTCCCTATTGATTCTGTGATCACTGATTCAACATGGTCACGATTTAGAATCAATTCAAGTCCAAACACGGCAGCCAATGGGCCAGGAGAAAATGGAGAAGTTGAAGATTATCCATTAACTATCACTGGGTTTGATACCCAAGAGAGTTACTTTTGGTTTCCTTCTCAAGGTAATTTCGCAACACTTGCCTTTGAAGATCGTTGGCCAACTCAAGATGATTATGACTTTAATGATGTTGTTCTGAAATATCGTGTTGGTCATGTACAAGAAACAGCGACAGGTAAGCTTTCAAAACTCACTATTGATATTGAACTGCAAGCCTATGGTGCAGGGTATAATAATGGGTTTGCTGTTAAACTTGATGGTATTTCATCTTCCAGTATCGATGTTTCAAAAAGCTTTGTCATTATAAATGGTGAGTACCATAACACTGTTTTAGAAATGACAGAAAACCCAGACGATGACGCCGTTTTAATTTTGACAAACGCACTCAAACAATATTTTAGTTCTGACTGCGATAATGGTTTTTTACGTGTAGACCCAAGCTGTGAGCTTGATAAAAATGAACGTGTTACCGCTTCAATGAAAGTGAGCTTTACTACTCCAGTCACTTACCCTGAGCATCTTCACCCTTACCTAAATCCATTTATTTTTGCCGCTCCTAATGAGAAGCATGGGTTTGATTCTCCCCCAGCACGAAGCTTAGAGATCCACTTAAAAAACTTTTCACCGACACTAAAAGCCGATCAAGGTTTATTTAATAGTGAACATGATCATTCAATGAATACTAGCGTCAATTGTAGTGTTGAAAATAACTGTAACAGTTATAAAAATAAAACGGGGATCCCATTTGCGATTTTAGTGCCATCTGATTGGAAGCACCCGATAGAAGGGAAAAGTGTTTTATCAGCCTACCCTAGTATTGAAAATTATCTCAGCAGTAATGAACATGATACATGGTTTATGCACCCAGAGTCCTCAAAAGTTTATTCACTGACAGCGGAGTAACGCTGATGAAAAGTTATCAACTTATGTTACTACTGATCACTTTTACCTTTGCTGGCTGTTTAAGCGAAAGTCCATCAGAACAAACAAATCAGCCAATAGAAGCAGAAAATGACATCAGTAATGATGTTCAACCACCTCTCTTTTTTCCCGTTAAAGATTCCGATGACGATATTAATGATATAGATAACGATATTAATGATATAAGTGATGAGGCTCTAGATGAGCAAGATAAAGAAAATTTTCCAATATTAGATGCAAGTGATATTAACTTTTCAGGAAATGTCCGTACGATTCCTATAAGTATTACCAATCCAATTACTGAAGATGTGTATGTTAATGTTTATCGAGATTACAGTATTGATGAAACAGGTAGCTACGTTCTTAATCATGCAGATAGAGTTATTGCAACTGCCGTTATTGAAGCAACTTATGAAGGTTATGTCTTTTTAACGCCAGATATTAACAAGTTGCTCATTGAAATAATTTCTCTCGATAATAATAAGATTATTACTCAACAAAAAATCACATTCCCTATTGAAAATATCAAATTTTAAAGTAAAAAGCCCGAAAGACACTTTATTACTATCTTTCGGGCTATAACTAATAGTTAGTTTTCATTACAATTTTTGCCATGGGCTTCCTGCATCAGGTTTATTGCCTTTAGTCCACCATTTCGCTTTATATTCACTTCCTTGATAACTGACTTTATCACCACCAACATATACCACTCCTGCATTCCATACAGGTACATCTGTCGCTGGAGGATCTACAGGTTCAACAGGCTCCACTGGCTCGACAGGAATAACAGGGTCTACTGGATCAACAGGTGGTTCGACTGGATCAACAGGCTCAGGTGTGACTGGCGCACCACTTTCTAGCGCCCAAGGACCTCCACTTGTAGGAATATCACTTTGTGTCCACCACTTCGCTTTATATACTGCGCCTTGGTAACTTACTTTATCACTGCCAGTATAAACTTTATTGCTTTCCCATATCGCCACACCATCCACCGGCGGGTCTACAGGATCAACAGGTTTACCCGTATCTGGTAATTTATCAACAACGCGAACAGCAGGCCAATTAGCATGAGAGCCATATGCATTAGCGACACATTTTTCGTAATCACCTTCAACTAAAGCTGAATACGCTGTTTGAAAACCTACCAATTCACATTCAAAAGAAACACCGCCTGGACGATCAGAATAATATTTCCAATTTGCATCCCAGTTTGTGTAAAGCACATCAGTTGCACCATTAAGGTTTAAACTACCATAGGGTGTTTGCTGCCAGCAGGTGTTTTTCTCATCTTCTGCTATCGCGATTTCATAATGCTCTGCTAAACCTTCCCAGTAACGAATACGGTTAACTGGTTGCCCTTTATCTTTATTTTGCTCACCACATTCGATACCACCATTGATCACATTGATGGTCGTACCGAAACCATAAGTAATACCAGCATCAATTTCACGTTGTGATGGTTTCCATGTACGATCAATTACATGAAGCATCGCAGGCTTAGGTGCTTGTGGGGTTAAGAAAAACCAGATCGCAGAGGCAAGGTTCAACCAAGAATCGGCAACACGCCCCGGATCATTTAATAATACCGTTGCGTCACCATCAAACATCACTTCAGAGAAGGCACCATAATTAAAGTGGTAGGAAAGCTGTTTAGCGCCTCGCCCAAAATAACCTTCGCCGTCAGCACATGGCCAACGTTTATTTTGCCAATCATCTTGCCCACAGCCTGTAGTATAACCAGCTTGCCCTTCAGACCAGCCCATTTCACGCACGTGAACGAGGGCTTGTTGCCACTCTTCTAATGCCAGTGGATTATCCGAATAATTATCGATACTAATATGACCGCCCGTTTCTTGTGAGAAGTGTGCAAATGCCGTCACGATAGACGTTTTACAGATCTCATCAGCATTACGCCCATCGGTATAGTCGCCACAGAATGCAGGAAACTTACCAATTGCACGTAAAAAACGGGTATAGGTGTATTCAGGAGCTGCCATTTGTGTCAAGAAATTCCACTCTGTTTCAGGGAAAACTCGCTCAACACGTTTTACGTTATCAGGATTGCTAACAGCATCAGGGTAGATCGCTTCCACCTCTGTATTTGGACGAGTTTCGAGTGCTTTCGCCCATACGTCATACATAGGATCTAATGTCTTTGCATCTTCCGCAGCAGTAATTTCTGCACGTTCAATGATATATCCATCTGGGTTTTCGGGATCTGGCTGTGGATTCATCGCATAACTGCTTGTTGCAGACAAACCAGCAATCAGTAATGCTAATTGACTTATTTTCGCCATGGTAAATTCCTTTTCAGTACGAATTATCTATCTTTCAGAGCTAAAATAAGTCGGCATACTCATCAAACACGTTTATTTAATGTGGCACTAATAATTTTTAATATTCAATACTCATCTTAGCTATCAGTACATTAATAAATAATTAAGTAGTAACAGCAACGTCTGAATGTTAAAAGCGTGTTACATAACTTGTTTTTATGTACGCTGCAATCCCCCCCTTAACTTAAGGCTCTCAACAGTCACACAGTACACAATAATTGAAAACATTATATTTATTACCTAATAAACATAATAACACTTCGATATTGAGTAACAATTATTTACACAATCAAATCAAAAACACAACATATTGATAAAAATAGATTTTTTATCTTATTTATCTTTCATTTATTAAAAATAATGCGTAACATTAAATTCAACACATTGCATATATTTGCAGTATATATATGTTTTACGATGAAAAATTTAAAGATGTCTAATAATCTAATATCGAAACCAATATCAAGTAATAATAATATTAATAATGAAGTGTTTTATTCTCTGGATCAGCTAAGACAAGAAATTTACTCTTATCAATTATTATTACGGCAAGCCATCTTAGATCAGCATCCAAAGCTCAATGAGTGGTTAAAGCAATACCATACATTATTAGATTATTTTGAATATTTAGAAAACAACGCATGTTCTGACATAGATGTAGTTAAAATAGAGGAGAGAGCGTAATGATAAGTTGCCATCAACATGACTATATTGAAATTGCCTGTATGCTCCATCTTGATGTGAGATTAACGTATAAAAACGGTGAAACTATTTCAGGCATTGCTCAAGATACTTGTTATAACGAGCAGCGTGAAGAATGCATCGAATTGAAAACGAATAATAGCGTTTCAGCAATTGTACTTGATCACTTAGCCGCAATGCAGGCGATTACTGTAAACCCACATTTTGATACCGTTAATTTTTAAATTTACATTGTAAATAATGATTAATTTTTGCACATCAATATTATATAAACAAAAAGGTGACTCATGTACTGAGTCACCTTTTTCTTAACCAAAAAACTTAAATATACTATTTAATATATTTAAGTTATTTATAAGTAAACGACATTTCACCATCAGCATCTGTATATAGCGATGCTTTAGATTGCTTAATCAACTGTGCAGCATATGAAGGTGTAACAGCGCGTAACTCACCTTTTACTGATACGAATGGACCTTCCCAAGCCACATCACGGTATTTACCTGCTTCTAAAATCTCTACTACAACTTTCATAATAACTGCACCTTAAATGAATAATTTAAAAGATCCTACCGAAACACTACGCGGTTCCTCTGTTGGTCTTTTTAATTTACCTCGTTTTGATTAATTGTCATTACAACAAAAATGCAACGTTAGTTATTCATAAATGGTACATTAAAAATTTCTTAACCTTTTACTATGTTTATATTCGTCATTATAAATTTAATTTCTAATTCTCATCTTAAATAAAAACAACTAATTCAATGAAAAAAAAGAATAAATATAGAAATTAATAAATGTCACGACAACTAATTAAAAGTACATCATACGCAATAATAGTAGTGAATAAATAACGAACATTGATGAATAGAATGCAAGATTTCATAAATGATCGTTTCCACATCCATTTTTGACGCATGCAAAAATAGATTATAAAAAAGGGCAACATACTGTTGCCCTAATAAATATTCAATGACTATTTGTGATTACTTAATCACAACATCTTGAGTAGTAAACTTACCATTATCAAGTGCTTGCTTATGTTCACTCTTCGCATTGAAGTCTAATTTAGATAACTCTACACGACGAATAGTACTATCATGCATAGTTTTGTAGAACAATTCACCCTTACCTTGGTCAATAACTGATGTCCACTGAGTCGCACTCGGTAAATCAGGTATATGTGATTTATCGTTAAACTCACTACCAATTGGAATATCGAAATTATTCAAGATATGGAAGGCTTGCGATACCGCCTCTTGCGATGTCTTCAATACCGGTGCGCTATTGACATAGAATGCCGCACGTACAAAGCGTGATGGTGGTGAAATGTCACCCGGTAAACCTACAAAGTTAGAGCCAACACCAAACGATTGAGCTTCTACCCCATTGATCTTTTGTGGCGCACTAATACCAGGGTGAAGGTTGATATAGTTATTTAAGTTCGTCACCTGCCAATTGTAATCTGGCGAATTAGTTAGCACTTTAGCTGTGTTCTTATGAATATTGATCTTACCGTGATCCATTATTTCAATCACGATGCTGTTACCTTGCTTATCCGATACACGCCAATGCGCAGTTGGTGATGGATTACCTTCAGCATCAAAGTAAACAGTGACAATCTTAATTTTACTTAACGCGGCTTCAACTTCTGCAACCGTTGAATATTGGCTTAACATCCAACGCACAAAATCCATATCCGTAATGTTATTTGCGGTATTTTTGGGATCATATTTCGCCAATGAGCCATAACCACGGAAATAGAACAAACCTGCCGTTAAGCCTTTTTCGTTAATCCCTTCAGCAATAAAACGATCATCACTAACAGAGATCCCTGCAAAGCCATATTTGCTCTTCCAAGTTAGGCCTTGCTTTTGATCTGGCATTGTCGAGGTATAGCTGTAATCACGAGGAGAAACAATCAGCTTACTATCTAAATCGCTATGACCCCACTCAATGGTACGAGCTTGAATATGATCATTGCCTGTTGTGCCAAGAGTAATACCCGTACATGCATTTGCTGCAGAACTAAAACAAGATGCAAACAATAGTGCTAATAAAGTTTTTTTCATAAATACGCCTGTGAATATAAACGCATAACAATGCTATAAGTCGACGATAGTACATCGAAAAAAATAAAAAACAACGTTTCGTATATATCCATATATAAAAAAACCCACATTCCGTGGGTTTTTGCTTACTATTTATTATAGTCCGAATAATTATATCGCCCAACCACCAGCATAAAAAGCAACCAAGGCAATCGCAATAACAACAGTACCAATATTAAGCTTTTTCACTTCACCAGAAACGATTCGACCAATAACTAACGCCGTAAAGCCAAGCATAATACCGGTAACAATATTACTGGTTAGCACAATGAAAACGGCACACAATAAGCCTGATAATGCATCAACAGAATCGTCCATGTCTAACTTGCTAACATTACTTAGCATTAATAGACCAACATACATCAGTGCAGGTGCTGTCGCATAAGCCGGTACTAAATAGCTTAATGGTGCAAGGAACAACATGAAGATAAACAGTACACCGACTGTAGTTGCTGTTAAGCCTGTTTTACCGCCCGCAGCGGTACCAGCTGCAGATTCAATATATACTGCTGCAGGAGAGCCACCAACAAGACCTGCAAAAATACTACTTACAGAGTCTGATGTTAATGCTTTACCACCACTGATAATATGACCACGTTGATTAAGCAAATTTGCCTGTCCAGCGACTGCACGAATAGTACCTGTGGCATCAAAAATTGCCGTCATCACAAGCGCTAATACGGTTGGTAAAATCACAGGGTTCAACGCCCCCATAATATCTAATGAACCAAGTAATGATTCACCATCATGACCAAACGTTGGCATCGCAAAAAAACCGTGGAACGTGACTTTAGGATCAAAGATCAAACCAATGATTGAAATCGCAATAATGACCAGTAAAATTCCCCCAGGCACTCTGCGCTTTTCTAAACCTACAATAGCCGCTAACCCTAAAATAGACATGAATACTGGAAATGCAGTGAAATCTCCAAAAGCAACGGGTAAGCCTTCTGCTGGGTTTTTGATCACAAGCCCAACGCCATTCGCGGCAATCAAAAGTAAAAATAATCCAATACCAATTCCCGTACCATGAGCGATACCATTAGGCATATTTTTCATGATCCAAGTACGTACACCCGTTACGGTTATTAAAGTAAAGACGACCCCCATTAAGAAAACAGCACCTAATGCAACAGGCACACTCACGCCTTGTCCAAGTACTAAGCTAAATGCAGTAAACGCAGTAAGTGAAATAGCACAGCCAATTGCCATCGGTAAACGTGCCCACAACCCCATGAGTAGTGAACCAAATGCAGCCACTAGACAGGTAGCGATAAAAACAGCACCTTGATTAAAACCTGCAGCACCTAACATGCTAGGTACCACAATAACGGAATACACCATGGCTAAAAATGTGGTTAAACCAGCAATGATTTCCTGTTTAACGTTACTGCCGCGATCAGTAATTTCAAAATAGCTATCCAGTTTACTTTTCGGCTCTGAATGAGAAGGGCGTTGATGTGTGCTATCAGCAGACATGGTAAATTCCTATTTGATCAAAAAAGCGATACTTTTCAGCAAATCCAATACATTGCCAAATAACGCAAACGTTTTCTTTTTTATTCAAAATAAAAGGCTGATGCTGAGCACCAACCTTCATTCTATGACGACGTGATCATACCTATAAATAGGTTCAATTCGCTAGTGTTAAATCAAAATTCCAATTAAAAGACTATAATTTTTAACTTCGCTCTCTAAATATACTTATCATTACATCAAAAAATATAATCTATATAAATGTGACAAACACCAAATTTAGTTCACATAAAAATAAAATTATAGAATTTTTTTCTATTTAACCGTCAATTCTTATTTGAATAGGAAATTTATTTCTTCGCTATCAAGCGTATATTTGCATTGTTTTAAGTGCCCATAGAAATAAGAAGGGTATTAAAAACTAAAAGCCTCTTCTCTTCTTTTTTGTTTTATTTTCTCCATTCGGAGCGTTAAGGTAGCAGTTATGAAAACCCATCTTTGGCCTGCATTCATTCATGTCATTAATCGTGATGTTGTTCCTGCTTTAGGCTGCACAGAACCCGTCTCTGTTGCGCTTGCTGCTGCTATTGCAATGGAACAACTTCCACCTCAAGAGCGAAATATTGTCCACATTGATGTCCATGTTTCTCCTAATTTAATGAAAAATGGTATGGGCGTGATGGTACCAGGGACGGGAATGCCAGGTTTAGCAATTGCATCTGCAGTGGGTGCACTGGCTGGCAATAGCCAAGCGAGATTAGAAGTATTAAAAGATATTTCGCCAGATAACGTTGAGCAAGCCAAACGATTATTAGCTAACAATAAAGTCACCGTGAACGTAGCTGATGTAACGAATATTCTTTATGCTCAAGTCAGTATTTATAGCATGGCCCATTGCGCGACAGTCACTATTGCAGATAGCCATACCCAAGTGATCAGTATTGAACTTGATGGCGTCACCGTTTTTGCCGCCTCACCTAACGAGAAAAACGTCATTGAAATACCGAATAACCCTTTTAGTGATGCTTGTGTTCAAGATGTTTTTGATTTCGCAATCAATGCACCAATAAGTGATATTCAATTTATCGAACAAGCTTATGAGCTTAATAACGCACTATCTTGTGAAGGGTTAAAAGGTCAATATGGATTAGAAATTGGTGCGACATTCCAACGTAATATCGATCGTGGTTTATTATCTGGCGGCCTACTCTCCGATGTATTACTGCGCACAGCTGCCGCTTCTGATGCTCGAATGGGAGGGGCAATGAAACCTGCGATGAGTAATTCAGGATCTGGTAACCAAGGTATTGCCGCCACCATGCCTGTCGTGGTTGTTGCCGATTTTGTAAATGCTGATCAGGAGCATTTGATCCGCGCCTTAATCCTTTCTCATTTAATGGCGATTTATATTAAAAGCTATCAAAACAAACTATCTGCTTTATGTGGGGCAACAACTGCGTCAATGGGTGCAGTATCTGGTATTACGTGGTTATTGGGCGGAAATGTGGAGCAAATAAGCGCGGCGATTTGCAATATGATCGGTGATATTACCGGTATTATTTGCGATGGTGCAAAAGCCAGTTGTGCAATGAAAGTCTCTTCTGCTGCCGGAGCTGCAGTTAAGTCAGCCTTAAT
This sequence comes from Photobacterium sp. Ph5, assembly GCF_022129445.1. Lineage (GTDB taxonomy): Bacteria > Pseudomonadota > Gammaproteobacteria > Enterobacterales > Vibrionaceae > Photobacterium. Next base: position 10,803 of record NZ_JADQAQ010000052.1, read on the forward strand.
GGCATTAGATGGTATTCGAGTCACCGGTAATCAAGGCATTGTTGCCGATGACGTTGATAATACGATTCGAAATTTATCTGCACTGGCGAATGGCGCAATGACGCATACTGATGTACAGATCCTTGAGATTATGATTAATAAATAATCGACAACGCTAAACCAGAGCCATTCTGCTCTGGTTTTCTATTTTTAATCGCTTAAATACCTTTTCTTTTTTCTGCTTAAAAAGAGCATTCTTTCCTCTTCAGCAATAGCTAAAAATAAAACAATCATTAAAAGCATCTAATTGCATTCTTTATACTTCTTTAATTCATATGTTATAACTTTTAGTTATTTAGCAAATATACGACTAGATCCATAATCCAACTATTCGCTGTCAGCATAACAATGATTATAAGCTGGAATATATAATGAAACCTGAAATAGATTCTCCCCTTTCAAATACCAAGATCCCCCTACACCAACAGGCAAACATGACACCTCAACAATGGAAAACTGCGACAAAATTCGACAGTGTTGACGTCGGTTGGATTGTCATGAGCATCGGCATGGCCATTGGCGCGGGGATTGTTTTTCTCCCAGTACAAGTTGGTGTCATGGGGTTATGGGTATTTTTACTCTCATCGGTCATTGGCTACCCTGCAATGTATTTGTTTCAGAAACTGTTTATCAACACCCTTGCTGAATCAAAAAAATGTACCGATTATCCAGGTGTGATCAGCGGTTATTTAGGAAAAAACTGGGGGATAGCACTCGGTATTCTTTATTTTATTATGTTGGTCATTTGGGTATTGGTTTACTCCCTCGCCATCACCAATGACAGTGCCTCATATCTACATACTTTTGGGGTGACAAGTGGGCACTTAAACCATAATATTTTCTATGGCTTAGCGTTAATCTGCTTGTTGAGTTATATCGGCTCAAAAAGTGAAAAATTCCTGTTTAAGATCTCTGGTTTTATGGCGGTTACTGTGATCGCCTTAGTCGCTGTGATGGGTGTACTGCTTATCCCACAATGGAATTTTAACAATATAACTGCTGTTGGTGATTGGGGTAAGATGCTTAAAGATGCCATCATCACATTGCCTTTTACTCTGACATCAATCTTATTTATTCAATCACTGAGCCCGATGGTGATCTCTTACCGATCTCATGAAAAATCGATTGAAGTTGCACGTTATAAAGCATCACGAGCCATGAAAATAGCCTTTAGCATTTTGTTTGTGGTGGTCTTTTTCTTTGCCGTGTCGTTTACCTTTGCAATCAGCCAGTCTGAAGCACAACATGCAATGAAAGAAAACATTTCAGCCCTAGCTATGATTGCACACTATTTCCCTGGAAGTTGGGCAACAATAGTCGGTATTGTGATCAATATTTTTGCGGTTGTGACATCATTTTTTGGTGTATTTTTAGCCTTTAAAGAAGCATGTCGCGGGCTGACCATGAATATTTTAGAGCGTAAATATAAGCCAGAGCAGATCAATACTGATTTAGTGAATAAACTGATCACAGTATTTATCATCTTAATTGCATGGGCAGCAGTTGCATTAAACCTACCGATTTTATCGTTTACTTCTATCTGCTCGCCAATCTTCGGTATCGTCGGTTGTTTAATTCCGGCTTATTTAGTCTATAAAGTTCCAGCATTGAATAAATATAAAGGTATCGCAACTTATCTCATCATTATCACGGGTATCTTGTTGTGTATCTCACCATTGCTCGCCTTTATTTAATTCACTAACTAATACTTATTTAGATATAAAAAACGCCGCGACTCTTGATTCTTTCTAATTTAAAAGAGAATCGGAGTCACGGCGTTTCTATTACAGAGATACGTAATTATGCTGTTGTCATCGCAGCCGCTTGTTTCTTCGCTTTTATACGTTTTTGTGCAAGTGCAACACCAGTAAGAACCATAATACCGCCAATGTAATGGTAAGACTCTAAGTGTTCATTAAGCATCACACTAGCGATACCTGCCGCCATGATTGGCAATAGATTCATGAACATTGCAGTACGATCAGCCCCTAAACGTTCGATTGATAGCATCCACAGCCATGGTGCAATCACAGAAGCTAATAATGATGCATAGGCAATTAACGGTATAGCTGATGCAGTGATCGCCATACGATGACTCATTAGTAACAATGGCGTTAGCATCATAACGGCAAACAAACACTGCACGTAAACCGATTTCCATGTTGAAAATGGCATTTTCCAGCGTTTTAGCAACACACAATAAAGCGCATAAACCGCAGCCGCAATCAACATCAACATATCGCCTTGCTTTATACCCTGCGAGATCAAGCTTTTCACATCACCATGGCTTAGCATTAATACCAAGCCACTGAGAGATAAAACGGCACCAATTAACGCAAACGGTGATAAACGTTGACCAAGGATCGGCACACTTAAAAACATACTGATCAACGGCACAAGTGAAATAATCAAAGCAATATTAGTCGCAGTCGTCGTTGCCGCAGCAAAATAGCCTAATGATTGGTTTAAGACCATGCCAAGCAAGCCAAGAAATGCCAACTTAGTCAGGTAAGGTTTAATAGTCGCACGATCACGCCAAACAGATTTAGCAACAAAAGGAGTTAGCATGACTAATGCGAAGAACCAGCGATAAAAAGATATCGCACCAGGATCAATGACACTGAATGCCATCTTGTTGACAATGGCATTCCCTGCCCATATTGCAACTGTAATTAAGGGAAATAGATAGAACATTGTCTGCCTTATGTGAAAAGAACACGCTCAGATACCTACACCCGAGCTATTAACTAGGCTATTCTGTCACGTCATTTAAGATATATATATTCCCAATCAGACATCCTAACTCTTTTGTCGGACATATTAACAATTCAAATCCTACTCACAAAAAGTCAGTGAGAATTGAACATATTGAATTCATACAATAATTCTTTTTTTTCCTATTTTTATAATAAAAAGCCCGACTCACTTGGTCGGGCTAATTAAAATAAATATTGTGTGCCTTATGCTGTTTTCATCACCACCACAGCTGCAATTACCATCGCGATACCCACCCAACCAATAGGTTTTAGCTTTTGCTTGAACAATAGCGAACCACCAACCGCAGTACCTAAAATACCAATCGCTCCCCACGACGCATAAGCCACTGCTAAATCTATCTCTTTCACCGCTTGTGCCAATAAGGTAAACGCCAGCATCACCAATAGCAGCGATAATATTCCCCAACGTTTACGACTAAACCCGTTAGAGCGAGTCAGTGCCATATTCGCTAAGATGTCCACAAATGCTGCGAGAACAACAAAACCAAATGATAATGTGAAAAATTGACTCATTTTGTGCTCCCTTATGCTGAGGTATTAACTGTTGATACTTGAGCGTGATTTTCACCCAAAGTGACAAGTACGATCCCTACAGCTGCCATCGCTAAGCCAATAAATTCTTGTGCATTTAATTGAGCATCAAACACAAACACTGAAACCAGTGTAATCAGCGCAATACCGAGCCCTTCCCATAACGCATAAGCCACACCTATCGCGATTTTTTTTGCCGCCAATGATAAGAAAAAATAAGAAATACAAATTAAGCCATACATCACCCAATATCCCCAGTTACTGCCTTCACTGGAAATGAGGCTCATGGTACTTGTACCCGCAACCTCTGCGACGATGGCAAGTAATAAAAACATCCGTGCCAACCACATCATTTACCTCACTATCACTCTTAATAATCATAAGTAGATAGCATCAAATTTCACGCATTCTCGTAGTGAAAATACATAAAGTTAATGTATCTACTAGCGAGATTACCGCAGAGCATAAAAACGCAACAGGTAATTGAGATATTCAAATTTGAATATCTCTTAATGGAGAAATAGCACAGAAATGATCAGAACATTTAACCTAATGCTGTTTGTATCACCTGATGTAAATGTTGATAGAGCGGATAATTACGATGGGTTTGAAGATAACCGCCTGAGACCACAAAATGGCTGAAATTCCGGTTCACAATAGGCATGGGATAGGCATGTAATTCTGACATTAGATCGGCGGTACTTTCGCTCGCAAACATAATCGCATTAGTTTCCAACAGCATTTGACACGCAACCCGTAAATTGAAGGTTTTTAGTAACACTTTGGGCTCATAACCCATACGCTGATATTCAGATTCAACGGTACACAAAGGGTTATAAGCAGCTGGTGCTGGCAGTGAGACTAATGGCAATGGTGCTATCGATGCCCAATCATTACTATCTAGCTGTAAAGTAGGATGATCTTTTTTCGCCAAGATCACTCGCTTTTCCTTAAATAACGGCTGCATATAAATATCTTTCGCAATGTCTGTTTCTTGATCCAGAATGCAGTAATCGACTTTGCCTTCCAGCATGTCATCTTGGCTGATGCTATCCCAATTAGAAAACACCAATGACGCCTTGGGAAATGCCTTATGACAACAAGATAATAGATGTTGACCGTGCTCATCCATCAAATAGGGATCAACCACAATAGAAATCGAGCCTTGGTAGGTTTCAGGCTTAAATTCAGAGAATTCCAGTAACACTTTTTCTATAGGCGCTAAGATATTGTCAAATTCATCAGCAAGGCGGACCGCAAGAGGTGATGGCTCCACCCCGTGAGCTTTGCGCACAAATAACGGATCATTAAAGAACTGTTTAAGCCTCACCACACCACGACTGGCACTTGGTTGAGAGATCCCCAACTGCATGGCTGCCAATTTAATACTGCGATGTTCCACCACCGCTTTTAATAACCGTATTAAATTTAGATCTAATTCTTCTAACTGATGCGACATTTGCTTTCTTACCTATTAACACCTTTACTAATGATAAAGCCTAAAACAAAACAAGATAGCCAGTTTAACGGCTATCTTGTTTAGATATGAGGGCAAATACGACGCAGAAATAAAGGGAAAAGCAGTATTAATCAGAGCAAACGTTACGGGCGATCATAAATACTTCATCGGCAGAATAGAGCGATTTGATCGTCATTTCCACTTCTGCACCTAATAGTTTCTGATAGATCTGTTGCGCATAGTTATCAGCACGAGTATTTACCATTATGTGCTTTAATCGACAGCCTTGCTCCGCTAATAGCTTTTTCACTTGTGGTAACGATTGGATGATCAGCTGTGTCGCAATTCCTTGGTTGTGATGACTTGACAATACTGCGAGTTGCTCTAACTCTAAAATCACTTCAGGACGAAAGCCGCTTTTTTGACCCCACACAATATAGCCCACCACTTCACCATTAAGCTCTGCAACAAAGTTTAAAAAACGCGGTGCAGCATTAAAATTACATTTGATCCACTCATAAGAGCGTTGCTGACGTACAAACGCCTGTTGATGCACCTTTGCTGCTTGCTGTAAATCAGCCTCTTCCATTAAACGAATAATCACATGATTTCCTTATTCTTCAACATAAGCATTTTACTCGCTGTTTTACCAATCTTTCTTACAGTTATTCCAGCACTCATTCGCTATGTGAGTAAAACGTTCAAAAGAGTAACATGATAAAAGTTGATCAACCGCTTTACTCTTCATGAGTGTGACAAAAAGATCATATAACCCCATAGCTTCTTCGTAATCATCTTTATTTATCGCAAACAAGAAAATCACATAAGCACGCTTCCCTTCTCCCCACTCAATACCTTGCGGTGCTAGTACGGTATATACCGCACTTTTATTGGCACATAGCCCTAATGAATGTGGAATAGCGATACCATCACCCAACATAGTTGAAGTTATATTTTCTCGCTCAATGACAGATGAATAAAAGTGACTTGGCACAACCCCATGAGTTTCTAACTCAGCAGATAATTGAGTAAATAACTGCTGCTGAGTTATAGGAGTGTCAATTCGAGTAAAAAAACGTGATTGGAAAAATTTTCCTAACGTATTAATGTGGTGACGATTTTCATGCACAAGCTTATTTAATTGCTCTAATTGAAATGTACTCGCGATAGGTGAAAACACCATAGTTGGTTTATTTTTAACCATCAGTTTTTCTGTTGATATAACAAAATCTTCTGCGACATCATGCAACGCATAATATTCACGTATAGAGTGCATTTTATGGATCACTAACAGTGGGATCGCTTTTAATAGTTGAGACTCCAACATTCTGATCACCGAAGTACCAGAATCACATACTAATAATACTGTCGGTTGCTTTTCATTCTTCTGCACATAATTGCGCTCGATGCCAACACCAATATGCATCACTAAAAAACTGATCTCACCATCAGGGATCTCTCTTTTTGCCCAACTTGACACCGCACCGACTGTCATATCATAAGCAAGCGGATAGTAACGCTTAATATGATCAGCTAAAGGATTTGAAATAGTAATTTGATGTTCAACACGCAGTAACATTGGGTGAACATGAGCCAGTAAGTCATGTTTTAACTGCGGATCATTAAGCAAGTTGTAATTAAAATGATCGTTAATAAAATGCAGTAAATGATCAATAAACGCATCGGCATCATTGTCATTACGATCATCCACATGCCAATGCTTGATCCCAGTAACGCGACGGGCAGCAATTTGAATCGCTAGATGATTTATTTCACAAGGAGCGATAGTAGCTTGAGTTTCGCTCGCCATTAACGCTGCGATTTCTTCGGCAGCCGCAAATGCATTACTTGACACATTAGCACAAGGTGTTTGATCGCAAGCTAAACCACGCTTTAAACGGCTGATCGCCACACCACAGTAAACAGTTAACTGATGTAGGCCTTCATCGGTCAAATTAATACTGTGCTGCTGCATTGCCATTAACAGTGGTTGCTCTAATTGGGCAAAATCACACTCAGGATAAAACAGCTCACATAAATTAATAAACGTAGGATCTGACGCCTTAAATTGAAACAAGATATGGGCAATACAGGCACGTATGGATGACTCTTTACCAAACACAAACAGCCCATAATGGGGCTTGCTGTCTATCTCTAAATGATATGACTGAAACAACTCACGTACTTCGGTCATATCCGCTTGTAAACAAGTACGACTGACAAACCATTGGTTTGCTAAGTCATCTAATTTACAGCCATCTTTCTGACTCAATAAACGTAACATTAAATGAATAACACGATCTTTAACAGAACGTGGCGATTGCTTCATTTGTTGTGTTTGTTGAGTAATATTACTATAGCGCTGTTGATCATAAATATCGATGAAATAGCCTTCACCTCTACGTAATAATAACTGGGCACCGTAATGTGCCAATGTGTCATTCAGTGCTGAAATATCTGTACGAATAGTTCGCGTTGATACTTCAAAACGTTGAGCTAATTCCTGTTGAGGCAAGGTTTGTGTTAACAGCGCATCAAAAATTAAATTAAGGCGAGGATAAGGGAATTGAATCATTGAATAATCCGTTAATTGATGTCCGTTTAGCAATAAAGGCTAACATTCAAAAACAATGGGCCATACGATATAAGTCATATTCACATTGTTTTATAAAATTTAACTGTTTCACAATATTTCAAACACTTATAAATATTAACGGGCCGTTTCCAGCCCGTTAAATCAGATCACGTTACTTTAACAAGTTCTTGGTCATCTCAAGTAAAATACGTACATCTTCAGGACGAGTATTACCTGTTTCTTTATCGATAATGGAGCTGTAGATATGTGGAATAATTTTAGTGACACCAGCATCCAGCGCAATTTGCATGATCTCTTCAAAGTTTTCTAAATCTATCCCACCTGTTGGCTCTAACCAGAAGTCTTGCTCAGCACATGCTTTTGCAACATACGCGAACTCTTCACGAGTTTCTAAACCGCCCATTGGAAAGTATTTCACTGAACTACCACCCATGTCTTTCAGCATCGCAATCGCTGATTCCACAGGTACGATCGCTTCTTTATTGCACGAGCTTAGGGGACCAGTTGAGATCTTCACCATACCCACAGTACCGGTTGGTGAAATTAAGCCGTTCACAATGCTTTGATCTTGACCGACTAATGCACGACTGGTTGCCACGCCTGTAAATACCTGATTAATGTGCTGTGGCTGAATATGCTGAGAGATCAGCGAAACCATCATCGATTGGTTTGGATCGCCAGCGCCAAGGCCAACAGAAACAGCGTTATTGATCTTATCGCTGTATTTTTTCATCTCTTCAACCGCTGTTTGTACATCTGGGTAGTTCTTAGATAGTACGCCAACTAAGACATGACCTTCTGCGGCATCATAGATTTCTGCTGCGTTATCAATAGAGCCAGCCAACACGTTTAAACATACGCGATTTTTGTAGAATTTTGCTTTTAATGACATAGTGGTGTTCTCTTACAAATTTAAAATAATGCTTTAATATTCTGATAAATAACGTCAAGTTGTGCGCTTGTGACACTGCGTACATCAATTTCGATGATGCCGTCATTGGCTTTGTAGCCACGACAATAAATCGCAGGATCACCACCCTGAAGTCGTGCCACAATCTCAAGTGTTGTCATTGCTAGTACCGTTTCATCAAAACGGATTTCTGCACGTGCAATGTCACGTCCTGCACTGTCCCAAACCACACGGCAATCAATACCATTAAGAGTATTGAGTTGCGCCACAAAATGTTCCATTTTGGCAACCATTTGCTGGCCAGTTTCTTTTTCTGTTTGCAGGTACTCAGTAATGGCGTGGGTTAAACCTAAAATGCCTTCTTTACCAACTTTCATGGCACGACCAATACCTAATGACTGCTTACGCACCCATGCAATATATTGGCTACGTCCAACCACTAAACCACTGGTTGGCCCTTCAATGGCTTTTGCACCACTGTAAATCACCAGATCAGCGCCCATGTTGTAGTAACACTGCAGATCTTCTTCAGCTGCAGCATCCACAATCAAAGGTAAGTTATGCTGTTTGGCAACGGCTGCCGCTTCTGCTACGGATAAAATGCTCTTTTGTACACAGTGATGGGATTTGATGTATAAAATCGCTGCTGTTTGCGGGGTGATCATGGCGGCTAACTGAGCAGGCGAACACTCATTGGCATAGCCCGCTTCTTTTAGTGTGCCACCACCTAATGTCACCATGGTGCCGACTGGTGCACCAAAGTTAACGTTGTGGCCTTTTGGCATCACAATTTCTGACGCCACGTTATGAGCATGAGCGTGTAAATTTTCGAGTAAATACGGATCGTCTTTCACAATCACCGCAGCCACTGATTGAGCGATACCCGCCGAGGCACAAGAAACCACAATTGCATCTTCTACATTTAGCAGCTTGGCAATGTAAGCACCGGTTTTCACCACCAGATCTTTCATTTCAAAATACTGGCCAAGACCATCACGCACCGCATCCATCACAGTTTCTGTTGGTGTCGAAACACCTAAAATAGTCATACGACCTGACGCATTAATGACTTCTTTTAATTGGTATTTTTCATGAATTGAAGACATCGAATCCTACTCCGTAATTTGTCGTCATGATCTTGCCAGCAACCATGGCTGCGGCAGGTTTTAAGCTCGTCTTGCCACTGCGCTGATCATTGTCAGAATCCACTAGCTCAACAGTTTCAGTGTTCAAATGGAAAAACGTTAAATCCGCATCTTTACCTACTGCTAACTGCCCTTTATTTTCTAATCTCAGTAACTTGGCAGCGTTTACCGTGACACAATCAATCACTCGTTGTAGCGGTAAACCAATCGCTAAAAACTTATCCATAATGTGAGCGAGACTGCGCACTGGGCCATGAATACGATTTTTGCAATAAATGTCAGAGCTGATCATGTCAGGATAAATACCTTGTTTAATCGCTTGCTCTGCCACTGCAAAACTAAAACTTGCACCACCGTGTCCCACATCGAGTTTCACTCCACGCTCAAGAGCACGTTGCATCGACGGTTTTAACTCACCCTCTGCGGTTAAAATTCGATTAGGTTTACCGTTATAGCAATGGGTAATGATGTCCCCTTCATCTAATAAATCCGCCACGTCGTCTAAATTAGGTGGATTATTACCAATGTGTACCATCAAAGGTAATGGGCACTGATTACGTTGGATCTCTTTGGCTTTGATCAACGGTTTTAAGCCATTGGCTTCCACCACACTGCCACTCATTCGGGCTTTGATCCCAACGATAAAATCGGGATACTGATTGACGGCTTGTTTAACTAACTCACCATCAATATCTGCCATATCTGCTAATTCATTTTGTCGCAGCAAACCAATTCGAGAAATATTTAAGATACTGTAAACATTGGTTTTTACTTGCTGACAACAGTGATAGAAATCATCCACATCATCGGCACCTACGCTACCGGCATCAATCACGGTGGTAACGCCAGTCTCCACCCCGACTAAGTCTGGTTCATCGTTATAAATCGGTGATTTGGAGTAGCAATGAGTATGACCATCAATCCACCCTGCGCTAATATAAAAATCACCCGCTAAATCCACTACTTTTTTTGCTGTTGCATCCAGTTGACCCAGTGCTGCAATCTTGCCGTTCAGAACCGCAACATCCACCACTTTGCCACTCACTAACTTGCCTTGCTTAATTAATACGTCATACATTGCTTTGCCTTTATTGTGCTCTGCACCCAATATGCAGAGCACAACCTTTCAAGGATTAACTGATAGCAACAGGGAACAGTGAACCAAACACCATTGCACCGATAATCGCACCACCTGTAATAGGTTTGTTCCATTGATAGAAAGCAAGCGCACCAATTAAAGAGCCAATACCGATTGGTAGTGATGCTGCAATTGCTGATAACACAATCAAAGGACCTAAGAAGCGACCCGATGAGTTACCTGCGCCCATCATGACATCGGCACCGTAAGTCGAGTTACTTTGGTTGATGGTGTACTTACGCGCTAAGATGATCACATAGCCAATAGCAACACCAAGGAAGAAACCCACAACCAGTGAGGCTGCAAAGTTTTCGAGTGGGTATACAATACCTGCGCCTAATAACAGTGCTGGTACACCTAAACCAATACCGGTTTGAATAGCACCACCGATATCTAAGATCCCCACCAAGGAACCTTCAATGATGCGAGCAAAAAGGAAACTTGCACCAAACGCCGCTACTGCACCGTAAACACCGGTATCCATACCCGCTCTTAACATGGCGACGAAAGCCACCTCGTTAAAAGCACCGATACCGTAGAGGTAGTACATGTGTGTACCAGCAAAAACACCTGATGACAGCAAGCCAACAAAGAATGGAAAAGACCAGTCAGCGTACCAAAAATTATTCTTTAATTTATCGTCCATTTTCTTCAACTCCGGCTCGGTTATTTACCGCTGATACTTCCGTGGATGTAATGCAGCCAATCAGGAACAGTTAGGCTAAAGGATTCTAATACCGCAATATCAAAGCCACGGAAGAAGCCACTTAGAACAAACAGAGCGATAACGGCAAACAACATACTTTTCGTTACTTTGTTCCAACCGCTATCTTCCACACCTTTACCAATCAAGATACCAAGTACTAAACCAGGTACGGCGTTACCCATGATCATTTGTGCCAAACCACCGAAAATAGTTGCCCAAAAACCAGAACGCTTACCTGCTTCAATCGCAGCTAACCAGAAGATCACTGGCATCGCCACGTTAACCAGCATGTTTGCTGCCGGAACCAGCACTTTTACCGCTGTAATTTGTAAGCTTTCAGGTACCGCAGATGCGGTTGAGTTAAGAAATGCCACGACGATCATACCGATGATGCCGCAGGCAATACCCATCTTCTTCGGATCATGTAGGGTTTGGGTGACATCACGATTTTTTACCATCAATGCCGCTGCGCCCCAGTTCGGTAAAATACGGTGGTCAACGTCTTGGGTAAATGCACCAGCAGCGACTGATGATGCCCAAGCATTGAAGAAAAAGCCTAAACCGAAAGAGAAGTGAGAAGCAGGATCCCCTTCACACGAGTTTAATTCCCCTAAAGTACGGAATGCGCCCATACCTTGAATAGTTGGAGCGTGATACATACGAGCAGCGCCGACACCTACGCCAACACCCACTAATGCACCAATAATTAGTGACTTTATTAAAATAATGAAGAACATTTATATACCTTTATATGTAGACACAAATAATGTTCGTAGCTAATAATTAGATTTGTTTGAAATTTATTTCATCAGTTTCTATTAATGTAATATTTACAGTGACATTAATAGTGATGGAATAAATAGATTTTTCTCGTGGTAAGAAAAAGAACATAAACTTCTCAGTCGTTTGTTTATGTTCTGCACTTATTATTTCAACATCCACGGGTTCAATTCGTAAAATAACGTTATTAGTTTCTTTTAGAATTGTTTTTTGAACATTATTTAGTGCAGAACTAAAAGCTGATTGTTTTGTATTTCCTTTACCACTGACTTCAACCGTCGTAGTAATAGATTTTTTCATATTAACCGTGATGATTTTTAATAAAGGCTTCAACTAATTTTTGTCCTAGCTCTTCTTTATCCATAAAGCCAAAACCTAAAACGTTACATCCTTCATTAATAGCAGTGACACCCTCTTCTACAGATCGCATACCATAACGAGCTTTATAACCATATTTTGTTTGTGCAGTAATCGCCCCCGCACCACCACTACCACAGAACGAAATACCAAAATCAGCTTGCTCTTGATTCATAATATCGCCAAGCTTCATATCAGCAGCCATACCGGGAATAACAGTTACAGAGCCACCAGCTGCCTCAACACCTAAACCTACTTTTTGCCCTTTACCTAAACGGTCACCAATTACTACTTTTATTGTTTTCATCATTAAGCTCCTAATTCACACGTCAGTTCGTTTTCTTTTGCCACTTCAAAATGGACGGATAATAAATAAGTTTCTTCATAAGCTAAGGTTGGAAACCAAGAAACCACATCTGCTGATAATTTATGAGAAAGAGGAGAAATATCTTCAAACATATCAACTTCAATTTCTGGTAGAGACTCTTTCGTATAAGAACGAATCACCATCGCTTTTAAATGCGTAAATAACATTTGCTGCTGAATAGCATCAGGGAATATTTTATTTTCTTTTAAAAGTAAAATTGTTTTTTTATAAGTATCTTCATATTCCAATTCATAAATACTGTAATCAAAAATACGTTTATTTACTGACACTTTATCTCTCCTTAGTAATATAAGTGTCGCCACTTATTGAATGCAGTCATATTATTTCCACTTGAATATAATGTGTAGATGATTGATTTCCATTTCAAAGTGGAAATGAGGAAAAATGCCAGATCTATGTCATGCTTTATTATGCTGCATTTTATAAATCAGTAAGTTATAAACTATTTAAAAACTCAAAGTCACACGAGAAAAATAAATTTAACCTCTATTATGTGACCTCTTCCACACCATGCTCATATCAATACCGTGTGAGGAATAGGTAAAGATGTAGATCAAAATCACACTCATCTGACGCTCAATTACTGCCAGTGTGTTCAACTCAATCAAGATAGTGTTCTCGTGTGGGATATTTTTATACAACATGGCAATACAGCAAATGGGAAACGAGTACGTGACTATTATATGGAGGCAATACTTTAAGCATTAGTTATCCGGATAACTAACGCTTCGTTATCGCTAAAACCAACGCCAAGATATGGTAACTTGGATCGATAGTGGTAACATTGTCAACAACAGTAAGCTGTTAGTTTCAAATAAGTTATTACCCACTGTTGGTGTCAGCTATCATTACACGTTTAAGCCAAGAATATATTTATATTGATTACGCTATTAGCAAAGACAGTTCCAGTTTTGTTTTCATATTAATGAAGCTTTTTAATGGAAATATATCAGATAAAAATTTGACCATGTACACGCGAACACTTACTCATTGTTGCTCACAAAATAAACTCTTCCTGAGCCATTCTAATATCCACGCTTACATAACGCTTCCGCTCGACAAGGCGCGTAGAGGACTTTCATCTATTAGGTTGAACCATGCTCGGCGCACAAGAAAGGCCATTCACTCTTAAGCGAATAGCCTTAGCTGATAGAGTCTGCTTTACTAAAACAAATAAATCGGTAATAACAAACTATTTCTGCGCAGAGTCTGTGTTTTTTTCACAGAACATAGTTGCAGCTAATCGAGCAAGATTATACGCATCCACATAACCCGAATGCTGACGCCCTTCCCATTCAACGCCTGCAACCTCCATCGCGGCACGTTGCCCTAAACGCTTATTCGTCACATGACGCTGCAATTTAAATAAAGTCGCAAGGTTCAAATACTCTCGAAAGGGGACTTTTAGCTCTTTAGCTAAACATTCCTTTTTCAAAATACGATCATCATGACCCCAAGCGGCATAAATCTTATGACGACCACCAAACTTTTGTTCTATCGATTTTAAAATTACAGAGAGCGGCTTGCCATTTTTTTCAATAATCTCAGGTTTGATGCCCGTTAGTTCAGTACAAAACGGCGAGATCTCATCTTTTGCAGGACGAACATAATGTTGTGCCCGACGAACAATTTTCCCGGTGTTGAGATCAAGCTCTGCCACACCAATTTCGATGATTTCACCGGTTCTAGATGTGCGGCCATCATTCCAACAACACATTTCGAGATCGAAACACACAATACGGTCAAAATTCATTAGTTATCCAAGTGTCACAGGCAAAACAGCCGCTAATAATACCATTTTGTGCTTACTGGTTCATCCGTTAAGAGACACGAGCAACATATTCTATGGTGAAAAAATAAGATGATTAGAGAAAAACAATAAAATACGATAACAAGAAAAACAGTGAAATAGTTAAGTACACACTATCTTTATTTATAGTGCTAAGTATATTCCAATCAACATCCAAGCCCATTTCAATAGGTGGTGGAGCTATATCCAGATACGTTACATATTGATAAGCGTGGGCTCAACCGTATTCTTGAACTTGATATTAATAAATGCCTGTCAGTACATTAACTCTAATCAGACGATCTATTATAAGCTCCAATATTCACCACCAGCAATCAAAGCAGCACTTGCAGGTATTAGGGATCACTATGCTAGTACAGATACGTACAATAACACCGAGTTTTTAGTTTTTGCGATCGATTGGAATTCTTCAGAAGCGACGTTTGACTGGGCTCAAAACTTACTTGATCAATACCCTAACACTGCAGCTATTTTATCAACCTGCCAACTGCTGAATATTGATAGTGATGGAAAAACCCCATTAATCACCTCAAAAGGCTTTGAGTTCTGGATCGATTTTATTCATAAGAATGACCAGATCTTCCTAACCATGAATAGTCACTATCATGGTGCGGCGAATATGGTAGCCAAAAATGCTTATGGTCGTGATGTACTTATGATGGTTGTCGATTACTAAGCAGACTTTTGGGGAGGCAATGGCATACTCCGTATGTACTGTCGGTTTTGATTACAGTAATAATCAACTGGTCATTCGCTCATTCTCTCCTTGGGTTCAAGCGATTCCAGACGATGAACGAACACTGTTAGATATACCTGAGTTAACCAATGAGTTGTTAACAAAAGTCTAGATTTCAAATGTAAAAAAGCCCGCAATTGCTTGCGGGCTTTTTTATTTGGCTCCTCCTGCTGGACTTGAACCAGCGACATACGGATTAACAGTCCGCCG
>NZ_JADQAQ010000053.1 GCF_022129445.1 Photobacterium sp. Ph5
GCAAACACAGCAATTAAATTGCTATTTTTGCATTTCTTACGTGAGTAAGAGAATAGATGGTGCCGACTACCGGAGTCGAACTGGTGACCTACTGATTACAAGTCAGTTGCTCTACCTACTGAGCTAAGTCGGCACACGATATTCTTTTAATTTCCCCGCTCTGTTGAGCCAAGAAATAAATAGTGGCTCCTCTTGCTGGACTTGAACCAGCGACATACGGATTAACAGTCCGCCGTTCTACCAACTGAACTAAAGAGGAATTATCTCTTTTATCTGACTTGACGTATCAAGTGAGATGAATATGGTGCCTCGAGGCGGAATCGAACCACCGACACGAGGATTTTCAATCCTCTGCTCTACCGACTGAGCTATCGAGGCAACGGGGCGCTATTAAAAGGGTTTTCAGCCTTTTCGTCAACACTTTTTTTAATAAAAAAAGATAAATAGTGTTGTTTGTTGTCTTTTTGTTCGTTATGGCGTGATTTTGATATTCATTATTGAGATTTCATCTATTTAAATCGGATTTAGAGATGAAATCTCAGCGATGCATTTTATTTTTCTGGCGGTGTGTAACCGTCGATAACCACATCTTGACCTTCGAATAAAAACTTCACCATTTCGGCTTCTAGCAATTGGCGATGTTCTGGGTTCATCATATTCAATTTTTTTTCGTTGATCAGCATGGTTTGCTTTCCTTGCCATTCTGCCCATGCTTGCTTAGAAATATTATCAAAAATACGTTGGCCTAGTTCACCTGGGTAAAGTTGAAAGTCTAAACCTTCAGCGTCTTGTTGTAGTCGAGTACAAAAAACAGTACGACTCATGAAATATTCCTTACTGTAACTCGCTGATACATAGGTTCAGCGAAAATGAGTGATTAGTTGATAGTTATACCAGAGTCAGTGACTGGCATCTAGCATCACTGAACGGAAATCAAAGCACTAAAAACAGCACTATTTTTGATGGTTTAACGAGTATGCCAAACTGTCTAAAATTTTCTGTACTGGTGCAGCTAATCCGATTTTTGGTGGATTGTTAAGATCATACCATTGACCTAAAGCTTCATTGAACGCTGTAGGTTGTGATTTCAGTTCGTATAAGATCGGCACAATATCAAGATGATAGTGGCTAAACGTATGACGAAAAGCGGTTAACTGACTTTGCTGTTCGATAAGTGATAGTTGTTGCCCTAATTGCTTGTCTAATAGCGATGTTAAATCAGCATTGTCATGTTGAGGGAAACACCAAAGCCCTCCCCAAATACCGACTTGTGGGCGTTGTTCTAACCAAACTTTATTGCCGTACTGTAAAATAGCGAACCATGTTTGTTTTTCAGGTAAGGTTTTTTTCGGTTTTTTACCCGGAAAATCGGTTTGTCGTAATTCTTTGAGAGCAATGCATTGTGTGCTTACAGGACATAATTCACATTTAGGTTTGCTACGGGTACAAATCATTGCTCCCATATCCATCATGGCTTGGTTATAGCGCTCGACTCCCATTTCAGGCGTATTTTTCTCTGCTATCTGCCATAATTTGTTTTCAACGGTTTTCTTACCCGGCCAGCCTTCAATCGCGTAACAACGAGCAAGCGTACGTTTCACATTGCCATCTAAAATAGGGTGGCGTTGAGCGAGCGAGAGTGAAAGAACAGCACCTGCTGTTGAACGACCAATACCCGGTAATGCTTGGACTTGATTGATATCTGTCGGGAAAATACCGTTATGTTCGCTAATAATTAATTGCGCTGCTTTATGGAGGTTACGCGCGCGGGCGTAATAGCCAAGTCCTGTCCATAAGTGTAAGACTTCATCTTGCTCTGCAGCCGCTAAGTCTTGCACGGTAGGAAAGCGCTCCATAAAACGTTCAAAGTAAGGGATCACTGTTGCTACTTGGGTTTGTTGCAACATGATTTCTGAAAGCCATACTTTATATGGGGTTTTATTTTGTTGCCAAGGTAGGGTTTTGCGACCGAATTTGTCATACCACGCTAAAATGGCATCGGAAAATGTCGTACTCAATGTTGTGCTCACTTTACAGTTTATAGCGACTTATCTTTATACTGCGCAAAAGGATATGGTATTTGCCAATGAGGAGTAGCTATTAAGTTATTTTTCGCTACACAGTGAAAATTGGTGTCCGCTAGTGCAATCACTTATACTGCAAACAGAAGTGCAACGTTATTTATTGTCTATTATGGGCAAGATTGCACCATAAACTGGCCATTGTCGCAATTGATAGACTTGAATTGAGTCGATAACTTTGGATAATGCCAATCCGTTTCTTTTTTGTTTGGATAGTTATTAGCATGAGCGAAGTTTCAAAGAAGTCAGGTGAAGTGACCCTGACCGAATTTACCGAAGATGGCAAACTGGTTCGTAAGATCCGTAGCTTTGTCCGTCGTGAAGGCCGTTTAACTAAGGGCCAAGAACATGCGATGGAAAACAACTGGCCAACTATGGGTATTGATTTCGCCAAGCAAATGCTGGACTGGAAAGAAGTATATAACCGTGAAGCGCCAGTAGTGTTAGAAATTGGTTTTGGTATGGGTGCATCATTAGTTGAAATGGCTAAAAATGCCCCTGAAAAAAACTTTATTGGTATCGAAGTACATAGCCCAGGCGTGGGTGCGTGTCTAATGGGTGCGGAAGATGCGGGTTTAACTAACCTTCGTGTAATGTGTCACGATGGCGTTGAAGTGTTTGAATACATGATCCCTGATGGTAGCTTAGATACTGTACAGCTATTTTTCCCTGACCCATGGCATAAAGCTCGTCACCATAAGCGTCGTATCGTTCAGCCTGAATTTGCTGAAATGCTGCGTAAAAAGCTTAAAATCGGTGGTATTTTCCATATGGCAACTGACTGGGAAAATTACGCAGAGCATATGGTTGAAGTGATGGATGCAGCACCTGGTTACCGTAATACGGCAACAGACGGTGCTTATATTGATCGTCCTGAAGATCGCCCATTAACCAAATTCGAAGCTCGTGGTCATCGTTTAGGTCACGGCGTTTGGGATATGAAGTACGAGCGTACTGAATAATTTCTCTTTTGGCATTATATGCTGAAGAAATAAGACATTATTGATTTAATGATGCTTTGTTAAATCGATGAAAAAGCCAACCTTGTGTTGGCTTTTTTTCCCCTTGGAGAAAGAGATATGAAGCCAACAGCTACATTGCTAAATGAAGTATTAGATGAAGTAAGGCCATTGATAGGCCAAGGAAAAGTGGCTGACTATATTCCTGCTTTAGCTAACGTACCTGCGAGTAAATTAGGTATTGCAGTGTGCTATAACGACGGAGAAATTATTCAAGCGGGTGATAGCCAAGAAGGTTTTTCTATTCAATCTATCTCTAAGGTGTTGTCGTTAACACTGGCCATGACGTTATATGAGCCTGAAGAGTTGTGGTCTCGAGTTGGAAAAGAGCCATCAGGTCAAGCGTTTAACTCTATGATCCAGCTTGAGTTAGAAAAAGGCATCCCACGTAATCCGTTTATTAATCCCGGGGCGATTGTGGTGTCCGATTTACTACATAGCCGTTTATGTGCGCCACAATATCGAATGTTGGAATTAGTGCGAGAGCTATCTTGTAACCCACATATTGTCTACGACAAAGTAGTGGCAAGCTCTGAAATGCAACATAGCGATCGTAATGCTTCTATCGCTTATTTGATGCGTTCTTTTGGTAATTTTGATAATGAAGTAATGCCAGTGCTTACTAATTATTTTAGTTATTGCGCTCTCAAGATGAGTTGTGTCGATCTTGCCAGAACATTTAGCTATTTAGCAAATAAAGGGCTTCCTTTAGGCGCGAAAAAAAGAATTATCAGCCAAACTAAAAGTAAGCATATAAATGCATTGCTTGCGACCTGTGGTTTATATGATGGCGCAGGTGAATTTGCTTATCGTGTTGGTATGCCAGGAAAGTCTGGTGTAGGTGGTGGCATTATTGCGATTGTACCGGGTGAGATGACGATTGCTGTGTGGTCGCCAGAACTTGATCAATCCGGTAATTCTGTTGCAGGGACTGCAGCGTTAGAAAAATTATCAGAACGTATTGGACGTTCTATTTTTTAGTGAGCCCGTATACATAAAACAGCGAGGCTCACATTAGGGGGAGAATCGTATGTTAATGAATAAGGGGTTTCACGGACTAAAAACATCGATATTCGGCGCAATAGTAGCGATGTTCAGCTTCTTTACGGTATCGGCTCATGCGGTTGAATGTGAACCACAATGGCATAATTCACTGAGTTTAAATGAGGGACGGTTAACCTTAGTACAAGGTAAGCAAGAATTCATTGTTGATGCTAAAGGGCGGATGTTTTTCGATGTACATAAGGTTGCACTGAGTCCTAAACAAACACAATTATTATCGGACTATTACGATCTTTTAGATAATGACTTGCCTTATTTGTTGTCGCATTCTCAGCGTATTGATAAGCAAGTGTGTGACTTTGTTTCGCTGCGGATAGAACAAGAACAACGGTTGCAGGATGCGATTCCTGCATTAAAAAACTGGCGTAGCGTCACGTTAAATTAGTCAGCATGTAAAAAGAAAAAAGCGAGCACTGTGAATAACATCGTGCTCGCTTTTTTATTGGATACTATTCGTTATCATCGTCAACGAAGGCTGCTAGGAGATCATTTAAGAACAATTTACCGTGTTCGGTGATTTGCCAATGATCGCCTGTATCTTGGAGGTAGTTTTGCGCTATCGCCCAATCAATTGTCGGTTCTATGGTCGTTAATGCTAAACCTGTTCTTGCGACAAAATCTTGCTTTGGACAGGATTCTAGTAAACGAAAACGATTCATAAAGAACTCGAACGGACGTTCATCATCAGCAACCTTATTCTCTTGTGTTAAATACGGCTTATCTGCTTGTAAATATCCACGAGGATGTTTGACTTTAACGGTACGTATGATTTGCCCATCAGAAAAACTGATTTTGCCATGTGCGCCACAACCAATGCCAAGGTAATCACCAAAACGCCAGTAGTTCAGGTTATGCTGACATTGTTTTCCTGGCTTGCTGTAGCCTGATATTTCATATTGCTGATAACCGGCTTCTGTTAAAAGTTGGTGACCTTGCTCAAAAATATCCCACAAGTCGTCGTCATCAGGCAATATCGGTGGTTTTGAGTAATACAAGGTATTGGGTTCAATTGTCAGCTGATACCAAGATAAGTGCGGTGGTTCGAGCGCGATCGCTTGCTTTAAATCACTGATCGCATCACTCACACTTTGATCTGGTAAGCCATGCATAAGATCGACATTAAAGCTTTTTAATCCCGCTTCTTTTGCAAGTCCGGCAGCACGGATCGCTTCATCTGCGCCATGAATACGACCAAGACGTTCGAGTTTTTCATTTTGAAAACTTTGAATACCAATAGAAATACGGTTTACACCCGCTTGGCGATAAGCTTCAAAACGACCCGCTTCCACCGTGCCAGGGTTGGCTTCCATCGTGATTTCAATATCATCACTAAATGGAATGCGTTGCTCAATGGCTTTTAATAAACGACCAATCTCACTTGGAGAGATCAAGCTAGGGGTGCCTCCACCAATAAAAATTGAATGTAGAGGTCGTGCTCCATTGATTAACTGATAAGCGCTAAGATCGGTTTCTAAGTCGTCAATTAAGGCATCAATATAATCAAGCTCAGGAAGATCTGTCTTTAAGGCGTGAGAGTTGAAATCACAATAAGGACATTTTTGTACACACCAAGGGATGTGGACATATAAACTCAGTGGTGGAGGAACAAGCATTTAATCGGCCTTTAATGCGCTAAACAATTGCTGTAGTGCTTTACCACGGTGTGATAGTTGTTTTTTACGAGCAGGTGGAAGTTGAGCTGAAGCACATTGATCTTCGGGTACCCAAAATACCGGATCGTAACCAAAACCATTTTCGCCATGACGTTCAGTTAAGATGCTACCTTCCCAAGAGCCATGACATACTAGTGGCGTTGGATCATTTTCATGACGCATCATCACAAGCACACAATGGAAACGTGCAGTACGTTGCTCGGCGGGTACATCTTTCATTTCCGCAAGTAGTTTATCAATGTTGTCAGCATCTGATGCGTCTTCACCAGCAAAACGTGCAGAATAAATACCTGGTGCACCGTTGAGGTGATCAACTTCTAAGCCAGAGTCATCGGCAATAGCTGGAAGGCCTGTTTCCTTTGCCGCATGGCGCGCTTTAATGATCGCATTTTCAATAAATGTGGTGCCCGTTTCAGCAACGGATGAAACGTTATAATCACTTTGCGCGACTACATCAAAACCAAAATCAGCCAGTAAATCGGCCATTTCTTTTACTTTGCCTTGGTTGCCTGTTGCTAGTACAAGTTTACTCATTTTGATGCCTTTTGAACGTCAAGCTATGTAATATTGGCGGCTATAATAACGGTTGTTATCGTAATAAAAAAGGCGCGAGTGCGCCTAGTGATTGTAGAAGAGATTGATGCTCAAGTGCTTACTTGTCAACGAAGAAGGTCTGCTTAAAGGCCAGTGTTTCTTTTTTACCGTTAGAGAAAATAGTGATCGTAAAATTCAACGTTTCATCATTAGTGTGTTTAAATTCTGCGATGTAATAAATTGATTTTCCTTCTTTTATTTCTCTAAAGTTTAAAGTTTTTTGCTGTCCTAATATATTACGAGCAATACCGGTTAATTGTGCTGTTACGGCTGTTTTTTCTACTTTACTGGTATCGAGAATCGCGATATTGACTAAAGCACTGTAACGGCTACGCTGAATTTTATAGTGGCTGGCAATTTGTGGCGTTAAAAACGTTGAAGCAAAACTAGAATAATGTACTTCTAAGTCGCCAAATCGTTTGAATTGTTCAGCATAACTAGGCAGTGTGAAAATGAGCAGTAGCAGACTGAGTAATATTTTCATGAGGTATCCTTATCTTTCAGTGAGTCACTGAATTATTTCCTTTATATCATGGCATATTGCTTTACTAGATGATTGTAGCTAATACAGCAGAGATAAAAAAAGCGAATATCAGAAATTGATATTCGCTTTGTTGAACCGATCAAATTACATGATGGTAGCTATCTCTGAGGGAATGATTTTTGGCGCTTCAATCCGAATTTGTTTATGCCGACCTTGTAAGCCTTTTTCTACATGAATTAACCCTTTAGCGACCTTAAATTGTTTTGAAAGGTACTTTACTAAATGGGCATTGGCTTTTCCGTCCACCGGTGGCGCGGTAATGGCAATTTTTACTTCGTTGCCATGCAAGCCGACGATTTGATCGCGGCTTGCTTTTGGCTGGATATAAAGTCGGATAATGAGATCGTCATCATCACGATAGATGGTTTTTTCTGTCACAACATGTACCACACGTTACCGACTAAAGAGCCCATTGCGTAGTTAGCAAATTGTAGTGCGATAAAGATAACCAAAATACTCAAATCTAAACCGCCCATCGCAGGTAGAACGCGGCGAACAGGTGCCATTAGTGGTTCAGTTAATTGGTGCATGACATATTCGATAGGGCTACGACCTTGGCTAACCCAGCTTAAAATTGCACGTATCAATAGTACCCAGAATAATAAGCTACCAGCTGCTTTTAATAATGCTAATAGGCCCAAGAATAGGAAGCTCGGCTCAAAGACAAAACCACCACCACTGATCGAAATAATGATGATAAATTTAGCAACACACAGTACATAAGCAAACAGTACCGTTGCCATATCGAGCGAACCAATTGATGGGATCACACGACGTAATGGCGCAACGATCGGTTGGGTCGCTTTAACAATAAATTGTGAGAAGGGATTATAAAAGTCAGCACGTGACCATTGTAACCAAACTCGTAATAATACGACCATGATGTAAAGATCAAAGCCGGTTTGAACTAGGTAAACGAAAGGATTCATAGATAAACCTTAAAACAATTGTTCCATTTCTTTAGCGCGAGATACCGCCGCTTGCATCGCTTTAGCAACAATATCTGACAATTGATGTTGATTAAATGTATTAATAGCTTCAGCTGTCGTACCACCTTTTGAAGTGACTTGATCACGTAGTATCGACAATGAAGTGTCTGGATTTGCTTTTACTAATTCAGCAGCACCCAAAGCGGCTTGCTGAACCAGTAGGCGTGCAGTATCGGCATCAAACCCTTGATTCATCGCTTCTTGCTGCATCGCTTCCATGAATAAGAAGAAGTAGGCTGGCGCACTACCTGCTGCTGCAATAATACCATTAATGCCTGATTCTTCCTGTACCCAACAAATTTCGCCTACGGCTTGTAATAGCTGGGTTGCAAATAAACGGTCAGTTTCTGTGAGTTGTGGTTTCGCATATAAGCCACTCATCCCTTTACCAATTAAAGAGGGGGTATTTGGCATCACACGAACTAATTCAACGGGCTGACCGAGCATTTCACATAAGCGATCGCAATTAATACCAGCAGCAATAGATATCACCAATTTACCCGTAAAGTTAATCTCTTGCAGTGGTTTACACACATCTTCCATAAGTTGTGGTTTTACTGCAAGAACAACGACATCAGCAACTTGAGCAGCATTGAAGTTATCGCTAGTGGTATGAATACCAAAGTCACGCGCTAAAGGTTCACGGCGAGCATCGCTAGGGGCGGTAGCCGTGATTTTTTTTGCATCGTAACCGCTAGCAACTAATCCTGCGATAATTGAGCGAGCCATATTACCTGCCCCAATAAAGGCAATTGAGCGTTGTTCCATGTAAAATCCTTATAAATAGGTACAAACGTAATGTTTTTTACCTTAACTGAGCGGTTGTTGTCATGAACAGTACGTGTGTTAGTTATTATTCTTTGTTGCTGTAATCACGAGCACCAAAAATCGCGGTGCCAATACGAACAATTGTGCTGCCGGCAGCGATTGCAGCTTCCATATCACCACTCATACCCATTGATAATGTATCAACGTTTGGATAGGTCAATTTCAGCTGTTCTAGTGTATCAGCCAACGCTTTAAAAGTGGAAAATTGACTGTCGTAATCTGTGGCCGGTTGTGGGATTGACATTAAACCACGTAGTTCAATATTTGGCATTGCTGCTATTTCTGCGGCCAGTGCAGGCACTTCAGCCAAAGTTATCCCTGATTTTGTTACCTCAGCACTGCTATTAACTTGCAGTAATACTTGAAGCGGTGCCATTGACGCTGGGCGTTGATCGCTTAAACGCTTAGCGGTTTTCACACGATCAATTGAATGTACCCAATCAAAGTGCTCTGCAACTAGACGCGTTTTATTGGATTGGATTGGGCCAATAAAATGCCATGTAAGTAAGTTTTTATCACTATGGTTTGAAAAGTGATTTACCTTATCGACACCTTCCTGTACATAGTTTTCGCCAAAGGCATATTGGCCTGCAGCGATGGCTTCTTCGATCGCTTCCACTGGCTTGGTTTTACTTACAGCCAATAGTTGCACGGAATCTGCAGCCCTGCCGCATTTTTCAGTTGCTAAGGTGATCTGGTTGATGACCTCAGCAATATTTTGTTTGATACTAGTCATAATTGATTCTTGGGGAAAATTTATGGATATCACCGAATTACTGGATTTTAGTGTAAAGCATAACGCATCGGATCTACATCTTTCTGCTGGTGTTCCACCGATAATTCGTGTTGACGGCGATGTTAGAAAACTCAGTATGCCAGCACTCGATCACAGTGAAGTGCACCGTTTAGTGTTTGACATTATGAACGATGCCCAACGTCGTGAGTATGAAGAAAACTTAGAAGTCGATTTTTCATTTGAAATTCCCGACATCGGTCGCTTCAGGGTTAATGCTTTTCATCAATCTCGTGGTTGTTCGGCAGTGTTTCGAACCATCCCTATTCATATACCAACATTGGAATCGTTAAACGTTCCTGATGTTTTTTATGATATTGCTCAGCTTAATCGTGGGCTTGTATTAGTTACCGGTGCGACGGGCTCGGGTAAATCGACCACGATTGCTGCGTTAGTTGATTATATCAATACTAACTATAACCGTCATATTCTGACGATTGAAGATCCGATTGAATTTGTTCACAGCAGTAAACGTTGTTTGATCAACCAACGAGAAGTGCACCGTGACACATTGGGTTTCCAAAACGCACTGCGTTCGGCGCTACGTGAAGATCCCGATGTCATTTTAGTTGGTGAGCTTCGTGATCAGGAAACGATCAGTTTAGCGTTAACCGCTGCTGAAACGGGTCACTTAGTTTTAGGTACTTTGCATACCAGCTCTGCTGCAAAAACCGTTGACCGTATTATTGATGTTTTTCCTGGTAGTGATAAATCCATGGTTCGCTCCATGTTATCGGAGTCGTTACGTGCCGTGGTATCACAAAGCTTATTGAAATGTGTAACCGGTGGTCGTGTAGCAAGCCATGAAATTATGATGGCAACACCTGCGATTCGTAATTTGATCCGTGAAGATAAAGTCGCGCAAATGTTTTCGATGATCCAAACAGGTTCATCTATGGGGATGCAAACCATGGAGCAGAGCGTGAAAATGCTGGTGGCGAAAGGTTTAGTTGAAGCGGAAGAAGGT
Organism: Photobacterium sp. Ph5; assembly: GCF_022129445.1. GTDB lineage: Bacteria > Pseudomonadota > Gammaproteobacteria > Enterobacterales > Vibrionaceae > Photobacterium. Next base: position 10,551 of record NZ_JADQAQ010000053.1, read on the forward strand.
CGTCGTATCGTTGATACCAGCCAGCGCGGTTTCTAATAACACCTCAGGTTTAACGAGGTAGGAAAAGAGATGAATTTAGATAGTATATTAGCGCAAATGGTTGAGCGTAAAGCGTCGGATTTATATATCACCGTCGGTTCAGCATGTTTGCTAAAAGTTGATGGTAACTTACATAATCTTGGCGAGTTACTTGATCGTGAAGCGGTAGATTCGCTATTTCACGAAGCCATGGACGAGGAGCAGTATAAAGAATTTATTGCGACACGTGAGGCCAATTTTGCCATTGTTCGTAATGGTTGCCGTTTTCGTTTAAGTGCCTTTTGGCAACGTGAACTGCCTGGCATTGTAGTTCGTCGAATCGAAACCAAGATACCAAATATTCATGAACTTAACCTACCGTTAGATATGGAGCGATTGGCGCTGGCAAAACGTGGTTTAGTACTTGTTGTTGGTGCGACAGGCTCGGGTAAATCGACCTCAATGGCAGCGATGACCGGTTTTAGAAATCAAAACCGCAGTGGGCATATTTTAACGGTGGAAGATCCGATAGAGTTTATCCATGAACATAACAAATGCATTATTACTCAGCGTGAGGTAGGGCTTGATACTGCCAGTTATGAGGTAGCACTGAAAAATTCACTGCGCCAGGCTCCAGATATGATCTTGATCGGTGAGATCCGCAGTCGTGAGACGATGGAATATGCGATGACCTTCGCCGAAACAGGTCATTTGTGTATGGCAACCTTGCACGCAAATAACGCCAACCAAGCACTTGAGCGTATTCTTCACCTTGTACCAAAAGAGCGTCGTGAGCAGTTTTTGTTTGATCTGTCGTTAAACCTGAAATGTATTTTAGCGCAACAGCTGATCCCTGATGCTAATGGTGTCGGACGACATGGTGTTTATGAACTGCTGCTCAATACGCCACGTGTCGCCGATTTGATCCGTCGCGGAGAGTTACATGAAATTAAAGATGTGATGGCGAAATCAAATCAAGCGGGAATGGTGACGTTTGATCAATCGTTATATGCATTATTTCGAGATGGGAAAATCACCGAGCAAGATGCGCTGCACCACGCTGATTCACCAAATGATCTTCGCTTGATGATTAAAGTCGGTGATCCTAATAATAAAACGTCAAACAGTACCAGTACGTTATCTGGGGTGAAATTAGATCTTCAGTAATATGCCAGTGATGATCTTAATACATTAGGATCATCATGAACCAATCACTCATGTTTAATGTATTATTTCATTTTAAGATTAACTTGTTGAATTTAAAGTAAATTAAATTTACATATTTAAGTGGTGATTGTCGGTGAAGCTTTTGAGTTCAAGAGGTACAAAAGCAGTACAAGCTGCACAAACAAGAAACAGCAAGGCCTTGGGGATGGATCTTAGAACAGGTTTTGATCGTGTTTAGCTTTATGATGATCAATAAGAAAAAAGCTGTACAAGGTTTCGACAATTGTTGGGTTATTAGATAATAAAAAAGACAAGTACCTCAACAGGACTTGTCTTTTTTGTTTTGGAAACTTGTAATATTAAGCGCCGTATTGACGTTCAAACCAGCTTTCTAAAATAACGACAGCGGATTGTGAGTCGATATTACCTTTACTTAATGAGCGATAACCCCCACGCTCAAACAGCTCTGCTTTTGCTTCAACAGTACTTAAACGTTCATCATGTAATTCAACTTGGCAACCAAAACGACCATGTAAGCGGTTAGCAAATTTTTTCGCTCGTGGTGTAATGCTTTCAAGTTCTTTACCTTCAAGATCTAAAGGTAATCCAACAACGACTAAATCAGGGAGCCATTCTTTTAAAATCTTTTCAATATCATCCCAATTGGGGATGCCATCTTTTGCTTTTAAAGCGGCAAGGGGAGTAGCGGTTCCTGTGAGCTCTTGACCAATAGCAACACCAATACTTTTGGTGCCATAATCAAAACCTAATACACTGCGAGATTGACTCATGCGTGACCTATATCTAAAGAAAGGTTTGTTGGCGTAAAGCCAAGTTTTTCAATGGCTTTATGCCAACGTTCGTCGATAGGAGTGGAAAAAATAATGGTGTCATCGGCTTCAATAGTGAGCCAATTGTTATCAACCAGTTCTTGCTCTAATTGACCTGCATCCCATCCGGCATAACCCAGTGCGACCAGAAATTGTGTGGGCGCTAGTGAAGTACCCAGCTCAGATAAAATATCAAGTGAGGTGGTCACGGCTAATTCGTTATTCACCGGCAAACTTGAACTATATTCACCTTTTGTAGTGTGAAGTACAAAACCCCGATCTTCAGAAACGGGTCCACCATTAAGCACCAGTGATTCTAAACTAATAGGATCGGCAACAGGCAGTTTTCTCTCTACTTCTATTTGCTCCAACATATCAGCAATAGAAATATCGATAGGTTGATTGATAATGATCCCCATAGCGCCTTCATCATTATGCTCACAAAGATAAATAACACTTTGCTTAAATTGAGGATCTTGCATAGTGGGCATCGCCACTAAAAAGTGGTTAGTCAAATTCATCTACAACACCAGAGTTTGATACAAACCAGCGAGCGTTCCACTCGTGACTGATAGGCAAAAAAGCAGCGACATTGCCGCTGCATTCTTGATTTGAGTATGGTTGATGATTGTCAGTAAAGCGATATTACTTCGCGTTTACTCGACGTTCGATAGCATCCATTAATTTACCTGTAATTGAGATATCAAAAGCCGCTTCAATTTCACGGATACAGGTTGGGCTCGTCACGTTAATTTCCGTTAGCTTGTCACCAATCACATCAAGACCAACAAAAATAAGGCCTTTTTCTTTTAGTACTGGCGCAACTGTTTCTGCGATCTTACGATCGGTTTCACTGATTGGACGCGCTTCACCACGACCGCCAGCAGCTAAGTTACCGCGAGTTTCCCCTTTAGCAGGAATACGCGCTAGGCAATAAGGCATAGGCTCGCCATCAACCACTAATATACGCTTATCGCCATTACTAATATCAGGCACAAAGGTTTGCGCCATGCAGTAGTTTTGACCCATATTAGTCAGTGTTTCAATGATCACCGATACGTTAGGATCGCCTTTCATTACACGGAAAATCGACGAGCCACCCATGCCATCAAGTGGTTTTAAGATCACATCACCGTGTTCTTGGTGGAAGGCTTTTAGTTTCTCGGCACGACGAGTAACAATAGTCGTTGGTGTCAGCTCAGGGAACCACGCAGTAAACAGTTTTTCATTACAGTCACGTAGGCTTTGCGGCTTATTTACAATCAGTGCACCGTTATCTTCGGCACGCTCAAGAATGTACGTTGCGTAAATGTATTCAGTATCGAAAGGAGGATCTTTACGCATTAAGACAGCATCAAGATCTGATAGCTCAATTTCTTGTTCGCTGTGAAAATCAAACCAGTGTTCAGGATCTTGTTGTACCGTTACCACGCGAGTACGAGCAATCGCTTTACCTTGCTCTAACGAAAGATCATTCATTTCCATGTAATGAATTTCCCAACCACGACGCTGAGCTTCTAACATCATGGCAAAGCTTGAATCTTTCTTGATATTGATAGACTCGATAGGGTCCATCACGATACCCAGTTTGATCATTGTGTTCTCCTAATCTAATTAGCCTAAATCACCAAAACGTACTTGCAGTGCGGTGATGGCTGTCATTGCTGTGGTTTCAGTACGAAGTACACGAGGCCCCAACAAAATTTCATCAAATTTATATTCTTCCGTCATGCCGATTTCTTCCGCTGATAAACCGCCTTCAGGACCAATCAACAAACGTACATTAGTCACAGGTGTCGGCAAGGTATTAATGGAATACTTAGCACGAGGGTGTAAATTGAGCTTTAATCCATCATATTCTTCAGCACACCATTGTTCCAGTTTCATTACTGGGCGAATGGTGGGTACAACGTTACGACCACATTGCTCACAGGCAGCAATGGCGATCTTTTGCCATTGTTCGAGTTTCTTTTCAAAACGCTCAGCATTTAATTTAACGCCACAGCGTTCTGAAATTAGCGGTGTAATGGTATTTACCCCTAACTCTACTGATTTTTGAATAGTAAATTCCATTTTATCACCACGTGAAATCACCTGACCTAAATGGATATCTAGTGGGGATTCAATACTGTTTTCAACCCGAGATTGGATCTCAACTTCAACGCTTTTTTTACTTGCGTTGGTGATCACAGAGGGAAACTCTGCATTACTGCCATCAAACATTAATAGTTCTTGACCTGCTTGCATACGCATAACGCGACCAACATGGTTAGCAGCATCGTCACTGAGCATTACCTTGCCGTGAGAAGGTAAAGATTCTGGATGATAAATACGTGGAATTCTCATAATGCGGTCATCTATGCAATAAAAAAAGAGTAATGACGAATCTTAACATGGATGAGCAATTCGCCAATTATTCGGACTTAAATAAAACATGTTATTTCTATCGCAACATGGTTGTTATGGTTAGGGAGAGTCATAAAAATGTTATGTATGACCTCTCATACATAACAAGTTACGGTACTGAAACGTTTTACGCGCATCGACTCGCTAGGATTGGATTGACATTGCCTTGGATCTTTTCAATCTTAGCGGCACGTTCACATTCCCATTTAGATACAGGGTATTGCTTATCCCAACTATTCATTAATTGGCGTTGTTGACGACTCATTTTGTATTTTGGATATACGGTTTCAAAATACATATAGGTACGAGCTATCACACCGCGAGCACGCTCTGGCGGTTGAGCATCGTGATCTTTTTTATCAATGATCATGTCGCAACTACCAAATGAACGATAATTCTTGCTGTTGGTTTTAGGCAGCATCACATAATTATAGTTTTGCCTTGCAGCATTAACGGCACCAATAGCAGGGTATAAATTATAAAGGTCGGATTGCATTAAGCGGTATTCGTTATTAGCTTTTTCAGCACATTTACGGCCTTTAAAGGCTTTTCCTTTACTATCAACACAAACGGCAGCACCCTCACGCCACTCACTAAAAGCACGACCAAAGTTCTCGGCCGGAACAACATGCTCCGCTTCCCAGCGCTTAACACGTTTTTTATATACTTCAGTGGTAAAGCCGGATGGTAATGTTACGTATTTTTTATTGTTGAAATCAGCACCACAGTAAATGGTTTTCATGTCTTGAGGAGAAATATAAATTTCCGTTTGCATGATTTTTTTTGCTTTGCTGAAAGAGGGATTTGTCGTGTTACCAAGTTCGCTTGGTTTATAAGAGGTCGCAAATGCGGTAACAGGTAACAGTAGGGCAATAGCAAAACAGCTTGAGATACGTGTCATGAATGTAGTTCATTAATTATTTATTGTACCACTAGCTTACTGATATTTTTCTCTTTGAGAAGTGTGTCGCAATTATTTGTAACAGTGCTTTTGGATTATTTTTATACAAAATCGTACGCTACTGAGGTGAATACACCAAAACTTCACGGCATCGGCGACAATGGTAGTTGGCTTGTCCACGTAAGATACGGTTATGTCGGCGAATGGTTAACGGATATTCGCTACAGCTGCATTTATAGAGGTAAGTGTCACCTGAGACAGAGCTGACATCAAAGCTATGTGTTGTTCTTGGTGCTACTTGAAATACTTCTCGCATGATCAATTGCCATTCTCTACCATGCGGTTTTACTAGGCCAAACAGTTTAAACACGATTAAATGTGCCACTTCGTGAGGAACGACTTCGTTTAGAAAAGCGTCTGCGTTTTCATTGAGTAAGACTGGGTTAAAACGTACTTCCCAGCTTTGTAATCGCGCACTTCCCGCAATTTTCCCTCGTTGGGTAAAAGTCACAGTCGGCATTTTTAAACGTTTATTAAGGCGTTGATTGGCGGTTTTGATGGCGTGTTCGACTCGTTTGATTACTTGTTGTTGCAGTGAATTCATTTTTACTCGTTCTTTGTTATTGAGAACGGCACTATACACCGAAGATAAAGCGCTGGCGAGAGTAGGGGAGAACGGTGTTTTTATTGCAAATAGATAAACGACAAGTAATAAAAAAGGACGCCTGAGCGTCCTTTTTTGTGCACGATTAAGTGTATTACTTAATGTTTGCGAAATCGCGAAGTGCAGCCACTTTATCTGTTTTTTCCCAAGGGAACTCTTCACGACCAAAGTGACCGTAAGCTGCAGTCTTCTTATAGATTGGTTGTAGAAGATCTAGCATTTCTTGTAGGCCGTATGGACGTAGGTCGAAGTGCTGGCGTACAGCTTCAATAATGATCTCATGTGCTACTTTTTCAGTACCAAATGTTTCCACCATGATAGATGTAGGATCGGCTACACCGATAGCGTAAGAAAGTTGGATTTCACAACGATCTGCCATGCCTGCTGCGACGATATTTTTTGCCACATAACGTGCAGCATATGCTGCAGAGCGGTCAACTTTTGATGGATCTTTACCAGAGAAAGCACCACCACCGTGGCGTGCAGCACCGCCGTAGGTATCGACGATGATCTTACGACCAGTTAAACCACAGTCACCCATTGGGCCACCGATAACGAAACGACCAGTTGGGTTGATAAAGAATTTTGTCTCTTTATTTAACCATTCTGCAGGCAGTACTGGTTTGATGATTTCTTCCATTACTGCTTCTCGCAGATCTGGTGTTGAAATTGACTCACTGTGCTGAGTTGATAGAACAACTGCATCAATACCAACAATTTTTCCTTGATCGTAAGCGAACGTTACCTGAGATTTTGCATCAGGACGTAACCAAGGAAGCGTACCATTCTTACGCACTTCCGCTTGACGCTGAACTAAGCGGTGAGAGTAAGTGATAGGCGCAGGCATGAACACTTCAGTTTCATTGGTTGCGTAACCAAACATGATGCCTTGGTCACCAGCACCTTGCTCTTTAGGATCGGTTTTATCAACACCTTGGTTGATATCAGGAGACTGCTTACCGATGGTGTTCATTACTGCACAAGAGTTTGCATCAAAGCCCATATCTGAATGGACATAACCGATTTCACGCACGGTTTCACGTGTTAGCTCTTCAATATCAACCCAAGCAGATGTTGTGATCTCACCACCAACCATTACCATGCCGGTTTTTACGTAAGTTTCACAAGCTACACGTGCTTTAGGATCTTGTTCAATAATTGCATCCAATACAGCATCTGAAATCTGATCTGCAATTTTATCTGGATGACCTTCTGATACCGACTCAGAAGTGAATAAATGTTTTGCCATCAGTAGCGCCTCACTTTCTTTTGAATTTAGTCGCACGGTAGCGTTTATAACGCTGTTATATAGCTGTATGTACGTTTATATGTATAGAGCTACTTCCGTCTAGACGTCTATAATACATCGAGAACAGATAAAATCAACAACATGAAAACTAGGGTTTCTTGTTGTATAAAAAAATTAAATAGCTCTATTGTGGTGGTTTACAGGTACAGTATTTATCTAACAATTTGATAAATAATGATATTTTTCTTTCGTGATTACAGTGTGATCTTTTTTATCTCAAAAATGTAATCACAAATTGACTATATAAAGTTTCTTTTATTAAAAATAACGATAAACAGACTTTATATGCCTGAGTACAAGCAATATTTTATAGGCTATAAAGTCCGCTTCGTATGCTGGTGGCGTTCGTTATAGATTGCTGTATCTATCATACGGCAAGAATTTATTATCTTTTTTCTAGTAGATTGATGAGATCAACGGTGCCTGCTTGAGCGCGAGATACGTAATTTGCCATGATCAAAGAGTGGTTAGGTAATAAACCAAATCCCATACCATTTAAAATCATTGGACTCCAAACCGTTTCTTGGGTTGCTTCAAGCTCACGAATTATCTGATCAATCATGACCGTTGATTTTTCTTCTTCTAACAGTGGTTCAAAGTCATGTTTCATTGCTTTCATTAGCAGCAATATGGCCCAAGTAGAGCCTCGTGATTCGTAAAAAATATTATCAATTTTGAACCAGCTTGTTTTCGGCGCATTGAGTGAAACTTCCTTACCTTCTGCTTTGCTATCCATTATTAACTGTGGTTCGCCCACAGATGAGCCAAGATCTTGTGAAATAGTGCCTAAGCGTTTTTGTACTACTTCAAGCCAAGCCACTAAATTATCATCCCGTGAATAAAATTGTGCTGGGTGGCGAGATGCCGAAAGGCGGTCACGGTATCGAGTAAGGGCGTCAATTGCATTTTGATATTCAGATTCTGCGCTTGGAAAGTTCCAACTATGGCTATTGATATTGAGCGCTGGCTGAGCTTCTTTTAAATCTGAATCGATATGGCTTTCATTTTGGGGACGGCTAAGATTATCTTTTAGTACCAGTGCCATATCTCGTACTTGTGTTAACACACCCGTTTCCCATGCCGGCATGTTATCCATTAATAAGCTGGGTGGTAATTTATCGTTAGTAAGGAACCCGCCTTGCTTATTAATCAGTAATTCTGAAATATGGATCAGTGTTGTGGTGGTCTCATACCCTGTTGTTAAGGTTTGATGATTGAGCTTGGCCTGCTCTGCCGCATAACTGTTTGGATTAAATGTATCTGGTTCAAATGACCAATAAACAGACAAAAAGTAAAGTACGAAGGTGAAGAATACTACGCCACTGATGACTTTTACTTTCGACATAACCACCTCTTTGGGATTGCTTAATATGAACTTTTTTTCATTTATCTATTAGCTATATGTAAAAAAGTGAAGGTTTGTTAATACCAATCCTAATATTAAACGCCGTTTATTAATGCGTAGAAAAAGACGCTGAATGAACAAATAATGACTTTTTAATACGTGATATTTCGCTGTTTAAAGCCTAGAAATCAGTGAATTTTAAAGATTAAAGTGGAAGATTTACGCTAAAATATTGACAGGTAATGAGTCTATCTATTTGGTTCTATTAGATATTAAGTCTGCTTGGTGAGAGATGTCACAATTATGGTGATTCTGTATCTAGCTTGGTATACACTAATGCCGCTTAGTATTTTTGTAGCACGGATATGACACTAAAAGTCGCAATAAATGGATTCGGTCGCATTGGTCGCAGTGTGCTTCGCGCATTGTATGAAAGCGACAAACATCATCAAATTAACGTCGTGGCAGTTAACGAATTAGCAGAGCCAGAAGCAATGGCCCACCTACTTCAATACGATTCTAGCCATGGGCGTTTCAGAAATCCTGTCAGTCATGATCAGGAGCATCTTTTTATTGCCCATGAAAATGGTCGCCAAGATCCCATTCGTATCCTTCACCAACCCGATCTAAAACTGCTGCCTTGGCATGATCTTGATGTCGATATTGTATTAGATTGTACGGGTAAGTTTGGTTCCCGTGATGACGGTTTAGCGCATATTGCATCTGGCGCTAAAAAAGTATTATTTTCTCATCCTGCTAGTAAAGATATTGATTGCACCGTTATCTATGGTGTTAATCATCAACAATTAACATCTCAGCACCGCATTGTTTCCAATGGTTCATGTACAACCAACTGTATTGTCCCCATTATTAAAATCTTAGATGATCAGTTTGGTATTGAATCAGGCACTATTACGACAATTCATTCCGCTATGAATGATCAACAAGTCATTGATGCTTATCATCCTGATTTACGCCGAACGCGCGCAGCAAGTCAGTCAATTATTCCTGTTGATACCAAACTACACCTTGGAATTGGTCGTATATTTCCGAAGTTTTCCGACAAATTTGAGGCCATTTCTGTGAGGGTGCCCACAATAAATGTCACTGCTATGGATTTGAGTGTCACAGTTAAAACAAATGTGAAAGTTAATGACGTAAATCAATCATTAAAAAATACGTCTCGTTGTACATTAAGTGGTATTGTGGATTACACAGAAGCGCCTTTAGTGTCGATTGACTTTAATCACGATCCCCATAGTGCAATCGTTGATGGCAGCCAAACTAGGGTAAGCAACCAGCATTTAATTAAATTGCTGGTGTGGTGTGACAATGAATGGGGCTTTGCTAATCGTATGTTGGATACAGCGTTAGCAATGCATGCAACCGAAAATACGGATGCTTGAAAAGTAAAATAGTAAGAATTACTGGGCTTGGCGTTGGAACATTAATGACGACAGGCTGTCAATTTTATGAACTTTTATTTTTAATAATGTTTGAGAGGACAAAACATGTCTGTAATCAAGATGACTGATCTGGATCTAGCTGGTAAGCGTGTATTTATTCGTGCTGACCTAAACGTACCAGTAAAAGACGGTAAAGTAACTTCAGATGCACGTATCATTGCATCGTTACCTACAATTAAGCGTTGCCTAGAAGCTGGCGCTAAAGTAATGGTTACTTCTCACCTAGGTCGTCCAACGGAAGGCGAATACGCAGAAGAATTCTCTCTACAGCCTGTAGTTAACTACTTAAACGACGCACTAGATTGTGACGTTAAACTAGCAAAAGATTACCTAAATGGTCTTGAGCTAAATGCAGGCGAGCTTGTTGTTCTTGAGAACGTACGTTTCAACAAGGGCGAGAAGAAAAACGAAGACGAACTATCTAAGCAATACGCTGCACTTTGTGACGTATTCGTGATGGATGCATTTGGTACGGCTCACCGTGCACAAGCATCAACTTATGGTGTAGGTATGTTTGCACCAGTTGCATGTGCTGGCCCTCTACTAGCAGGTGAGCTAGAAGCATTAGGCAAAGCAATGGACAACCCAGCGCGTCCAATGGTTGCTATTGTTGGTGGTTCAAAAGTATCAACTAAGCTAACTGTACTTGAGTCACTATCTAAAATTGCTGACCAAATTGTTGTTGGTGGTGGTATTGCTAACACATTCATCGCGGCTGAAGGCAACGATGTAGGTAAGTCTCTATACGAAGCTGACCTAATCCCAACAGCGAAAGAGCTAATGGCAAGCACTAACATCCCAGTAGCAACAGATGTTGTATGTGCTAAAGAGTTCTCTGACACAGCTGAAGCAACAGTTAAATCAGCATCAGACATCGCAGCTGACGATATGGTTCTTGACCTAGGTCCTGATTCAGCACAAGCGCTTGCTGACATCATCATGAACGCGAAAACGATTCTTTGGAACGGCCCTGTAGGCGTATTCGAAATCGAGCAATTTGGTAAAGGTACCGAAGTTGTTGCTAACGCAATCGCAGAATCTGCGGGCTTCTCTGTAGCAGGTGGTGGTGACACACTAGCGGCTATCGATAAGTACGGCATCAAAGATAAAGTATCTTACATCTCAACAGGTGGCGGTGCGTTCCTTGAGTTCGTTGAAGGTAAGAAATTACCAGCAGTTGAAATGCTAGAGTCTCGCGCTAAAGCATAATTATTTTGGGCGTGGGAGCCGAATTTACACTAAATATGAGTGTTGCTTCCACGTTTAAATGTTTGTGATAGCTATCAACTTTCAGTAGAATAGCAAGCAATCGCAAACGTTTGCACAAGAATTTTTCCACAGACAACAAAGTAAATAATAGGACTATTGTTATGTCTAAGATCTTTGATTTTGTAAAACCTGGTGTTATTTCTGGCGACGACGTTCAGAAAGTATTTGCAGTAGCTAAAGAAAACAACTTCGCACTTCCAGCTGTTAACTGTATCGGTACAGATTCTGTTAACGCAGTACTAGAAGCGGCAGCTAAAGTTAAGTCTCCAGTTATCGTTCAGTTCTCTAACGGCGGTGCTGCATTCTTTGGTGGTAAAGGTCTTAAACTAGAAGGTCAAGGTCCACAAATCCTTGGCGCTATCGCTGGTGCTAAGTACGTTCATGCTGTTGCTGAGTCTTACGGTATTCCTGTAATTCTTCATACAGACCACGCTGCTAAGAAACTGCTTCCTTGGATCGACGGTCTACTAGACGCAGGTGAAGAGTTCTTCGCTCAAACTGGTAAGCCTCTATTCTCTTCTCATATGATCGACCTTTCTGAAGAGTCGCTAGAAGAGAACATCGAAATCTCAGCTAAGTACCTTGCGCGTATGGCTAAGATGAACATGACACTAGAAATCGAACTAGGTTGTACTGGTGGTGAAGAAGACGGCGTTGATAACTCTCACATGGACGCATCAGAGCTTTACACTTCTCCAGAAGACGTTGCATACGCATACGAGAAACTAAGCGCTGTTAGCCCTCGTTTCACTATCGCTGCTTCTTTCGGTAACGTACACGGTGTTTACCAAGCAGGTAACGTTGTACTAACTCCAACTATCCTACGTGATTCTCAAGCATACGTTTCAGAGAAGTTTGGTCTTCCAACTAACTCTCTAGATTTCGTATTCCACGGTGGTTCAGGTTCTTCTGAAGCTGAAATCCAAGAGTCTATCGGTTACGGTGTTATCAAAATGAACATCGATACAGATACACAGTGGGCTTGTTGGGATGGTATCCGTCGCTACGAAGCTGAAAACCACGATTACCTACAAGGTCAAATCGGTAACCCAACTGGTGAGTCAGCGCCTAACAAGAAATACTACGATCCACGCGTATGGTTACGTGCAGGTCAAGTATCAATGGTTGAGCGTCTAGAGAAAGCATTCGCTGATCTAAACGCAGTTGATGTTCTTTAATCGAACTTCAGCTATATAAAATGTGAAAAAGTCCGCTTCGGCGGGCTTTTTTTTTGTATTTCGCATTGGATTGTACTTAAATTGTTCTTTAGTGATATTTAAGTTAATTTATGTAAACATCGTTTTTTTTAGTAGCTATTTACTAGTAAAAACGGGAATAATTGGCACCCAAATTCCGTAGTATGTTTTTTCGCTATGAGATAGACAAACGGAAAGACAGTTCTAATGGAGTAACTCGTAGAATAATCATGCTATCTACGACTTACGCTATAGATTTATTTTAAGTAAACATAAGAGAGAGCACTTCAAATGACTGAGAGCGTTACAGACAAGGTTGTCGAAAAAATTTCTGATAACACATTAACTAATGGTGTGTTGCACGCTGGAAACTGGCTGAGTGATAACCAGGATCTTTTGATCCAATACGCAGTAAATCTTGTTTCAGCACTTCTAATTTTATTTATCGGTAATATGATTGTTAAGGCAGTTGCTGGCGCAGTTGCTAAAGTATTACGTAAGAAAGAAATGGACAATGCGGTTGTTGAATTTATTCACGGCCTAGTTCGTTACTTATTGTTCGTTATTGTATTAATTGCTGCTCTTAGCCGTATTGGTGTTCAAACAGCTTCAGTGGTAGCAGTGATCGGTGCCGCGGGTCTTGCGGTTGGTCTTGCTCTTCAGGGCTCTCTATCGAACTTTGCTGCAGGCGTTCTGATTGTTGCTTTCCGTCCATTTAAATCTGGTGATTTTGTTGAAGTTGCTGGTGTTTCGGGTGCAGTTGAATCAATTCAGATTTTCTCTACAGAGCTACGTACGCCTGATAACAAAACAGTTGTAGTACCAAACTCATCTATCATTGGTAACCCAATTACAAACTACTCTCGTAATGCGACACGTCGTATTGACCTTGTAATTGGTGTTTCTTACAGCGCTGATCTTCAAAAAACAAAAGAAGTGCTTAAGCGTGTTGTAACTGCTGATGAGCGTGTTCTTAAAGATCCTGAGCCAACAATTGGTGTTGTTGCACTTGCTGACTCTTCTGTGAACTTCGTGGTACGTCCATGGGTTAATACCCCTGATTACTGGGCGGTATACTTCGATCTTAATCAAGCAATTAAAGAAGAGCTTGATAAAGAAGGTATCGAAATCCCATTCCCACAAATGGATGTTCACCTAAATAAAGTTGATGCTTAATTTATTTAAAGCATAACGAATAGAAATGGGGCCTAATAGGCCTAATGCATGTGAATTAAGATAATTCACGTTTTCTTGAAGGCCTAGTCGCATAG
>NZ_JADQAQ010000054.1:0-17571 GCF_022129445.1 Photobacterium sp. Ph5
CAATAAGCAATAAGCAATAAGCAATAAGCAATAAGCAATAAGCAATAAGCAATAAATAAGCCAAAAAAAACCACCTAATAAAACAGAAAGTTATTTATCTATCTGTCTTTTTAGGTGGTTGATATTTTTTATATTGCGATTTAATAGCTATGGCTTATTTCAATTAAATCGCATTCTGCAATTATTTATTTCACTTTAACGCGATAGGTCACATAGCCATTTTCAGCAGGAGCTAATGTACCGCCTAATTGCCACTCGATACCACCTTCATAACCCACTGCATTGGTGTCATCTACTGCTTGCACATTGCACGACACAATACTGGATGGTAATAATGTAGCTGGTGACGTGCAGTTCAGCACTTCTGTCAGTTCGGTATATTCAGGTATGGCATCAAACAACTTGATAGTATCTATCGGACCTGAGCCATTATTCATAAAGTAAATTTTATACTCTAATACATCCCCAGGTTTAGCTTGATTACTGCGACTTTCATCAACCTCACCACTCGTGATATTTTTCACCGTTTTCTCGAGTTCTAATTCACCCGCACCACTAAAGCTCACTTTAATAGTATCAACATCACTGACTTGACGTGTTTCTGTAGTATTAGCAAACGCCATATCGGCATTGAGTTGATAATTATACACCGCATGTAATGGTACATTATCAGGTACCATCACTTTCACTAATACACACACTTGCGTGGTTGCATCAGCACTTACCGCTGTAGGATTGGTTACAAAACCATCTACCCCTGCATCAATTTCACCATTACAGTTAGCATCAAAATACAGTACTTCACTCCATGGGTAACCTGATGGGGATGCTTGTTGATTGGTAAGGGTAAAACTGACATCTCCTGACGTGTTCACATTAAATTTATGGCTAAAGACTACTGGTAATCCAGGCTCTGTTTCCGTGTAATTATCCGGCTCTAGCGTTGGTACGCTGACTTTACCAAAATCAAGATTTTCTAAGAAATCACCGGCGGAAGCTTCTATTAACATTTTGCTATCGGTATTTAACACGTTAGTGACTTTATCATGCAGCCCTAAACTCACCTCTGTGGTATCGATTTCGCTAATATCAACCCAAGCCGCTTGTGAGACCACTTGCAATTCTATTTCTTCATCCGATAACTCAACCGGGATCACTAAGGTGTATTTACCCGCACCATTGGTCACTGTAGAAGTAATTAATTGATCGGTGACATAACCGCTAATACCTGTGCCTTTATAAATGGCTTTGACGACAAAGTTAGCAAGCCCACGTTCACTGCCATCTTGCAAGCCATCATGGGCGATACCGCCTGATTTACCATTATCTTCAAACACCGTACCGTTAAGCACAATTTGGTTGATTAGGTTGAACATGTAGTCTTCCACTTCACCATTATCAACCGTGCCTGTTGGAGTATTACAACTGTTTTGTGTTTCACATAAACGGAAACGTATAAAGCTATCGCCGTTATAACCGCCACTGGCTGCCGCATCTAATAAAATTGAAACATTGGTGGTTCCTGGGGTAATTGGGTAGTCATTCAGTACTGTTTCAGCAGCACTGGTACTAAATGACAGATCGCCATCTAAATCGGCAAACACGCTAAGATACCCTGACATACCCGTTACGGTGATTGGCAATGATGTCGCAGTAGCCACAATAAGATCGGCAGGGATTGGCATCGCAACACCATCTTCGTCATCTAGACCCGATAAATCATCACCGGTTGCATCCGCGCTATAGCGATCAGATAAATCAGGATCCCACTGCGAACCCAAGATCAGATCAGGCGTACCACTCATGGATGGATCGCTATTTTCATGCCCTGCGCTACCTAAATCGATAGGTGCATCACCATAGTCAATACTTAATAAGCACCCAGTAGCATCATTAAATTGTAAAAATGCTTCGCTACCACTATCGACAAAGGTAGTAAAATCACTCACGAGATTTATCCGATACATTGCAATACGGTTAAACAAGTCATGACTGCCATCGCCATTGGTATCGTGATCACCACCATTGGTTAATAAGTAGAGGTGAGTTGAATCATCTGTGGCAACGGCACCACTGAAATAATTAGGTGCTTTACGTCCACCAAAATCTAAATCGCTACTTATTAGCGTATCTGAGGAAATGTCATACTTATATAGTTTTGGTATTCCCGCATTCTTATCTCCAGTAAGATCGGCACCATAAAGTAAACCATCATGGTAAGACACCGCCCAATCAGGTCCTATTCGTTGTTCCGTTCCCGTAAATAGCTCAGTTGGTAATGGTTTAATACTAAAGGTTAAATCTGCCAAGTTTACAATAACAACACTATTCCATAAGGTATTGGTAATATAATACTCTTCACCATTTGTTGATAACGTTCCTGTATTTGCGGATCCTATTGCATTCGTAAATACATCATCAACCGAATAGGATTGAGTACCAGAGCCATCGATATTACTTATATTGTAACTACCATCCGATGTAATTTCACCAAGTGGAATAAAGCTCGTACCTTGCTTATCCGTCACCACTATCGCAAGATTATTATCACTATTGATATAAGTGGAATATACCATCCCTGTAATACGATCAAAGGCTAATGAGTTTAATACAGGGAAATCGGTGATCCCTGTTTTAATATCATTAAAAGTAAATGCAGAATTTAATGGCTCTACCTGCGTATATTCAAACGAGGCACCATTGTTTGACGATTTAGTGACTAAGAAGCTGTCACAGGTATTATCTAAATTCAAATCAGAGACAAAGATACGATAATCTTCCACTTCTCCGCTGGTTGTAACGCCTGTTGATGTATTACAAACACCGGTATCAAAACATGTTCGCACGCGCATGTAGGTATAACCTAAACTGGCGTCGCTCGGTACAGATACGGTGTAATCATTTGAACCTGTTGCAACCGTCGGCTCATTAACCACCAATTCCCCTGTGTCTTCCCAGTCCCCATCACGGTTCCAATCTATCCATGCATATAACTGCACCGCAGATAAATCAGAATCCGGATCAACGGTGGTGGTAATCGACAAGGTTTCTGAGCTGTTAGGTTCGATATTGGCGCTAAACACAACACCGTCTTCATCGGATATAACATCATCGTTATCATCTGCCGTCGCTAGACTATTTTGTGCTGCCCCATCATCGGCATCCCAAATGGTACCTAACATCAAATCAGCCACATCATCGCCATCAAAATCGTATTTTTTATGCCCAGGACCCGATGAGCCTATCTGAGTGGCATAATCACCGGTTTGCGTGACGCTCGTATCAGCGTCCGGTGCATCTCCCATATCGTGAGGTTCTATTAAGATAGCTCCCCCAACTGTCGAGAATAAAAGACGTACAGAATTGCTGGTACATTCGTTAATGACGCCCATATCCCACTGCACACCAATACCATTATCAACATTCAGGTCGGTTGATATATTTTGAGGAGCAAACAGAAAATCACCTGTGGTTAATTGGTTGTAAGCAATCGAATAGTAAGATGAATAGTAATAGTCAAAAGGATTACCTATCGCCTGATAGCCCATAAATTGCGCATCAGGCACATATTGCTTGGTAACACCAAGAATTCTATATTCCTGATTGGTGATCGTCTGATTAACGGTGTTCGCTGAAGCACCGACAGGTACATAAGATCCCTCTTGGAATGGCACAGTAAACGCACCGCCCCTATCACCGCCATCCATTAACGTATCAAAACCCTGAGCCAGATAGATTGAATCTATATTTTGACCACTTGCAGACTCTAAGTAATACGTCTGGTCAAAGAAATCATCCCCATCGACATAAGTTACTTTGGTAATGACCTGAATATCATCATTATCAAACTCATTATTATTGTTTCGATCCCAATATCTCGAACCCCAAACCACATACGGATCAGCGGTGGTACCACTGCCAGATGTCGCTCTTAAGCGAAAATCTTTGTATCCTGCGCCACCCGATCCCGTTTTACATTGAATATCACTATCCACCGTACCATCATGCAGCATCATATAAGGATGCGTACCATCACAGCGGGTGTAATGACTGCTCCCTTGATCATATTGTAAACTCTGCCACACACCGTCTTTGGTTATGCCATTTCCGCCACCACTAAGATGCTGAATATTAAGAGGGTCGCCTGGGATCGTAACCCAGTTAACATTTTCCGCTGTCGTGGTTGGTAACGTCATAAGATCGGATGGAAAATCGGGAATCGTCAATGCATTACAGCGGGGAATATCTCGCCTCCACTCATGATCTTCGATTTCACCGTTAGAAGCAGAAACATTCATATCTGCTTGGGTTAAGGTATCGGTTGTGATCCGTAAACGTAAGTAAGTGGTGCCGTAATCGAGCGTTTGGCTGCCAACAAAGGTTAAGGTAGCACTGCCATCGGTTAGATTATCAGCATCATTACATGGCGCAGAGACAAATTCATTCGCATCATCAACATCCCCATCAAAGTTGGTATCTAACCATGCATACACTGTTGCCCCTAAATCACTGGCACCGTCATGATCGTTACACACAACGGTTGCGGAGTAATCCGCTAATTCAATTTCAGGCACATAGAGAATTGGCGCAGATAATCCATCTTCATCCGACGGTGAATTACCTTTGACATCATCATCAGTCGCATCGCCATTGCTATCCGTACCGTCACCGAACCCATCTGTATCAGCATCAGGAGCTTCAGAGCCTAAGTAAATAGGCAAACCTAATGCATGACGCGGACCGCCAGAAGCCGTAAGGGTTTTGTAATCTGAGTTCTCAGGCGCATCCCCATAGTCATATTGCACCTCTAGCGTGACTTGATGATCTTCCACTTCGCCATCATTGGCTAAACCGTGAGGAGTAGAACAGTCGGTGGTATCACGACAAATACGCACACGTAAGTAACTGATACCCGCTAACACATCACTCGGTACAGTAAATGTTAACAATTTATCGGTATCATCATCTGTTGCGCTTAAAGTAACGGGCTCTGCAGCTTCAGTAATAGGATCAAAGACACCATCACGATCAAAATCTAACCAACCGTATAAATTAGCATTAGCATCGGTATGCACCCGTGTGGTTAATTGCACTTGTAAACTTGGTTGGGCAATAATAGCCGAGGATAGATTAGACACACCATCTTCATCATTATTGATATTGTCATCATCATCATCGGTCGCATCACGATTACGATCAATGCCATCACTAAAACCATTCGCTTCTTCATCTGGGGCGACAGCCCCTAGATAAACAACAGGGATTAGTTCAACAATATGTAATGGTCCAACACCTTCTCCTGCAGCATCAATACGATCAGTACCATAACTTTCAGGCGCATCACCCAAATCACCTAACCCAATTGCGAGCAGATAATCTTCAACTTCACCATCACTGGCACCACCTTGCCAATCTGTTGCGGTTAATGTATCCGTGGTTAAGCGAACACGTATATAACTCATACGATGAGGCGCTAATGTCACACCACTTAACCCCGTCCACGTTAGCGTAAACTGCCCTTGGTTTGTGCCTGTTGGGACTGCTTTATATTGGGCTTCACTCGCATCAAATTGATTATTTTGATTAAAATCCACCCAAGCCCACAGGTTAGCTTCTACACCGGTACTATTATTAGCTTCAATAATAACGCTATATTCATCATCACCGAGTGCCACTGGCAGTAGAATATTAATCCCGTCTTCATCATCAGGAGTCGCATTCGCATCATCATTGCGCGCTAAAATATCTGGCGTGGCATCAACTTCACTGTCAGCAACTTGATCACCAAGGTATAACGTTGGGGTAACGATATGGTAGGCACCATTGCTTGCTAATGTCGTTTTGTATAGATCTAGTGCATCTCCAAAATCAACATCACCAACCACGATACGGTGATCTTCGACTTCACCATTAGCTGCTGCACCATAAGAACGAGGATCTTCGTCGTTAGCCGTAGCGGTATCATCTAATAAATTAGAAGTAATACGTGCACGTAAGTAATAAATATTTCCATTGCTTAAGGCGGGTAACGTTGACCATGTTAATGATTGAGGTTGCTTATTTGTATTATCTGCTATGTTGATAACACCATTATCAACAAGCTCATTTTTATCAAATCGACCATTATTATTCCAGTCAATCCACACATAAAGATAAGCACTATTTCCTGTGTTATTCGTCACTTTGCCTATCACATTATAGCTAATATCACTGATTAATAATGGTGATATTGCTATACCATCTTCATCATCATTACTGCCGTTGCTATCATCGCCAGAGGCTGAAATATTAGCGTTCGCATCTGCTTCTGCATCAGCACTCTCAACACCTAAATACAGATCCACATCTGGTACTTGATAAGGACCGGAATCGGCAAGATCAACATTAAAGGTCGTACGATAATTCCCAGAGCCTATACCTGTACCAGTATCTGGCGCATCACCGAAATCTAAACTTGGTGCATTAAGTACAATGACATGATCTTCAACTTCACCACCTTCAGCAAATCCACTTGCTGTATTACAATCAGCTGCTAATTCACACACTCGAATACGTATATAGGTTGAACCCGTAATCCCTAAATACGGCACTAATGTACTTATAACATTAGAGCCAACAGTGACTGGGTGATCTTGAATAATATGCTCACTGGCAGTATTAAAGGTGTTGTCAATATCAGCATCTACCCATACATTCAAATAACCATCACTACCTGTGACAACATAATCAATATCAGTTGAAGTAAGAGCAACAATAGACGTTGGTAATACCATATCTTCATCATCGGGTGTGCCGTTGGTATCATCTCCATCTGCGGCAACATTTGGAATACCATTTGATTCTGCGTCACGTTCAGTACCTAATAGCATGTTACTACTGACATCACCGTTAGCATTAGTGATAACATGACGAGCACCATCACTGGCATCTAATGTCAAATACGTATTTGGTGCATCGCCATAATCATAAGTACAACTGCTAGAGCCTATACGCTCAACCGTAAGCTCACGAACATTGTAATCATTATTACCCGTCGCTTCATGATGCATTAATAACTCTAACCTTGCGTTATCGCTTGGTGCAATACCCGAAACAGAAATGTTTTGTGGCATAGCATGACTCGTGCTTGGCATATTGACACTTTCCACACGCCCAAGAGATATACCACCAAGAAATACTTCAAAATAATCACCAGCTTGAGCACTATATTGCCCCACCATAATATTAACTTTAATGGTCTCTCCAGCACGGCTTGCTATAGGACGGGATAATCTAACGTCCCAACTAGAGTTAGAGACCAAATAAAACCCAAAACTTGCATTTGGGAAAGGATCTCCGGGGGCTAATCCACTAATTGACCATCCTGTATTATTAAAGTTTCTAAAATCATGTTCAAAGAATGTATCACTCTCACACCCTGTAAATGTAGCCGGTACAGTTGATTCCACAGCAGGTGAATCTACTGTAATCATGTGATCTTCTACTTCTCCGAGTGAGGCATAACCACCAGGTGTTGTCTCATCAATCGCATCCGTACTTGGCATAATTCGAGCACGAACATAATAATCGCCGGGAGTAAGACTCAATCCTGTCCACGTAAAGTTTGCATATATATAGGTACTGTCAGAAGGAATACCATCATAAGTTTGCCCTTCATTCTGATCAAAGGTACCACTGCGATCCCAATCTATCCACACCACTATTTTTGCCGTTAAGCCAGAGCCTATAGCATTGTGACCTATTACCTGTAAAGTATATTCATTATGCTCAACTAAGAGTGATGGCAGTTGTAGACCGTCTTCATCATTATTAACACTATTATTATCATCACTATTTGCACCCACACTTGGTACTGGGGACTCTGTATCTGGGGATACCAAATTATTAGGCTGTCCCATCAATAGGTCATTAGTTTTTACATGATAAGGACCACCGCTAGAAAATGAGGTCATGTAGGAATCGGGCGCATCGCCGCCATCAAAGATACCACCTTGAATACCAATAATTTTGTAATCTTCGACTTCACCATCACTGGCAGCGCCTAGTTCATTACTGGTATCAATGGCATCGGTGGTGATACGGAAACGCGCATAGTAGGTCGTATTATTGGCAATTGTACCCGCTAAATTAAAGGTGAGGCTGTAATCCTGTGCCGATGTGTTAGCAGGCACCACTTGCGTTACCCCTTCTGACGCTTCAAATTGCCCATTGCGGTTATAGTCAAACCACGCGACTAAGTTGGCATCGGTTGATTTATCATTGGTCGCATTAACAATGACGGTGTAAGTGTTTTCACCACTAAAGGCAGGCGTTAATGTGACACCATCATCGACATCGCCATCGGCATTAATGTTGGCATACGCATCCGCTTCTAAACTAGGGGCGGTGCCTATATAGACCTCTCCATTATTGGCATGGCGCGGGCCATCAAATTGATAGGCGGTAGAATAGTTATTCCCCCCTTGAGACGCATTGGTATCCGGTGCATCACCGAAGTCTAGAGCCGTCGTTGGACAAGTTGGATTTAAGTTATTGGCATCATCAAGCCAATTATTACGGGCATTAAATGCAGCTGCATCTTCATAATAATCATAAGCAAAATTAGCAAACTCTTGGTAATTAACACTATTGCCTGTGCCATAGTACCAAGTAAAGTAATGTACTCGCTCACTGGTGGCAAGATATGGCCCTACTTGAGATTTCGGGAATGTATATCCCCCTGTTGATGTCGGGTTATATGGGATCATCCATACCACGGCATTGATGTTAGAGCAGGAATCAGGAACAGTTGTTGTAGCATATAAAATACTTCGGTGATCAATCCCTTTTAATGACGCTGTTGATCCACTTGTTTGGATTGTATTTTGTACAGCTAAACCACCTGCAGAAGCCGTTGGGGTATGTAATCGGGTCATATTGGATGGACCTGAATACGCATTATAAGCATTGGTTGTGGCACCAGGATACCCCATTCGATTGACAATATATGAATGAATATATTCATAATTATCGGCTAAACGTCCACCTTCAGTCGTAACCTGTAAAATTCCACCTTGATTACGATAAGCGATTAATGCATCCATTTCGGCGCTGGTATCATACTCAGGCGTACCGGCTGCATCTTTAAAATGTTTGAATAAAATGGTTTGGTAATCTGTTAATGTAAATTCGGTGGTTAAATCTTGGATGGGAGCGACTTCATCATGCGAGACATAACCCACACCAAATTTTGCTTCAAAGATAGTGTAAATATCATTACCAGGTGAACCACTTACTCCTATTTTATGGTCTGTGCCAGAAATCCCCTGCGTGATTAATAAATGGAACGTCACTTTATGATGATGATCTTCAATTTCCCCATCACTGGCAGCCCCTAAAGCTCTTTCATCCACATCGGCTGTGCCTGCGTTATCAGGTTGGGTGCTATCTAAATCATCTGTAGTTAAGCGTAAACGAATAACAGAATCACCAACGTTACCACCATTACCGCCAGATAAATTTATCCAATTTAGTGTGGCTGTAGTCGTACTATCAGGAACAGCGACAGATGTCATTTCATCGGCTTGGAACTCACCATCTAAGTCATGATCAACCCAAGCATATAATGTAGCGTTTGAGCCAGTGGTATTAGTAACAGGGACATCTAATGACCATGTTGTCATTGAAGGAGACAATACCGGAATCGTTAAGGTATCTTCATCATCAGGAAGGTTTAAATCATCAGCATCTGCATTAGCAGAGGGTTGACCATTTATATCACCATCGGGGATTATACTGCCGATATATAAGTTTGCTGACAGACCATGCTTAGCGCCATTATCTGACTCATAAGTACCATAACTACTCGGTGCATCACCGTAATCATCTGTTGCCGTGACGGGATTACCCAAGACCATCGCTTGGATTAATAAACGGTGGTCTTCTACTTCACCATCACCACCATAGCCTGTAAAACCCGTATTCGTTAATGCTATATCGCCAAGTCTCATCCGGATTGGGTAATAACCTGGCTCTAATGCATTAAGCCCTGTCCATGAAAGTGTTTTAGATATATCTGTCGGGGCTACAGTGGCTGTAAAATGCTCTGACGCTTCAAAGCTGCCATTTAAATTCCAATCTACCCAAGCATTTAAGTAAACATTAACACCCGTAGTATTGGTCACCGCAATAGTGGTATTGTAATCGGTGTCACCTTGTTCACCATTAGCAATATTCGCATCTTCATCATCATTACCATCATTATCATCCCCTGTGACAACTGAGCTAAGTTGATCGGTCGTATCACTATCAGGCGCTTGTGCACCGATGAATATTTGCCCACCATCCAACGTATGCCAAGGCCCCCCGACGGCCATTGAAGTGAGATAGGTATCTTCTAAATCGCCTTTATCAGCACTATTGGTAACTTGTAACCAGTGATCTTCCACTTCACCTGATGCCGTTGCCCCGTAGCTGCGTGGATCTTCCGTTTCCCCCGAAGCAGAATCAGTCAATAACTCATGTGTAATACGGACTCGCATATAGGTATTCGTATCAACAACTCGACCATTCATGCTACTCCACGATAATGTTTCTGATGTTGTACCACTGGCCGCAGGTAGTGTGATCACCCCAGTATCAATAAATTCGTCATGATCAAAACGTCCATTTCGATCAAAATCTATCCATGCATATAAATAAGCTGGCTCTGCGCTGTTATTAGTCACTTTTGTTGTGGCTGAATAATCCGTTTGTGTGGTTGAAAGTGCGCCGTATAACACTCCATCTTCATCGTCTGTTACGTTATTATCATCACCTAATGCAAATGTACTCGGTGATACAGCATCAGTTTCACCATCTGTCGCATTGGTTCCAATAAACAGATCGGTTGATGTAATATGACGCGCACCATCGTCACTCAATGTCGTTCTATAATTATCGACACTAATTCCTATGTCATTATCGGGGGCATCACCATAATCAGTATCACCCACTAAATAGAGGTAATCTTCCACTTCACCATCACTGGCAGTACCATACCAATCATTAGCACTTAGCGCGTCATGACTTAAACGAATACGCAATGCCATGCTGCCATTGGTTAATCCCGACAATCCATTCCACGTTAGTTTGACGTTTTTATCACTGGTATCATAAATAATATTATTCGGCACCCATGGCTGATCGCCAGTGCTGTCATAGTCAACCAAATCAACGACTTCATCAGCGCTAAATGTACCGTCTTGATTGGTATCTAACCAAGCAATGAGTGTGGATGAAATACTGGTTGTCGTACTATTACGCACAGGAATAGTGACATTAAATGAGGAGCCGCTTGAGGAAATAATCGGTAAGGGTAACGCAATGCCATTTTCATCATTACTGTCATTG
Source organism: Photobacterium sp. Ph5 (assembly GCF_022129445.1). Taxonomy (GTDB): domain Bacteria; phylum Pseudomonadota; class Gammaproteobacteria; order Enterobacterales; family Vibrionaceae; genus Photobacterium. Next base: position 11,371 of record NZ_JADQAQ010000054.1, read on the forward strand.
GTGTTATCACCCGTTGCACTGGTACTCGCGTAACCATCAACTTCAGCATCAATATTACTACTGCCTATATACAGTGTTGATTTATTACTTAAGCCATGTGCCGCACCTTGAGATGCCGTTGTTGTTTGATAACTATTGGGCGCATCACCAAAATCATGATCGCCGATATATATACGGTGATCTTCTACTTCACCGTTGGTTGCCCCCCCGAGTGCACGGTCATCTTCTGCCGTTGCTGCACCTGAATGGGTTAAGGTATCGGTAGTTAAGCGGAATCGACTTAATGTATACCCCGTTGTAATACCAGGAAAGTTTGACCATGTTAGAGGAATATCATTACCAGATGTACTTGATGAAACGATCGTACTCACCATTTCATCTGCATCAAAACGTCCATTACGGTCAAAATCAATCCAACCATATAACATTGCGTCATTACCCGTATTATTAGTCACTTTGACTATTACGGTATAGCTTGTTGGAGCAGGACTATTATCAATAGCACCCAATGTCACCCCATCTTCATCATCAACAACATTAGTATCATCACCATCTGCCATTGTTGCCGCTGAACTAGAATGTGCATTATCTTCGCTATCAGGTGCTGCTGCCCCCATAAACAAATTATTATCAATGCCATGATAAGGTCCATTATCACTGAGGGTACTACGGTAATCGCCTGCACCAGAGGCAGTACCACTAGCACCGTCTTCTGCATCACCAAAGTCAAACTCACCAATCGACACGGTATAATCTTCGACTTCGCCGCCATCAGCAAAACCACCCCAGTCGTTGGCGGTTAAGCTGGTATTGGCAATACGAATCCGTAGCCCCATGGAACCTTGGGTTAAACCACTTAATCCGTTCCATGTCAGGGTAACTTTATTGGTACGGTTATCACTGCTGGTTGGGTAATTATCAGAACTGAATGTTGCGTTAGTGAAAGGCGTGCCATTGGCGGCAACATTGAGATCATCGACTACTTCATCGGCACTGAATGTACCGTCTTGGTTTTTATCGAGCCATGCCACCAGTGTTGCCATCGAACCTGACGCATTATATGCAGACAATTCAATACTGAAAGACGTCGCACTGGCTGGCAATAATGGCAAGGGTTGATCAATACCCGTTTCATCATCGGTGCTGGTGTTATCATCACTATCACTGGCTAATGACGGTGTCACGATAAGATCATTATCGATTGTTGCGGTACCTAAGTATAAATTACTGACATAGGCATGCGCTGGACCATCACTCAAAATCAGGGTTTGGTAACTGTCAGGTGCATCCCCTAAGTCTAAATTGTTTGCTGTTAAGAAAAAATCTTCCACTTCACCATTGGTGGCAAAACCCAGTGAGCGTTCATCAATCGTAGTCGTATTGGTATCATCCACTAATAGATCTGTTGTCACACGTAAACGTACGCCATAAGTAGTATTATTAACGGTTGAAACATCATTGAGCCAACTCAATGGATAAGTTTGGATCCCACTATTGGCTGTAATTAGTTGCACACCATAAGGTTGCGTTACAGCTTGTTGAATCAATTCATCGGGCTCAAAGCTGCCATCGCGATCCCAATCAATCCACGCATACAAATACGCATCTTGCATCGAGTTGTTGGTTACAGAGACATTAGCTTGATAGCCGACACCACTGGTGATCACTGGTAAGGCTTGGGTTAATAATCCATCCTCATCATTAACACCATTAAGGTTATCACCATCAGCATCAGTAGATTGTAATGAGGTTGTATCAGGATCAGGGGATTGGCTGCCTAAATACAGCCCTGATAATCCACCAACACGGTGATAAGGACCATTATTGGCTAAATCGGTTTGGTAGTTATTAGCAGCCGTTGCCGCTGAAGTATCAGGCAAATCACCAAAATCCCCCCCCCCAAGTAAAATAGGGTGATCTTCCACTTCGCCATCACTGGCCATACCGTTCATGTCCGTTACCGTCAATAAATCGGTCGATAAGCGAAAACGAACAACGCTATTACCCGCGTTTAAATAGCTAAGCTGATCCGAATTAAAAGTATAGGTATAAGCACCATTTTGTCCTGTAGCAATAGTAACGACTTGCCCTTCGATAGCATCAAACACGCCATTACGGTTGGCATCAATCCACCCTGCGAGATATGCATCATTGCCCGTAGTATTACGTATTGTTAATGTAACTGAATAGGTGGTGCTTCCCAATGGCATAGGCATCAGTGCCGCGGCAAGCCCATTTTCGTCATCATTGCCACTGTTATCATCTTCTGATGCATCATTAGAGGCATTATCGGACGTATCATTATCAATATTGGACGTGCCTAAATATAATGTCGTGGCATTATTAATAAAGTGATACGCCCCCCCTAACGACGGATCAATACCATAACTCAATGGAGCATCACCCAAATCAATATCGTTCATTACGATTAAATGATCTTCGACTTCACCTGAACCATCAGGACCTAAAGATGATACATTGGTTATATCCGTAATGACCCTATCAATTAAGCGCAAACGCATAAATAAATGTGTCGAACTACTAGGATTGATATTATTCCATTCAAGTTCAGTATTAACTTGTGTGACACCTGATGGAATTTGAACAAGTTGCCCTTCACTATCTTCAAATTGTCCGTTTCGATTAAAATCAACCCAACCAACCAGTGTTGCTGTTGAACCTGTATTGTTAGTGGTAGGTAAATAGATTTTATAATCATCCGATGACACTTGAATCGGCGGAAGGTTTAAATTGCTTTCATCGGGATCATCCAAATCATCAGCCGTTGCTGTACTGTCTTGCAGATCACCCACATCAGCATCTGCCGCGGCACTACCAATATACAAATCAGTATTAACATAATGATAAGGCCCGCCGTGGCTATATAATGTTTTGTAATTATTAGCACTGGTACTTGAGTTCGTATCGGGAGCATCGCCAAAGTCAACATCACCAATAGGGATCATATGATCTTCAATTTCGCCGCCAATGACAGCACCAACATAATCATTCGCATCAAACTTTGAGTAGGGAGTAAGTCTTAAACGCAATGCTGCCGTACCATCAACCAGCCCTGTTAACCCTGTGAATGTCAGGGGGAGTGGTGTCCCAGGGTGATTAATGGGAACTTCAATTGAAGCAAACTCGTTAGCATCAAAGGCATTATTTTGATTCCAATCTAACCAGGCATATAACCATGCAGAGGTCCAGTTGTTATTTGTAACAGGGACATTAACAGTATAGGTTGCAGCCGTTTTACTGATAAAAGGCGCAGGGTTTGTAATAAAGGCATTTTCATCATTCGTACCTGTGCTGATATCATCACCATCAGCATTACTTGAAGGAAATCCATCCGTTTCTGTATCTACCGTACTTGAAACGCCAATGTATAAACTGCTCCCCGGATTGGCATGCCTTGCGCCATTACTAGCTGATAATGTTTTATAATTATCGGGCAAATCACCATAATCAAAAGTATAACTCACACCCGCATAACAGGTTGATCCCGTCCCGACACCAACTGTTGGTATCCCATTTAAATTAACTAATCCGCCAGCTCGACCAACACCGCCATCTCCTCCCCAATAGCCGCCACCGCCACCGTTACCACCACCGTTTGCTTGCAATGTCACACCGGCTAGTAATGTTGCATTATCAATAAATAAAGCACCACCACCACCACCACCACCACCAGCATGATTACCCGAGATAGGACCGCCATTACCGCCTTTTACTTGAACAGTAAGAGCGCCTGAAACAGTTGGGATATCGAAATAAACAGCACCACCGCCGCCACCACCACCAGAACCATCATGCCAACCAAAATCAGTCATGTCATTCCAACCATTGGCACCATTAGCCAAGATCTGACCGCCTCCTCCTGTAATTTCATCAGCAACAATGATAATGACACCACCACCATTACCCCCTTGTCCCCAATGGGTATTATTATTATGACCAGAACCGCCACCCCCCCCCATCATTAAGGGGAAGCTCCCTGGTGCTAGTCCCAAACCGTCTAAACCCCAACCACCAGTACCCGATTGTCCTGAAACAAAAGGACCACCATAATAACCAGCCCCACAAGCCCCGGTACCAAAGTTGGCACCACCACCACCAGAGTTATTATCACCTGTAGCTCCACCACCACCGGTACCTCTCGGACTTGCTCCTTGCTCAGGTATATCGACCACACTGAAACCATTTTGCATCATCCGAGCATCACCACCCCAAAAACCTTTCCCTGCATAGCGATCGCTCACCGCTCCTGTATTAACACCGCTCATGTCAATATTGTGATTAAGTATTAAGTGTTGTGCTTTAATGACAACCACACCGCCTTTATCGCCATCCCAACCATCTCCCGTTATAACACCAGTGGTAGTCGTGGTAGCATCTGCAGAGGTATCGCTTACTTTGATCAGCTGGACTTTTTCAGTCGTTGTGTATGTTTTGGTGATCGCATTAACAGAAACAGTCGTTCCTGCAAGATTGGTTATCGTGGCAAATTCAAAATTACCTATATTATTCCATGACGTGATTTTTCCATTTAAATCGGCTGACGCCCCCGTCATTTGAATAATAAGAACGGTATCGCCAAGCGAAAAACCTACCGCACTGTCGACTGATACATCATTTCCATTAATACTATTTACTGCCGCATAATTATTTATTGTGCCGTTAATGTTCGCCAATATATTCGAATAATTTGCGTAAGTTTTAATTGTATATTTATTATTGAATAATAAAGGTTGTGTGACATATTCTAATTCCCAATCCCCACCTAATGTTGCAGATCCTGTTTTATCATCCGATGCGGCGACACTCACACCTGTATACTGGGAAAATTTATCAACCAGCAATTTACCTGCTTCAGTTTGGGCTATATCACAACCAAGTAAATTAATGTGGGCATCATCTGCTAAGTGACGACCTAATATTGTTAATGTGTTTTTATATTGGTCAATATTATTTAATGTAATTTGATCTTGCCCAATAATAATTTTACCCGCTTCACCATGAGCAAAAATATCTAGGATTTGAATTTCTGATTCTGATTCTATTTTTGCAACAATCTGAGCAATATTTTTTATTTTGAGAATGGAAATAGCATTTTCTTTAAAATAAGACAGATCTAACGAATGAGCATCAACAACAGTGATTCTTTTATAATCACTCGTCTGCTTCATAAAAAAAAGAGATAACAATAGAATAACAATAGCAAATAAGAATATTCCCTTATTTATCCCTATATTTATTTTTCTAAGCATAATGTCACTCTCAAACTAGAAAAAAATAATCTTCTAGGTAACAGGCAATAGTTATACCAACATAAAAAAGCACGTTAAAATAAGTTAGGATTTTAACTTCTCTTAACGTGCTATATTTATTTTGTATTTTATTCGTATATTAGTAATTATTTGACTTTAACGCGATAGGTCACATAGCCATTTTAAGCAGGAGCTAATGTACCGCCTAATTGCCACTCGATACCACCTTCATAACCCACCGCATTAGTGTCATCTACTGCTTGCACATTGCACGACACAATACTGGATGGTAATAATGTGGCTGGTGACGTGCAGTTCAGCACTTCTGTCAGTTCTGTATATTCAGGTATAGCATCAAACAACTTGATAGTATCTATCGGACCTGAGCCATTATTCATAAAGTAAATTTTATACTCTAATACATCCCCAGGTTTAGCTTGATTACTGCGACTTTCATCAACCTCACCACTCGTGATATTTTTCACCGTTTTCTCTATTTCTAATTCACCCGCACCACTAAAGCTCACTTTAATGGTATCAACATCACTGACTTGACGTGTTTCTGTGGTATTCGTAAACGCCATATCGGCATTGAGTTGATAATTATACACCGCATGTAATTGTACATTATCTGGCACTATCACTTTCACTAATACACACACTTGCGTGGTTGCATCAGCACTTACCGCTTTACTAAAATCAAGATTTTCTAAGAAATCACCGGCGGAAGCTTCTATTAACATTTTGCTATCGGTATTTAACACGTTAGTGACTTTATCATGCAGCCCTAAACTCACCTCTGTAGTATCGATTTCGCTAATATCAAAACAACCAATACAAAAACGATAATCTTCCACTTCACCGCCAGTCACTTGTACTTGTACTTGTACTTGTACTTGTACTTGTACTTGTACTTGTACTTGTACTTGTA
>NZ_JADQAQ010000054.1:17671-24006 GCF_022129445.1 Photobacterium sp. Ph5
CTTGTCGTTAATGATGCGGTTGATAATCGAAACCGCGAGAAAAAATAACCACTATTCGTTCTATCTGCCGTTGCAACAATAAGATTTAAGGTACAAGAAAAGTCATTACCGCCAGTATTTGTACATTCAGCATTTGAACTTCCCGCGGCGGGTACCGTAATCGTAATACCTTCATCTGCTTAAAATGCATTATCTTGATCCCAATCAATCCAACCGGCAAGTTGGCTACTGCTTCCCGTTCCATTCGTTACCATCGCCGTTAAACTGATCGCCCCAGTAACAGGATCAATCATGTTTTGTGGAAATCCACTAATCCCATCATCAAAGGTATCTCTATCTGCTAACGCACTGCTAAAATTGGCAGACTCATAACTGACATTAGCCCCTAAGCGCAAATTATTGGCAATCAGATCTCTGTTATGACGTGCTATTCCATAGCTACTCGGCACGTCCGTTGCTTCAAAACCACACTGTAAAATCGAATTGATACGAATACCGCCATCATCCCCAGCAGAGATACCAGAAAAGCCACCAGAACGTTGAAATGGGGTTTCTGTACCCGCTATTTGCACACTGTATACAGTGGTTACTGAACTGGGTAACAACAGTTGTGCGTTATGTGTATATTGATTAAACGCGTTAACATTGACATTCCCTCCACCACTGGTAAATGTCGCCCTATTGAGTGCCGATAATGTCGCTGTATTTTGACTATTACTGGGGGGTGTTAATCGTGCATACGTCACGCCATTAATGGTTAAGGTGATATTAATTGCTTCTGTGGCATCATTACGATTCGTCTACTGATTACCGTTGTTCCATCCCCACGTCGAATTAACAATAATTCGACCTACCGTTCCCGTGCTGCCTGTTAATCCACTTGGGTTTACGGTTAAATTACGCGCCCCCCAACCTGTTGTACCGGGTTGATCATCCCCATCAAAATAATATTCGACGTTAGACACACTGATCCCAGAACTACATTGTTGTGCATGTAGAACAGTAGAAAATAAAAATATCGTTATGATAATAAATAACTTACAACATATTGATACAATATTCTTTTTCATAAAACAAACTTATAAAATTGAAAGTATATTGATGAGATAAAAAATTACATTCAAATAAAAATATAAGTTAAAAAAAGTCAAACCATCTATTAAATAAAAGAAAAAACATATAATAAACAAAATGTCGTTTATACTTTATAATAATAAATTAATTTAAAACAAAAGGTATTTTTTTATTAAATTTGAAAATTAAAATCATAAGTTAAAATGTTTATTAAAAAAAAGAATATCTCACAAAAATATAATGATATTTTTATAACTATGAGGACTGACTTAATATAGATTCAATAAGGTATTATCTATGCCAAAGATAATGTTAACCAAAATAAAACTAACAACTATTGTTTTTTTAGGCTACCTATTTTTGTATATAGTCCCTCCAGTTTATGCAGCTGAAGGTGTGGGACTTGTATACCAAAGTACACTACTTGATATTGGTGGAAATGGTGGTGGTGAATTTGGTGAACGCATGTGCCCATCAGGACAATTAATGACAGGTTTTGATTTTTATAATCAAAACACTGGTGGTAATTTAGATGGTACTGCGCTAAGAGGACAATGTTCACAAGTATCCGTTGTCGGTAATGTCGCCACCCTTACTGCCGCAGGAACGACACCTTGGGGAGGACCAACAACAGGCACATTATATTCTGGCGATTGCCCAGCCAATCAAGCGGTTGTCGGGGTACAAGCTAGTACAACCACACATCCAGTCATGGGCTGGTTTAAGCTCTATTGTGCTCCTGTTATATTTAATTCAGGTACCAATCGATTAGAAATAGGGCCGGCGCCTGCTACACCATCAACTGGTATCATCGGTCCAAACCGTAATTACCCTGGCACTTTTTATAATCGTGTGGTCGCCCCTTCAGGTCAAGCTGTTGCAGGCTTTAATGGCCGTTCGGGAGCAGCATTAGATAAAGTCCGATTTCGCGCTTATTCGTTTGTGCAAGCCAGTATGACCCTTAATGCTGTAGTTGAAAATGGCTCGGCTTTAGCCTCTGATTTTGATCTTATCGCTACCGATTCAGCGGCAATCGCGGTTACTTTTTCTTCTGGCGAAACCAAACCAATGACGCCAAGTTCATATACTTTCACATGGACTGGTTCTAGTGATTATGAATTAGTCTCCTTTTCTTGTGCCAATCCTTTAAGTGTCACTAATGGCAATAGTTATAACTGTACTTATACATTTCGATTAATTGCGATTGATTATGGTGATGCGCCAGATAGCGCTGCGGGTACAGGAAATAATAATTACAATACGACTAAATCCGATAATGGCGCGCGCCATCACGAGTATAACTTTGATAATGATAGCCAAGTGGATATTACGTTAGGTACGGTCTGGGATACTGATGATGGAACATTACACAATATATCCGCTACCAAAGACGACACCACTGATGCCCCTAATGATGAAGATGGTGTGAGTTACAACACCGATATGCGTCCTGGCAGTAATCAAAATATCACCATCACGGCAACGCTAGATCCTGGCTCAAACCTCAGTAATGTTAACCTGTATGCGTGGATAGATTGGAACCAAAATGGTCGCTGGGATGATCCTGGTGAACTTATCATTAACGTACCTGCGGTAACCACCAATACCGCAGTGAGCCATCCGATCACGGTTCCAACGACCGCAACGTTAGGCTATACCTACATGCGAGTCCGTGTTTGCTCAAATACCGATTGTAATGCACCTCTCGGAGAGGTAATGGATGGCGAAGTCGAAGATTACCGTATCTTTATTTCTGATCTTAATCTAAATAATACCTGTGACAAACTTTATGTTACCGAGTCAAATGATGATGGCAACAATTTCACTTATTCATCGGTAGAGCCAGATCAACCGTTTACTTTTATGTTTGATCCGATAAAAACGAATGTTAATTATCGTTTAATGAATGGATTAGCCTTTGATCGTATGACAGGGAAAATGTATTCCACTTATGTTGATGGTAGCCATATTGCACTGGTTGTAACCGATACCAGCGGTACAAGTTTCATTCCGCTGGGTTACATTTATGCAGATGGTAATTACAGTATTGATTCTACTGATGGTGGTGGTCCAGTGGTACTCAATGAAGGCGACCGTTTACCTGAAAATATCGGCGGAGAATTTACTGCTAATATGGGGACTATTTCACGTGACGGCAGCACTTATTATATTGCTATGAATCGCTGGGACAGTCTGATCAGTATTGATTTAGCAGCCATGACTTACAGCGTGAAGAAACTTCCTCTAGAGATTATTGGTACCAACCCTAATGGTATTCGTATTGGCTCTGACTGGGCAGTATCGGAACATGATGGCTTAATTTACAGTGTCGATTTAACCGGTAATGGTTTCATTGACGCCAGTTCGATAGAGGGGGCGAAAACCGAACCAACATCACCAGTATTATACGGTTATAATCCGACGACGGATAGCATCATCACTATTCCGCTAAACTTTAATGGTGCCAAAGCGCCAAATATTTGGACTGGGGCGGTGGCGACCGATGATTTGAATCATTTCTATGCCTTTACGATTGGTGGTGATCACGATACTAATGGTAATGGCGATTACGATTTATTCAATAAAGTAGGGATGTACCGTATTAATACACTCAATGGAGACGCCTCATTTGTGATCCCAAGTGATTACACTCGAGTGGATTTTCATGATGCCGCAGGGTGTATCTCTAGTATAGATAAAGGTGATGCACCTAGCAGTTATGGTAAAGTCGGGCACCGTAATGAGGATGTAGATGGTTCTGGTACCCCAGACTTAATATTGGGGACGGTATGGGATCCGGATCTGTATTATTTTTACAGTGATGATGCGACAGGTGATAATACCACGGGCGAAGATGATGAAGATGGTGTTGCGATACCAGTCCCTGCCGATATTATTGTTGCCACCTCAACAACACTTCCCATTACTGTCACAGGGAACAGTGGCTTTCTTAACATTTTCGTTGATTTAAATGGTGACGGTGATTTTAACGATACTGGTGAATTAGTATTAGATGATTATAGTGTTGTTAATGGAATAAATAATGTGCCTATAACGCTTAATGCGGCTTATACCGAGGGATATAATGGTGATAGTTTTATTCGCTTCCGATTATGTGATGCTGCCGATAACTGTGATAGCCCAATAGGCACCGTTGCTAACGGGGAAGTTGAAGATTATATGTTCAATCTTATCAATCAAATCATATTGAATGGTACGGTGTTTGAAGATAATGGCAAAGGCGTTGCGATAGCGCATGATGGTACACAAGAAGGAGAAGAACGCGGGCTAGCAAATTTTATTGTTAAAGCAATTTATGACGATAGTGCCATTACCGGCTATGTGCCAAATCAACTGATCCAACAAACAATCACATCGGGGGATGGTAGCTACTCTTTTACTATCCCTGTTGAACTCGCCAATAAACAAATCAAATTGCAGGTAATATCTCAAGCTGCTTGGGTCAATATTTCTGAAGTCGATATTACAGATGCGTCTTTAAATTTAGTCGGTAAAGTTGTTAATAGTTCAATTACGGATAGTATACTTCTCGTCACACCAACGGCAGGGGATATTTTAAATCATCTTGATTTTGGTAAAGTAACTGTACCTACATTAGAACCAGATAATTATACCGAAGGTGAGCTCGGCGTTCCGGTGTTTTTTAGTCATAAATTTCAGGTTAATACCAGTGGTAATGTCAGTTTTGACGTCACGGATATTGCCGACGTACCATCAGGCTACCCATGGAGCCATATGATTTATTCTGATCCAAACTGTGATGAGGAGTTAGCGGCCTCTGATAGCTTAATTATTAACCCTACATCTGTCAGTGCTAATACCACGACAGAAGTGTGTGTCATTATAAAAATCATGGTACCTAATAATGTGCCTTTACATACAATGTATCGCTATCAACTAAATGCCACTATGGATTTTGCTAGCAGTACACTTAGTCAAACAATCAGCAACACCGATACTCTCATTGTTAGTTTTAAAGGCGCGGGAGAATTAGAAATCACCAAAACGGTAAAAAACATCACTCAAAATGACACCGAAAAACGCCGTAATGAGGCTCAACCTGGAGATATATTAGAATATAAAATCTTTTTTATTAATAATGGGTTAGGGAATATTAACTCTATTACATTATTTGATGTTGTTCCTGAATATACTAAATTAGATGCTCCCATTCTTTGTTCTTTCCCTGAAGTTAATAGACCTACGAGTTTAACTGGCTGCAACGTTACCACTCTTAATGGTGACAACATAGTAGGATATGAAGGTGGCGTTCAGTGGATGTTGAGTGGTAATTTAATACCAGCAGAAAGTGGCTACGTAACATATAGAGTTAAAATTAAATAATTACTAACAAATAATTTAAACTAAATACCAATTCCATTTAATAAATAATAAATGGAATTGGTAGATCTACGCTCTAATATTGGAGTCTAAATATTTTAATGCGATCGGATTTCACGCAAATAGCGATAAATAGTATGGATAGAAATATCTAACCCTTTCGCTGCAATTTGCGCACTGTCTTTTAAATCAAAAATACCTAACTCATGTAAACGAGTGACAATTTCACGGCTTTTTTTCGATGGTGGGATACTGCTATCACTCACCACTTGCTCTCGCACATTCTCAATTGAACTGTGCATCATTTCATCATTATTTCTTGCGAACGTTTCAGATGTTACCCCAAACTCAAAATGTGAATGGATATTAGGTAATAAACTTTGCATCATCGACTGAAACGGTGCATCTAAATTAGAATTTACGCATAACATACCAATTGCTTTATTTTGTTTATTTCGAATAATGGTTGTTAACGAACGCAATGTTTTACCATCAGGACTTTTGGTAATATAAGCATCAGAAACATCTTTACCTTCATTCAGCTTCACTAACGCAATATTCGTGATTGGCGCACCGACTTCACGCCCTGTAATATGACCATTCGCAATTTTAATAATTGATGGATTATTTGCATCCAAACAATGTAGTAGCACTTCTGTATGCTCTCCCCACATTGCAGCAATACCATCAACAATATTCTCCATTGCATGAAGGATATCGTAATCGCTTTCGGTTAATTCATGCACGCTTCATCCCCTATTTGAACATAACGTTCCCAATAATGTTATTACCACTATTGTATCAATAATAATGCATTCAGAGTATCTACGTTTGTCTTTATAAATAAACCTGATTACCACTATTTAACAGCTACTGTTAAATTATCTCCTATACTTCAA
>NZ_JADQAQ010000055.1 GCF_022129445.1 Photobacterium sp. Ph5
CGATTATATTGGTTAACCTCTAAAACTGTGGCCAGTATTTATTGACCACTACATACTTACTGATAACTAAAGATGTAATAAAGTCAAAACGTATAGTTAGTTTCTGTAATTTTATGGACAGAGTACTTAGCAATTTACAAGAGGAGTTATTGAGGAAGGTTTCTTAGGAAGCCTGCAATTAATCATAGATGAATCATCTGATGCCGTTTCCGTTGAACTCCTAGATGACACAAAAATAGATGCAGAATACAAATCAGGTCCATTAACATTATTTTTACTCATATGGGAACAGGCCAAGGTGCAGGAGTTATGAATGCTAACCCATCTTTTGATCAAAATTTGAAATGCTATTCGGAAATAAGTAGCTAAAATTCGCAGGTATGAAAAGTGAACGTATAGATCACTTAAAAGACTTAAGAGATATTAAACGTGATATTTCTTTCCAAGCGATATTCCTTTAGTCATTAGGTTATGTGTGTCACAAGCTTGGTGCTATTTACGATTGGGATGAAGATCATAGCTTCGATGAGTTGAATGTATTAGCAACGGTTGACTGAAATGCATTTGATGAAAAAACAAAAACATGGAACTCCGAGTGGACAAATACCTTGATGAAGTAAAACAAAGAAGGCGCTTATGTCTTTAACAACGTTGCAGATTCGATGCAAAAAACCCGCGATGCTATTTTAAGCTATTTAGAGTTACCTGAAGAAATAATTGAACATAAGCAAGACGAGCAAGTTTCTTTATTTTAACTTATAGCAATTAAATAGTTTAATGGTTAAACACCATATAAGACGGACAATATACAGATTTAAAATCGTTAATTTAATATATCTATAATTTACTCTCCTTCACCACCCTCGCTATTGTCGCCCTGCTACACCCTAACTTCTGCTGTATCTCTGAATAACTACGCCCAAGTTTTAACTGATCTCGTATATCTTGATGCAGTGATTCATTCACACGGCGCCCACGATACTTACCTTCTGCTTTTGCTTTCGCAATACCTTGCGCTTGGCGTTTATGGCGAGTTTCGTAATCATCACGGGCCATCGCGGCGCCTAAATCCAACATAAACTCAGTTAAGGCCAAGGTAATACTGTTTTGCTCACCCGAACTGAACACTGCATGCGTCATCGGCTGATCTGCCACTACAATCACTAACCCTTTTTCCATGATACGGGCTTTTAAGGTTTTCCATTCAAGCCAAGGTAAACGAGTGAGGCGATCCATCTTTTCAATCAGCAACACATCACCGGCTTCGCTATCATCTATCAGCTTGTTAAGTTCCGGTCTTTCTAACTTGGTGCCTGATTGGTTTTCGATGTAGTAGCCAGCAATACGACTTCCAAATTTGGCGCCAAAAGCTTTCAGTTCTTCTTTTGCCCGTTGGGCATCTTGCTCGGTGGTTGAGGCACGAAGGTAAGCACGGATCAGCATGGTTTCCCCTAAACTGGTTTAATTTAAGTTAGTTTCTAAAATCAGTTTAGTATAGATGGTTTCACAAATGAAGCGGTAAGAGTTGAGAGGCAGAGGGAGGTGGTTTCGTTAGGGTATACATAAAATAGCAGTCAAAATAACATATTAATGTCTGTAACTATCCTTTCAAAGTGTGCTAATAAGCCAGTACGTAGTTACAAACCACATTTTACGTACTGGCAACTTTTATGAGTTTCTCGCTTCTCGTGGTGTATTTTTTTCGATTTCATCCTTAATTAATCTTTCGGGAGTCTTACCTATTTGATTACAGATTTCAGTTGCTCTTTCGGCTTGTCTTCTTCCTATAGTGATTTTCTTCTTTTTCCCTCCCTTAAAAGGTTTTAAATCACTCATTATCTTTCTCTTCCATCAACATCACTCATAGCATCAAAAAGCATCTCTTTTAAAAAATCATTAGAGGTATACCTCTTCTTTTTAATTTTTACTTTTGCTGCTTTTTCATTCTCTCTATGGGTCTGATCTTTTGCTCGTAAAAGCAAGTTATATAATTTATTAGCCTTATCAGCCTCTTCTTTTGTATTTGGTGTAAAATAGATATCAGGCTTAACTTCGATGCTCATTATTTTAACCTTACTTGTTATTACACATTATTTGATTCTAAGCGTTTAACCTCATCACGCGTACTTTCCGTTAAACCTCCATTTATTCCAATAATTTTGAGCATTACATAGGCTGCACCTCCTTTTTCTGCATCCTCATCAGACATTGAGGGCATCGCTTCTTGTAGATCTAACGCTCTCATTTTTGCCAGTCTTTTTATTCCTTGCGATCCACTATTTAAAATTTTCATTTCAGCATCATGAAGCTTTAACACTTCTCCCGTTGTACTTTTGCTTGGTGAAGTTGGTGTAGCGTTGAAATTATCAATATTCATTTTAGGATTACCTGTAATTGTTAATGTTTAATTAGACTAACGCTCAAAACCGCCTTACGTCAACAAAAATAGTGATAAAAAACAAAGACATAATTACACAATTGAAATAAAAAGGTGACAGATAAAACACAACAAAATAAAATATATCACCATAATAGGTAAAATAAAGATAGATCTAAACAATGAATAAAAACATAGATAATTTAGTTAATTTCAATATTAACTCGAAAAATAATGAGATAAAGCGAGTATATGGTTACATTTTCGAACAAATAGTATCGTTATACTCATATACGGTAAGAAACTTTAATAGTGATAGAAAAAATTCTGATTTTTTTACGCAGCAGATGCGCTTTACTGGCGCGGTTACAAAAGCTCTATCAAATAATTACACATCAAATTCAGAAAGGGATAAGGAAAAGAAAAACAAGATATCTTACGTATTAAGTTTGCTAGATAAAGGGGATAGTGCTCTAGAAATACTTGAGACGATAAAAAATAAAGACTCTTTACTTAGCAAGTATGATGTTCTTCAAGTAGAGAGAGCGATGGAAGATAACTCTATTTTATTTTCTCATTCGTACATCGAACACCCATATTCCTTTCAGGCAATGTATTCTATTTTAAAAAATCCATTATTGATTTTTCAACGTTTTTTGTATCTTCCTGATCCAGAAGAACTTCTGAATATTGTTATTAAATGTAGATTAGAAAAAAAAATAGATAGAAAGGAATTATTAGGAAAAGACACTGATGAATTCAGCTTACATCGAATGCAGAGATTCTCCTTTTCAAATATTTATTCGCCTCTCACTTTTGGTCATGTAGTTAAATCATATAATGACCAAGAAGTAACACTTGATCTTTTACTTGAGGCCTGTAGTGATGGAAGAATCAACTTAGATAAAAGTGATTTTACTGAATTGATCATGCGTTCAATTGATGACGTTTTAGAAGAGTGGTCTTCTTGGGTATTAGAATTACTTTTTCCAACTAGATCCACCTATCCCCAACCAAGAATTGACTCACTAATAGACGGTGTTCTCTTTAAGCAAGAAGGCATAATAAAACTAAATAAAGAAGTCTTAGAAACATTGTGTTTGTTAGGCCAGACTAAACAAATCAGTGACATGTTATCCAAAAAGATAAAAGGACTTTATGTCACGAATGAGAAAGAAAAAGAAAAGATACTTAATATGGACACATCTAAACTAGGTGGCATAGCAAAATGGCATCGTAATTGCCGTATGGGTTATATAACTGAAGTATCACAAATTCCGTCAGCCCTCTCTGCATTATTGTACAACAGACTAGAATATGGGGCGTTCTATGAGTATGTAATGTGTTCAGGTAATGAAATTATCGCTCTACCAGAAAAAAATAAAGTGGATAGCTTACAGCAACTTACTACTTTTTTAATTAAAAAATATCTCTACCATGAAGATCTACATCCTTCATTGCCATATAAATATACCATTAGTATACATGAAGCTGTAAGCACAATAGATGAATACCTTAATTTAGAAAAGTTTAACGAAAGTAATCTATTACCTAACTTATCCATGGTTGATTGGATCTCTTATAACAAAACAAAAACAAGAGATCGCTTTAAAAGGCCTATTAAAAAATTTAACACCGGTATATTCGAAGCTAAAAGTAGAATAGAAAAGCAGAAACAAGAGGGTATTCATCATTACTTTCCTGTATCAAATAATTACCCTTTACCTTTTTGGGCAATGAAGTGAACGATAAAAGCCTGCGCCAGCAGGCTTTTTTATTGCTTTGGATCTTGATTTACCACAACGACCAGCCCACGTAGACCGCGATAGAAATACAGTAAATAAAGCCTGTAACCAAATACGGACAGGCCAAAGACGTAGACACCATTTTTTAGTACCAAGCGGGCTACATTGGGTGGGCGGGGGAGGTTGTGGAAGCCGATGTGCGAAGCGCGAGGTAATTGGCAGGTACTGCCAACATAGCAGCCTAACCACGCTAATAAGATGCCAAATGTAACCACACACACAGGCAGCTTTTGATGTTGGCTTGTGGCTAAAGCGATCACCGATGCCAAACTGAGCGCGGAAAATTTAACATAATTGCCGTTTTATGCGTTGTGCCCAGTGCCCGCCAGCTTGCTGGAGTTAGGCACGTAACATTTCGCATAAAAACCATTATGTTAAGGCTGCTTTGTGCCAGCAAAAGGCACCAAGTAGCCGTAATTATGAAGCGCCAGCACCCACGATACCCAAACGCACGGTAATGGCGAACCACAAAACAATGCTGTTAAACCTAAGAGCGTGAGCCATTACGGTGCGACAGGCTCTTGTTTGCGCGAAGCGTAAACTTCCCCAAGATTGGGGACAGGGGTTGGAAGCAAGCTCCTAAGCTAGCCAGCGGCAAAATGAATGGAAAACCGCCCCGACAACACCATGACGTTGCCTTGGTGTGGCGATGCTTGCATTGCGGCTTTTCACACGAAGGCGTTTTAACGTGATGGTGTAAGGGCGTGGTTTGAAATGAATGTCGCGTCTCGCTGGCGGGCTTTATTCTCGGAGTGTCCACAAGTGATAAATCCATCAAAAATATACCCAATCCAAAGCGTACCTATTTGAGATTGGTTCTCTATGGAAAACACCCGTTTCACCATCAAATTCACGCGAACGATGATTTCGATTCGAAGTACGTGAAAGATGTTTATTGTTAAATAGAGCTATTTAAGAGCAAATTTTACTGAATTTAATTTTGAAAAAAGCCGCTATAACTTAACTATATAGTTAAGTTATGGGTAATTTAATCTAAAACTTAACTATATAGTTAAGTTTTTTCACCAAGTCATGGTGAAAAATAGTGAAAAGAGCATAACTTTAATGAGCATCTAAGTTTTTTAGAGGTGATTTTGTCACGCGTGACAATTTTAGAGTTTAAGTTAAAGCTCTAGTCAATTTAACACGCATCAGATCGCTTTAGATACATATTGTTAAATAGCCCTACTTAAGAGCAAATTTTATTGAATCTTCACTAGGATCGTTTGATGTTTTTTTTGACGTGAGCTAGATAAATTATAATTTGTGAGTGCTGATATTCTGATAGGGTTACTTCTTCGATACGCCCTTCTTTCCTTGCAGCTTCCAGCATTAAGAACCACAAAAAACCATTTAGAACTGATTGCCAGTACTCACATTTATCAATAAACCTCTTTAAGAACTCTTCTGGGTTTCTAACTTTTCACCAAATGCCATTTCTAGTTGTCCTAGCGTTAGCTTTAAGTCATCAACAGGCCCCCCTCAGAAATTGCTCTGGAGTAAGTTCAGTAAAACGTTTATCTTTTTTACCGTCATAGGCATGAGATAAATGTGATACAACACCGTACAAAGCAAACTCTAATTTCTGAGCCCCAATAATGAAGCACCAAGAAGTGTACATTCACCCAATAAATTCATAATTACCCTCAACATACCTAACGCTTTCTACACGGCGACAAGATTATTTTTATGCGTAGATTTAAGCTCATTTTAAATACAAGACTTAAAACGACATTTTGCATGTTAGATAGTAACATGTCGCAGTAAATCCCCGATTGCTGTGTGACTTCGATGTATTCCTGTTGGCCACGCTTTTTACGAAAGCTGATCACCGTGTAGGTATCACACGGATCCAAAATTACCCGTAACCGTGTCACTTTATTAATTGCCCCCGTGTCGGTAGGTAAATCAAATTGCAGCCCAGGTTCGGTAAGGCCGACAAAATGTTTTGCGCCGGTCATGGTAATAAAACGGTTACCACCGAGCTGGCTTAAAATGGTTTTGGCTATTTCCATATAATACGGCTCACTCATAGCGCCCCCTCCTGCTCGTAACTTTCTACCGCTTCAATAAAACATTCCAGATCGTGACAAGTAGCAATCACAGGCCCTAATGCTGGATATTGCTTAAGTACAAAATTAAGCGCATTCACCATATCCAATACACTTGGATTGCATTCACGTAGTCGGGTATAGAGTTGGTGCAGACGTTTATCAATGAGGTAATCGCGGGATCTGCCGCTCATCGTTGTAGAGCCTGAGTGGTGCAGCGGTGATACGCTGCTCGGTTGATGTGCCTTAGTGGAGACAACCTAAATAAGTTACTTAACTTACGTAAGTTAAGTAACTTATTCTCTTTTTATATATCAATGCGTTAAACAATAACTGAATAATAGTTATATCGTATTAGCGAAGAGAAAGTGTCTAGTACTTAGCAGGTAAGGCTTGTATTACAGTATGCACATTACCTGCAAGTAATAGCTAAAAATGCTATTTTAATAACGCCAATAATTGCTGTTTTTTCTCTAAGATAATAGCGGGGTTAGTTTTAGCAGATAGATCTTCTTTCGCTTTTTCACCTAAAAAGAAAGCGATACGCTCTGCATTGGCGCCAGATGGATGAGGCATACCCGCTAAAATTTGATTACGCTGAATGACCCCATGCTCAGCCATGAAGAACAGAACATCAGCGACAGCATCACCTAATGGGATATACAATGTATCAGCCGAAAGGTGACGCAATTCTTCACCAAGGTATTGCTCTATCGTTTCTCTTAATAGTGGCTCTTTGAGCATTTTCGGAGTTCGACCACCGTAGTTTTTCCCATTAACAAAGACGGGATAACGTAAAGCTGATGTGTAGTGCACTAAATCTTTGCGCGTGGTAAATAGCTCTTCACAATCTGCGATCCCTAATCGGCCCTGTAGCCCTATGTGATTCAACATACGGACTAAGTTACGACGCATAGGGCCTGCAAAACTGGCGGTTTCTTTCGCTTGCTGACTAACAACCGCCAATGGCGTATTAGAAGCTAACAATTGTTGAGCTTTCTGCAAGGCAATGTCTGCCTGTTGAAGCCCAGGCGTGATCCCACAAATCACGACTTTAGCAGCAGTGTTAATGTGATCAAAAGGCGCGTAATAGATTTCAAGCGATGAG
Source organism: Photobacterium sp. Ph5 (assembly GCF_022129445.1). Taxonomy (GTDB): domain Bacteria; phylum Pseudomonadota; class Gammaproteobacteria; order Enterobacterales; family Vibrionaceae; genus Photobacterium. The sequence continues at coordinate 7,342 of NZ_JADQAQ010000055.1, forward strand.
GCTTTGGCTAATCGTAGTGAGTCTGGTAATTGCTGCAACGGAAACGATAGTGACGCTACTGACTGACTAAATTGAGATAACATGGGGATATTCCTTTTCTTTGTCATTTTTCAAATACGGTGATCACGTAGGGCTCCCAGCCCGTTGTAGCTACCACCCAAATACCATTACGTTCTAAAATGACTCGCTGAGTGGTGGATTTTTCTTTGATCACCACGCCATAGTCGAGTGTTAATTCAACATCCTGTAAGGATAAATTTCGCTCACAAATTCTTTGCTGAGCATGATGAGATAACTGCATCCTTGCTTCTCCTCATGACTATTCGCTGATCAAGCTAATGACATTGTCCAACTCATTTTGTGTGCGAATTTTTACCTTAAGCAATTCACACCATGCCAATTCAGGGATCTGACGTAAGTTACAATTTCTCTTGTCCTTGGCATCAACAAGAAATTGATACTTTGAATCTAAGACCTTCCTCTCTCGTTATACAGATTATATCGCCTTCAGATAAATGGTGTTTCTTGTAAAATCGAGATGTTTGTCCACGCGACATACGTAATATACGTTTACTTCCGTCAATATCCGTCATTATGGTTTCGCCAGTTCCTTCAAAGCTGACACTGAATTTGCTCCCCATCTCACTCTTATTCTTCCCTCCCCATGAGGTTGTGGGGAAAATAGTACAACTAGTCGGAATATAAAAGTGACCATTTTTTATATTTCCGTTTGTTATTTTTATTTTTAACTGATCCATTTAAATTCCTTTTACACATTTAATAATATTAATTTACTATCTATATTTATAAGAAAATACTTTTTCTTATAAATTGGTTAACTCATCTAAATTGACAATTTTAGAATATTATATTTATCCTACTTTTATGAAGTATGAGAATAATCTATTAAAGGGATATTCGTTCTCACTAAACTCTAATTTAATCATTCAACACTCTCTTTTAGGTAATTAAGCTTCTAGTTCAAGAAAAAGTTGCGTTAACCTATCGGTAGTACTTTTACTGAGTGTTAGCTCTTTGGTGCCCGCACACATACGATAAATCGCGATGATGGCTTGCTCATTTGCTGATAGTAGAGTGCTTTTTTTCTGAATAAATTCAAATATAGCAGGCTCATATTCCTCCAGCGCTAAATTCATTAGTTTGATTGGACAGAGGTTCAACGCGTTCGCTAAAGGCTCTATTTTATTCAGTGCAACCCGGGATTTTCCTTGCTTTATCATCGTGAGGTTATTGGATGTCGAATACCCAGCTTCTTGGCTAATTTCAATCTGTAACTTTGGTGATACAGCAATCGCGGCATTAATATATTGCGCTAGGCGTTTAGGTGCTTTTTTCTGAGGCATCATGAATATCCTTAGTAACCAATGAAATCTACACTAATATACTTAAGGCTAAAAAAAAACAAAAAAAACGCCCAATAAAGAACCAATATGATCAATATCTTTTTTTTGGTCATTTTTTATTATTTGAATTTGACTAAAAATCAACAGCCGACTATTGTATTTCATAAGCCTACAAAATGGATGATAACAACACATGACGGCAACATTACTAAACCAGAGATTCATTGAAGAAATAAAATCGGCAACGCAAGAAACATTAACCATTAAATTAGGAGGAAAGGAAGTTAGTGATGATATCGGCCGTTTTGCAGCTAAACAGCTCTATTTAGATGACATAAAAAAACTAGTTGATGAAGATTACATCTTTAATATGTACCACATTAAAAACCAAGTACTTTCTTTAGGTCAATTACTTAAATCACTAGAAAAACATGACACTCTAATAGAGACAGATAGCATTGACATCGCAAATGAAATGATCTTAAAAACAGATACTTATGTGACAATTTGTGCGCTTTTATTTGCAATAAAAAAGAAAGAGGAGGGTGAAGATCCTTGCAGTAATGACTATTTCAATCAACTTGCCCCTAATTGTGATGATCTTAATTTGATTAATAGTCGAGATAAAAATAAACCCAGTAAAATGCTTTCGGAAGAAGAATTTAATGAATTCGGTGATGATTACTCTGCCATGTTAAAATGGGTAAATGATCCTTCGCGCCGTTTCACACAAGCCCCACCCTCTGGACAATATCCCGTCACAAATATTGATATTATCTATGATTTTTCTGACTTAGCAGGTATTAAAGGGCTAATTATGCCTGAGCTTGAGAGTAAACTAACACTTCGTAGCCAAGCTCTTTCAAAATCATTTAAAACAATTATTGGTGATAAAGGTTCTTTAGAGCGCTACTGTTATGATCGTACTAGCATATTAGGTCTTAGCTTAACGTTGCGGTTTGATTATAAGGCTTTTCTTCCATGGTTAGAAAAAGCAATAAACGAACAACACCGTAATACCACAAAAGCATTAAGCGCCCTTATCTCAGGTTCTATGTCTGAAGATAAACGAATGTATAGTGAAGATATATTAACTAAATTTTCTGATGAGAATATTAATATTATTCCACACCCAGAATATAAACCAACGAGTAAATTAACCCCTTTTCTATGTTCTAGCATTGATATCGTCATTGCTGTCGAAAAAACAAAATTCGCTAGTATTTTCATTCCTCGTTATTGTGGGGGCAACGATCTTATTGATGTATTACCGAAAAATATATACAAACATTATTCATTAGTAACACCTGAAACTACTCCTTACGGGAGAAATAGTAATTTAAGACAAATACCTGAATTAGCTTGGTGTGAACTACTGAAAATAAAAGTTCGTACACCGCATGATTTTAATAAGATTCTTGAATTAATAGGAATTTATAATGAGCAATAAAAATAATCATATTCAACGTCGCTTAGGTTATCTAAAAGTACACAAAATAGAATGCCAAATCACGACAATATCAGGTGCGAAATTTATAGGCATTGTTGCTAGTTTTGATGATACTTCTATTGTTTTATGCCCTGTTGATAATTCAGACCCAGCAGCACTTATGACCGTATCAATATTTGGATTAGAGTCTATTACATCAACAAACCAAGAACGGTATGCATAAATAGCTATAGCCCTGCTTTGCAGGGCTTTTTAACACCTATCATCACCTACTACTATGTATACAGCCCTGTCATTTCTGTGAACGTACCTTCTAACATGTCGCATGTAAATCCCCGATTGTCGTGTGACTTCAATGTATTCCAGTTGGCCACGCTTTTTACGAAAGCTGATCACCGTATAAGTATCACACGGTTCTAAAAGCAAGAAGGCACAGCCGCCTGAACGTTCGCGAGGAATCGTTGCGCGTACTTATATGTACTTTGAAGCTGTATATCCAAAATACAAAATGAGCCGCCAACAACGCCAATTAATGGAAGCGTGGGATAAACAATACCCTGTTACTAAATGGGAATGTGAGCGCTCAGAAAGAATTGAAAAAGTACAAGGTAATAAGAACCCTGTTCTAGAAGATCGTTGTAGTTAACAGATTACGTAAGTTATGAAGGTTACATAACTTACGTAATTATAAAAATACACTAATTGTCATCAAATCCATTTAATTGGTTTATTTTATAATAAGTTAACTGTACTGATGTCATTGCACACAAAACTAAAAGACAATATTCCTCTTTCAATATTGGACTATCATGAGCTTGCAAATACGCCATATCGCTACACTCAAGAATATTGTTGATTGCACTCAAGGCTTCATTGTACTTATTAAAAAGTTCTGTATTTTTACTAAGCGGTAACGCTGTATGTTCTAACCGTGCTTTTTCATCTAACAGCGTATTTCTTGCCGCTTCTAGTACAGGCTTTACCTTTACATATTCATTTTGGTATTGAGTCAGCCAGCCATTTTCATCCCAGGATCCACGCCATATATTTTGCCATTCACCATGAGAAATACGCTTAATGAGTTGATAACAGATCCAACGAAAAGCGGATGACTGAGTAATTAACCTTGTTGATGGAGTACCCAATACCCCCTCAACATCATCATAGGTATTATCAACCTTACTCAGTAATTTTTGGTATTCAGTTTCACTAAAATCATACATACCATTTTGCAAGACACTGATGAGGGTATGGCGCATTGAATGATTACTTAATCCATATTGCATTGTCATCATGTAGCCATTGTAGAGAACGTGACGTAATGGGCGAGGACTCACACCGCCACACGAACGATGATCTTTTGATTCTATTTCTCTTCCCCAACGGTTTAGCAATGTAGAGCTACAATCGTAAAGGTCGTGAGTAACATCCTTTAATTCAGTAATAACTTTTGTATAAGCCAGCGAAGCAGGACCATGATGCCCCGCCAACGAACTAGCTTTTGAAATTGCAGCAGACTCACGACTAATCCGTAAAGCCGCAATCGCTACCACCATTGAAGCTAACGCAATAAAATCAGAAAAATCTATATTCATACAACCTAACCAAACTTACTTAACAGTCATAACTTACGCAAGTTACGCAACTTATTCTTTTATTATATATCAACGCTTTAAATAATCACTCAATGTACTAGGTGCGATATCTAATAACTTTGCGGTGGCTCTAATTCCTAAACCCATAGCTCGATACTTTTCTATTTGGTCGCGTTTATCATCGAGCTTTAAACGTTTAGCTGGACCTTTTGGGCGCCCCAATATTTGGCCTTTCACTTTACGTGCAGCTAACGCTTCTTTGGTTCGCATTCGGATAAACTCGCGTTCTATTTCACCGGCTAGCCCCAAGATGGTGGCAACAATTTTGGCTTGCATGGAACCATCTAGCTGCATGTTCTGTTTGGCAATATGGACGCTGATTTGCTTTTCCATACACAGTTCTAAGATCTCTAATACTTGCAGCGTGGAACGTGCCATACGGGTAACTTCAGAAAAAATGATCACATCCCCTGCTGATAATCCCTCTAACAAGCTCCCTAAACGCCGCTGACGCCATTTTTTAGCCCCAGACACACAATCCTCTACAAAAACTAAGTTACTCAGTCCTAGGCGGTTTGAGTACTCTAATATGCCATGTTTTTGGTTGTTTACGTCTTGGGTATCACCTGATACCCGCAAATAAGCGTAATTAGCCATGATCATTCCTTGATTGGACAAGAAACATCACGCTAAACAAACAGGAGAAATTGCACCATAAGGGAAGGGGAAAATTGCGACGGTGTATTCTAATTGGGTTGTTTACCCAATCAGCGTACACCCATAAGACAGAATTAGCGCAGAATAGGCCAATTACCCAATCAGCGCACACCCGATAGCCACCTTAAAAGCAGCAAAGTGTATTCTAATTGGGTTATTTACCCAATCAACGCACACCATAAAACAGTAAGATACGTCACAATGGTGTGTCCTAATTGGGTTGTTTACCCAATCAGCGTACACCTAATCATCTAGGATAGATTTTTCTAAATTGTTGGTCAGCTTCTTAGAACGCTTATCAATGCAGTAATACTGCTCACCGTTCTTCGTCATGAAAGAGCCACTCAAAAAGCCAATAGACTCTAATTTCTTTAAGCCTGTTTTGATCTTACGGTTAGCTTCTTTGGTGCAGCTTTCCAATCGTAAACGCTCACGTAAGCGAGTAAATGACACTGGAATAGGATTTTCAGGCAAGGCCAATAAGTACAGATATAAACACTGTGCCACTTCGGCGCGAGGTAATTTAGACAGCACTTTCATACTGACTAACACTTGGTAATCAAGACGATAAAGATCCCATAGAGATTCATCAGCCATTAACTCAACAATATCTTCATCACCGTCATAACTGGCTTTAAGCAACATACCCGTGTGTACGGCCTTTTCAGCCCCTTTACGACGGAAAGTTAAGCTCTGGCTTTGGATACGCTCTAAGGATTCCCCAATTTGACGACGTAGGTTTTTATCAAAACGGCGGCTAGGGTAGCCACAGTATTTGGCAAATTCACTGAATTTGAGGCGAATGATGTTAGATGATAAGCCCAATTTGCTAAAGGCTAAGACAATGCCACACCACACTTTGAAGTCGGTTTCGACATTAAGGCGAGTGCCACGAACCGTGACAGAATCATAACCTTCTTTCTGACATAGCTCTAAGTTAGCCAGATCAGAAGTTAAATCCATCATGTTGCCACTGTTCATATTTAGTTTGCGACCAACAGGCGTGAAAACACCAGTACGTAACAATACGTTAGGCTGAACACTGGTTGATGTGCTTGATACAAGCTGCAATTCTGGTGTCGGTGCTACTTCAGTGTGCGGTAGAAGGGTCTTATCCTGAGCCATATTGTCCACATACCTTAAAATTCAAACCCAATTAGAATACACCACTTTACCCAATTAGAATACACCCATAACCCAATTAGAATACACCCACAACCCAATTAGAATACACCCCACTCCTCTGTAGCCCTTGGTACATAAGGGCTAGCGCGATCAGGGATCTTTATTGGATCTATATAGGATCTATATATTGGATCTATTCACTGAATATGTGGATAACTCTTCGAGTTAACGCACATACTCAATGAACAAACAAAAATTAATTTTCTTTTTGTTTTTCTAACAGAGCAATTTGCGTTTTTTCGTCCTGTGCTTCCAGCAATGCCAAAGCAGCCTTTACCACTTGTGAACGATTACAACGGAACGAACGTACTTTCAGCGATAATTCATCAACCAGTTGATCTTCATGCTCAGTTAGAGAGAAAGTCACACGCTTAAACTTCTTTTCACGCTTAGAAGTTGTTTCTTTGGTTACGATTTTAATTTCAGCACCACTGGCAAAAGCATCAATTTTCTTTTGCTCAGTCACACGTTCACGTTTTTTAACCACGGAATACCTCCTCCATTAATGCGCTGATCTCGGCTTTAGCTTTTGCATCTTTCCATTCAAAGACAGATTTACCTTCTGCTACACAATCACGGAACGCTTTACGATCATAAATCAGTGTTGTGGCCATACCGAACTCTGGAAAATCAGAAAGGTATTCTTTGGCATCATCCGCTTCTTTGATCACAGGGTTAGTCGGACACATGTTTAGCACCAAGTAACCTTTTAGTTTCGGGTTAATGTCTTGTGCTTGGAGAAATACATCAGTTAAGTGCGGCAAAGTGTCTAAGTCATATTGCGATGGACGAGAAGGAGAAAGCAGAACATCGGCGATCACCATACCGGTACGAAGTTCACGGCTATCACGCCCTGCGGTATCAGCAACCACGTAATCGTAATGGACCGCTAAATCTTTTAAGGTTTGGTTAATGTTGCCAGACGCTTGTACGTGAGGGATATGTTTTAGGGGTTCTTGCTCCTGGCGATCTTGCGCCCAACGAACGGCAGAGCCTTGGGGATCTGCATCAACCAAAATCACGTTATGACCTTGATGCACTAACCAGCCAGCCACGTTTACCGCTAAGGTGGATTTACCACAGCCGCCCTTTTGGCTACCAAGCAAAATAATTTTCCCCATCATCTTCCCTTACGTAAATTAAGTAACTTTGGTAAGTGTAATAACTTACGTAACTTATGCAAGTTAAATAAATGCAAGAATTAAAGTTATAGTGCGTTAGGTTGTACGAGAGAAACATCATTACCCTGTAACTCATAAAATACGTTTTACATTGCAACAAATACACTGATCGCGCTATCTCAAAACGTAACATAAGTGACTGTTTTTATTTTGTAATGTGATTGGCTTGTTTATAGCGAAAGGAGCCATTAACGCAGAGCGATAAGGACGGTCGATAACCTTTGTCACTGTTGGCGCAGTGCGAAAGGAATACATAGGGAAGTGAAAATCCCCTTCATTATGCTGCTTTGATGCAGTCGTATCAACTCGTCCTCTACGATGCTCATCACAAAAAATAAGGTAACGTATTCAGCCTTTGTCGTTGCGGGGAACACGACGCCAGCGACACTAAATAAATGGGTGGTTATTGGTTCTCAGCACAATAAAAAGTAATGGAATACGTGACAACGTAATGCCGTCTTGACGGGGACGCACAGCATTTATGGTGCAGTTAAGTGCTGTGATAAACAGGTATGGCGTAATGGGTGATCACACATCACCGATTATTTTAGATGCTTGGTTGTTAGGTCTGATTGATGTCATTCGACACACACAAACCAACCAAGAAATGAAAGGGAGTAACGCCCCCGATTGGATGGAATATGTTTCTAAAGCTTTGGGTAAGCCGGTTAAACACCGAGGACCGACACACATATTCACCCATTGGCTAATCGCCGCGATCACCTTCACCTTTGTTTGGGATTATCACGGCCTATTGATGGCCTTTGCATGGGGCGGCGTCAGCCACATCTTAACCGATGCCATGACAGTAAGCGGGGTGCCCTTTTCCCCTTACAGCGACAGACGATTTCACTTATTTGGTGGGCGATTTCGTACCGGCGATCCGATTGAATACGCCATTTCAGCAGCAGTCATTATCGCTTGTATTGGGGTTAGCCATATCACAGGCAGCGGCAGTTTTAGCCCGTTCTTCTTCGATTGGGGCGGTTATTACAACCAAGGTTTAATAGATGCAGCCGAGTGGAAAGCCAACCGCTTTAGACTGATTTAAGTTACGTAACTTACTTAACTTACTTAACTTATGCAAGTTACATAACTTACTTAAAAAGGATTTAATACCATGAAAAATAAAGGATTAACACTTTTATAATTAGTCATAAGCGTAAGTGTTCTCGTCATTTTGTCAACTATTGTAGCACCATCGTTTCATGCCATGATTGAACATTAGAAAATGGATAGAATGAAGCAAGAACTAAGAGGGTTATTTATAGCAGCAAAATCAGAGGCCGTATTGAGAGAAGATGATGTGTACTTACATACGGTCAATATTACCGAACATTATCAACAAAATAATACATGGTGTATTGCAGCTTCAAGAAGTGACAATATGACCACCTGCAACCAAGATAACGATACCGTATTTATGGTGTCAGGAGAGCAACTAAAAGGGGTTACTATCAGACGCGATAAAAAATAGAGTGATTCATATAGAGCCGATTCATGGCATGTTAACACTCAGTGATCCAAGCATAGCTTGGATCGAATTTGCTCAAAACAAACAAAAATCAGTGATAGCAAATCTCCACGAATGAGGAAGAATGGACATTTGTTCTAATGGTGGAGAGTGGTATCAAAATTACCAGTGTTAGAATTATTCACAACGAGATTCTAAAATTGTATTTTACTTTTAAAGAATGTTTTTTATAAATATCAATACACTCTAACTATCAACTGACTTTTATTTAAAACAATGAACTAATTTTAAAGACCTATCGTACTCATGCCTTAATTTTAAAAAATAGTCCATACCTTGAATTCCAACAAAATCTGTTCCTGATTTACTTCTCACGGATAGTTCATAGATACAAACCTCACGTAAATCCTTATTAAGTTGATAACCACTGCGAATTAAAATAGAAATATAAGAATAAAGCTCCTCCAAGAATCTAACATTACCTTTATCCAAATATTTCTTAATCTTAGATTTCCACTTATTTATTTTATTTTTATCATTTAAACTGATTGAAAGTAAAAATTCATAAATAACATTTTCTTGATTTTTATTTTCTTCATACTCTAACATTTTATATTGGAAAATGTCATTACCAACAAATTCACAATTAGCATCAATATAGTTAATTAATTCTGACTTCTCACCACCATCATTATTTTCATTTTTGTTAAGAGTCAATGAATAGCAATCTAGTACATTTTGTTCCAAATATTTTGAAACTCGATTACTGCATTCAAAAACACTAATATAAAAAATATCATCTAAGTCTTTTTTTGATATGTGATCTCTCAATCTTTTTTTAACTTCACCTTTACCAACATAAATACATTTTATTTTAAAATTACCATCAATTTCCTCAACTTTCTCCCATAGCATATAAAGACCAAATTCTGGATATGGATATAATTGATCTTTCGTTTCCATTCCTTCTACATAATTAGAAGCACCAATCAAATAAGGTCCAAATATCGACTCCGTATTTATACGATCCATACTTAAATCAATTTTTAGCTCTTCTTTACAATTTTTATCAAACTCATTGTGATTGCACATTACGACTCCTTTTTCTTTCAAGTAATAAGCGGTTCTACTTAACGCCAGAGTTCTTTTACAAAAGCATTAAGAATGATTCATTTTCAGTCGGTGACGTTTACTCAACACCTCTCTTTCACTATTCCCCCTCAGCGCCACTCAACCAAGAATGAGAACAATATACAACTAATTTCAAAAAAATCAATAGGCAGTATGTAAAAATCTAAATAAATTTTTAATGTAGCAATAAAAACGATATTTAATTTTTATTTATTAAATAAAAATACAAAATCAAAAAGATCAAACTAAAAACGTTATATTTTATTGATAATTCATTTTTATACAGGTAAAATACAAGTTAAAGACAAACTTCGGAGGATGCATCTATGTTTATGACCCCAGTTATCAAATCAGAACACTTGGGTAAGATAATTTTGACTGGTTCTATCTCACTTAGAGAAATAGCAGAACAAATAAGAAGTGGAGCATTGACCGTGAACCCTGAAGCTCAGCGTTCTCTTGGTCACCAATCAGAAATCACTCAAGACTTACTCATCACTAATGATGTAATGAAATCAAAACGCATGATAAGCTTTTGTAATTTCATGGATAAAGTGCTAAAAAATCTTGAACATAATGCTATTGATGAAGGATTTCTAGGCTGCCTTCAATTAATTGTTGATGAATCATCAGATGCAATCAGTCTTGATTTACTCGACCCAACTCAATTCCAAGACGTTAATTCCAATTCTCTGGCTTTATTTTTTGCTCATCTAGGCCGAAGCCAAAGCGTTGGTGTAATGAAAGCACAACCTTCATTTGGACAAGCTTATGCACAAATAGGTGATGGGCAAGGTCGCTCAGTTGGTACTTATTGTTGGTATCAAGCATTTATGGACAGAAAAGCGACTTTAATGAAAGAGATATCTCGAAAAGAAAAATTAGAAGAAGATGCAGCAGCCGAAAAATTCAGTTTCGATGAACTCAAAAAGCTAGAACCATTACTTAATGAAGTTTTTGATACGACAAGAATCCCTTTTGTTATTTATGGTTCTAAAATTGAAAATAAGGTAGTAAAAGGCTTAAGTCTCGATGCTCAACGTCGACTTTACATCGAAGGCAATGCATTAAACTCTCAAGCATCAACAGAGCAAATTCTAAAATACGAAACTTATAGTCCAACCATCTTAGATCTCATAAATCTACGAACCGAAGTTAACTGGATGTCTCCTGATTTTATTGAAGAAAACAGTAAAAGCATTGGTAAATCCAGTCAAAAATTGTTCACTCTTTCTGCTCTTGCTAAAGCGCATTCATTCGCAATCAGTAATCATGATAAACCAATTGAAAATGTATCAGAAAAAATGATTGCAGAAGTCGAAAATCGCCACTTATTTGTAGGGAATTTCTGGAAGAAAGTTGAACAAATCTTTGGTACAAAATGGTTGAAATATTCAGGTTTGAAAAATGAACGAATCGGCTATCTAAAAGATTTGAGAGATATAAAACGCGACGTATCATTCCAAGGTATATTCTTACAAGCATTAGGACAAGTTTGTTATACGCTAGGTAAAAATGAAAATATTAACTGGAATGAAGAACACTCATTTGATGAGTTAAATACCTTATCAAGTGTAGATTGGAATGCTTTTAGTGAAGAAGCTCAAAAATGGAATCCTATTTGGACAAATGCGCTTATGAAACAAAATAAAGAAGGCGGTTACGTATTTAACAATGTAGCTGATTCCATTAAAAAAACACGAGATGAAATCCTAAGCCATATAACAGCACCAAAAGAAGAAGAACAACAGTCATTAGATTTCTAACAAACAGAACAAAGAAGGCTTTCCATTGAAGAGAGCCTTCTGAAGTTGTGCGAGTGTAAGGAGTATGAGCATGAGCGTTGTAAACGCCTTGCGCGACTTACACATCAACTCCGTGTAGCCCTGTCGGGCACCGCAGATGTCGCCTCTATTGAGGTAATTCAAGTTGCTATTAATGTGAAGCATCAGTTGAAACTCTAGGAGTGTAGAGTTCGACGCTACAATCTAGGCCACCACCTTTAGACTTAACAACATCAATAGAACCCGCTGAACCTAACTTGCCACCAATCAAACCGCCTTTACGCCCTTTCGAGGCCTGATTTTGACGGAATTTAGCTGGCGTAAACTCTCGTTATGTCCAATTAGCGAACGATTTGGAGATAGACTTCACCTCCGAGATAGGAAGCGGTGAAATAAATCCGTTGTTTAATGTCTCTACGCGCTCATATACCGCTTCATTCCACTTACGTTTGTAGAGTTGGCGCCCAATATTGACGAATTACTTTATAAGACCAATAACGCACGTTATCAAAAAGCTCACAGTTACAACCAAGACCAACTGATTCTCGTCCTTTTAATGGATGACCACGAAGATCAAGCTAATCAGCCAGTTCATCTAATGAATAGCCACCGACTTGATAGACACCTTTTAGTTAGACGAAATGACTAATAGAGAGGTGCTTATGAGCGGCAATAAATATCTAGAAGAATTTAAAATTGAAGCTGTCAAACAAGTGACTGAAAAAGGTCATAGCGTGGCTGATGTTGCGACCCGACTGGGACTGTTTTTTGAAACAGCATGGTCTTGAATCAAGTATGAGTCGCCGTGGTAATTGTCACGACAAGGCGGTTGCCGAAAAATTTTCCTGTTACTCAAAAGAGAAAGAATTAAGCGGAAGTGCTACACCACGAGAGAGGAAGCTCGTATGGACATCTTCGAATATCTTGAGATGTTCTACAACATTAAACGCCGACACGGTTCCAATAATCAGTTGTCGCCAGTAGAGTATGAAAAGCAATATGAAATAAAGTTAAAGAGTGTCTACTAATTTGGTGGCTATTCAACGTGCTATGCCATGATAATTGAAATGAAAAAAGGGGCTACTCACCCCATTTAACTATTATCTTTCAGAAGAACGTTAGCTCAATGGTTCATCGATATCGCTCTTTAGATCTTCCCATGTTGGGCTTAGAATTTTATTTGCCACTTTAGTGACTAATACTGCTTGATTTTGATTTAGTGATTTTACAACAGTACCGTATTCTTTCAGTTTCCATTCTTTTTTACTACCATCAGCACTTTCTGCATAACCCGTAATCGCAATCCAATGTTTTTTATGTTTAAGCCAATTAATCTGATTGAGTCGTATGGATAATTCTTCAAATGATACTTTAACAACTGGGACTGAAATAGATGAAATAATGCGTTCAAAATACTCTTGAGCAATCTCATTTGCTGGAACTTTTTCTTGCATTGCAGTACGTATTGGCTCTAGCTTATCAATACGCGAATTATAGTATGCCAACGCAATCCCTTTGAGAGCAAATGGCCACCCCATTACATATAAACGACGATATGGATCTTTGCCCGGTAAAACCGGAGATACCCAATATGATTTAAATGTCGCATCAAGTAATTGAATGAATTCAACTGCAAAAGGCATTAATGTATCCATATGATAGGATTTAAATTTTTCAGGCTTTAATGGTGAGCCCCCTGTTAAAGCTATCGCCAGCATTTGCTCAAATGTCGATAAGTCGACGATATTTTCAGTTGATGTAACTGTAATACCGCCACTACGACCATCTGCAATTCGACGCTCAAACACAGTTCCCTGCACTATATTTGAACGTAATCGACTTAATGGTGCTGCCGTATCCATACTAATAACCAAGTTTTTATTTTTCTTTGAGCCACGGCCATTCCTGTCAGCAAAAGCTTGGGCTGCTTTAACTGAATCAACATTCAACTCTATTTCTAAAGTAACAATCAATTTATCTAACGCGCCAGCCTCAACCCCTTCTTTTGATTGAGCTACACCAAACAACGCTGCAGTTTGAGTTTGACCGTCAGACTGCATAATAGGTTTGCGAGGTAAATATAAACAACCATACGCAGTATGAGCATCCACTTGATGATAAATAACAAAGATTGCATCACTAAACACATCACTAGACTGCCAACCAGAAATAACAGGTAGATGAATATCTCTTTCTTCTCTTACACCTTCCTGAAGATAATTAATGAAATCTAGACGGTTAGTTTTTTTTGCTCCTTTAAAATCTGATTGTGTTTTATTGTGAGCTTCCATCATACCCAATGATTCATAGTCGTCTAAAGGAGGATTAGCAGGATCATACTTAACCACATTAATAAACTTACGTAACGACATTGGTGAAATAATACTAAGGCGCTTACCTTCCGTATTATTCATATTTCCTTTAATGGACAGTTGCCCGTGTATTTCCGTATATAGTTCAGGATTATGTTGAAACTCATATAGTCGCTCACTATAATTTTTTTGAACAACTCTATCAGAGTAATCAATATATTTAATACCTAAAAAAACCGGATGTTCTAGTAAATCTTCATTACTTTTAATTGTAGATTGACTTGGTGCAGAAAACATATAATCACCTATCTTTTATTATTTGGAAAAATTAATTTATTTTAATTACTAAAGTAGTGAGGATAGTTAACATTAACCTCATTACCAATTAAGTACTTTTCAATACCTGAAATGCTTTTATTAAGTAGAACAATTTCAATATTAAGACCAGATGATATAATAACTTCCTTTATATATTCTGAAATTTCAGTAACAGCTAAAACACCTATAACGCTTTTCTTAAACTCAGTTTCTTTACGTTTTAAGTGGAGGTAAACAAGTAACTGCCCTAACGCTGAGTAATCTGCTGTTACCTTAAACTCCCAAACACGAATAACATTTTTAATATCAACAGTTATCATATCAGTTCTTAAGGATGTACCATGAATAGTACCCTCACGACTAATAAGACGTTCATCAGGTCTAAATTCACGAAGTCTTTTTGCGTAAGAATCTCTCATTTTCAATTCTTTAATATCTTTTATTTTATCATCCATTATTAACCCATATAAAATAAAATTGATGAGATATTTATTAGTCATTAAATAAAATTTAATGACTAATATTTTTACCCTCAGTTGTTATCAGATATAAACATCAATGTACAAATAGATTCCTTAATCACATCTCTTGGTGTTTCACTCAATTCAGATTTGGGTATTCCTAAATTAAAAGATATTAACTCAATAAGTTCATATGAATAACAGCACTCTAATTCAGAGCAAATGTCTTTTAACTCTTTCACAGTTTCTAAATAAGTTCTCATAATAAATCCATTAATATAATGAAAATGTACAATTACAACTAAACACCATCGAAAGTCTTTATAACTTCCAACTAAAATATAACTATTAAATGTGTTTAATTTTTACAGCGCTTAGAACTAATTCGGCAATGCTTACTTCGACAATGGCGACAATAAGATTGACAAATTTTTTTACCATCTTTCATATTTCTAAAGCCAAATAGCTTTTCTATTTCATTTAAGTCACCTGCTGTTAACAGACCACAACACGGACACTCAGCTTGTAGTACAGAAGACATAGAGTAACTCTCCCTTTTCAATTAACTATTAACCTGTCGATGTGGAAATCATAGAACAAGCAAAAAAACAAATCAATAGATTTTCAAAAAATCTATATACATTTTTTAAGGCCTAATAAAAATGACACAAAGAAAAAACCAAGGTCAACTCATTTCTTCAGCACGGCCAAGGTACGGCCTTTCACTTCTACGGGGGTGAAATTTGGTTTTTTCAATTAAAAACGGAGTATTTGACTTTGCATTGTAGTGATACACTATTTATGAGTAAGGACCACTTAACAATGTTTATAACTCCGGAAATCAAATCAGAACAAATAAGGAGTAGGGCCTTAACGGTAAATCCTGAAGCCCAACGCTCATTAGGAAAACAATCGGAAACAACGCAAGACTGTAGTGGTACATTAAATTTGGCCACCTACTCAGAGGTGATATCATCACCTCTTA
>NZ_JADQAQ010000056.1 GCF_022129445.1 Photobacterium sp. Ph5
GCTATGCGACTAGGCCTTCAAGAAAACGTGAATTATCTTAATTCACATGCATTAGCCATAGTGCTCCTTTTTTATTAAGTAGATCATTTAATAAGAATAATAAAAGAATGTTGATTCGTCATGTATTAGATTTATTTACCGATAACACTGTTAGTTTATTGTTATTTCTGTGGATAATAATGTGTCTGAGTGTTAAGTAAGTCGACTTATTTACATTTAGTTAAGAAAAAGTATATTCTTATTTGGAATTATTAAGGTAACAAAATATTAATGATTATGATAGTAAATGTATATAGGCGTTATTAATACGGGCTTGTTGTTTTTTTATTTATCTAATTGTTTTCTTAGTAACTATTAAAGAATATAAGCAAAGATATTTAATGCTTTATAGGTATTTTCTGGCTAGATTTAGTTGATCAATTCTAATTATTAATAACCATAATTACTTTGTTAGAATTAGCTTGAGACTATTACTTTCAAATCATTATGAAAAATTACCTAAGTTATTCATCTGTTTTATTTTCAGCGCTATATTTTTCGTGTTATACCAATATTTCATTAGCATCTGAAATTGATGATCTAATGTCGATGGATTTAGATGATCTTACAACACAAAGTGTGACAGTAACAACGGCAGCCAAAAAAGAGCAATCATTGAGTGATGTGCCTGCCGCTGTGTATGTAATTACCAATGAACAAATTAAGCGTAGCGGTGTTCGTTCTATTGCAGAAGCCTTAGCTTTGGCGCCAGGAATACAGGTCACTAAGATCAGTGAATTTAACTGGCAAGTATCCTTGCGTGGTTTAAACGAAACCTTGTTTAATAAACTATTGGTGATGGTTGATGGGCGCAGTGTATTTAGCCCTTTAATGTCAGGTACCTTTTGGCACACGATTGACACCATTTTAGAAGATATTGATCGTATTGAAATTTTACGTGGTTCTGCAGGGACGATGTGGGGAGGCAATGCAACTAATGGTGTAATTAATATCATTACCAAAAATAGTAATGAAACCCTCGGTCAGTTTTTTGAAGTAGGTGTGGGTGAATATAACTATAAAGAAGCCAGTTATCGTAACGGTTTTCAAATCAATGACATGACGACAGCAAGGTTGTCAGTAAAGGGGGTTCAATCTGATTATTATTCATTTAATGACGATGAGTGGAATAATTATAATATCAACTTTCGTACGGATTATGTCGAAGACGATCGCTTCTTAACGTGGCAGGTTGGTGGTCATCATACCAAGTCAGAGCATTCAGAATGGTATCGTTATTACGTTTTAGAGCAGCCTATTTACCCTAATTACCCAATGAGTGCTGTAATTGGTTATCAAACAGGATTAGAAGATTTCTCACGCGGTTTTTATAGTAACTTAAACTTGGGAAAAACAGTTGATGATACTCACTATGAAGCCACATTGTGGGTTGATAGTAATTCAAGAACAGAACCAACAGCGAATGGTGAATACGACACTTTTAATGCTGATGTACTAATAATCAAGCAAGTCAATGAGCATAATGAACTGACATTAGGCTTAGGTACGCGTTTTACTAAAGTAAAAGTACCAGAATTAAAAGAAGATTTTTATCTCAACATGGAGCCATTGCATCGCACAAGTCAACAGCGTACACAACGCGAGCGAATTTATAATGCGTACTCGCAATTAGAAACACAACTGACAGATAAATTAACGTCAAGTTTAGGGGTTAAAGTCGAGCATTTTACTCGAAATAATACGACAGAATTACAACCTCAAGCCCGATTGTTATATCGTGCTTCTGATAACCATCAATTATGGACAGGGGTTGGTCGAGCTGTTGTTACTCCTTCCGCTGTTGATTCTACTACGGATATATATGCATTAGGCGCCGTGGTTGCGCCATTCCCTAACTGTGATGTATCAAATCCAAGCTGTTATACCCAATACCCGATGCTTTCGTTGACTTCAGGAAATCCAAGTATGGATAATGAATCTGTTATAACGTGGGATGTGGGTTATCGTGGGAAAATTTCAGAAACATTTTCAGTTGATACAACATTTTTCTTTAGTCAGTATGAAAACTTACGGATGTTAGATAATGGGCAGTGGCTGTGTCGCTATGGCGTTTGTTCAGATGGATCTGTAGAGCCTGGACAAATTGCAATTCATGAATTTAATTACGTTGATGCATTAGACGCCCAGAGTTACGGTGCTGAATTAACATTTTTTTGGCAACCAACACAAAAAATAAACATGAATGCATCGTATAGTTATATTGATACACAAGCTCAATGTAACTCTAAATATATGTCATGTAATACATATGATAATGGTGGCTATAAAGGGTTGTATAATCATCAGCCAAAACATTACGCTTCGTTACAAATGATGTGGACTATTAACTCTCAATGGCAAATTGATGGCTGGCTAAAACATAAAGGTTCTGTATCATCGCCAATTGATTTTTATAAAGCGCCAGAGATAACCACGTTAGATATGCGCGTGGCGTGGCAATACAATCAAACCTGGCCACTGGTTGAGTTTGTTGTTGATGGGTTAGGTAGTTCAACGTATCAAGATTTACCGAATAAAGCACCATTAGAAGAAACAGCGTTTTTACGTTTTTCATGGACAAAATTGTAATGAGGCTGAATGCCAAGTAGTAATTGCCCCCTGAGTAAATCACTATTGAATAAAATGATAGGTCTTATTTATAAGTCCTATCATTTTTGTCGTCTGTATTTTATATATGCAGTTGTTACTTTGTTGATTTGTGCTTATACCATTGCAAATAAAACTTATGCTAATAACGTTGCTGACTATGAAATATCTGCGGTTTATATTTATCGCTTTTCTCAGTTTGTGACTTGGCCGGAAGGCAATACGACATTAACGTATTGCACGTTAGGTACCGATAATATCGCTTTAACATTAAGTCGTTTGTTGAAAGCTAAAAACAATAAGATTGTTACGCTTACGAGTATTAGCCAACTTGCCCAGTGTCAAATCGCCTATATTTCTCGCCAGAAAGGAGTGGGGTTAACTCAAATCCCCATTGAGAGAGGCGTGTTAACGATTGGCACTGGTGACTCATTTTTAGAAAAAGGCGGGATTATTGAATTACGTTCAGTCAATAATAAAGTTCGTCCAGTTATTGCGTTATCGAGTGCTAAAAAATCAGAGTTAACAATAAGCTCTAAATTATTAAAAATTGCTATACTTCCTTCTCTAAATAGTGAACAACAGGGAGGAGACAATCATGCGCAATAATTGGATGAATTCTTTGTCTCTTAATCAACGTTTGTATTTACCGTTGGTATTCTTCGTTGTTGTACTTTTTATCGTGTTTCAAACGCTAAGTTCTTATAAATACATAGAAAGTGAAAAGTTAAATTTAGTTAATCGAATTACGATTTTAAGTACGGGTATTGGTACTAATTTAACCGCAGCAATTCAGTTTGATGATGCGATTACAGGACAAGAGATCTTATCTGCCTTTTCTGCTGATCCTATGATAGTTTCAGTCTCTGTATTAACTGAGGCTGATACTATTTTTGCTGATTTTAACAATATAAATAAATCACAGACACCAGTTGATGAGTTAGAAAAATTAGCGGTTAAAGAACTGGGACATGTTTTTAGCGAGCAGTATTTATACATGTTGGTACCTATCTATTTTGATGGAATCGAACTTGCAAAGATGAGTATTGTTGTGTCACTTGATGGGTTACATGCACTCAAATTATCTCAGCTAGAAATCAGTCTTTACTTGTTAGTAATTTTAGTGCTTTTGAGTAGCTTTATTATTCATCGCTTACGACATTGGATGATTAGCCCTATTCGTCAACTAAATGATGCGATGATTAATGTTATTCATTTTAATCAAACCGAGACTGTGCAGCAGCAAGCGAACTCCAAAGATGAAGTTAGTGAGTTGATTGACTGTTTTAATACAATGATTATTAAGTTAAATCAGCGTGAATCTAAAATAAAACACACTATTTCTCAGTTGGAATATGAGAAAGCTTTCGCCGATGATGTGATCAGTACAGTACAGCATGCGCTGTTAGTTGTTGATCATTCTGGGCATGTTATTTTAGCGAATGAGAGCTGTTTGAAATTATTTAATTATTCGCCACAAGCGCTACAATCTAAGCATATTTCTGATGTGATTAAACCGTTAGAATCTGAACGATTTCAACAGGCTTTACAATATGCTTTACTTGGCAATAAACAGTTTAGTCATGATTTGATTAAAGCGGTGAGTGCAAAGGGAACGGCAATATATCAAGTTGTGAGTCACCCCTTGTCACATAAACATCAAACGCTATTTGCACTTGAAGATGTTACTGAAAAGAGTTTGGCTGAACGTCAGCAACAATTAGCAGCAAAGATCTTTGAAGATAGTAGTGAAGCTATTTTATTACTAGATAGTAAGGGCCATATTGAAACGGTAAATCGTGCACTGTGCCAGTTGATTGGCCTTAAACGTTCGAAAGTCATTGGTAAATATTATCGTTCGGTACTGACTAAAACTGATAGTCTACCGACGAAGAAAGAGTTATTTATGGCGCTGTCACTTCATCAGCAATGGCAGGGTGAATGCTCAATTTTTAATAGTCAACGTAATTTGTCTATCCCACTGCATTTAAAAGTTAACCAAATTATAGATAGTGAAACGCAAGATAGACAAGTTGTTGTGTTAGCTACAGATTTAAGTTCATTAAAAGAGGCACAACGTCTTGCTCATATTACTCAGCATGATGCGCTAACCTGTTTACCAAATCGTGAATTTCTGCATCGTTATTTAATGGAGAAACTTACGGCTCCTAGAATGGATGTTATGGCGGTGCTGTTTATCGATTTAGACGGTTTTAAGTTTGTGAATGACACTTATGGTCATGAAATTGGCGATCAGGTGTTACAAATTGTAGCGAAGAGATTGATAATGAGTGTGCGACAAAATGACATTGTTACCCGTTTAGCAGGGGATGAATTTGTTGCTGTATTGAACCCTGTTAAGAGTCGTGAGCCGATCATGAATATAGCTTCACGGATTATTGGTAATATTTCGCAGTCGATTAATATTAAGGGATACACAATTCATGTGGGAGCGAGTATAGGTTGCTACTACATTGAGCCGACAGATGTGACTGGTATTGATAGTGTATTGCACTGTGCGGATATGGCGATGTATCAATCAAAGATGCAAGGTAAAGGGCGTGTCACTGAGTTTAATCAGCTCAAAACTGTTGCATCTGCTTAATAAATATTAAAAACGGTATCATTCGCTTTAAATGGTACAAAAAGAGAGGGCGCAACTTTCGTTGCGCCCTTAGGTCTTACTTGTAGCAATCCCGCTACTATGGTGCTCCTTGCTTCATTCCTTTGACTGCTGTAATCCTTCAGCATAATCCTTTTTACTTCTTCCTGAAGTTGTTCCAATGGCTTCAATAACCCGTTATAACATCCTGTTATAACTCTCATCTCTTTCCTTAGAGGTGTCCTTTACTTCTTCTTGAAGTGTCCTTGTCATCCTGACTGGTAAATATCCTATTTACCTTTACTGCTTCCTGCAGTGTCCTTACAGTCCTTGTTTGATAAACCATCCTAGTTCATCACATCTCATCCTGAGATTACCAACGTCCTTGGTTCCAATCCTGTTCCTGTTGCCAGTTCCTTCTGACACCACTAATAATAGGTAAAAGTAGAAATAGAATATAGATATACAGTAGAAAATACTTTTTGCTGTACCTATTTGTTATTTTTATATTTCAATTTTATACCTTAAAAAACAAATAATTATATTTATAGTGTGGATGTGACATTCAAACTGAAAGGTGTTTGTCTTAGTAATTTGTAAGAGATCTCTTACAAATTACTAAGCAAAAGAGAGTGTGATTGAAATGATAAATGTTTGAGTTGTGTTAAATTTTACGGTATGTAAAGTTTCGCTTTTTTGATGTGGTAAAGTTAAATTACATTGAAAGGGGAAAGATTCATGACAAAAATTCTGTTGCTGGTGGGGTTATTGGTTAGTTCACATGCAATGGCAAATGATCAGGCTTTGTATAACACATTGGCGAAAATTGTGTATGTTGAGCATGGCATGGGGAAGGCGTGGGTGATTGTTGATGATATTCATTGCGATATTAAGCAACAAATAATGCAGTGTGATTATAAGGAAGGAACAGAGCAACGTACAATTAAAGAAGAACTGGCTCAACAGTTAGTCAATACACTACAGCCTTTTGTTGTTCTTGATAATAATGATCATAAAAACCTAAAACAACTTGCTATTAAAAATGCAAAATGTTTAAAAAAATCTGTTCAAAATAGTTCGGGTGAACCTAATGGTGATTACCAATACCAATGTATTATTGAAAAATAAGAAAAACCGAACCGTAATTAAATTTGAAAATAGCGAGCAAGGTGCTCGCTATTTTTGATTATGCTTAAATAACAGCTGATACGATAGGTGGTTTATAGCCTGTTTTTTTATCAGAAATTATTTGACCATCTTTGATTGTTATAATACGTGGCGTTCTTTCAGCTAGGCTGACATCGTGAGTGACGACAATGAAAGTTCTACCTTGCTGGTGTAAGTCATTAAATAGTGCTTCAATCTCCGCACCTGATTTAGAGTCTAGTGCGCCTGTTGGTTCATCGGCAAGAATGATTTGTGGATCATTAACTAGAGCCCTTGCAATCGCAACACGTTGTTTTTGACCGCCTGATAACTGATTTGGTTTGTGATGAATACGATCAGCGAGTCCTACTTGGGCTAATAAATCAGCTGCTTTTTCTCGACGCTCTTTTGTTTTAATACCTCGATACACTAAAGGTAGCGCAACATTATCTAATGCCGAGGCATATTCTAATAAGTTAAAACTCTGAAAAACAAAACCAATTTTGTGATTTCTGATTTTAGCAAGCTGATGGCTTGTCAGTGATGATACATCGTTATTATCCAGTAAATATTCTCCAGATGTCGGCTTATCTAAACATCCAAGCATATTCATAAGGGTGGATTTGCCAGAACCTGAAGGACCAAGAATTGATAAAAATTCACCAGAATTAATGGTCAGTGAGACATTATCTAATGCTTTTACTAAATTATTTTCTTCGCCATAGAACTTACAAATATGATTAAGCTCAACTAAAGCTGTGTGTGCTGGGGATTTGCCCAATGTATTTGTCATTTTATTCACTTTGTAATGCCTCTAATGGCGTAATACTTGCCGCTTTATTCGCAGGGAACCAAGCTGCAAGAATACCAACCAGAATTAATGCAGAAATTACGATTAACATAACCGGTAGTGACAGTTCAGGTTTTGGGCTACCTAAGCGACCATAAAAACCGGAATCTGAAATAGGGATAGCATCAATGATGCTGACGAGACCAAGCGTCATTAATAATCCGATAACCCCACCTATTGCCATAGTCATCATAGCTTGCACAATGTAATGTAAACGAATGTGACTAGGTGTTGCCCCTACTGCCATTCTAACTCCAATATCACGTGTTGCGCGTTTTACACTGGCATACATAACATTTGCAATACCGATTCCCGCGACGCCCAATGTGACAAAACCAATAATACCTAAGAAGCTTTGAAGCCCAAGTAAGAATGAACGCATGGTTTCTTGTTGTAACAGCATATCGTCAGTTTGAATGAGTTGTTCATCAGTAATATTGGCGTTGTATTTGCGTGCAATCACCTGACGTATGGTTTTTGCTAGTTGTTCGCGGTTTGCGGTTAGTTTTGGCTCTACATTAATACCTTGTATTGGGTCATTAGGATAAAAGCGCTGCCATGTTGCCATAGGGATTAATATGCTGTTTTCAGAAGCATTTCCCGATTCAATAGTGCGATCATCTTTTAGTACTCCAATCACGGTAAAATCTTCATCTCCAATTTTAAATTGTTTACCGACAGGATCACTGTCGAGCTTTACATCCTTATCCCAGTTAAAGGCTTCTTTGTTAAATAATAACGCGGCGGTTGTTTTACCTAAAATAGCAACTTTTCGCTGTTCTTTAGTATCGAGAGGGTTAAACCAGCGGCTGCCTTCCATTAACGTTAAGTCATTAAGCTTTTTGTAATTATTTTTAACTGCAATAGGAGACATAAATGCTTGGCGATCTTTATAATGAGCATTTTCTGCCCATGTGGCTGTTGCTGATACCATTTTTACTGTGGGCAGTGATTGAATAAGTTTTTGATCTTCAACCGTTAAATCAAGTGATTTACCTTTGTAAAAATTGCCATGATTAATGGATGCTACACCGCTAGAAACATAAATCAGATTGCCGTTTCCGCTCGTCGAACTGCGAATTAGCCCTTGACGTAAACCTTCACCTGCTGCAAGCATGGTACTAATGCAGACCGTTGACCAAACAATGGCAAGAATGGTAAGACTTAAGCGAAGCTTTTCTGCTGCCATTTCATGAAAAATTTGTTTAATGGGAAACATTTCTAAGCCCTCGCACTTAATGCAATCACTGGCGTTAAATGTGCCGCTCTGCGTGCAGGGAAAAACGCAGCTAATAAAGCGAGTACAGCTGTGATCATAAGAGTAACCACGATAGAGGTTGTCGTCATTACAGGATGACCTAACCAATCGGGTAATGAGAGAAGATTTAAGAGTTGAATGATGATGGTAGACACGGTGATACCGCAGAGGGCTCCGACCGTGACCAATACAGCACCTTCAACCATAAACTGCATCAAAATATGAGTAGGGGTTGCACCAATGGCAAGTCTTACACCTATCTCACGTGTTCGTTCTGCTACAGATAAAAACATGATATTAGCAACACCTAGAGCACCTACTGCGAGTGTCATTGCACCACTTGCACCTAAAAATAGCTGAATACCACGTAGGAGACTCGTGTAAAAATCAGCAAAACGGCTGTAGTCGGGCATTCGTACTGCCTGCTTATCGTCAGGGTCAAATTGATACTTTTTAGCGAAAAAGTTTTGCATTGCGGCTCGTAATGCAACGCTTGAAATGCCGTTTTCTGGTTGTACTAACAGATCAGATGGATTACTGAGCCATAAATCATTAAACGTTGTGCTTGGAATTAACGCGGCACGTTTAATTCTGGTAAGCCCACTACTTTCTGTCTTTTTTGAAATACCGATCACTTGAAACGGCACACCATTGATGTTGATGTTGTCGTTCAAACGAATATTTCCGCGTTTAGCAAGACGCCAGCCTATAATGGCAACACGGGTATGGTTTGCTAAATCACTCGGTGATATTTTACGAGAGCCTAGCTCTAAACGTGTGTTATTAAGCGCTAGAAAGTTATTATCAATGCCAAAGACAGTACCTTTTAATTGACTGCCTTCAATATCTGTTACTTGTGCTTTAGCATTAGCATATAAAACAGATACGCGCTTTATTTGGGGAACGTCAGACAGCGCACTGAGTTGATTTTCTGTCGCTGTAATTTTTCTTCTAGCAGGGTATCCTTGCCATGGCTTGCTGGTTTGCGCAAAAGAGACCTTTTGTGTGTCGCTCATGAGCATAGAAAACGATTTTAAGTTTTCACGATAAAACCCTTCACCTAATGCAACTAAGACTAAAACTGAAACGATACCCCAGACTATCGCAATAATGGCCAATGCACTTCTTAACCTATGGGTAAGCAGTGTTTGAACGGTTTGACTGAGCAATGTGATCATGGCATTAATGCCTGAGAAATTTGAGCGATAGTTTGATCATCGAGCTGACCTGCTAATTTCAATAATTCAATACGGTTTAACCAATATTGGTAGAGAAGTTGCTGTAACTCTTCTTTACTTCGATAAACTGTATCTTGGACGTTGATAACGTCTAATGCTGTAGTACCATCAGCTCCTGAGTTAAATAAAATCTCTTTTGTTTTCAGTGCTTTTTCGTCAGACTTGACTTTTTCCATCCCCATTTCAACGCGCTTCCAATCAAGGGCTAATTGGTTAAATCGTGTTTTCACATTGTTTTCTAGCTCAAGCTTTACTTTTCGTAATTGCTGTTTAGCAATTTGTAACTCGAGTTTTGATTGTGAAACTTTGGTTTTGATCGCGCCATTTAGATCAATTGGAATTGAAACACCAAGGCTAGCATTTAGCCCTTCGTTATTATTGTCAAAGTTATTATTGTAACCAACAGAACCGTTAACAGTAGGGTAGTACCCCGCTTGTGCTTGATCTACCGCCAGTTGTTGACGTTTTACATTTTGTTCTGCACTTAATAATTCAGGGCTGTTATCTTTTGCTTTGTTTAGCCATGCTTTTTCATCATTTACAGCAAGTGCAGGTTGGTGAAGATTTTGGCTATTGATTTCATTGACACGATCAGGTGTTTGGTTGATCACGATAGCGAGATTTGATTGTTTTTCAACTAGATCAGATTGTCGTTGCAAGACTGTGGTTTCAGTGCCAATGACATGTGCTTTAGCATCGTCAATCCCCGTCGACATGATTAAACCTGCTTTATAGCGTTGTTCCGTCAGAGATAATAACTGTTGGCTATCTTTATGTTGTTGCTCGGCAATCGTCAGTGAGCGTTGTGCTTGTGCTAAGCCAAAATAAGCTTGGATAAGCTTTTCTGCCAGTGTATTTTTTGCTTGTGTAATCGCAAGCTTTGCAATAACAACATCTACTTGTGATTGATCCAATGCAGTCCAGTTTTGGCTATTCCAAATTGATTGATTCAGCGAAATATTATAGCCATTATTGTTGCCGCTACCTTTAGTCCAACCCGTGCTTGCACCAGCTTGAAGGCTAGGAAGTAATGCACTTTTGCTTAGTGATACACCATATTGACTCTGACTTTCTTCAAGTTGTTTGATACGGTAATCAGGACTTGTGTGTTTTGCTGCTGTCCATGCTTGATCAATCGTTAATGCAAAGCTTTGAGTACATACTAAACCAAGTGAAAGACTTAACAGTGTGTTACGCCATAGCATTGTCATTATAAGCCCTCTACCATGCTAGCATCGATGATACTTTGTTTAGGTTCGATACCTGATAATACTTCGACATTTATGCCATCGGATAAGCCTAACTTCACGGGAACGTCTTTATAACCCTTGGCCGAGTCGTCTGCGATCAGTACGAAAGGATCGTTACCTTTAAAATACAGCGCACGCTCAGGTACCGTCATTACATCTTTTGCTTTTTTTAACGTGATATGCGCGGTTGCAGTAAAGCCAGATCGTAAGGTGATGTCCTTTGGAAAATCGATATCACTGACTTCAACTGCAAAGCCATTATCAAAACTTTGGGTTTGTTGGGTGTTGTTATTTTTGTCGTCATTTAGCTTTTCAGATTGCACCGCCACTTTTGTGAGTTTGCCTGCAATTTTTAAGTCAGGATAAGGCGCAAGTGTTAACTCAACAGGCATGCCTTCGGTTAGTTGTGCGGCGTCATGTTCACTCACTGAGCCTTTGAAGATGATATTCTTCATATCAGCCATGGTCATAATTTCAGTGGCTGCTTGGTTAGATACCGTAGAGGTGATTGGCTCACCGACATCGACTTTAACGTCTAACACGGTGCCGTTAATTGGAGCATAAATAATAGAGGTGAGTTTAGTTGATCCTGCATCGGATTCTCCCTTGCTCATTAGATCCAATTCTTGTTGCTTTTGTTTTAAATCTGCGGCTTTTGATTTTACATCCGCTTGAGCTTGAATGTATGAATCATAATTAGCGGGGATAATTTTTTGAGCCGCTAAACGTTGTAAATTCGTAAGTTTTATTTTAGCTGATTCTAAGTCGGCTTTACTTTTTAAGAGGTCAGCAGTGACACGCGTGAGCTCTTGAGGTGTTGGGTTTGGACGTAATTTTATAACGGGTGAACCTGCAACTACGTTATCACCGAGATTCACATAAATTTTATCTACAATACCTTCTATTTGAGATTTAATCTTTACCGCTTGAGCAGGCATGATTTGTCCAACCGCAATGGCTTGCTTCTCAATGGTTGCATTTTTAGCAGTCAGCATAGTGAAATGGTGTTCATCAGAAGAGGGAGCTTTAACTGCATAAATGCCTAAGGCTGCTATAGCACTTAGGGTTGAAACAACAATCCAGCGTTTTTTCATAGTAAGACTCTAATAGTGTAAATCGATAAAAAGCATTTTAAGTATGACAACTATGAATAGCAGAATTCATAATTTCAATGATTAATTTTAAAGAGAGATAAAGTAAAAGTGTTATTTAACTGTCAAGTTATTTGTCGGGTAAATAGGAAAGGCGTTTTTTAGGTTTTAAACAACGATAAGTGCTCGGGCTAGTTTCCAGAAAGGCAACACTTTATCTATATGAATAAAGTGCTGCTAATTGTATTTAATATTACGGTTATAACGATTTATAGCCCCATGTATGCCATCAGTTCACGTTTAATACGGTTATATTCACGATTAGTGACTTTTTGCGCTTGATAGTCAGTAGATTCTACTAGCCCGTCTTCAACGACTTCAATTTCAAGAAAAGGTAACTCATTACTATTGGTCATTAAGTATAAAGCGCGATTACCATCGATTTTATAATCAAGATCAAAAGCAACAATCGTTTCCATATTGATATAGATAGTATTTATCTTAAGAGCTTTTTTCATAACATCACCTATTAAAAATAAATGTTAAACATGATGTTTAAGCATTGAAATAAGCATATTCTTGATTATTTATCCTGTCTTTATTGAGTTATGCAAACATACCTTTTGCTATTGCATAATCGTCTATACGTAAAATGATAATGGGATTTTTTGTTACATGAAGATGTGTCGTACTTCGCCTTTATTTATATTCGAAAAGAAAGACATAATAAGAAGATATAAGATGAGAAATTTATTAAGTTTAGTTAATGAAAAAGTTTAATATAAGTCGAATAAACACTGATTTTGGAATATTTAACGTTATAGGCAACTACAATAAAAATTGTAAAGAACTAAAAATAAGTCAGCTATATCAGATGGGGACTGACGGTTGGTTTGAGCTAGATATGAATAGAGCACCATCTATGGTTAAAAAATTAGAACCTTTAATAATAAACCACATTAATTAAAGAGTTTTATGTTTCTTTTTAGTTGGTTCAGTTTGTTTATCTCTGGTGTTGGGTCTAAAACCTTGGTTTAGACTTTAAATCATAAATATCACTAGCATACAAAAAGGGTTAGCAGTGATGCAGTCAATATTATGGATGATGGGGGCACTTTGCTCGTTTTGTTTAATTGCTATAAGTGCTAGAGAGTTATCTGGTGATATCACTACCGCGCAGTTAATGGCACTGCGTAGTATTATAGGGTTAGGCATTATTAGCGCGATTATCTTATATTATCGTGATACCTGTTTATTTAAGACACAACGCTTGCGGTTACATGTGTTTCGCAATGTATTCCATTTTGCAGGTCAATATGGCTGGTTATTAGGGTTAACATTATTACCCTTGGCAGAAGTTTTTGCGATTGAGTTCACCGTACCTATTTGGACTGCAATTATTGCCACGTTGTTCTTAAACGAACGCTTTACCTCAAAGCGTTTTCTTTCTTTAAT
Source organism: Photobacterium sp. Ph5 (assembly GCF_022129445.1). Taxonomy (GTDB): domain Bacteria; phylum Pseudomonadota; class Gammaproteobacteria; order Enterobacterales; family Vibrionaceae; genus Photobacterium. The sequence goes on from NZ_JADQAQ010000056.1 coordinate 13,537, forward strand.
GCTAGGTTTTATTGGCGTACTTATTATTGTTCAGCCCGGTATTAAGATCATTAATAGTGCTTCGCTAATCGTGCTAGGGGCGGCGATGTGTTATGCCGTATCTCATGCTTCAACTAAATCACTTTCTACTTCAGATAAGCCGTTAACTATTCTGTTTTTCATGTGCTTAGTACAACTTCCGTTAGGGTTAATACTGGCTTATCAAGGTTGGCAATCACCCAATATTTTTGCGTGGGGGTGGATTATTTTAGTATCTGTTTCAGCACTATTAGCCCATTTCTGTATGACTAAAGCAATGCAATCTGCTGATGTAACCTTAGTGGTTATGATGGACTTTTTACGCTTACCATTAATTGCGCTCGTGGGTTTTTATGTTTATGAAGAAGGGATTGATTGGACTCTTTTCTTAGGAGCCAGCTTTATGCTGGTGGGTAATTTAATGAATGTGAGTTCACCTAGAAAAGAAATGGTGAATAGCTAATGTTGTCGTTATTAGTCTCTTTGGGTTATTACATGTTCATTATTATCAGTGGCTTATTATTTCTTGTTTTGACGCCGCCTACATTAGTGTATGCAGGTGCTTATAAGATGTTGTTAATGATGACAATATGTTCATGTATTATTCTTTTTTTGCTGTTCGTTTATTTTATCGTAACAAATGATACCTTTAGAAAAGATGCTTTTACTCGTATAACAAGGAAAGGCAATAAGATTTTCAGTATGGCACCCGTATTTTGTTTTTTTGTCCTTGCACCAGTATTGATTTATATGTTTTATATAAAAATGATCCCTAGTGTAATTACTGCCTTTCCTATTAATATTGGCTACCAAACTGTTGTCATTAAAGACCTTTCACAAGATAGAAGCCTAGATTGGTGTATTAAGCCTGAAGAGTTTACACAATTTATGAATAATAGTATTTGTGATATTCCCTCTGAAGTCGCGAGTAAATTATCATTAAATGATCGCATCATTTTAGTAGGGAGAAAAACGGATCTCAGTTTCGGCTATTATGCAATGGTCGTGACTAAACCTGAATTAGACACTCCCATTAAGCATTACTTTTAACAGCTTTTATTTAAGGATAGAGCAAGGCAATGTCGTTTTTACAAAAATTAAAATGCGATTTATTGGTTGAATTGAGCGTTAATCAGTTATCAGTTCAGATATTTCGAACGGGTGAAAGGGTAGACCTATCACCTTATATCGCGGTAGAAGGTAAGAAAAATAACGTACTAGCAGTCGGTGAGAAGGCAAAATATTTATCAGGTTCAAATATTATAGTACTTAATCCGTTTGATCATAAACGCTCGTTTGTCGGTGATTTTGCTTGCGCAGAAAAGCTGCTGCAATATGCTGTCCGTGAAGTATTAGGTAACAATAAGTTTGTGATAAGCCCACGTATTGTGATGCATCAATTAGAAAAAGTAGACGGTGGTCTCACTGATATTGAAGAGCGAGTGTTAAAAGAACTAGCGATGGGAGCTGGAGCAAGAGAGGTTTTAGTATACCATCATCAGGTTCGCATTCATGCTAAGCAAACTTCTTATACTACGATAAAAAAACAATTAAGCTCGTAGTCTTACAGTGCCATTAATTTTTGTTGTGTGGTTTTATCCAGTTTCTCTAATGCATAGCGAAAAGCAGTACGTGTCATCGTATTTCGATGTTGAGTTAAGTATTCAATTACAGTTTCAGGTTCGTGTTTAGACAATACTTTTAGCATCCAACCGTACCCTTTTTGCACCAAGTCGTGTTCATCATTCTGTAGCAAATTCGCCACGGTTAACGGGGATAAGTCGCTGTAGTCCTTTTTGTTCATGGGATAAATCAGGATCACTGCCGTAGCACGACGAACAGCAAAGTTATCATGGTTTACCCATGGCAAAATTTTAGGAAATAGTGCTTTATATTGCAGTAGTAACTCACCAAAAGCATGGGTACAAAAATCATCACAATCGTTCCAGTCAGTTACGTAGTTAAATAGCCAGTGTTGGAAGGTTGTAAAGGTTTCAGGTGTATATTGCTTCTTCATTTTAAATGCCCAATCGTAAGCAATAACACTACATGCCCAATCTCGTTGCTCTAGCAATGTTTCACACAGTGATAAAGGTGAGTTGTGCTCTTGGATTTTTAATTGTTTAAAAAGCGCAGCAGAGAGGACACGAACCTGACTGGTTTTAATGGTTTTGGCTGGATACCCTAATTCTGAAAGGGCATGTTTAATGGTTGAGATGATAGTCATAGCGTCCTGCTAATTGTCATTTGTTGTCAATATGTTAAGGATATTGTTGCCAATGGTATTCCATTTGATGCGCAACTTGTTCAGCAAGTACTAAACTGTGTAATTTTGATACGAGATATAAGCTCATATCTATTCCTGCTGATATTCCTCCGGATGTTACATATTTTCCATCACAAACCCATCTTTTGTTATCTATGACATTTAGGTTTGGGAAGGTTTCAATTAAAACGGGGATGTCTTCCCAGTGGGTAGTAACAAATAAATGGTTAAACAACTGGGCTTGCGCAAGTAAAAAAACGCCTGTGCAAACAGAAACAACATGTGTTGCAGTTGTATCAACATGCTTTATCCATGTTAATACTTCTATTTTCTTCATTTCTTCAGTATGAATACCACCGACAACAATGAGAACATCTATATGCGGGTGATCGTTAAAACTGTAATGGGGTAATACTTGCAGACCACCGCGTGCGATGACTGGATCGGACGTTTCAGCAATGAGAAATATATTCCAATCTTTTGCACGCAAGCGCTTAGCGGTACTAAATACTTCAAAAGGCCCAGAAAAGTCGAGAACTTCTGCATTCTCGTAAATATAAATACCTATATTCATTTTTGCTCCATGCATGAATGAGATGACGGTAGAAAGGAATAGATATAGTGTTTAGTAGATCTATCATAACGTGCAATATTACGGGAGGTAAGAGAGAAGATTGTGATGGGATATACATTCTGTAATGTTTTATGAAAGTAATGAATTACTTTATTATTAAGGCGTGTTTTATCGTTGATTAAGCGAATAATCGATGAAGTGTTAGCATGATGGTAATAATCATTTTTAACACTTCATAATGGGTGTCAAAACTGTATTTAATTAGTAACTTGTCCAATAAAAATAAATACAGCAATAATAGTTGGCATATAAGTGTATTTGAGAATTTGTTTAAACTTAAAGCTAGTTAAACGAGGCGCAAAGATACTAAATAAAATACTGACGTTACATAGAATAAAAAGCCCATAAGTTTTGATAGTCACATCGTTAACTTTTAATAATTTGATTTGCGCTAGAATTAATACCACATTAAGAACGATGCTAAAGATGCGAGCAATATTAAACTGTGCTTGTTGCATATCATTTTTTGAATTATTTTGTTCTGTTTTAGCAACGGTGTCTGCTGGTTGGTTCATGAATGTACATTCCTGAATGGTGACTTATAAAGAGGGCAAAGAAAGCCCAATAATGGCATGATAATCAGCCATAATTTTTCGATATTTTAACGAAAGAGAAATTTTGTGATACCCCTAATCATGGCTAATTTTTGCAATATCAGGTTGATAAATTAATGGCTAGTACATTGGCGATTCAGATCAGTGTTTAAGTTTATCTTTTACTGTGTTTTTTAGGTTAATCATGAAGTTTTTAAAGTGCGGCATAAAATCTGAAAACAAAGGGTGTTTATGATTTTTCATCATCGTTGTGCCTAATAAACGTATTCCTACTCCTATCTTTTTTGTTGTCTCCTCGGGTAAGTCAGTACCTTGTTTTAGATTCTCTATCAGTTTGAATAGATCTTCGCGATCTAGGTATTCAAAAGATAGAGATTGTGGGTTATCTGAATCCTGAGTTATTTCTTCAATGGTTATACGATATTGGTGATATTTTTTTGTATTCATAATTTTTCTCTGAGTTTTCAATTGATACTAATTGAATTATTTTTAAATAGTTATTATGTACTATGATGTAGGATAATTGAAATTAAAAAATAAAGAGCAATGATTAAAAATGTATTACCTGTTATTTAACAGTTGCTGTTAAATAACAGGTTGTTAGATCTTTTTAATGTTTATATAGAGGATATTAACGCAATAACAATCGCAAACATCATAATCAATTACACTTATTGTAACGCTATTTAGCAATGCCACCTTGAGTTAATTTTGCTGGATCGAGCAATTTTTGTAGCTCTTCACGACTAAGATCTGTTTCTTCTTCTGCAACATCAATAATTGCTCGTTGTTCTTTGTACGCTTTTTTAGCAATCTCAGCGGCTTTCAAATAACCAATAACGGGATTTAGTGCCGTGACCAGAATTGGGTTTTTCGCGAGTGCGGCTTGTAAGTTATCTTCACGAACTTTGAAGCTTAATATTGCTTTGTTAGCGAGTTGAACAGAGGTGTTTGTTAGTAGCTCTATACTCTGACTAATATTTAGAGCAATGACGGGAAGCATAACATTCAATTGAAAATTACCAGATTGACCAGCAATAGTGATAGTCGTATCGTTGCCCATCACTTGTGCTGCCACCATGGTTGCAGATTCTGGAATAACAGGGTTAACTTTACCAGGCATGATAGATGAACCTGGTTGTAAAGCTTGGAGCTCTATTTCTCCTAGTCCTGCAAGTGGGCCAGAATTCATCCATCGTAGATCGTTGGCGATCTTCATTATTGCGACAGCCGCTGTTTTTAGTTGTCCTGAGAGACTAACAATCGCATCTTGACTCGACATGTTATAAAAGAAATTGTCACTAGGTTTGAAAGATGATTTCGTTGTCGCAGAGAGATGTTTAGCAAATAAACCAGAGAAGGCCGGTACTGCATTGATGCCTGTTCCTACTGCTGTACCTCCTTGTGCTAAGGCTTTCACTTGCGGCAATGTTTGCTGTATTCCATTTGATGCTGCATCTATTTGATATTTCCAGCCACGGAGCTCCTGTGCCAAAGTGATTGGCATAGCATCCATTAAGTGTGTACGTCCTGTTTTAACTACATTTTCAAGTGTCTGTGCTTTTGACTCAATGGCTTGGCTTAAATACTGTAATGCAGGAATAAGCTCTTGCTCAGTAGCAAGCGATGCGCTAACGGCGATAGCGGTTGGAATAACATCATTACTACTTTGCCCCATATTGACGTGGTCATTTGGGTTTACTGTTTTGCCGAGTTTTTGTGATGCCAGTGTTGCAATCACTTCATTGGCATTCATGTTAGTGCTTGTTCCTGATCCCGTTTGGAATACATCGACTGGAAATTGCGTTAAATGCTGTCCATCAATGATTTCTTGGCAGGCAGAGATAATCGCATCAGCGAGGTCTGTTTCTAATAGTGCTAACTCGGCATTTGCCTTTGCGGCTGCTTGTTTGATTAATGCTAGTGCTTGAATGAATGTAGCTGGCATGGTTAACCCACTGATTGGAAAGTTATCAACAGCTCGCTGGGTTTGCGCTTGATAGAGTGCAGTTTCAGGTACTTGCACATCACCCATACTGTCTGTTTCTATGCGGTATGTAGTCATTAACCTTTCCTTTATAGATCATTGAGATATTGGATTTATTTAAGATCTTTTTGCAGTAATAAAAAGTGTTTATGGCCTGTTCTTGATTGATTGTAATAATGTTTTAGTGCAATTAGAGGCTCATGAATTTGGTTTAAACAGATCCTACGAAGTACTGGGCACTTTGTTGCATCATTGATGGTATTCAAAAGATTGTAAAAGAGACGGCGAAGAAAAAGCTCTTCTAATAATGGATTCGCAAAATCAGAGTCTTTTCTATACCAAGTCGCGAGGCTTAAACTTGATTGAATATAATTAGCAACAAGATCATGTTCTAACCCATTCATCATTTTGATGAATAAGAAAGAGATCTTCTGCTTTATAAAATGATTGGTATAAAAAGTGGTTTCAGTCATTATCCGCATCTCGATATAGATCTTATTGATAATCATTATCATTGGTTGTTTTGGAAATTATTTCAAGATTTAATTGCTACTGATAATTATTATCATCTATGTTGACCCTTATTGTTGCTATGTTATAACATAACAATAAAGCGTCAAGGGAGAGTAAAAATGAAAGAAGGTATACATCCAGAATATCGAACGGTGGCATTTCATGACACTGGTGAAGACAAGTACATAATGGTGGGTTCAACAATACAAACGTCAAGAACAGTTGAACTAGAGGGAGAAACATATCCTTATGTTACGTTAGATGTTTCTATGCATTCTCACCCGTTTTACACCGGTAAGCAGAAGATGACTAAACGTGATGGACGTGTTGCTCGATTTAATAAACAGTTTGCGATGACAGGGCTAAAAGGGGAATAACGATGCAGGTATTAAGCTCATTAAAAAGTGCAAAGAAGCGTAGTAAGGATTGCCAAGTCGTTAAACGTCGTGGTCGCCTTTATGTTATTTGTAAATCAAATCCAAGGTTTAAAGCAGTACAAGGCAAGGTAAAGAAGAAAAAGTAAGATAATGATAGTGAAAAGATGAATCCCAACCGGCTAGGGATTATCAATCATATTAAATATCGTATTGTATCTGAAGCCCATTACGAACGTGATGGGCTTTTTGTTTTATTATCGACGCTGACAACTGGTACATCCGCGACAAGCTTGTCTTGTTGATTTATCTAATAATGAGCGTTGTACACGGCAGTAAGCATTTTTCAATGCTCGGCGCCCTGAAAACCAATCATCAGGCTTTTCCATGATTAAATAACCACCAAAGCGTTTTACTAACGCCTCACGATTGGCATTGATAAATTGGCTGTCGTAGCTAATCTCAAAGTAATCAAGCGCCTGCTCAATAGAAGTAAAACTATTAATCGTGTTGAGAATGTCTGGTTTGGTCATGGTGCCGTCTCTCTATGGTGAAAGCGAAAGGTAACACAGAGGGAGGTTTATAGTTTTGATTTTGATCTGTGGTTGGAATTGTTAATAAATTGTTTGTTTATTAATCGTTTTTAACTATGGTAGGAGGACGAAAAGAGAAAGGATACTAAAATGGAATTGTTATTTACGACTTACCTAACAGAATTAATAGCCGTTGTTACTATTACGATTTTAACCATTATTACACCGGGACCTGACTTCCTGATTGTGGTTAGAAATAGCCTCGTTCATTCAACGCGCTCTGGTATTCTCACTGCATTAGGTGTTGCTGCTGCGATTTGGGTACATATCTTTTATACCTTAGCAGGGATTGGCGTATTACTTTCACAATCCATTGTGCTCTTTTCTATCGTTAAATACCTTGGTGCTGCCTATCTGCTTTATATTGGTTACAAAAGTCTAAAAAGCACAGCGAAGGCAACATTAGAAAATGGTGATTTTAAAAAGCAAGATATTAGTGCTATTTCGGCTTTTAAAATGGGTTTCTTAAACAATATGTTAAACCCTAAAGCGACGTTATTCTTCCTGAGTTTATTTACTCAGCTAGTCAGTGCTTCGACACCTATCGCTATTCAAATTACTTATGGTGCCATTGTGTCGATAACGTGTTTTGTGTGGTTCTCGCTAGTCGCTGTGTTCTTAAACCGCAGTTACATTAAAAATGCTTTCCTATCGGCACAACAGTATATTGAAAAAGTGATGGGGGCGGTGTTAATGGCTTTAGGAGCAAAGGTAGCGTTATCAAGTTCTAATTAATATCGGTTTGCCTTGAGATAAAAGAAAGCGATCGGAGGATCGCTTTTTTGATCATATTAAATATAAATGCTCAGCAAGTGTCTGCTGAAATTAATAACATTTGCTGTGAGAGTGGTGTGCTTAAGGTTATTGTATTTTATCTAATAAGTGATTTTCTCGTCAAAATGTAGCTGTACTCAATGTTACTGGTACTTAGCCGAAGTAATAAATTGCCCAAAAGACTCACACCACACGATCACGGTATCGTATTTGGCTATATCAATGTTCTGAGGCACATTCACAACGAAATTATTAAAAGTTTTTACGTTTCCTACCAACACCATGTTGGTATTTTCTTGGTTAAATTCTGTTTCGGTTTCTACAAATCTAGGTGATAGGTATAGTTTATAATCAGGGTCCGGTGCGAGTTTTCCCATTAATGTTATTTTTGTTGGTGAAATTGAGACTTTTCCTTCTCCCCAATGAAGAAAATCACTACCAGCTAAATCTTTTCTAAATTCTCCAGAATACTGTGCTTGTGTCGAAAGGTGGGAGACTTCCGATGGTGTAGGCGCTGTCGGTGCCGTCAAAATAGGCAGTAAATAAATCCCAAGCGCAATACCTAATGTTCCTGCCAGCAAGTGAGTAATGAGAAGCGTGATTGTCTTTTGGAAAATCATAGTTTGCCTAAGTTAAAGATAGGTTTGTATAGGTATTGCTTAAAATCTATATAACTTCAAGTTGTTATTACCTTATTTCTAATAAAACTCATTGCTATGAGGCTACATAACAACATTTATGAGTTACATAACATCATTATTTTGCAGCTTTATTGATAAAGGTGATTTCATCTCATTTCTATCTTAAGACTAATATGGGCACTGCAATAAAATGATTGAGTAATGCATTGCTGTTAAAAACAGGTTGATACAAAGATTTACACTCACACACAAATACAGTATGGTGTTCTGTATGGTTAAAAGTGAAGGTGGGTGAGATGGTGTTGATAAAGTGGTGCTTGGTATTTATTGTTATTAGTTTACAAACAGGATGTGCGTTTTTTCCTCGTGATGTTGCAATTAATGTTGAAGGTAAAAGTACTTTGCATTTAACTCCACAAGATTACGACAAACTGTATATTTCTCCTGTTCAGGTAACACAAGCCAATGATCGTCAAGTCTCTAAGCGTATTGTGAACCGCCTAGAACGCTCAATTCATGATGATTTGCATACCAAGTTTTCAGATAGCATCAAAGTGGTGGAGTCAGTCGGCGATCGAACTCTACAGCTTGATGTCACGTTAGCAAAAGTACATACCTCATTAGAAAATATGAGTATTGGAGAGTTGTTTCCGTACCGAGCAGCATTAGAAGGAATGATTTTAGTACTGGGTGAGCGTGATAGAGATGTGCATATTGCAGCAAAATACCACTTAAAAGATGCGAACACTCAAAAGTTACTCGCAGAAAGAGAAACCTTGTTTACTTTAGAGGCGGTACTTGAAAACGATGAAGCACATTTGCAATATCATGAGTTACAGTCGCTTAAACCTAAGATCCAGCAAGATATTGTGTTATTTGCCACTCAAGTGGCGGCAAGTCATATCAATCTACAAAATACAGATGGTAAAACGCCCTAATTAATAGGTAATGCATGTGAATTAAGATAATTCACGTTTTCTTGAAGGCCTAGTCGCATAGC
>NZ_JADQAQ010000057.1 GCF_022129445.1 Photobacterium sp. Ph5
CTATGCGACTAGGCCTTCAAGAAAACGTGAATTATCTTAATTCACATGCATTAAGCACAAATGCTGGCGTTTTTATTGATAGATACAGGTTTACACTAGCAATTCAGATAAACCGCTTGCTCGCTCCGTTCTCACTTGAACACTTCGACGAATCACATCCGGTTGCGCATACAAATACAGTCTTGCTTTTGCACGGGTAATACCGGTGTAAATCAGCTCTCGAGTTAAAATTGGCGTAAAGTCATGTGGTAACACCATCACAGTATCGGCAAATTCCGAACCTTGCGATTTGTGAATCGTCATAGCAAACACCACTTCATGCTCAGGAATACGGCTTGGTAAGAAGCCACGGATCGTGCCGTCGGGCATTTCAAAATAGACTTTTAAACGGCGTACACCGTCAATCGTTTCCGTTTCAGGCTCTAACATGGTGATACCAATATCACCGTTATACAAACCGACTGCGTGATCATTTCGAGTGATCATAATCGGACGACCTTGATACCAAGTGTCATCCCCCGGATTGATCTTACCGCGATGCGTTAACTCTTTTTCAATTCGGTAATTTAAGCCAGCGACACCAAAATCACCTTCACGTAATGCACACAGTAAACGCACGTTGGCAAACGCATCTAATACCACTTTGGGCTCACGTTGCTCGGCAATCGCATCTAAATAATCAAAATAGAAGGTCGTCACCTGATTGATCATCGACTGATAACTTTCAGTTGATAACGCATAGTGATGGATATCTTTAAAGCCTTGCTGCCATACTTTATCCTCCAGCGCAGGACGGCCACTATTGATCGCTTTCGCTAACTGACCAATACCAGATTGGGAATGGAAGCGATAACTCTTTTGTAGCATACACAAACAATCAGCGACTAAGCTTAAATCTAACGAAGTGCTATGTAAGTCATAGCCTGTTAATTGGCTTAATACCTGACCTTGTGAGCCACTATAACCTTGGTTTGCAAACGAGCAGATATCACCTAACACAGCACCTGCTTCAACTGATGCCAGCTGATCCCTATCACCTAATAAAATCAGTTTGGCGCCAGCTGGCATTGCATCTAATAAACGCGCCATCATAGGTAAATCGACCATTGAAGCTTCATCGACCACCAGCACATCAAGGTGCAGTGGATTTTCTTTATGATGACGAAAGCCAACACGCCCCGGAATCGCACCTAATAGACGGTGAATCGTGCTCGATTGAGTTGGAATACGCTCTTTTACCGACTTTTCGATAGGCAACGATTTAACCGCCGAGCTAATCGATTCAGTCAGTCGTGCCGCCGCTTTACCTGTTGGTGCGACCAGCATGATATTAGGGATATGCTCATCACCGGCTTGCATCACCAGTGCCGCTAGCAGTTTTGCGACCGTGGTAGTTTTACCTGTACCTGGGCCACCAGAAATCACCGCAAATTGACGGGTTAACGCCACGGCTGCAGCCACTTTCTGCCAGTTCAAACAAACATCTAATGGGATCAAACCATCAAGCTGCGCTAAATCGGTTTGTTGTTTTGCCGCACTTAAAACAGCATCAATACTCGCCCAATCAAGCGATTCAGGTTTAACAATATCAAGCATGTCACAGACTAGCGTTTGACGAGCTTGCGGCGTGTCAACGTTGGACAACGCTTCAAACAGATAACCATAAGAGACAGGGAACAAACTATCTAACGCTTGATGCATCTCGCTTAGCTGCTCTGGATTAAATATCAGCTGTTGATTACCTGCATTTTTTGCCATCGATAAAATCTTAGCGGCAACCGTTTGTTCAAATTGCCAGTAACGGCTTAAGTACAAACGGCCATGCTCAATCACTAAAGGTGTAGCTTCAACATTGCCGCCTTTTACTGTCGAAACAACAGTGAATTTGGTGAGTAACTCCGCCCATGACGATGGCTCAGGCATACCATCTAAAAGCTCAATAGCCACACGAGAAGGCAAACCCAATAATCGTTGTGGTGTGATCTTATCTAACATCACACACACATGTCCTTTACCTAGCTCGTTACTAGCAATTGCTGCCACTAGTGCCGCTAAATCGGCTTGTTCAGCAGGGCTATGATAAGCAACGAATTTGGCGAACTGGTAATCAAGCTGACGTAACACACCTTGTTTAGTTAACGCTTGTAGTCGTTTAAGCATGAGGTAATGCTCCATCAATTAATAAATCCAATTCATCTAATAGTGCTTGCGATGGTTTTGCATGGAAAATACCACTGTCGCTACCCGCCTGAATACCACGTAAGAACAAGTAATACACGCCACCGAAATGGGTGTCGTAATCATAATTAGGAATACGACTACGTAAGAAACGTTGCAGCGCTAAGGCATAAATTTGGTACTGCAAGTCGTAGCGGTGATCACGCATCGCTTCCACTAACTGTTCGCCACGATAGACTTGAGGATCATCACCCAGATAATTCGATTTCCAGTCAAGTACGTAGTATTTACCTTGATGCTCAAACACCAAGTCAATAAAGCCTTTTAGCATCCCACTAACCGAGCTAAACCCTAATTCACCTGCTTTGGCGGAAATGGAATCATGTTTCGCGATCACTTTGTTCAGTAATGGTGATTGCAGCATTTCAATCGGCAGTAAAAATTCCATTTCCGTTAAGCGTTGTTGTGGCGTTTTTTCTGCCAGCAACAATAGCTCACCATCAAGAGCACAATTGAGCACATCTTGAATTAGCTGCTGCAATACAGGTAGCCACGCCAATTCATAATGCTCCAGCTCAAGCAACTCGGTTAATTTGGCGACTGTTTCTGGGCTATCAACAGGACGGGTAAATTCAATCTCTTCAAACACGGTATGCAAAAACGTTCCCGGACGCGCACCACGAGGGAAAGTATAAATGGAGTATTCTGGCTCTAACTCAATCTCAGCATCAGGGCTTTCTGAACCATCATTTTGAAGCGCATCGGTTTGGACTGAATCAATATCAAAGCCTGGCAAATCTAAGCTGCTGTCATGGTGTGCTTGGTGCCCTTGTTTTACCAAGTTGGAATAACTGGTCATCCACCAGTTACGTTCAATCTGACGTTCAAACTCACGACGGGTTAATGCTTGGCTTTGCTCATCCAGTGCTTCCCATTTATCTTCAGGGAGCACAGGTGGCTCTGCTATGGTAATCGTTGGTTGAGTTTCAGATAACTTCGCCAGTGCAAGCTCTAACGCAGCCACACCACACTCTTCGCCATTTTGAATTAAATAACCCATGGCTGATTTATGCAGTCCTGTTGGCTCTTTGGTACTACGACCATTTCGAACCGGCGCCATACCCACAAAACAACCGTACACCGCACGGGTCAGGGCAACGTAAATCAAACGTAAGTCTTCAGCTAAACGCTCTTTATCTGCTTTAACAACCGAGTCTTCATGCTTGGTGATATCTAAAATCGTCACGTTATCGTCTTCATCGTGATACTTCACTTCGCCTTTACTATCGACTTCGCGATAACTACAAACAAACGGCATAAAGACTAAATCGTATTCCAACCCTTTGGATTTGTGGATGGTAACAATCTGCACCAAATTACGTTCGGATTCTAAACGCAGAATTTGCTCATCAGAATTACCGTTTGGCTCAGCTACATTTTCAGCCAGCCAACGTAATAGCGCATAATCACTGTCTAAGGTTTGACTCGCTTCTTGCAGTAATTCACCAATGTGAAGTAAATCAGTTAAACGACGCTCACCGCCTTCTTCCACCAATAAACGCTCAGCAATATTGTTTTTCGCCATCACGCTTCGTAGCATTGGCATCACACCACGCTTGAGCCATTGTTGACGGTATTGCTTAAAGCTATTTACTGCAATTTCCCACTCATTCTCATCATTATTAAGCGTATCGAGCTCTATTGCGGTTAAAGAAAACAACCCTGACGCCAACGCAGCACGCAATGCGCGATCGTCATCAGGAGTTAGCACCGCTTGTAATAATCGCTGTACATCAGCCGCTTCTGCAGTGGAAAAAACGCTATCACGATTAGATAAATACACACTGGCAATCCCTTGTTTTGCCAGTGCTTCACGCACCAACTTACCTTCTCGCCCTGTACGTACTAACACCGCAATATCACCCGCTTGCACTGGGTGTTGAGTTTCTTTATCTAAAAAGTAGCCTTGTCCTTGTTGTGACTGCTCTAAAATATGCTGAATTTGTGCCGCTGTCGCCGTTGCCATCGTCGATTCATAATCGCCTTTGGTAATAGGCTTACCATCGAGGCTATCTTGCAACCAGAACGTGAGCGCGTGTTGCTGTTCGCCGTTTAACCACCAGCTACGTTCTGGTGCTTTGGGACTATGACCAACAGGATCAAAGGTAATATCTTGATCATAAATAAACGGGCTATTGGGGGTATCAAAGACACGGTTCACTGACGCAATCATATCGGCTGTCGAACGCCAATTTGTGCCGAGTGTGTAATGATCTTGTACTTGTCGGCGAGCTTGAATATAGGTAAAAATATCAGCGCCGCGGAAAGCATAAATCGCCTGCTTCGGATCACCGATCATGAACAGACCACACTCAGGATGATCTTTATAAACGGCGCTAAAAATACCGTACTGTAATGGGTCGGTATCTTGGAATTCATCGATCATCGCAACTGGATATTGGCTGCGGATCTTACTTGCCAGTAGATCATCTTGATCGTTGTCGATCGCAGCGCCTAACTGCGTTAAGAGATCATCAAACGATAACCACCCTTTATGGGCTTTTGCCTGCGCCAGTAAAATACGACAATGTTCAATCGCGTGCGCTAACAAGGGATCACGTAATGTCGCTGGGTTATCAAGTAAATCAGCAACCGCGACAAATACCGCATGCTGTGGTGCTTCACCTTTCGGGGTTTTAGTGATCAATTCCTGTTGGTGAAACTTCTCTAATTTATCCGGTAAATCATAATTATCAGTCGGTTGATTTGCCCATTCATTCACTTGAGCGAGCCACGTTGGTAGGCTCTTTTTGGTATAGCTACGCTTATTTACATCAGAATTCGCAATTAACACTTCTAAATCAGCGAAGTGCTGTTTCCATAATGCTTTAAATTCATTAATGCGTTCAATATTTTGCTGATGTAACTGCTCTAAACTTGCCGTCATAGCCGCTACAGAAAGTTTAACGGGGGCACCTGTTAAGCTATTGCCAATATCTTTTAATAGCGCATGCGGCGATGACCATAAATCACGGATCTGGCAAGCAAGCGCTCGTGGTAACTGATAGAAATGACTACGCCAGTAATCCGCTACCACCAAGTTCTTCAATTGGCTTTCATCGGTGACAAATTCATTGTTGAAACGACAGCCAGATTCAAACGCGTTTTGAGTCAACATTCGCTGACAAAAACCATGGATGGTATAAATAGCCGCTTCATCCATTTGACGTTCAGCTTGCAGTAAAATATTGGCTGCCGCTTTATGATCGGGATACTCTTGCAGTAACGGGGCTATAACGGGATCGCCACTCACACCACGACTAAACACTAAGCGCGCATCATGAATACGCCCACGAATACGATCGCGAAGCTCTGCCGTTGCCGCTTCTGTAAAAGTCACCACCAGAATTTGATCAACGGTTAATTCAACGGCATGACACGTTTCTGCCTTACCATGACCAAGTAATAGACGCAGGTATAAACTGGCAATAGTAAATGTTTTGCCCGTACCAGCAGAGGCTTCGATTAAACGTGTACCATGCAATGGAAAGTCCATTGGCTGCAAAATATTGGTTTGCGTTTGTACCGTCATGATTTTACTTGTCCCATATCGTAAACTCGATCGCTTCAATGATCCCTTAAGCTTCAAGGTGATCTTGCTCACATCACTAATGTGATCAAACACTTATAAGCGAATATTGCGCGATCAAATCTTTTTATATTCTAATATTGTGAGAACTTACTCACGGTTTGTATTGCAGCGGTTGGTTAGTATCAGCGCCAGAAACTTGGTCACCTCTGGACCGGTGGCCGTACAGCAAACACCCTACAACTAATAATGATTTGCTGGCGGCCACACTACTCCCTTATTCCGGCTTTACTTCTTCACTATTTAATACCGCAGCCTGTAGTACTTTCAGTGCCAACACATAGCTATTCTGTGCAAGTTCATCATTCCAATGTGTCCATACCCGATTGATGTATTCATCCGCACCTTCACCAGCAAAAAAGTAACCATCGTTAAAACAATCTGCCATTTTGCTGTAGGCTTTCTCAATTGTTTGTTCATCGTCTTTCCAATTACCTTGCCTATCAACACACGCTTGAATACCTACGAGTGCTGTTTTAGGAAAATACGCTAAAGGTTGATTTAAGCCTTGGTAATACAATTCGATAAGCTCTTGTAAATAACCTTGTGCTTTACTCGCTTCGATCGCATCAATGACAAGGTGCTTATCGGTACCAATAATATGTGTTTTCTGATTCAGTTCTGGCTGGCTAATCGCTAAACACAGGTGATCGCACCATGCCGCTAGTAAATCAACGGCGCGCACTTTACCACTACGAAAACGCATTAAACCTGATTGATAGCGCTGTTTCAGCCAACCTTGAAGTAGTACGGCATGACCATTTATCGTTAGTGTAATTGCCACTTCTTGATCATCTAATGGAGCATGAATTAATGGCTCAATCTGGTTCACTAACTCACGTACCGCTAAACGGCTGGCATCTAAATCAATATCACCAAATGCAGCAACAGGTAACTTGCCCGCTGCTTTTTGCTCTTGGGCGAAATGACTAAAGATTTGATCCGGATCTTTATTGGTCATTTGAGCATCAAGTAATAATGCTAATAGCTCGTCTTTAACGTGATAACTTTCAAGATGATTAAGCACAAACGGTTCATCATCTTCTAATAAGCCCATAGGTGGCTCGAAGTAAACTTTCAAACGGCGGTTAAAGAAATAACGTACAGGTAAACGCCAAAAACGCTGCAACTCTGCAAGCTCTAATACTTGTTGTTGATCATCCGCAATCGGCTCTGGAGGGAGTTCACCTAATTGGAAAGGTTGGCTCGCTTGTCCTTCACGAGCAGCAGCGGGTAGCCATTCAATGGCATAACTGCCACTCTCTCCAGTAAATGCACTTGGACTAAATGGCACTAAGGGATGATGCTCAATCAATTTTTGTTTAATGTTTTCTGCTGATTGATCGACAGGGAGAGACTCATCCCCCTCTAAGCAATAACCTTGCTGACAATATTCCACCAGCTCACTGACTAGCACAGAAGCAATTTTTTCTGCGTTGTCTTGAATTGAACGACCCACATAGCTGATATATAAGGTTTCTTGCGCTGATAATAATGCTTCAAGGAAAAGATAACGGTCATCATCACGACGAGAACGATCACCCGCTTTAGTGCGACCATTCATTAAATCAAACCCTTCAGGGGCAATATTTCGAGGGTAAGCACCATCATTCATGCCAAGCAAACACACCACATCAAAGGGGATCGAACGCATTGGCATCAAGGTACAGAAATTCACTTGTCCAGCAAGGAAACGTTGGCTGACTCGCTCACCCGATAACTTATCGCGCAAGTATTGAGTTAGCACTGCAGGTGTAATTTCACCTTGATAACCAGCATCATCAAGTTGTTCGTGCAAGCGGTGTAAGTTATCGCGAATCGATTTCAGAACTAATTCGCCTTCAAGCTCAACAGCAAAGAAATCATCCAATAGTTGATTTAATATGTCTGACCAACCAGCGACTGTGTGCGGCTCCGCTAACACTTCACGATAACTAATTAAGCAATCAATAAAACCTGCCAACTGACCCGCTAATTCTGCATCAATACCCTGTACTTGATCGTAAGCAGAAATGCCTTCAAACAAGCCCGTATCATGCGGCATGGCATAACCAAGTAACATCCGCTGAATACCAAACAGCCAGGTATTTTGCATCTGCTCAGGAAGATCAAATTGACTTGATGTATGCTGATCTAAGCCCCAACGCACGCCTGCTTCTTCTATCCACTGTTTTACTTTCTCAAAGCTTTGGCTATCAAAACCAAACTTATTCATTACCGCAGGCACTTCTAATAGCTCTAACAATTCTGACGCGTGACAGCGGCTATCAGGTAGGGTTAGCAGACGTAAAAAAGCCAGCAAGATTGGATTTTCTTGCTCTGCAGTTCGGTCAGAAATGGAGAATGGGATGTAGCGGTTACCCGGCGCATTACCAAATACCGCTTGGATCGCAGGGCTGTAAGCATTGATATCTGCCACCATCACAATAATGTCGCGCGGCTTAAGATCAGGATTAGCCTCAAACATGGCTAAAAGTTTGTCATGCAGCACTTCCACTTCACGCATTGGGCTATGGCATGCATGAATAGAGAGTGAGTTATCATCTGCAGCAATGGGGAATTTATGCTCGCTAGATTCAAGCAAGGTATCATCTTGGCGATCCACCAAGTTTAAAATATCAGCTTGAATAGCATGCAATAAGTTATCAGACTCAATATCAACAAAACCAGCGTCCACTTCGTTAACTTGCATCTCTGATAACAAATACATGTTATCTCGGCCAAGCTTCCCCATAGAGGCTAATAAGCTATTGCCCACCATGCCGTTTTGCATTTCATCATCATAGTGGCTTTCATCGTTGTCTTTTAGTACTTCAATCGTGGCATCAATATCTTGTTGCTCTTCGATATTATGAAGTTTGACCCGTTTACTGGCAGCTAGTCGTGCAAGGTGTTTACGATCGCGAATATCTCCCCAGTAATAACGACAAGGGTTGGTAAACATTAAATGCACGTCAATATGCTCACCAATCGCGGCAAGCGCATCTAAATAACGTGGGGGTAATGATGAGATACCAAACACAAACAAACGCTGCGGTAAACCTGCTGCAACTAATGCTTCTTTACCTTGTGATGCGCTGTAGTTTTGTAGTGTTTCAATAAAATGTTCATACAAGTTGGCACGATGATAAGGCGATTGCCCTAGTGCTAAGGTTTGATCGTACAGTGCTTGCCATAAAATAGGCTGCCAAGGATGTTCATCTTCCAATTCAGCGACCGTTTCCCCCGCTTCCCACTGTTGGATCCACTCAGGGCGATACACCAAATATTGGTCAAAAATATCGGCAATTTTTTCAGCTAATTGATAGCACTTTAGATTGTCATCATCACCATCTAAATAACGCTGTAGTGCTTCAAACTCTGGTTGGTCAAATTGCGCTGGCAACACTTGCATTAACTTCCACGTCATCGCTTCTTTGTTAAATGCACTGCGCTCTGGTACATCAGCAAGTACCTGTGTAAACATCTTCCAAATAAAGGTTGCGGGGAGTGGAAAATCAATATTGGCAGCTACCCCTAACGATTTAGCTAGTTCCATTTTTAACCATTGCGACATTCCTGGGCTTTGTACCAAGATCTGTTCTTTTTCAAATGGATTAGCTAATGGCTGTAGCTTAATAAGCTCCACCAGCAAAGATTTAAGCAAGTCGAGTTGATTGGAATGGTAGACGGTAAACACTAAGGTATCTCACAGCAGGTGATGAATAACTAAATTGTCTACCATGAATTGAATACTGTAAATACGTACAGGCAGAAATATTAACAATATCGTCTTAAGCCTAAAACAAAAAAGCCCGATCATTCGATCGGGCAACACACAAAACATCGGTAATAATGCAGACAAACAACCTTAACTCATTTGTCTGCATTACCATCGCTATCAGACATTTTGTGGACAGTGTTCACTGTTATTTTTAAGAAGTCCGAATGGACGATAAAATGCTAAATAACGAATTGCTACATAGCCAATAATAATACTTGCCACATAAAGCTCGAATGTTGCTAAACCATGTACTTGTGCCACATAGTGAGCATCAAAGCCGTAGTTTTTCATCCATGCAGCAGTTTTAAATAACGCTGTTGAACCAATTGCCATTGGGAACGTAAAAGCTGCGTAACCTGGGCTAAAATCTAAGCGAAGTAGGCGGAAGAAAGCTAAATAAATAACCGCTGTCATTAATACTGCAATACCACCAAGTAATGCCACAATAACAGGTGATGGATTTGCTGTTACTGTTAAATAACCCGCTAGTGATAGGCTTGCTGGCGCAGCCATAATTGCAATAGTCGGTTTTGCAGCATCTGGCACTTCATCACGAAACATAAAGCGATAAATCATCATAGGTAACATGACTGCATACGCTAGCATCCCAAAAATAAGTAATACATTCGCTAATGGATGTAACGCAGGAACACTAGGGAATGACACATCTGCAACAATAATACCGATCGGCGGTACAAACCAACTTGGTACCATATGATGAAGATGGAAATCACATGCGCGGTGATACATGAATAATGCTAAGAAAATAACATGTAACGCAACAGCAAATAACCAAATATAAGCACCTAATGGCGCAGAGACATAAACGCCAACCGCTTTTGATACCACCATCATTGCCATCGCAAATGTTGGTACAACACTACCAACAACATGGTGAGATAAATCACCCCATAATAATTTTGGATGCCATATAAATTTTGCAACTAAAACGAGTAGCATCAATGCCGCAATAACTGCACCTGTCATTTGTGCATAACCATGAAGTGTCGCACCATTTTCCCAGCACCATAAAACACTACCAATACCGAGTGCTAAACCTGCCATTGGGGTTGGTGCCCCTGCTACTTTTCTTTTCGTTCTGTTGATCATGTTTCTCTCCGCCTTTATTTAATAGCGATTAGCGAATTATTTTTGATGAGATAAGTATATCTATATTGATTGTTTTATAATATCTGAATATATTTAACTGCATGTTAAGTTAAACTTAACAAGAATTGAGCGGAAAAATTTTACAGTCATTGGATCTAAATGACGATATACACACAATGAGTTTTCAACAAAGGACAGTCATGAACATTGCACTAAAACAACTAAAAGTCTTTGTTACTGTTGCACAAGAACGCACCATTACCGCAGCAGCTGAAAAATTATTTCTCTCTAAACCGGCTGTCAGCATGGCGCTATCAGAGCTTGAAAAGCAACTTGATCACAAATTATTTGACCGTAATAACAACCGGTTATTAATTAATGAACAAGGTAAAAGATTATTACCATTAGCCGATGAATTATTGGCAAGATCTAACACTATTGAAAAGTTATTTGATCAAGAAGACAGCATTGCTGGAGAGTTAAAAATTGGCTCAAGTGATACTGTGGGTAATCAGCTAACACCTTTTTTAATCCGAGATTTTCGTTCAGCAACCCAGCATCATCATCAAAAGCTATTTATTTCTAACACTGCATTAGTATGCCAAAAACTCAGTGAGTTTGAACTAGATGTAGGTTTTGTCGAAGGGAAAGTTCAGCATCCTGATCTTATTGTTCAGCCATGGCTTGAAGATCAAATGGTTGTCGCTTGTCACCCTGAGCATCCATTAACCCAAATAAAAGAGCTTCGTCTTGCTGATTTAGAAGATTCAGAATGGGTATTACGTGAATCAGGGTCTGGCACACGAGAATTTTTCTTAAATCGTCTTGCACCTCGATTAGAACACTGGACACCCGCTTTTGAATTGAACACCACAGAAGCAATCATCAATAGTGTGGCTGCGGGTCTTGGTATTACTTGTATTTCTCAACGTGCGGCATTACATGCAGTAGAAGAAGAGCGAATTGTCTTATTACCTATGCCATTAGATATGCGCCGCCAGTACTGGCTAATTTTCCATAAAGAAAAATATCAAAGTCCATTGCTAGAATCCTTTATTCAATTTAGCCAGCAATGGACGTTTGATTGATATCGTAATCACACTCGGTTATCACCGACGCTATATGCAATAATCTGGCTGATCTCTGTTAGTGAGCGGCCTGATTCTTGCTGCCAATCATTAAACGCATGTTGCGCATTTCGCCATGATTTTAATGTATCTCGCCCACCATCAACAATGCCCGTATGACGCAAGTAACTTTCTACATCTTTAGTAAACAAGAAACTGTCTTTACCCATCGCACGCAAACTATAAGCACCTGTTTTACCGCCTAAACGTTTTCCGTGTTTCTTTAAGTACAGCCATAATCCTACGATATCTTGCTCTGGCCATTCGGCAACCATATTAGCAAATGAACCATGCTCGACTGCTGCTCGATGGATCATATTGGCGTTTTCAGGAATCGTCATTACCTTTTTTAAATCACGAATAATTTCAGGATCTTGCGCTTTACGCTCCCACATTTCTTCAGGCATTAAGCCCATTTTTTCGATATTAAACCCAAAGAACACTTCTTCAAAACCTGCCCATTTATTACGTACAACTTGCCAGCGAATACCACACTGGAAAATTTTTTGAGTTAAACACGCAAGCCAACGATCATCAGTGATCGCTTTCAATTCATTGCAACTAAGTGGCTGTGATAATCGCTGTTCTAATGCAATATCCCCCCCTTTTCTTTCTGCTGCTCTGATGTAAATTTGGTCAAATTTTTCTCTGGTCATCACATTAACACGCTTAGCACTGGACGAAGCTAGTATGCTACTGTATAAACAGCCAGTAAATCAATTTCGGGAGAGGATGACCATGGCTGTTATCGTCAAATATGTAGTTGAGCGCAACGGAGAAGAAAAGATGACTTTCACCTCTAAATCCGAAGCCGACGCATACGACAAAATGCTAGATATGGCTGACGAGATGTTTACTTTACTTAGCGAAAGTGAGCTTTTCGAAGATGAAGCCAAGCAAGAAGAACTATCAATGTTCTTAGCGCAAAAGCGTGAAGAAGTATTAATTGCGTTAGGCGCGAAAAAAGCAAAACCAGCAACAAAGAAGAAGGTAGCAAAGCCTGAAGTTGTTGCAGATACCCCAGAGCAAGAAGACGCAGCATAATTTTTAAAATTATCCCGTTCGCTGTTGAAAGCCTCCTCACCGGAGGTTTTTTTATAACTCAGCAATAAAAACTCTATTCTACAACCAATATCAGCCAGTAATTTGTCCCATTTTTAAGGGCTATTCCCTCCCTTTAAACCAATATATACGTTAAAAAAACATCATTTTGCTCTGATTTTTCTTTCGGCTCTTCTATATCTTACCAAGTGTCTTTATGATGGTTTTATTAATCGGGAGTTATCTGCTCGTTGCAAATGACCTCTCGGGCTTATCTTGATGTTCCACCTCAATGTAAGGTGTATTTAACATCACATTTTTTGTAATGGAGAACAGGTAACCATGTCTAGCTTTTCACTTGCCCTAGGTACAGCCACGAAAAACCGTGATGGAAAAATCATTGAAGCGTTTTTCCCAACCCCAACGCTACATCCATCAGAAGATCTAGTAAAAAGTATCGCAGCTATCGTTGATTATCGTGGCGGTAACCAAGCGATTGAAGTAACACCAGAACAATGTGCAGCAATCGCTTCTGCATTTGAAGATGCTGACGATGAAGTAAGTGCACAGTTTGCAGCAAAAGCAACACTCTCCTCTCAGCCACTTGTTATGGTGATGTTAAAAACAGATATCGCTCCATCATCTGTTGCTGAAGGTTTCTTAAAGCTGCAACTTATCTCTCACCGTTTAGTTAAACCTCATGGCGTAGTGCTTGACGGTATCTTCGGCTTACTACATAACATCGCATGGACAAACAAAGGTCCAATTGATCTTCCAGAGCTTGCTGATCGTCAAATGGAAGCTCGTTTAAACGGTGAAACGATCACAGTCGATTGCGTCGATAAATTTCCTAAAATGGTGGACTACGTGGTACCAACAGGTGTACGTATTGCAGATACTTCTCGTGTACGTCTTGGCGCACACGTGGGTGAAGGTACGACAGTGATGCACGAAGGTTTCATCAACTTCAACGCAGGTACAACTGGTGTGAGCATGGTTGAAGGCCGTATCTCTGCAGGTGTTGTTGTGGGTGATGGCTCTGATATCGGTGGTGGTGCATCTATCATGGGTACATTATCTGGCGGCGGTAAAGTTGTCGTTTCTATCGGTGAAAACAGCCTACTAGGTGCCAACGCTGGTCTTGGTTTCCCAATGGGCGATCGTTGTACTATTGAATCAGGCCTATATGTAACTGCTGGCTCTAAAATACAAATGCTTGATGCTAACGGTAAACCTGTAGAAGTGGTTAAAGCGCGCGATCTTGCTGGCAAACCTGATCTACTATTCCGTCGTAACTCTATGACAGGTCAAATCGAATGTTTAACCAACAAAACTGCGATTGAGCTAAACAGCGAATTACACAGTAATAACTAATTTTTATTGTAGATAAATAAAAATCGGCTCACCTAAAATAGTGAGCCGATTTTTTAGTGGGTTAACACTTATTTTTCTATTTCAGTATTAGCGACTTTCTTTTGGATAATATAAACAAACGGATTATTAAAAGAAAACTTACTACCTTGAGTCGTTAGTCGACGATCTTTCATTGCCCCTAATACTTCTTTCTGTGCTTTAATTAAGGCAAAAAATCGCAGCATGATAAAACCAATAAGTATCGGTAAAAATACCGACCCTGCCTCATTTGATTTTAAAATAAAGCTAATCGCTAACCAGCCAGCAATCATTGCTAATAACAAATAAAAAGGGGCTGTTTTTAATTCTATCCGTATCTCTGAATCCGTTTCACTACGTTGAAAAAAGAATTTCACTGTTTTATCCACCTATTAAGTCCTTAAACTTAGAATCTCATATCCCGATAAACGCTATCAAGTAGATTTATTTATATAACTTCTTATTACCGCTCATTTTTCATTGAAAAAAGAACAGCAGCCAACCTTCTTTACACTATTTATTCACTATAACAACATTAATATTTGCAACTTCAAGTATTTATTTTGGGAATATTCAAAACAAATACTTGGTGCTACTTTTCTTACTATTAGGTAACACCTGTCTCCATATAACGTTTTAAAAATGTTATACGCCTACAAGGACACCTAACCCACATATGTTTAAAGTTTGAAATATAAGTAGGTTATTATGGCTAGTACAGACAAGATAAATAAAGGGAGGATCGGCGTATTTGCCTTGGCAATGTTAAACATTGTTGCCGTGGTTAGTTTACGTGGTCTTCCGGCTGAAGCAGAATATGGTTTAAGTTCGATTTTTTACTATATTTTTGCGGCGATTGTTTTTCTTATTCCCGTATCACTGGTTGCTGCAGAATTAGCAACAGGTTGGTCGGAAAAGGGGGGGATTTTTCGCTGGGTAGGTGAAGCTTTTGGTCCAAAACTTGCGCTTGTTGCTATTTTTATGTTGTGGATTGAGGTGACCGTTTGGTTCCCAACAGCACTCACATTCGGTTCTGTTTCCCTTGCCTTTATGGGACCTAACCATACTTTTGACCAAGCACTATCAGAAAACAAATTCTTCGTACTTGCCATTGTGCTCGCTATTTATTGGATAGCTACTTTTATTGCTCTACGTGGTACCGCTGCATTTTCAAAAGTCGCTAAATGGGGTGGTTTAATCGGTACGGTTATTCCTGGTATTGTTTTAATCGTATTAGGTTTTTCTTACTTCTTTGCCGGTAATACACCACAAATTCAATTAGGTTGGGATAAGCTTATTCCTGACTTCTCTAACTTTAATAATGTTGTTCTTGCGGCTAGTATCTTCTTGTTCTATGCCGGTATGGAAATGAACGCTATTCACGTTAAAGAAGTTGATGATGCGCCACGTAACTACCCTATCGCCATCGGTATTGCTGCACTTGGTACGGTATGTGTATTCGTACTCGGTACATTAGCTATTGCCTTTGTTATCCCTCAAAAAGACATTAGCTTAACTCAAAGCTTACTGGTTACTTACGATGACATGTTTGCTTGGGCAGGTATTAGCTGGGCTGCACCTGTTATGGCAGCATGTTTAGCTCTTGGCGTACTAGCAGGTGTTGTTGGTTGGGTCGCAGGTCCTTCTTCAGGTTTACTTGTTGTGGCAAAAGGCGGTTACTTACCTCGTTTTTGGCAATACACCAACAAACACGGCATGGCATCACATATCATGTTGATGCAAGGTCTACTTGTTACCGCTCTATCAGTCGTATTTGTGGTACTTCCTTCTGTACAAGCGGCTTATCAGATCTTAAGTCAGCTTACAGTGATCTTATATCTTGTGATGTACCTATTGATGTTTGCTGCTGCTATTCACTTACGTTATAGCCAACCAAACCGTCCACGTGCATTCAAAATCCCTGGTGGTAATGGTGGTATGTGGTTTATTGGTGGCGTAGGTTTTGTTGGCTCTTTAACTGCCTTCATCTTCTCATTCATTCCACCCGGTCAGATCTCTGTCGGTAGCCCTCAGGAATACGTAGGTATCTTAGTTGTGCTAACCATCATCTTTGTATCTGTTCCGCTATTTATCTACAAAGCCCGCAAACCTCACTGGAAAGATCCAGCGGTTACAGACTTTGCGCCATTCACTTGGGAAATTGAAAACGTTCATCCAGGTGTAATTAACCCATCAGACAAAGTTACTCACACATTGAATCAATAAGGAGATGAATATGTCGTGTTGTAAAAAAGATGTCGCTGCCGTTATGCAACAAGCGTTTGATTTGCATAAAGGCAACAAAGATGGCGCTAATGCTTCTTACATACCATTCCTAGCATCGGTTCCATCAGATTTATGTGGATTGGCTTTCGTGTCTGTCACAGGCGAAGTCATCAAAATCCAAGATGTTGACTATAAATATGCCATTGAGTCAATTTCAAAAATCATGACACTGGGCTTAGCGCTTGAACAATCAGGTGCTGATGCTATTCACAATAAGGTCGGTGCTGAACCAACAGGCTTACCGTTTAATTCAGTGATGGCACTTGAACTCCATAACGGTAAACCACTAACACCGCTTGTAAATGCAGGTGCAATGGCAACAGTAAGCCTAATTGAAGCTGATGATAAAGAACAACGCTGGCAGAAAATTCTAGCATTTCAATCGGCTCTTGCTGCTGCCGAGATTGAGCTATCAGAAGATGTAAACCAGTCAGAGCAAACCACTAATGCCCATAACCGTGCAATTGCTTTGTTACTAGAATCATCAAATCGTATCTACTCTGATCCACTTGAAGCGTGTGATGTTTACACCCGTCAGTGTTCGACGCTATTCAATACTGTTGAATTGGCCACAGTAGGTGCCACTTATGCTAATGGCGGTAAAAACCCAATTTCAGGACAACAGCTTGTTAGCCCTGAAAATGCCTCTCATATCTTAGCTGAAATGATGATGGAAGGACTTTACGACACATCGGGCGACTGGGCTTATGACGTTGGTTTACCTGGTAAAAGTGGAGTCGGTGGTGGTTTACTAACCATCATTCCAAATATCGGTGCACTCGCTGCATTCTCACCTCGTATCGACCAATTTGGTAATAGCGTACGCGGACAATTAATGATCAAACATGTCGCTCAAACAATGGGCTGGAACTTGTTTAATAGTAAGCAACACTAAGGTAGGAAGAAAATTATGGCTCTTCATGAAGTAACACGTCAAAACGAAAATGATCCAATCTTTGGCTCAGACGCTATCAATAACGTTGCGGCAACTACCAAGCTACCACAGCAAGAACAAGCACCTAATGTGATCTACCAAATGATCCGTGATGAGCTTTACCTCGATGGTAATGCACGTCAAAACCTTGCCACCTTCTGCCAAACATGGGAAGAAGATGAAGTGCATAAATTGATGGATCTTTCCATTGATAAAAACATGATTGATAAAGATGAATACCCTCAGTCTGCTGAAATTGAAGGCCGTTGTGTGCATATTCTAGCGGACTTATGGCATTCACCAGAATCAGTTACTACTGTTGGTACCTCAACTACAGGTTCAAGTGAAGCCTGTATGTTAGGTGGTTTGGCAGCTCTATGGCGCTGGCGTGAAAAGCGTCGCGCACTAGGTCAACCAACCGATAAACCTAATATGGTTTGTGGCCCTGTCCAAGTTTGTTGGGAAAAATTTGCCCGCTACTGGGACATTGAAATGCGTGAAACAAAAATGGCTGATGGTCATTACTGTATGACGCCAGAGGACATGCTAGAACTTGTTGATGCTAACACTATTATGGTGGTACCGACTTTCGGTCAAACATTTACGGGTTTATACGAAACAGTAAAACCATTATCTGATGCACTAGACACTTACGAGCATGATACTGGCAACTCTATTGATATCCACGTAGATGGCGCAAGTGGTGCAATGTTAGCACCATTCTGTGCACCAGAAATTGAACCTTGGGATTTCCGTTTAGAGCGTGTTAAATCAATCAGTACTTCTGGTCATAAATTTGGCTTAGCACCATTAGGTTGTGGTTGGGTTGTATGGCGTAGTAAAGAAGATTTACCTGATGGTTTAGTATTCCATGTGAACTATTTAGGTGGTGATATGCCAACCTTCGCATTGAACTTCTCTCGCCCTGCAGGACAAATCATTGCGCAATACTACAACTTCCTACGTTTAGGTTACGAAGGCTACAAACGTATTCATGATGCAAGTTATGATGTTTGTGAATACCTAGTAAAAGAATTAAATAAATTTAATCTCTTCGAGTTTATCTTTGATGGTAACCGTAAAAAAGGTATTCCCGCAATTTCATGGCGTTTGAAAAATGATGCTGACGTATCATTTAGCTTATATGATTTAGCCGATCGTCTACGAACTCGTGGTTGGTTAGTACCTGCTTACAGCTTACCTGCTAATGCACAAGATCTTGTAGTGCAACGTATCTTAGTAAAACAAGGTCTAACGATTGATTTAGCTAATCTATTGATTGCGGACTTTAAACGTTCAATCGATTTTTTAAATACTCATGCATCAGCACAATGTACCGCTGAAGATGTAAAAAACTTTGATCACAGCGGTCGTTAATCAGCATTGATAATTAAGCAATAACCTTATTAAGGCCAGATGATTCTGGCCTTTTATTTTTAAAAACACTAAGCTCATTTTTACTACCTTAACCCCTCTCTTTTTCATGCTACGATCCATTACTTACTCCATTAATGGAATCATATAGGTTCACCCATGTTTATTCACTGCATTGAAATTATTTGTATTATTGCCTTTGCATTAAGTGCCGTGATCAGTGAATCGAATAAAGGTAAAGATATCGTTAGTATCATGGTTATCGGGTGGGTAACCGCACTCGGTGGTGGTACTGTTCGGGATGTTATTCTCTCAACTAACCAAGTATTTTGGATCCGAGATCCCTCTTATTTTTGGACAGCATTAATTAGCTCATTTGTTGGATTCTTTCTCGCTCCGCATTTACGCAAGATCAGAGCAGAACGCCTTATTGTTATTCTTGATGCCATTGGTATTTCAATGTTTTCAGTACTCGTAACAAAAGACTTAACAGCTCAACATTACGCCCCTTATGTTGCGATCACTATGGGGATGATCACTGCTGTATTTGGCGGTGTATTACGCGATATACTCACCAACAGACCAACAATGTTTAACAATACCGAGTTTTATGCCAGTCCAGTCATTATTGGCTGTTACTTATATATTCTACAAACAGAACATCACATTAATCCTGATATTGCGACTTTAAGCAGCATTATATTTATTATTGCTTTACGCATGTATATCGTTATTAAGAAAAAAACATTTCCAGATTTTTTATTACTCAAATAATTTATTTATCTTCTAACGATGCACTTGCCATACTTTTCTTACCCAGTAATGCAAAAATAAACCCTAGCAAAGCTGTAAGAAAGATAATTGCCGTTAGTGCTTTAATGTTGTCTAAATCAATGCTCCAAGTAATAAAGATAAAAATCGCAGAAAATACCATTTGCCCCCCACCAGATAACGCACTCACCGTTCCATATTGATTACTATAAGGAACTAATAATAAAGATTGAGAGCAGGGATAAATAAGCGCTTGTGCAATAGCAATACCAATAAACCCTATTGTTATCGTCAATAACGTTATCGGTAGAAATAAGAACATCATCACCACACTCAATTGAATAATCGGTGCAATAAAAACAATATGATGTGTGCCGTATGATTTCCTCAAAATAAAGCACCATCCACTTGCAAGTAAAAAAGTAATAGCTGGAATGATTGACCAATACGCATAATTTTCTGATATTATCTTTAGTTGCGATTCAAAAACAAACGGGGCTAATGATCCTGAAAAAATCACTAATGCCCAATTTACCCAGCCTATCATTGCGTAAGAGATAAAATAACGGTCAGTCAATAATATACCGTAATAATGGAATATGGAGCGCAATGAGACTGATGAACGAGGTACTGATAATGTTTCGGGCAAATAAAATAATAAAATTAAAAAACCTAGTAAGGTATAAATAAACAAACAGATAAAAACAGCAAACCACCCAAAATGATGATTTACTAATCCTCCCATAATCGGCGAGAATATTGGCGTAAATGCTGAAATAATCGATAGCCCCGTCATCGCTGATAAAAAGAATTTATTTTTATAGCTATCATGCAATATTGATCGAGCAATAACCGATTCACACCCTCCGCCAATACCTTGAATAAAACGTCCTAATACCAAAATATAAAAATAATGGTGAAAATAAAGGATGATCCCTAAGCCAACAATAGAAATCAACAACCCTATCAATAATACAGGACGACGGCCATAAACATAAGATAACGGCCCATAGAATAGTTGTGATGGACCATATCCAATCAAATAACTAACAATCAGTCCTTCCGCAAGATTTTGATTAATTTTAAAATCAAGATGGATCCAAGGTAACAAAGGAAAAACTAAGCCTAAACTAAGCTGACCGATACTGACTATTAATATAGCGAGAAATAGGATGTTCCAGTTTTCTTTAATAACACCTTTTACTTGAGCGGCTAAAGGCATATCTGTTGAATTACTCATGACAACAAGCTCGACTCTAGAATAACAATAATTAGCCGAACTATTTTATTCCTCTATGTTCAGTGAATACTATTTAGTTAATCAATTTAAGATTTTTCTTTTTATCTTTGCGTTCACGTAATAAAAAGAGCAATCACCCCCCAAACTCATCCGCAAAATAAATACAACAAAGCCCATACATTCATTATTTTACTAGCCGCTTACATTTAAATTACAAAGCTCTGTCATTAAACAGGAACTAATCAGGAGAATAGAGTTCAGCAAATTTAGGAGAGATATAATGAAAAAAAGTATGATTATGGGTTTAAGTGCACTGGTTGCTATTTCAAGTTTATCGTTAACAGGATGCAATGAAAAATCCCACGCTAACGAACCAACGGAAGCAAAAATTTTATCCGTAAAAGCCGTCACTAAAACAGTAACAACACCACACCAAGTTTGTGAACAAGTTGCTGTTACTCACAAAGCAGCTCCTAAAGATGAAAATAAAATCATTGGTACTATCGCAGGTGCTGTTGCTGGCGGTGTACTTGGACACCAAGTCGGTGGTGGTAATGGTAAGAAAGTAGCAACAGTCGCTGGTGCTGTTGCCGGTGGTGTTGCTGGTAATGCGGTACAAGGTAAGATGCAGGCAAACAATACGACGACAACAATGGAAAAACGTTGTCATACTGAAAATAGTAAAACAGAACAAACTATTGGCTATGATGTAACTTACCAACTAGGCGATGACAAAGACACAATTCGTATGGATAACAAACCAAGTGGCGATACGCTAGCAGTTAAAAACGGTAAAGTTGTTATCTAATCTATAGTCATAATAAGATTATTCTAAGCCCTGCTAGTAATAGCGGGGCTTTTTCTTTAATAATAGCGAATGGACGGAGTTGCCACTCCAAACATTAGCGTACCCCGACGCGGCAGGAACCTAAGCTTCTCAATTTAAAATCTTAACCAAACGAACTCCCTCCACGATCATTTTCATTTCTTACAAACGAAAAAAAGCCCCAGTCTTTCGACTAGGGCTTAATATAAGTGGCGGAACGGCCGGGCTTGCGCTCAAGCGGGACTCGCCCCCCCCGGCGTGACAGGTCGCTAAGCTCTCCAATAAAGAGGCTAACCAACTGAACTACCAACTCACTCAAATACATTTAACTCATTTATTCCAAATGTAAAAAAGCCCCAGTCTTTCGACTGGGGCTTAATATAAGTGGCGGAGCGGACGGGACTCGAACCCGCGACCCCCGGCGTGACAGGCCGGTATTCTAACCAACTGAACTACCGCTCCACACGGAGATAAAACTTTCGTTTTATCCGATACCTGTCGTTCAGAACAAGTATCTTAAATTTGAAGCCTGGCGATGTCCTACTCTCACATGGGGAGACCCCACACTACCATCGGCGCTATTACGTTTCACTACTGAGTTCGGCATGGGATCAGGTGGGTCCATAACGCTATGGTCGCCAAGCAAATTCTGTTTATTTATCGCCGTTAGGCAATAAATAGCAATCTGGGAAAGTTAACTAGTGTTCTCTACACGTTCAAGTGTACTTGGAGTCCGTATAAAACCCCTTGGGTGTTGTATGGTTAAGCCTCACGGGCAATTAGTATCGGTTAGCTCAATGCCTCACAGCACTTACACACCCGACCTATCAACGTTGTAGTCTTCAACAACCCTTTAGAGACCTTAAAGGTCTAGGGATGACTCATCTTGAGGCTCGCTTCCCGCTTAGATGCTTTCAGCGGTTATCG
>NZ_JADQAQ010000001.1:0-102561 GCF_022129445.1 Photobacterium sp. Ph5
GGATATGAGCTAGCTAAGTCTCTTGAACACAATGACTTGTGATCAAGAGACAGGCGAATATCGCTGCCTTTTGCTTTTTATTGAAATAACCAACGCTTAACTAAAGTCGTGCTCGGCCATCCAAATTTTAAATGTTTTTTTCTCTTCCTGTGATGCCTTGCTATACCACAACTTTAATTGTGTTAACGCATCGCCTGTAATTTGAACTTTTCCTGTTTTATCATCAACTTCAACTACGGTTTTCTGTAAATCAACCAGGGTGCCATTTTCAATGATAATGCCATTCTTTTTATTGTATTCAGCTACAAGTGCAGGAATATCACTGTAGGCACCTAAGCCATCACCAATCAATTCAACAGCAGATAATGTTGTGGAGCCTGTCGCAGTTTCAAGTGTCCACTGAGGATCACGTGCAAAGTATGCTTTCGCTTGTGATTCTGTCGTTAAACGTGGCAAGGTGATTTCCGCATCTTGCGAGGTCATATTGACATCAAAAAGATATGGACGCGTTGTATAAATGACTTTCTTTGAGCCTCGCTTTACTTCACCATCAAAACGAACAACTACTTGGTGTTCACCTTCAGATAATTCAACACTTTCAGCATGAGAAAAACGACCTGATTTTACTTCCTTACCATCGACAACCAACAGCTCAAGATTATTACCTACCGATAGTGTTGCCGCATTAACAGCACCAGAAAATAATGCTGCGAACAATAAGATTTTCTTCATTATATATCCCTACTAATACGCCTTAAGCCATGTCGATAATGATCACAAACCATAATCGTTATAGAAACGACTTAATTAAATAATAAAAAAAGCCGCCAAAGCGGCGGCTTCTTAACAGTTAATTCTACAATTAGAACTTAACTTCTAGACCTGCAGTGTAGTTTAGGTCGTAATCGTAAGCGTGGTGGTTAGCTTCTAACCAACCTAGCTCTGCGTAAACTTTAACGTTGCTGTGTAGTTGTTGAGTTACGTTAGCGTATACGTTGTCGAAATCAACTTTAGCATGGTTCGCAGTAAGTAGATCATCAGTGATGTGGTTGTAACCTAGAGCAAACGTTGTTTTATCTAGAGTGTAAGAACCCGCTAGAGAAAGTTGCGTTGCTTTACCTTGAATATTATCAACTTCACCTTGACCATAAGAAGCAGCAAGAACTAGAGAGTTAAGTGCGTATTCTGCTTCTAGGTTCCAAATTTGCTCACCAGCTGCATAATCGATGTAGTAAACACGCGCATCAAGACCAGCCACACGGAAACCTAAACGACCATCAGTGATTGAATTATCTTTAGCTGAGTCATCAAACTTATGAGAAATACCAGCGTAGAACATACCGTTATCGTATGTGTACTTAGCGATATTATCGAAGTTAGTTAAAGCATCTAAAGTATTTTTATTAGCTTGAGATAGACCGATACCAGCTTCGTAGTCCATGCCAATACCAACATCATCAAATACTAAGTACTGACGACCGAAAGTTAATTGACCGAAATCGCCATTAAACCCTGCGTATAGCTCGTAGTTCTTAACACGGCTACCATCTGTATCGCCATCTTCGTTCTCGTACTCAAAGCTAATTTTAGCTAGTGCATTTAATTGTTGAGAAATCGCTACAGAAGTGTCGAATGAAAGATCACCATCATCAAGACGGATATCACCTTTAGAACCTTTATCGTAACCGTGGTGGTATTGAACTTCAGCAGCACCAGATAGGTCTACTTTAACACCGTTTGCGTCGTATAGGTTGATGCCTGCGTTTGCTGAACCTGCTGCAACTACAGCAAGAGCTAAAAGAGTCTTTTTCATGATAAATCCACTGCCTTTCTTATTAATGGAGAACCTTTCCTGGCACTCCTGTTTATATTCTCCTTGTTACACAACAGTTCTAAAACATAAAAAACTAAAATAACAAGGAGTTAGTGTTCGTGGTTCGCATCCTGACAGAAGTTCAATATTTTTGTCAAATTTCATAAAATAAACATAAAAAAACATAAAACGATTTTAATTTTCAATCAGTTACCGTTACAAAACACAAATAACAAACACTCTCAAAAGGCATTTTTTCTTTTATTTAAACCATTAAAAAGTGTAAATAAACAGAATAAAAAACTAAAAAACTAACAATAAAATAGACATTAAAGCCATTTAAACTTTAAAAAACATTATGGATGGACGATCGTTGCCAGTCGTCATTTCTGATATTTAATATTGCAGATATCTATTCGTAATCGTGATCCAAAGCACAATACAACTATTATTTATTTCCGTTTATCACTCCAATCACTCAGATAAATTCCCAACAATCAACTTTCCTGTAATTCCACATTTAATACTTTATTAAGTGGTTATCTTTGTTTCTTAAATATCAGCACATAGATAAACACATCATTTATGCACAGCTCATCACCCTGAATTTTATCTCACTCCACGTTATTCACTTTGAACACTGATACTTCATGCTACAATGCCGTCCCCTGCCATTATGAAATTTCAGCCATGTTACACAGCCAAGTAAAAACCGATATCAAGCAGTGCTATGAGAATTTAGGAAAACAGCTAGATAACTTTATTCCACGTCGCGCACAAAACTATTTGGTGTCAGAAATAGCAAAAACGCTGGCTGGGGAATACCACAAAAAAAATCGAATGTTAGTGGCTGAGGCTGGTACAGGGATCGGTAAATCTTTAGCCTATTTACTTGGTGGTATCCCTTTCGCGTTATTCAATAATAAAAAGCTATTGATCTCGACTGCGACCGTTGCGCTGCAAGAACAGCTAATCAACAAAGATCTCCCGTTGTTTAATCAAATTTTTCCGAAAGAATTCAGTTTTATTCTCGCCAAAGGGCGTCAACGCTATTGCTGTAACCATAAGTTAGAAGCGTGCTGTTCACCTGATGGTGATCCTCAACTCGCTATGTGGGAAGAAAAACCGAAAAAATCTGATCTCGATCTACTAAAGCGAATGCTAAAGGCAACCGAGCAAAAGAAATGGGATGGCGACAGAGACAGTTGGCCGACAACGATTCCCGATCGTGTTTGGATGCAAATCATGGCGGATAAACATAGCTGTCATGCCGGTATGCCTAAACATCGTACATGCCCTTTTGCTAAAGCACGTGAGCACTTAGATAAAGCAGATGTTATTGTGGCAAACCATGCTCTGTTAATGGCAGATATTGAGCTTGGTGGTGGTGTAATTTTACCTGAACCAGAACAAACCATTTATGTGATTGATGAAGCTCACCACCTGCCACAAGTCGCACGCGATTTCTCATCTGCCGCTGCGAGTTTGAAAGGCGCGGCTAGTTGGCTTGAAAAACTCAATCAAAGTGTAAGTAAATACGCAGAGCTCGCTGACTATCAAAAAGCTAATCGCTTTCAGAATGCAATACAAGATAACATCCAGCACTTAATCCCAACATTAAGTCAGATTGCCAACAATATTGATCCCGCTATTTTTAATAAAGATGGCGTGTATCGTTTTGAGCATGGTGAATTACCACAATGGTTAGAAGAAGAAGCGAAAGGCTGTAAAGAAGCCAGTAAAAAGGTCATGCAATCATTGGGTAAGATCCAAGATTTAATCTCCGAGCGTACGAAAGAAAACGAAATTATTCCTCGATTAGGTGAGCAAGCACTTACTGAAGTCGGTTTTTATCTACAACGCGTGGAAAACCTTGAAAAAGTCTGGACACTGATGGCGCAACCAAACAATAAAAAAGGCGCTCCGTTAGCTCGTTGGATAGAAAAAAGTCCTGAACGAGAAAATGACTATATTATTGAAGTTTCACCGCTTGAAGTCGGTTATCGGTTAGATCAGCTACTTTGGAGTCGCGCTGCAGGATCTATTTTAGTTTCAGCAACCTTACGTGCTTTAAACCAATTTAATTTCTTCTGTCGTCAAGCTGGCGTTTCAGAATCCGATGGAACACGCTTTTTAGCGCTCGCATCTCCATTTGATTATCAAAACAATGCCCGTCTAGTGATCCCCTCGTTAAAAATGGAGCCACAAGCAGAAGCATTCACTGACTTATTAATTGAGATATTACCCGAATATCTTGAAGGTGAAACCGCAAGTTTGGTGTTGTTCTCTTCTTATTGGCAAATGAATAAAGTTGCCGATGCGTTACGTCCGCTTGCGAAAAAGAACAAATGGGAATTATTAGTTCAAGGCGAAGAATCGCGTAATGAAACACTAAGAAAACATAAAGAAAACTGTAAGAACGGTAAACCTAGTATCTTATTTGGTACAGGAAGTTTTTCAGAAGGTCTTGATTTACCTGGTGATTTACTAACAAACTTAATTATTACCAAAATTCCGTTTGCAGTACCTACATCACCAGTCGAAGAAGCCCACGCGGAATACATTGAAAGCCGAGGCGGAAATCCCTTCTTACAAATTTCAGTACCAGAAGCCAGTAAAAAGCTGATTCAATCCGTCGGTCGCTTACTGCGAAAAGAAGAAGACTCTGGTAGAGTAGTAATCTTAGACCGTCGAATTATTACCCGTCGATACGGAAAATCATTATTAGACTCTCTGCCTCCTTTTAAACGGGTTATTGAATATAACTAAATGAATAAAAAGAATAATTAATGATTGAGATGATAGAACCGAGTACCTTACTGATACTCGGTATTATTGCCCTCGCAGCTGGCTTTATCGATGCGGTTGCAGGCGGTGGTGGAATGCTCACCGTTCCTGCTTTGCTTTCATTAGGACTACCGCCACATATTGCGCTAGGTACAAATAAACTCGCAGCCAGCTTTGCTTCAGCAACAGCCGCTTGGACCTATTACAAAAAA
Organism: Photobacterium sp. Ph5; assembly: GCF_022129445.1. GTDB lineage: Bacteria > Pseudomonadota > Gammaproteobacteria > Enterobacterales > Vibrionaceae > Photobacterium. The sequence continues at coordinate 4,813 of NZ_JADQAQ010000001.1, forward strand.
AACCTATTCTCACCACGTTTTTGGCTTGCTTCCTTTATTGCTACGTTTATTGGTGCGATAACGGGCACCTTAATTATTAATCTGATCAGCAGCGAATGGTTGGAAAAAGGCTTACCTCTGCTTATTTTTGCCGTTGCTATTTATACCATTTGGCATCCGCAGCCAAAAGAAGAGCAATACGTATTACCACCTATTACTCCAATGCTGAAACTTAAGCAATGGCTACAAGGTACAAGTATTGGTTTTTATGATGGCATTGCAGGTCCTGGAACCGGTGCTTTTTGGACGGTATCAAGCATGATTCTATATCGGTTAGACATGCTACGTGCATGTGGCCTTGCTAAAGCAATGAATTTCACCAGTAACATTACTTCATTAGTTACTTTCATTGTTTTAGGGCAAGTCAATTTTGCACTAGGTTTAACGATGGGGATATGTTTAATGCTCGGTGCTTACATTGGCGCTCATTCTGCCATCCGTTTTGGTGCTAAATTTATTCGCCCCGTGTTTGTCACTGTAGTTTTGATCCTTGCAATCAAACTGGCTTGGCAAGCTTGGTTTTAACTTAGCTTGCAATACAAGGTTTCTCTATGATTGATTTATCTCGTCTTATTTCACTGATTGAACAATTAAAGCAACAAGCAGCAGAGGTTGATCGCAAACGTGGTGAATCATTTAAACCACTGTTTGATGAAACGCTTTTTAAAACAAGAAGTAAACTGCTCACACCTTGTGTTAATGAAGTTCACAATGAACTACAACTACTACAACGAGAACAGCAAGCTGGGCGTTTACTACCAGCAAGAACTCAGCACCTTTGCGAACGTATTGTTAGCCAAATTCAAGCCATTCAACGTGAATTAGCCACGCTAAACATTCGTAAGAAAGAACCAAAAAATCAAGCGGCATGGCGCAGACCTATCAATGAGATCTATCAGGATCTTAATCAACATAAAGATTGGGAACGTCGCTTAAAAGCCATGCTACGTGATAAAGAGTTATTAATGACTCGTTGTGCTTCACAGTTTGAGCAACAACAACTACAAAAAGAAATTCTTGCGCTTGAAGGTAGGATAAGTCGCTGCCAAGCCGCCTTAATAAAAATAGAAACTGATATCAGTAACAGAGAGAGAAAAGGCTAATAATGCTGCCTCTGATTTACCATTCACAATATTCAGCTCTGACCTTACCAGAAAAACACCGCTATCCGATTAATAAATATCGGTTGCTATACGAGGCTATTTTTCACTCAGAATTACAACCTAATGTGAGTATTCACCAACCCAGTAAAGCAAGTATCGAAACAATCAAAAGCCTCCATGATACTGATTATGTTGATGCTTTACTTTACAATCGCCTTCCTGCGGCAAAAATGCGACGTATAGGATTTCCTTGGAGTGAAGCATTAATTACTCGAACTCTATTTTCAACGGGGGGAACACAACTCACTGTCGATTTAGCACTTGAGCATGGTATCGCCATTCATTTAAGTGGCGGTTATCATCACGCCCACTATGATTTTGGTAGCGGTTTTTGTTTATTTAATGACTTAGCCATCGCTGCTAAACATGCTTTGTCCTACCCTCATATAGACAAGGTCATGATTATCGATTGTGATGTCCATCATGGTGACGGTACGGCCACCTTACTTGCCAACGAGCCTGACGTTATTACTTTTTCTGTTCATTGTGATAAAAACTTCCCAGCGCGCAAGCCCAATTCAGATTTTGATCTGGCTTTAGAAAGAGAGACGTCAACAAGCGATTACCTTGCAGCGCTACAAGGTGTTTTACCATTAGCACTTGCTCTACATCAACCTGATCTAGTAATTTACGATGCAGGTGTAGATATCCACCAGCACGATGAATTGGGATACTTTAACGTATCAAAAGATGGTTTATATCATCGAGATCACTATATTTTATCGCAATGCCAAACTCAAAATATCCCAGTAGCCGCAGTCATTGGCGGTGGATATAGAAAAAATCATCAAGATTTAGTCGAGCTACACTTACAACTTATCCATGCCGCATTAGCAGTTCATCACGAGTAGTTATAAAGAGAAATTATGTCTGATAACCAAACCACAAATACATTAGAAAATGCACCAGAAGAAATCAAACTTGCCGTCGATTTAATTTATTTACTAGAAAGTAATGAAATAGCCCCTAATATTGTACTTGCAGCATTAGAAATTGTTCGTAAAGATTTTGAGAGTAAAATATAACCGTTTGGATCTTAATGAATTGCTGGATTGATAAAAAATACAAATCATAACAACAAGCATCTTTTATCGACTTTAATTAATATTCCTAATGGGAATAGTATACTATAACGTATTACTCATTTTTAATCGTTATATTAAGGTATTCAGCAAATTTTATTATGTCTTTTACTGTCAAAAAAATGTTTCAATTAGCCCTTTTGGCTCTTTTAATTGCTACTCCAATTACATTTACATACTTAAATGTAAGATGTGATAATTTAAGCAAAGACATTGCACTTGCACTGAATAAAAATTTAAATAAACTAACTTATAACGTTTTACATCTACCAGAAAATCAAACTGATGCGAAAAGCATGAGTGATTTAGTCACACTCGTACTTTCCTCACGCTCACTACGCAGCGTTGCATACTTTCAAAATAACAATTATATCTATTCAGACCGCAATGCCGATCTGCACGGCACTATTTCCCCAAGCCTTATTGAAAGATTAAAAAAAGAAAAATTACCATTACTTTATCGCAAACGAAGCTCATTAAATAAAATCGATGAACTGCATCTTGTGGTTAAGGGCCGCAAGGGGTTTTATCAGTTATTTATCAATGCTCGTTATATGGATGACTGGTTAACAAATGCTGATGAATATTTACGTGGTTATGTTGTAACAGAAAACAATAATATACTGATTAATAATAAAAAAGACTTCCTATTTCATAAGTCCTACCATTCCGCTCAATTTCCTTTTACTGTGATTGTAGGTGCAAAACCCTCTCAAGTATTATTAGGCATTGGCTCATTATCTGCTTTTATTTTTATTTTAAGTATGATCATCATTCTTATTGCTAATTATATTCAAACAAAGAACTTTTCATTTAGAAAAGATATAGATAGAGCAATAAAAAATAATGAATTCATTCCTTATTATCAACCTATCGTCTGTAATAAAACCCATCAAATTATGGGGGCTGAATTATTGTGCCGTTGGTCCTATCGCCATAAACAATTAATTTCGCCTAATCAATTTATTACAAAGGTTGAATCAAATGGCCAAATAAAACCGATTACTTTACAGCTATTAAAGCAACTATCTGTTGATAAGCCACTAATATCTCAAGGTAATAACGACTTTTATGTTTCAATTAACGTCACCTTGTCTATGCTCAGCGATCCTATTTTTGTTAATGACGTTATAGCTTTAATAAAACGTAACTCAACATTACAGAATGGTTTAGTGTTCGAAATGACAGAAAGAGAAAATACAACCAATGCATTTATCAAGTTAGATAAGATCATGCAACGTTTTCGTGACTTAGGCGTTCGTTGGGCACTTGATGATTTCGGTACGGGCTATTCAAGTCTATCAAGTCTAAAAGAACTTAATTTTGATATTATTAAGATAGATAAGCTATTTGTAAATTCAGCTGATACAGATGCTATTACCAGTTCAATACTGAACAACATCGCCTCGCTCGGCAAAGAGCTACAGTGTAAATTAGTCGCTGAAGGTGTTGAAACAGAAACACAACTCAATAAATTAAAATCACTATCTGTCGATTATACACAAGGTTTCTATTTTAGCCCTCCAACAACACAAAATGGCTTTACATCATTCCAAAAAGAACATGACCATAAGCGATTATTAACGAACAAAAAGATCAATCAAAGATACGTTTCTTTAAAGTATCACGGCCCTATCATGGATACGTAAACACTGAGAATTGTTCATATTGACTATTGTTGTAACTCTAAACAATAAAAAAGGGCTGATTATCATCAGCCCTTAGAATATATATTTGTATCAATTAGATACCAGCACGCTTTAACAAGCCAGCCATTAATGCAGAGCTCGATTTAACTTGCTTAGATTTGTTTTTAAACTCTTTTGCCAATGATGTATCTTTAATTTCATTAGCAATATAAATCATAGAGTTATACATATCTTTCGGTGTTTTAACACGATCTTTATCGTTTAAAGGCTTCAACAACGTTACAACGTCTGCACCTTTCATTTTATTTTCAGTCGTGTACGCAAGCATTGACTCTAGTAGCTTATCCATATCTACCATAAATTCAGAGTTTTCAATGCCCTGCTTTTTCATTTCTTTCAGGTTTTTCTTACGTACCTGCTTAATCACAAATGCAGGTTGGTTAATTTTCTTATAACCATAAATACCGGCAATGATTAGTAAAACCACGCCACCTGCTACATAACCCCACACTGAACCTGAAGACTCAGCAACCGGCTGAGCGACAGCAGCAATATTTGCAACAGACTCTGGTACATCAGACATATTTGTAACCTTTTACTTTAGGAATTCGGAATGCGGCGAGACAGTATCACCAACTCGGTAAACAACAATGTGTTTTATGAAAATTCAATTCAAATAGAGTGACCGAGTTCAAATATGGGGCCATTCTGCCGTTTTCACTAACAAAAATAAAGCATTAATCGCACACTTTTTAACCACATTTTGTTAACTAGTTGTCTCACCACAAAAAGTTCGCGCTATTATCTCATGCTATTCGTTATTTGCTATGAATAATTATAGTCAATTACACATTACCTATTATTTTGTGATCCTATTTACACCTAATGTTATATCGGCATAAGATTTATGATTATAGATTGGTCAATTTATCATCAACCCTGCATAGCAAGCCTCTTTCGCTTAATACGCCGTTGTTGAAATAAATAGAAATCGCAAGGAAAGGAGCTAAATACAAAACAGGAATTTATTAATAACTATACAAATAGTATTCAGTACATGATGTATCTAAGGTAATTAATTGAAAGTATTACAGATAGGAAAACAGGAATTGCAGATGGGTGGAAGCCCCCACCAGCCACATCCCGGCACACACATCGCCTGCTGCGGTTGCTCCCTTCCGGGCCTGGCCGAGTTCACAAGTTAGTGTTGCGGGAGGACCAATGGGGGCCTCCATAGATTCTTTGTCTCTTGCGAGAACGGAAAGGATTATCTATTAAGCGCATCGATATTGCAAGCCGTTATATAACAACAATCGTTTAAGTGTGCGTTATTTATCCAAACACTAAGATATTGAAAATAAAACCATCACCTTCATTCTTTTAACTTACTCTTCTTCCTCGGGATCTTCTAATAGTGACTCACCAAGCAAGCCTCCGCCAAGTACAAGTAACCAAGACACTAATATTGGGTTAGCAACATCAAATTGCGGCATGATAACAAGCGTAGCAAAGCCTACAGCTGGTAATACACATGCTAATTTGGGGATCCACTCATCAAGATGTAGTTTATTTAAAGACTGAAGTGCCGCAATAATACCGGTTACACATAAAGACAATAATGCGGCGTGCTCCATACCACCACCCCATAAAGGGATCACCAGAATAATAGGCCACCATGTATTCCCTTCTATTGGTCGCCAACTTCTTGCAGCAAACCAAATAATTGTAATACCAATAATTTGAATGACAGTCGCACCAATTGAACCTGGAAGTTTACCTTCTGCTTGTAATGCCATTAACCCAGCATTCATCGCTAATACAATTGAAATCATCAATGAGCCTAGCTGCCAACATCCCTTCGGTGAGGTGCAAATCATCAAAATGGGTAACATCATAAATAAACTTACAGACAACGCGACAGGCTGTTCAGGCAACACATAACCAAATGCCCCTAACCCGATTAATAATAACCATGCAGCAACCCCACCTTGAGGTAACAACCATAATGCAGGGATAGCAAGCGCAAGAATAGGTAACTCCCCTTGACTGTGCGCTAAGGCATTTACCCCTAATACGGTTAATAATAGAGTGACAGTGATCAGCATTGTTTTATACAACATGGCAACACCTCCTTGCGTTATCCTGTTGTTTAAGAAAAGATAGGATTTTTCCATCTCTAATTATAAATATGGACGATTTTTCTCACCAAATCTATAGCCAAGTGTATCAAATACCTGTTGGTAAAATATCGACTTATGGCGATATTGCTAAATTTTCAGGGTTTCCTGGCTATGCACGGCAAGTCGGCCGCTTACTCGCTAACCTTCCCCAAAATTCAACGTTACCTTGGCATCGTGTTATTAATAGCCAAGGAAAAATTTCATTATGTGATGACGGTAGAGTTCGTCAAATAGAAGCGTTGCGTAATGAAGGCATTTTAGTGACAGAACAAGGACGAGTAAGCCTTAAAGCATATCGTTGGGATGGGTACCCTGAATAACAAAATGCCCGACCATCTTATTTCAATGAAAAGAAATAGAGTAAATCGGGCATTGCTAATCTTGTATAAAACGGTTGGCTTACACTTTCACCAATGGAATATCTAGGTGTGTCGTTTTTAACGGTTCAATACTCAAATCTGCTGTTGATTGATTACTGAATAACACTTCATCATTGATTTCAATCTTAGCAATAACACGATATAAGGTATCTGGCTTTAATTTACTTTTCACATAATTCAACGTGAAAGAAACAGGTGGCTGTTCACCTTCAGCTAAAAATGAATGTTGGCTGATAACTTTACTCGTATCATGATCGGCTTGAGTAGACTGTTCAACCAATGACACAATAATGCGTGCATTATTCGGTAACACCACACGCTCACGATAACTCACAGTGCCACTTAATGTTCCAACATCACTGTCGGTCGGCATGAAGTTAGTACAAGCGGTGATCACAAGCGCTGCAATCAAAACCCCAAACCATGCAAAAGAATTTTTCATATTCTTCTCTATTAATCCCTAATCTATATTGCTATAAAGCTCAAATATAATAAAACCAATCCAATCTCTATTTGAACTTGATTTCCCTAAATCATACTGATAGTAACATAATTAACGGTGTTTAGATGAGTAAAGAACTGAATGAACTTCTCAATCTTCTACAATTAGAACAACTTGAACTTGATCTTTTCAGAGGTCAAAGTGAAAACCTTGGCCTACCGCAAGTATATGGTGGCCAAGTGATTGGTCAGTCATTATCTGCAGCTAAGCAAACGGTAGAAAAAGAACGCTACTTACACTCCTTTCATAGCTACTTTTTACGTCCAGGTAATCCTGAAAAACCTATCATTTATGATGTGGAAAAATTACGTGATGGTAAAAGCTTTAGTACTCGTCGTGTAAAAGCGATCCAAAATGGCGAGCCTATTTTTTTCTTAACGGCTTCTTACCAAGCAAATGAAGAAGGATTTAATCACCAATCAGCAATGCCCAATGTAGCTGGACCTGAAGGTTTTGCGTCTGAAACTCAACTTGTTGATGCCATTGCGCAATATTTACCTCCCAAAATAGTGGAAACCTTTGGTAAAAAACGTCCAGTTGAAGTTCGTCCAGTAACTGTTATTAATCCCTTAAAACCAACAGTTGCAGAGCCTAAACAATATTTATGGATTAAAGCTAATGGCACTATGCCAGAAGATCTGAATATTCATCACTATCTATTGGCTTATGCATCTGATTGGGGCTTTCTTGTAACATCACTGCACCCACATGGCGTAACATTATTTAGTCCGAATATGCAAGTCGCAACAATTGATCATTCAATGTGGTTTCACCGCCCATTCAAAATGGATGAATGGCTGCTTTATGCTATTGATAGCCCTTCAGCAAGTGGTTCTCGCGGTCTTGTTCGTGGTGAGATTTATAACCAAGAAGGTGAACTCGTCGCATCGGCAGTACAAGAAGGATTGATCCGTCAACGATAAACTTATCGGCTGAATGTTAACGCAATCAAGGCAGCCACTAGTAATAAATAGTAGCTGCCTTGATTATATAGCCTTAGACCGGTAATGCCGTTGTGTATTTAAGGGGCTCCATTGCAAATGTCGATGTTACATTCGTTAGCCCCTCAATGCTGTTCACTAATTTCTTATAAAACAGATCAAAAGCCTGCATATCTGCAACTTGTACTTTCATCATGTAATCATAATCACCCGCCATACGGTAGAATTCCATTACCTCTGGGAACTCTTCAACCGTATGAACAAAACCGTTATACCACTCTTTAGAATGATTACTGGTTTTAATCTGCACAAATGCTATAAAAGATAATCCAAGTTTTGCAGCATCTAATAGCGCAACACGTTGACGTAATATGCCGTCTTCTTCTAAACGCTTTAGCCTTTTCCAGCATGGCGTGGTCGTTAAATTAACGGCTTCTGCTAATTCAGATAACGCCAACGTTGCGTCTTGTTGTAACAAACGCAGCAATGTTCTATCTACAGCATCTAAACTTGACATCCCGTACCACCAATAAGCAATTAAATAGAAATATTTTCTAAATTTTATCGTTTTATTGCAAAACAAAGCAAAGACTTTTCCCTGTAACTTGGTAATATACTTGTTAAGCAATCAACATAAAGACAACAACAATAATAAAATCAATACAGTGGAGTCACGCTATGACACAACAACTAAACAATCAATGGGTTAATAACGCCATTCGTAAAATTGATGCCGATTACCAACGCTCAGCAGATACCCACTTAATTAAATTAGAGTTACCTAGCTTAGACGGTATTGATATTTATCTTAAAGATGAAAGCACACATCCGACAGGAAGCTTAAAACACCGTCTTGCTCGTTCGTTATTCCTATATGCTTTATGTAACGGTTGGATTAAAGAAGGTACACCGATCATTGAATCCTCATCAGGTAGTACCGCAGTTTCTGAAGCATATTTTGCACGTTTACTTGGTTTGCCATTTATTGCTGTCGTACCACGTAAAACAGCGTGTAAAAAAATAGAACAAATTAAGTTTTATGGTGGTAGCGCCCATTTTGTTGATTCTCCTGCTGCGATTTATGACGAATCTCGCCGTTTAGCAAAAGAGTTAAATGGTCATTATATGGATCAATTCACCTATGCTGAGCGTGCTACCGACTGGCGTGGTAATAACAATATTGCGAACAGTATTTTTGACCAAATGAAGTTAGAGCGCTTCCCTATCCCAAGTTGGATTGTAATGAGCCCTGGTACTGGTGGTACATCAGCAACAATTGGTCGTTATATTCGTTACCAAATGCAACCAACACAACTGTGTGTTGTTGATCCAGAGAACTCAGTGTTCCACGATTTCTTTACGCATCGAGATAATACGATCACAGGCAACACAGGTAGCCGTATTGAAGGTATTGGTCGCCCTCGAGTTGAACCAAGCTTTATTCCTGATGTGATCAATGAAATGCGTAAGATCCCAGATGCGGCAAGTGTTGCAACTATTCACTGGTTAGAAAAAATTATCGGTCGAAAAGCGGGAGCATCTACAGGTACTAATTTATTTGGTGTATTACAAATTGCCGCAGAAATGAAGCAACGAGGTGAAACAGGCTCAATTGTTACACTACTTTGTGACAGTGGTGAACGTTACCTTGACACCTACTACAATCCAGAATGGATTACAGAAAATATTGGTGATTTATCTACCTATACCAAACAATTAGAACAACTAGAAAAACAGGGACAATGGTAAATCCCTAACTCAATAAATCTTTAATCGAACAACCCCCTGGGGAGGTTAGCCACAGCGCCTCCCCCTCCTTTTTAAACTTTGTGTCTGTGTGCGTTGAACGTTGATAAACCAAGTACTTGCCTTAGCTTGAAATATCTTTAAACGTGATACGCTATTTTTGCCGCACTTTTATGTGCGGCTTTTTTTCGTCGATGCCATCTAAAACTTTGCACAGACCAACAGCTGAGTTAGCATAGATAAACGTTCTAAAGAATGTTTATCTACCGACTGTTTCTCGGTAATTTTTCAAAAAGGATCACTTAAATGTCAAAAGCAGTTGTTGTTTTCAGTGGCGGTCAAGATTCAACTACGTGCCTTATTCAAGCTCTGGCACATTACGATGAAGTTCACTGCATTACTTTTGATTATGGTCAACGCCATAAACTAGAGATTGAAGTGGCTGAAGCTATTGCCAAAGATCTTGGCGTAACAGCGCATAAAGTAATGGATGTCGGTTTATTAAATGAATTAGCGATTAGTTCATTAACGCGTGACAATATTGCTGTTTCTCATGAATTACAAGAAAACGGGTTACCAAATTCCTTTGTTCCTGGTCGTAATATCCTATTTTTAACATTGGCTGGTATTTACGCCTACCAAATTGGTGCGGAAACCGTTATTACTGGTGTATGTGAAACCGACTTTTCTGGCTACCCTGATTGCCGTGATGAATTTGTTAAGTCATTAAACCAATCTTTAGTGCTTGGTATGGATCGTCCATTAACGATTGCAACGCCATTAATGTGGCTCAACAAAGCTGAAACATGGGCATTAGCAGATCAATACCAAAAACTAGACTACGTTCGTGAAAAAACACTGACTTGCTATAACGGTATTATTGGTGACGGTTGTGGTGATTGTCCATCTTGTGATTTGCGTCGAGCAGGACTTAATGATTACTTAGATCACAAAGCCACTGTGATGAACGCTCTGAAAGAAAAGCAAGCGCAGCAAGCATAATAACCACTGAGTGACATATAAAAACGGCATGATGATACTGAGAAAGTAACCACCATGCCGTTTTTCTTAATCGTGTTTAACTGCGCTTTAATTAATCGCGAAAAGCGGCAAAATCATCGGCACAATCAACAAGCTGATCACGTGTTAACATAAACACACCGTGACCACCATTTTCAAACTCTAACCATGTGAATGGAATATGCGGATATTGATCTTCCATGTGGATCATGGAGTTACCCACTTCACAGATCAAGAAGCCGTCATCTTTTAGATAATCAGGTGCATTCGCTAAAATACAACGCACTAAATCTAAACCATCAAACCCTGCCGCAAGACCAAGTTCAGGCTCATGACGGAACTCATCAGGTAGACTATCCATATCTTCTTGATCCACATACGGTGGATTAGACACGATAAAGTCATACTTATCTTTTGGAACATCACGAAGCAAATCAGAACGAAGTGGGATCACTTGTTGCTCTAAACCGTGATCAGCGATATTCTGCTCTGCAACAGCCAGCGCCTCAGGTGAAATATCAACGATATCCACTTCCGCTTCTGGGAACATGTGTGCACACGCAATACCAATACAACCACTACCCGTACATAAATCCATGATACGTGTAGGCTCTTGGCTTAAAAGTGGTTCAAAACGGTTTTCAATCAATTCGCCAATCGGAGAACGTGGAATAAGAACACGCTCATCAACGAAGAATTCCATACCACAGAAATAAGCAATATTAGTGAGGTATGATACAGGTGTGCGATCATCGATACGGCGAATAACGCGCTCAACAATACGCTGACGCTCACTACGAGTTAAACGAGAATCTCGAACTTCAGGTGGAACATCTAACGGTAAATACAATGTAGGAAGAACAAGCTGAACCGCTTCATCCCACGCATTATCGGTACCGTGACCATAAAATAGACCTGCGGCATTGAAACGACTTACCGTCCAACGTAACATGTCTTGCAATGTATGAAGTTCGTTGACAGCTTCGTCGACAAAAATCTTATCCAAAATAGCCTCCGAAAAACGCGACATTACCGCTATATAGTTGTTGGAATTTCATTATGAGTAAAAAAGATCCAAACTTTGATGAAGAGATTGCTCTCTTCAAAGATGCGATAAAAGGCGTAAAAAAGTTTTCGCATGATACCATAATCACGCCACGCAAACAGACTTCAAAAGCTGATAAAGCAAAAGTCATGGGCAAAGAAAGTCAAAACCATGAATTTTATTTCTCAGATGAGTTTGAGCCTCATCTTAATGAAAATGGCCCAGTACAATATGCGCGCGATGGTGTCTCTAAGTATGAAGTAAAAAAATTACGTCGTGGCGTTTATGTACCTGACATTTACTTAGATATGCACGGAATGACACAACAAGAAGCCAAGCGAGAACTCGCCGCTATGATTGCAGCGTGTATTAAAGAAAATGTGTCTTGTGCGTGTGTGATGCACGGTATCGGAAAGCATATTTTGAAACAAAAAGCGCCGATGTGGTTGGCTCAACATCCGGATGTACTCGCTTTTCACCAAGCTCCGCTTGAATTTGGTGGTAATGGCGCATTATTAGTGCTTATCGAAATACCTGAAAGATAAATGAACATCGAGTAAGCAAGATTTATATCGCAATATCACTTACTCGGTTGTTCTATTTTAATAGCTTGGTTTTACTATATGTCCAACCTTCACTACTTTACCGTGATTAAATAGCGTCACTTCTCCCGTGGCGCATATTTTTAAACGTCGTTTAATCACTGTTTCATCGTAAAAGTATTCACAGTCATCATTTCGTGCACTATCAATACGGGCAAAAATACGAATAGGCCCTTCACCAATCGCATTGGAATAATTAGCAAAAGTCAGTGTGCTACCTGTACTCGATACATGCATGCCTTCTTTTCGTCCATCCGACCACTTGATCATTCCATTTGCTGAAATACGTATTGGCTCAGCCGTCGGCGCGCACCCCATTAACAATATCGAAGTAAGAAAAGAAATAAACGAAACTTTCATCATAACTAACACTTACCTATTGTTTTCAAAACCATATTATTGCGGTACGTTTTGCCAAATAAATTCTGCTCGGTCCATTTCAGGATCATAATCAATCGCAGCAATGGCTGAAGTGCTAAACATTGGGGGCTGTATACCGGCCACCAACTCTGAAGTTAAATATCCCACAAGAGGCAAATGTGAAACCAACAGCACCGATTGTGGTTTCTCAACCCCGATCATTGCTTTTACATACTCGACTACCGTTGCAGCATCGCCATAAGGGGTGATCTCATCACTCACTTGAACATTTGCAACACCCGATAATACGCTTTCCATACATTGCCATGTTTGTTGTGCGCGTAAATACGTACTCACTAGCACAGTATCTAATGGTTGATCTAGTTGCTGGGCTAGCATTTCCGCCATCTGTTTTGATTGGCGTGAACCGCGCTCTGTTAACGGGCGCTCTGCATCACTTGCAGCAAAATTTTCAGCTTCACCGTGACGCATAATATAAATTCGCATAAGTTTCCGTTTCTCTTCGTTAAACAGGTCGTTCAATCAGTCATAATCATGAGGCTATTTTATTACTATTTGACATGCTAATGCATTTTTTTCAACGTATCTCTTTTCATGCTAGCAACTCCCTTTCATATCGCATACTCCTTACGCAAATTTGATAACGAATCCGTGACAAGGTTAGCCAACCTGAACAATTCATTTCTTAAAACAGGATTAAGCCTTGACGTTAGGTTTTCATATCACATTCATAACTCAGTAAATAAAGTTAACTATCAGTTTGCCAGTCTGTGTATTGGAGGTCATAATTGATCCAATTCTCCTTTAAAAATAGGCTCTTCCTGTGCATATAAGCCCAAATGATCACAAGCAGTATCGCTATCTTACTTTAGCGAATGAGCTACGCGTATTGCTCGTTCATGATGCTGAAGCGCCTCGCTCTGCTGCTGCCTTATCCGTCGAAATTGGTCATTTTGACGATCCTGTTGATCGTCAAGGTATGGCGCACTTTCTCGAACATATGCTGTTTTTAGGTACTGAAAAATATCCACGTGTTGGAGAATTTCAAACCTTTATCAATCGTAGTGGCGGCAGTAACAATGCATGGACAGGAACAGAAAACACAACATTTTTCTTTGAAGTCAGCCCCCATGCTTTTAAAGAAGGATTAGATCGTTTTGGGCAGTTTTTCACTGCACCATTATTTAATGAAGAAGCCGTTGATAAAGAAAGACAAGCCGTTGATTCTGAATATAAATTAAAAATAAAAGATGATGTTCGTCGCCTTTATCAAGTACAAAAAGAAACCATTAATCAAGAGCACCCTTTTGCTAAATTTTCAGTCGGTGATCTTACGACACTAGACGATCGTGATGGCAAATCCGTACGTGATGATTTATTAGCTTTTTATCATCAACATTACTCTGCGGATGTGATGGGCTTAGTCTTATTAGGCCCCCAGTCATTAGATGAATTAGAACAATTCACGAATGACTTTTTTAGCCATATTCCAAAAACAGATGTGGTAAAAACACCGCTTACTACGGCGTTTGTGACCGAAAAAGAACAACAACAATTTATTCAAATTGAACCAATAAAAGAGCTACGAAAGTTAACGCTGTCATTTTCGCTACCATGTGTTGATGAATTTTATACCGCTAAACCTTTATCTTATATTGCCCATTTACTAGGCAATGAAGGTCAAGGTAGTTTGATGTCAGTTCTCAAAAAACGAGGCTTTATTAATACGTTAACCGCCGGTGGTGGTGTTAGCGGCAGTAACTTCAGAGAATTTACCGTAGGTTTGAATTTAACACCGAAAGGTCAAGATCACATTGACGAGATAGTCACTAGCGTTTTTCAGTGTCTTAAACTCATTAAGCTACATGGCTTAGCTCAATGGCGACAACAAGAGAAGAAAGCAGTTCTTGAAATGGCTTTCCGATATCAAGAAAAAAGCCGTCCATTAGATACTGTCAGTTATTTGGTTTTAAATCTGTTGCATTATAAACCGGAAGATATCATCTACGGTGATTATATGATGGAGCAATACGATCAAACGCTAATTGAGCAGATCTTAGATTATCTTGAGCCGACCAATATGCGTTTAACACTGGTCGCTCAAGGTGGTCATTATGATCGTACCGCGCAATGGTATGACACGCCTTACTCAGTAACACCGTTTACTACAAAGCAAAAAGCATTATGGCAAAATATCGAACTGGATCCTGAGTTAACATTACCAGAACGCAATATTTATCTTTGCGATAACTTTGAGCCTTTACCGCTTGAAGCCGGTTCTGAATTAGCTCCCCAGTTAATTCAAGATCTACCGGGGTTTCGTTTATGGCACAAACAAGAACATGATTTCCGTGTTCCTAAAGGGGTAGTTTATGTTGCCATTGATAGCCCGCATGCAGTGAGTTCACCACGTAATATTGTGAAAACTCGCCTATGTGTTGAAATGCTCTTAGAAGCCATTAATGAGAACGCTTATCCCGCTGAAATAGCGGGCATGTCTTATAATCTTTATGCTCATCAAGGGGGAGTAACGCTTCAACTATCAGGCTTTAGTGAAAAACAGCCTTTACTTATGAAACTGATACTTGAACGCTTTGCTGGACGCACGTTTGATAAAGATCGTTTTACCAATATTAAAGCACAAATGTTACGTAATTGGCGAAATGCAGCTGAAGATAAACCCATTTCACAATTGTTTAATCAGCTAACAGGATTACTGCAACCCAATAATCCGCCCTACCCTGTCATGATCGAAGCGTTAGAATCAATTGAGTTAAATGAGCTACCGAGCTTTGTTGATGAAATGTTTGCAGAGCTTCATATTGATACCTTTGTGTATGGTAATTGGCTAAAAAAAGATGCGTTAGCACTCGCTGAAATGTTAAAAGATGCATTTCGAGTGACTGACCAACTTTATGGTGAATCACAACGCCCGCTGGTACATTTAGACAATGCAGGCACATTAACGTATGAGTTAGATTGTAATCATGAAGATTCTGCAATCTTAATGTATTACCAATCTCAGGAAACCACACCAGAGCAAATTGCAATTTATACGTTAGCTAATCATTTAATGTCGACCACGTTCTTCCATGAACTACGAACGAAACAACAACTGGGTTATATGGTAGGAACAGCCAACCTCCCATTAAATCGTCACCCTGGATTGATTTTATATATTCAATCACCGGTTGCTGATCCAAGTTATTTATTAGAAGCCATTGATGATTTCACCAATGCTTTTGCTCTCGTGTTACTAGAATTGAATGAAGCGCAATGGCAAGACAGTAAACAAGGGTTAATTGCACAAATTTCAGAGCCAGATACTAATTTACGATCTCGTGCTCAACGCTTTTGGGTAAGCATCGGTAATAAAGATGAAACTTTCCAACAACGTCAACGTGTTGTTGATGCGCTTAAACAATTAGATCGTGTTGATATGATCAAATTTATTGTTGATACCATAAAGCCAAGAACCGCAAATAGGTTGGTCATGTACTATAAAGGCAACGCACATAGTGATTCCGAACCTTTAGAAATAGGTCAACCTATTGAATCAGTAGAAGAATTTCAACGCCAAGCTTATTAATAGTAAAGCCACCAAGGCTGTATAAAAATTAAGATCGTTGCCTAAATAACAAGCCGTATTTACAAATAAATGTTAAATATGGCTTTTTTCGCCAATTTTCATTAGCTATTTATTATATTTTCCCGCCATACTCATAATAAGATTAAACAACAATATAAAGCTATGCATTTGATTGCTATGCGTTTATTAAGAGCATTTACCGTGAAAAAATATTGTCCTCATTGCCAAACGGCAATTGACACTCCAGCAATGTCTGCCTATGACGAACATTTCAATTGTCCGCACTGCGGTACAGCATTAATGCATGATGAAAAAGATATTTTTATTTACGCTATGGTATTTATTGTTGCGATCAGTGTACCGCTTATTTTACTTTTTAATGTAAACAGCTTTATTGCCATTGCTATTGCTTTAATCAGCTACCGTATACTTCGTCCTCGTCTTTTTGAACCACGATTTCGCATTAAACATTTTGTTGAATAAAAAACCGATGGCCTAAGCACATCGGTTTTTATGATCTTTCTTTGCTAATAAAAGGTTTTTTCTTCTTTAGCCATATCAAGTAATCGCTCACACGGTTTAAAACGATCACCATACCTATCTGTGTACTCATTAAGCATATCAACAATACGTGTGATGCCGATATGATCCATATAACGGAATGGACCACCTAAAAACGGTGGAAAACCGATACCAAAGATAGCACCGATATCACCATCTCTTGCCGAACGGATAACCCCCTCATCTAAACATCGAGCAGCTTCATTCAGCATCATCAAGCTACAACGGACTGCTATTTCAGTTTCAGATTCTTTAATCTTTGGTTCCAGCTCAAGCAGCTTATAAACCGACTTATCGACTTCTTTTTTCTTGGTATTATAACGATAAAAACCTTTACCGCTTTTACGTCCCTTGCGATCATCCTTCAGCAATAAATCAAACACATCTGGCGCTTCAAACCGCTCACCGAGTTCAGCGAGTAAAATAGGGCTTATCTTAGCTCCGATATCAACACCAACTTCATCCAGTAGTGTAATTGGCCCAACAGGGAAGCCAAAGTTAAGTAAAGCAGTATCAATGTGTTCAATCGGCTCACCGCTCAGTAGTACGCGTGCCGCTTCATTCATGTAGGGAGCTAATATACGATTAACGTAGAAGCCTGCTTTATCGCCGACCACTATCGGAGTTTTGCCTTGTTTTTTCGCCAAGGCTACAACCGTTGCAATCGTCTCTTCTGACGTTGCACTCCCCGTTTCCGTGCCTTGATGTGGAATAACTTCAACCAATGGCATTTTTTCAACAGGGCTAAAATAGTGAAGGCCTACAACATTTTCTGGTCGCTCTGCTGACTGAGCAATTTGGTTGATCGGCAATGAGGATGTATTAGTGGCAAATATTGTGGTGGATTTAGCGTGCTCTTCAACATCTTTTACCATTTGATGTTTGAGTGCTAAATCTTCAAATACGGCTTCAATCACTACATCAGCCTGATTAAAACCAGTAAAATCAGTCCCGCCAGTGATAGTTAACATTTGTTTTTGTAATGTGGCTTTCGAGATAATTTTACGCTTACGCTTTTTATCAAGTAGCTTGAAATTATACGCTAACGCATTCTGGATACCATCATTACTGATATCTTTGATCCGTACCGGATAACCCGCTTTCGTTGCTGTAACATGGCTAATACCACCGCCCATTAAACCGCCACCCAATACAGCGACTCGTTCAACAGTTAATGGCTCAGCCTCTGAACCCGTTTCTTTTTTCATTGCTGTTGTGGCAAAAAAGATACTACGAAGCGCGGCGGATTCCGGTGACATCACCAATTCACCAAATACTTTAGCCTCTTGTTCTAACCCTTTTTCCATCCCATGCTGTAAGCCATATTTCACAACTTCTAAAATGGCATCAACAGCAGGATAATTACCACGTGTTTTCTCATGTGCTTTTTTAGCCGCTTGATCAAACACAACAGAGCGACCTAATGGATTTCCGCCCAATGCCCAGTTTTGCATGGATGATTTACGGCTAGGTTTTGGCAATAATGCCACTTGCTCAGCAACATTTAATAAAATACTTTCAGGGACAACTTGATCGATCACCCCTAACTTCACCGCTTTTTTCGCACGTAATTGTTTACCCGATAAAATCATATCAAGCGCATTAGCCACGCCAATCAAACGAGGTAAACGCTGTGTACCTCCAGAGCCAGGGAGTAACCCCAACTGTACTTCTGGTAAACCTAATCGCGTTTTATCATCATCACTACAAACTCGGCTATGACAAGCAAGAGCAAGCTCTAAGCCGCCCCCTAAACATGGGCCGTGAATTGCAGCTACAACATGAAAAGGCAGTTGCTCTAACTGTGAAAATAATAACTGTCCTTTTTCGGCTAATGCTTGCGCCTCTAGTGCTGTTTCACAGGCGGCTAACATGCGAATATCAGCACCAGCAACAAAATTATCAGGCTTACCTGAATAGACAACAAGCCCTTTAACATCAGAACGTGTGTTAAGCTCCGCAAGTACAGCAGTAATTTGTTCTGAAAACTCAGCTTGTAAGGTGTTCATTTTCTCGTTTGGCACATCTATTTTCAGCCAAGCAACACCATTATCACTGTACGATAAACTAAATGCAGATTGTGTCATTATTCAGCCTCCAAAATCATTGCCGCACCTAAACCACCAGCTGCACACGCAGTATTTAATGCAAAACCACCACCGCGACGTTTTAACTCACGCAAAGTTTGAGTAATCATACGTGCGCCTGTTGCTGCAAATGGATGCCCATACGCCAATGAGCCACCTAACACATTGAATTTATCCATATCCACTTCACCAATCGCATCAATACGGCCTAACTTCTCACGCGCAAACTTGGTAGAAGCAAACATTTTTAAATTTGCTAATGTTTGGGCAGCAAAAGCTTCATGCATATCAATCAAGGTAAGATCGGATAAATTTAAACCTGCACGTTCCAGTGCAACAGGTGTCGCATAAGAAGGTCCCATCAGCATATCGCTTTCAACCCCTATGGCGGAAAACGCGTAGGAACGAATATACCCTAATGGTGTTAGTCCTAATTCCTTAGCTCGTCCTTCTCGCATCATCAGTATTGCGGCTGCGCCATCCGTTAATGGCGTCGCATTGGCCGCTGTGACTGAACCATATTTACGATCAAAGGCTGGTCGTAATTTGGCATAAGATTCAAGGGTAGATTCTTCACGGATATTGTTATCTTTATCTATCCACTGACGATAAGGTTGTGGGAATGCCGTCATGACTTCATCGCGTATCAAACCATCTCGCCATGCTTGTGCCGCTAATGTATGTGAACGGTGAGCCAGTGCATCTTGATCTTCACGGCTAATACCATGTGTTTTTGCCATCTGCTCTGCGGTTTGTCCCATGCTCAATCCTGTTGAATATTCAGCAACGGCAGGCGGCACAGGCATTAAATCTTTCATACTAAGCGAACTCAATAACTTCAGGCGTTTAGACATGGTCTTCGCCTTGCTGAGTGCAAGTAAAGTGGCAGCCATTTTTTTACTTACGCCAATAGGTAACACCGATGATGAATCAGCACCACCAGCAATACCAATATCGATAGTGCCTGAAATAATACTTTCGGCTACATTCGCTGCGGCTTGAAAACTCGTGGCACAGGCACGGGTAACACTGTAAGCGTCAGTGTGAATATTCATACCAGTACCGAGGACGATCTCACGAGCGATATTTGGCGCTTCTGGCATTTGTACCACTTGCCCAAACACCACTTGATCAATGAGCATCGGATCAAAATCAAGCGTTTGTAGCATATCATTGACAACCAACTTTCCGAGATCCAAAGCAGGAACACCATCGAAAGCGGTAGCTTGACGAGCGAATGGAGTACGTAAACCGCTAACAACGGCAATACGTTCCCCTTGACGAGTCGTAAGATTTTGGAGACGTGTCATCGCAACTCCTTTTGATAATTTGGCTTACATTAAGCCGTTCGGCACACCGTGCACTAGAGGTCAGACCTCACAATTGTAATCCAAATGTTATCAAATTCAATCAGGTGTTTAAATTTAGCGGGACAATTGTCGAAGATTGTGATCTATCCTCTCAGTTTTAAAACGATATTAAATGATAAAATGCAGATAATTAGAGAGACAGTAGGAAAAGATATAACACTAGAGAAAAATAATGAAAAATAGGCAAAAAAAAACCACACCTAATAAGGTATGGTCATAATTCACGCGGAAAGCAATCTGCGTAACGAATAAGTCAATCAACATAAAGCTAATTGCAAATCAGGAAAACCTGATAGGAGAAAGTAAAGTCAGCCTTCAAAAGGAAGTTGTCATCTTGCTCAACAGATAGCACTACAATAGCCGGTTTTGCAACCCACCATCTCGCTATCAGATGACGCAGTCACTATAACGCGCTGCTGGAATCAAATTTTGAACCAGATCAATTTTAGTGCGAATTCACGGCTTAATTATAAAAAAGAAACGTAAACACCTTATGGATCTCTCTATTCATAAGGCTTTTAGTAAGGATAACGGCGGGTATTGCCATGCTCAAAAATTTTTTTGGTAAGAAAAAACATGATCCCTCGGTCTCTTTAGATATGGACAAACAAAGAAGATACGAAGCCCTTGTTAGGGCTTGGCATCGGGATCTCTACCGTTATGCATATTGGTTGTGCCACGATCAGCATATTGCTGAAGACCTGGTACAAGAGACATGCTTACGCGCATGGCGCTCCCTTGATAGCCTACAAGATGATAAAGCCGCTAAAGCATGGTTAATCACCATACTTAGGCGTGAAAACGCACGTCGGTTTGAAAAAAAGCAATTTGATCTGGTTGATATTGATGATCACGCCATCGCAGACTCAACACCAAGTGTTGAAATGAATACAGAGCAACATATGCTCCAACGTTTAATCATGAAGTTAGCACCGGAGTATAGAGAACCACTCATTTTACAAGTCATGGCTGGCTTTAATGGTGATGAAATTGCCGAGATCCTTGAACTAAACCGAAATACGGTGATGACTCGTTTATTTCGAGCCCGTAATCAATTAAAAGAGCAACTTGAAAATAAAGAGTCAAAAAGGGGGAATCAGAATGGATGAACTAGAATTTAGACGGAGATTATTAGCTGATCCACATGATAATGATCCCAAAGTGACGGCATGTAAACATCAATCTATCGCGAATAAAAAATTTGCCGATGAATTACAACAGCTTGATATGCAATTAGAGCAAGCAATGAAAGTCGATGTACCCGATGATCTAGCTGATAAGATTTTATTTCATCAAGCAGGAGAAGAAACAAGCAAGAAAGGAGTCCAGAGCTATTGGTCTTATGGCCTCGCAGCCTCTGTTGCTTTTGCTATTGGTTTGTTTTTTGGGCAAATGAATTTTTTACCGAACCAACAACTGCCAATCAATAGTCTTGCTAATGTCGCGCTTGAACATGTTTCTTATGAAGCACAATTTGTCGATAACATTGATGAAAAAGCAACGTTGCAACAAGTAAATGCCAAACTGCAATCTTTTGGAACGGAAATGAAAGATTTACCTGGGCACATTTATTATGTGAACTATTGTGGCTTTGATGGAAAACGCTCATTACATATGGTGATGGATTCACCGCAAGGTAAAGTCACGGTATTTGTCGTTCCAGCTCCAAGTCATACCATTTCTAACTCAACAGACAATAACAATGAAAGTTTAGTCGTACCGATCAGAGAGGCAAGTTTGATTATTGTTGGCGATAAGGGTCAAAACTTAATGCCCGTTGCGAGTAAAATCAAAAACGACCTCAGTTGGGAAATCTAATTTTCCTACCAATTTTTTAGCCCTTCTTATAACGGCAACAAACACTATGTTGCCGTTTTTTCATGTCTGACATTTGTCGTTAAAACAACCTCAAATAACGATATTTGATACCAAAATCACTATAAATTTCGTTAAAACGTATTTTTACTTAGACATAACACTGGTCAGATTTGATCAAGTCAGTACACCCCCTACAATCGTCGCAAATTAGCCAATATAGGCTAATAAAAAACAATAATATATATAATTAGGAATTATTCTAAGCATGAATAAGAAGCAAATTTTTACACGCTCAGTGATTACTGCTGCTATCGCCTTAGCTTCATCACAATCTATGGCAGCGGGCTTTCAACTAAATGCACAATCTGCAACAGGTCTTGGACGCGCATTTGCAGGTGACGGTGTTATTGCAGACAATGCATCAACAATGGCAAAAAACGCTGCCTCAATGACACTATTTGATGCGCCAGCGCTGTCTCTAGGTGTTATCGCTATTGATACTGACGTTAAAGTAAAAGATACAACATACAATGGTTCTCAGATCCCTGATGATCAAATTGGTGGTACTAGTTACGCGCCAAACATCTACTACATTCAGCCTATCAACGATAAATTCGCTGTAGGTGCATCACTTTACTCAAACTTCGGTACTAAAACTGAATTTAGTGATAACTACGCTGCAAATGCATTTGGTGGTTTAACTGATGTAAAAAGTGTGAACTTAGGTTTAAGTGCTGCTTACCGCATTAACCAGCAACTAAGCATTGGTGGTGGTTTAGACGTAATTTACGGCAGTGGTAAACTAAATCGCTATATACCTGCAGGAAAAATTCCAACACCTAATGGGACGATCAATACACCAAAAATTGATTTACTTGATGTTGATGCCGATGGTGTAGCGCTTGGCTTTAACCTAGGTACTATCTACGAGCTCGATCAAAACAACCGTTTTGGCTTATCTTACCGCTATAGCCCAACATTAGAAGCTAAAGGTGATATGCACTATGCGGGCAACAACCTTAGCGATCAGAAGCTAAAAATGCCATTACCAGATATGGCAGAATTTTCTGGTTTCAATAAGCTAAATGATAAATTTGCGGTTCACTACAGCATTCAATGGATACGCTGGAGCGAGTTTGACGTTCTAGAAACAACCGGTGGCGTTAAATTAAATGATTACCAATGGCAAGATGGATGGCACTACTCTATCGGTGGTACTTACTACCTAAACGATCAGTGGACACTTCGTGCGGGTTACATGCATGACACCAGCGCCCAGAATTCAAAAACGTCTATTTCTGTACCTGATTCCGATCGTAACTGGTTATCTGGCGGCTTTAGCTACCACCTAGACAGCAAGTCTACCATCGACTTTGGCTTAACTTACCTTATTGGTAAAGATGTTAAAGCAGATGAAACCAATCCGCTCGGTATGTCGGTTGACGCAACCACTCGTGCAAATGCATGGTTGTACGGCCTACAATACAGCCGTTCATTCTAATTTCAGAGTACACTTGTACTCATTAGACTAAAAAAGGAGCATCATTGCTCCTTTTTTTACGACCGCCTCTTTCCCAAATCCCGCTTTATCTTTCATATATCCTTCTTTTCCCTCTTACTTTTGATTAAAAAACGCACATAAGTTATGTTATTTTCGTACATGTGTACGCTGAAAACAGGTCTAACCAGACATGATTGAGCAATAAGTAACGGATAAAATATTACTAATACAGAATTTACAATATTTCATTTTGATAATTTAAAAAATGACTGCTTAAAGATAACCTTACTCGTAGAGAAGAGTATTATTCGCGACTTAGTTTCAGCGAACAATTAGCTATTAATATAAAAATGATGAATAAAAATAAAATTACATTATCTTTAACTGCCGCAGTAGCATTAGGCATAAGCACTAACGCCCTAGCAGCTGGTTTCCAATTAGCAGAATATTCCGCAACAGGCCTTGGCCGTGCATTTGCGGGCGAAGCAGCAATGGCTGACAATGCTAGTGCGCAGTTCCGTAACCCAGCAATGTTGACTTACCTTAAAGGTACGCAAATCTCAACAGGTGCCATTTACGTTGATCCTAATGTGGATGTTAAAGGAAACCTTCAAGTTAATGGTCGAACTATTGACCAAACTGAAGCGCGTAATATTGCTCACAGTGCCGTTATTCCAAACTTCTACATTTCTCGTCAGTTAAACAACAACGCCACTTTAGGTTTGGCATTCGGTACTAACTTCGGCATGCGTACCGATCTTGGTACTGACTTCACAGCGTCCATTTTCGGTAACCAAGCTGAAGTCCACACCGTTGAAATCAACCCTAATATTGGTTACAAAATTAATGACCAATTTAGCGTAGGTGCTGGTGTACGTTACATTATGGCAAAAGGTCACTTTGGTGCTGCACTGCCAAGCACCCTACCAACGATGGTCTCAGGAATGCTGTTACCAAAGCAGAAATATATTTATGAACAAGGCTTAGCGGGTAAAAACCTTAAATATATGGAAGGTGAAGATAATGCATGGGGCTGGCAAGCTGGTGCTGCATGGCAAATTAACCCAACCAACCGCATTGGCGTAAGTTATCGCTCTGCGGTAGATTTAAACCTCAGTGGTCATGCAAGTGGAATTGCTTTTGGTGGGAATACACTACCAGGAAGCTTGCCTCTTGAACTACCAGCGTCAGCAGAAATTGCTAGCTTCCACCAGTTAAATGACCAGTGGTCAGTTCACGCAAGCATTAACTGGACAGATTGGAGTAGCTTTAAAAAGTTAGAAGCTAATATCCCAAGTATGGGTGGTAATGTAGAAATCAAACCTCAAAATTGGAAAGATAACTACCGTTTCGCTATTGGTACTACTTACCAAGCAACAGAAAAGCTGGCACTACGTTCTGGTATTGCATACGACATGGCTGCGGTAGATGAAGCACATCGTACTCAAACCATTCCAGAAACGGATCGTACTTGGCTAAGCCTTGGTGCTGGTTACCAGTGGTCTAAGAACTTAACATTAGATGCCGGCCTTACCTACGTTTATGCGAAGAAAGCACACCTAAATGAAACAGATAAAAATATTAATGCGCTGGCAAGCATGCTAACTCATCCCAAAGAAACTAAAGTATCATTTGCAGGAACAACGTCAGGCGATGTATGGCTAGCGGGTGTTCAAGCAAGCTACCGTTTCTAAGTAAATAAAATTATTTTATGAAAAACGCCTCTAACATCAGAGGCGTTTTTGTCTTTGTTTATATTGATAAAAGTTCATTTCACCCACCACTCTAGACCATAAAACTATTTTTTGTTCAAAAAATAAGCTAGATCTAGCATTAAGTATCGTTTATTATTCATGAAACGTTGATACTGAAACGTTCATAGTTAGAACTTTGATAATGATTCAAATACTGCAGAAGCGACATTATGGTCATCTAATCACTGCATATTTAGTTATCACTATCCTTCAGTAAATCACTCACAATATAACTACGAAAATGATTTCCGATTTATCGGCAACTTTTTACGCCCCTATATTTCAAGAAAATAAACGCTTAATTATGAGTAAATATTTTCTTGCGCTATTTATTGAATGGAACATATGAAACAACGAAATTACTTATTAATACTTGCAGCTCTATTAACTAATAATGCTTTTGCCATCGAGAATGGACAAGAAGTCTCCTCTAACCAACATCAAACTATTATTTACAGTACAAATAATGAATGTACGGGTAGTCTTATTGCAGGAAAGTGGGTATTAACAGCGCAACATTGCACAACTAATAATTCTAATGCAATAACAACCTTTGATGGCCAACATGTATCAGTAAAAACACAGAACAATTATAAAGATAGTCCCTATTACAATGGACAAAATATCGATATCGCCTTGTGGGAATTAAATAATACCGCTAATTTTAATAAAATAACGCCAATATCAATTCAACCTGTCATATCAGGTGTAAAAGCAAATATATATGGTTTTGGTAAAACAGGAAGTCAGTTAAACAAAGCGCCTTTAATTATAACATCTCAATCTAATAATGAATCAACCGTAATTAAAGCACATATTCTTAAATATGATGGCGTATTAGTTGGAGGCGATTCCGGTTCTCCTTATATAGACTCAGACAACCAATTATTTGCCGTACACCAAGGTATAGATGGTGACTTATACAGTGCAACACCTATTAATATTGCTAAAGACTTCATTTTAAATACAATTAATGGTTGGAGTTACCCAACACAGTTAACGAATGTGAAAGGTAAGCAAACTGTAACGGTGCAAAGTCTGCATGAAAATAACGTAGTAGATCAAGCTTACACCGATGGCGACGTGAATATTGATACAAGTCTATCCACTTGTCTTACAGGTAATATAAGTCCATTTCAAACTTGTACTTATATTATAAATAGCAATGGTTATGAAGGCTCATTAGTATTATCACCAACAGAAAAAGTAAGTATAAATTTAGGTAAAAAAGACGATAGCACGGGGAAAGATAATATTAGTCCTAATACAAACAATGGTTCAGGTGGTGGTGCTTTAAATATAACGATTATACTATCATTATTATTATTTGCTTTTTCACGACGTCAATTTACTCGATAAGTTATTTATCTAAATCAGACAAGATTTAATAGTTATATCTACTGTCTATTACTTATCTAGTTAAAAATTTACCACATATAAAAAGACCTCCTAACTGGAGGTCTTTTTAAAATCAACTAATCTTACTCGTCATCAATTTCATCAAGATAACTATCATCAAAATTATCTGTTTGTTGCTCTTGATCAACCTTACCGTCACTGGCGATAAAGTCTTTGTATTGAATATAAGCATCTCGTGTAAATACATATGGATCTGGCGAGTTCTCAAGCATTGCTTCTTGTTGTACTAAAGCAGCGCGATCTTCCATTCCTTCAAATAACCACTTACCTAATCCTTCCCAGAAATTCAGTAAGCCAAGCATTGGATACAATTCATCTGCAGCATCACCAAAACCTCGGAACGTTACTGGGCCATAAATAGGTAACATCAAATACGGACCATTTGGTACGCCGTAATAACCTAGCGTGTCACCAAATCGACGATCTGCAGGTTTATTTATGTCAGCCGCTGATGCAATATCAATTAAACCACCCAAACCAAAAACTGTGTTGATCCAAAAACGATTAAAATGGGTGACGGCAGCTTTACCATTTAGCGATAGCAAGCTATTAACCATGCTCGCTGGCTCATCTAAATTTGATAAAAAATTCATAATGCCTTTTCGAACAGGAGTTGGCGTATAATCTACATAGGCTAATGAAACTGGTCGAGCAACATATGGATCTAAATAGTTATAGTTAAGATCCCACATGGCACGGTTAAATCCTTCTAAAGGATCATAAACACCATTATTATCACTATTACTGTCAGCATCGATATGATCAGTAATATTGTTAGAGGCAATTTGCTTTGACGGTTCATCTGGTGTTTGCGCACAACCTACTAACCCCAGCGAAAGCCAAATTATAAGCAGTAAAATTCTATTCAAAACACTTATCCAATAAAAAGCAGGCGGGACAATGATATCCAGCCTGCTCTATTTGTTCCAGTATTGAATTAATATTGTTTATTAATTAATACTTTTGTATCACCACCAAGCATCACTTTCTGGCTTTCACCATACCAGTCACCTTGTTTAGTCATAACATTGCCATCACTATCAATACGAGCACGAACAATCATTTCAGATAATGACGATAGCTTACGCTGTGGCATCATGCTGTCTTTATCCGTTAACGTAATAGTTAAGGGGAAAGGCGTTGTAAGTGGTAATTTAACAGCAGCAATTGGCATTGGTGCACCATCTGAGCTATGAACAGAGATGATAATATCACCCTGTTTTGGCAACACAACATCTGGCGCTAATGAAACCGTCGCGACTACTTGTTGTTTTGCTTGTTCAGCACTGACTTTTGGCGCTGTCTCTGCTGTCACTGCCGCAGTAGCCGCCCCATTAACTATCGCTTTCGCTTTATCATCAGCATTTAAACGGGCTTGTGCACGTTCAATACTACGATCAAGCATAGGTGCACGAGAATCATCTGGCCCAATAAGCTTTTTCATCATTGTCCAGTAAGCAATCGCTTGTTCAAACTTGTTTTGCTCAAACGCATCGAAAGCTAACAGTGATAATGCTTGTACATTAGCATGATCTTTCTTAATCACATTACGTAATAACTGGCGAGCCATATCACTTGCGCCCGGCTTACCACTTAGCATTAATGACTGTGCATAGCCTAACTGAATATCCCCATCAACTGGGTTTAGGTCATAGGCTTTTTTCATTGCCATTTCAGCGGTTTCACCATCACGGTTGGCCATTGCGATACGACCTAACAATAACCATCCCATAGGATCATCACCGTCATCGTGCAATTTAGTACGTAATGCTAAAGTCAGATCAGACATATCTTGATCAGACAATGGTTCATTGGCAGCGTTATCACCCAGTAAGCGTTGAGAAAGTTGAGGCAGGCGATTTACCGCATCATGCCACGCTTCTACTTTCTGAATACCGCCCACAGAGGCGTACATACCATAGCTCACACCAACAATTAAGATAATGCCCGGTAGTAACATCGCTGGGCTAACATGAGTCGATTTTTTCACTTCACTTTCAGGTAAGTCATCTAATAATGACTGTTGAAGCTCTGAAACTAATTCTTGGCGATTCTCAACCAAGCCTTCTTCTGATTCATGTTCCAGCTCATGGATACGATCTTTAAAGAATGCTTTGTTTAATTCATCTCGGCTTGCTACATCATCGTACTCTTTGCCATACAACATAGGTACAGCAAAAAATGCTATCGCAATAAGCACTAAGACAGCAGTTATAATCCAAAACAGCGTCATTTGTTTACCTTTGATTGAGTATCAACACTTTCAGCATCTTGCTGTTCCATCTCTGCAAGCAGTGCTTTTAATCGTTTAGCTTCTTCCTCATCTAATTGAGCCTGCTCAGTTTTCTCACCGTTTTTACGCGTACGATAAACCAGAACAGTAAAGCCAATAACGATAAACAGAATAGGACCAACCCATAAAATTGCAGTCGAAGCTGTCATCGGTGGATTGTACGTAACAAAGTTGCCGTAACGCGCAATCATGTAATCAATAATTTGCTGACTGGTTTTGCCTTCTTTAAGAAGCTCAAATGTTTTCTGGCGCATATCTTGCGCTAAGGTTGCATTTGAATCAGCAATATTATTGTTTTGACACTTAGGACAACGTAATGTCGCCGTTAACTCTTGGAACTGCTTTTCTTGTTCCGCATTTTTAAAGTCATAAACATCAATCGATGCAAATGCAGGTAACGCTGCGGTTAGCGCGATCGTTGCAGCTATAACAAGGGCAAATAAACGTTTCATTAACCTTTTGCCTCCGCTTTTAGCTTGTTATACAACGGTTCAAGCGTTTCCTTCCAATTTTCAGGGTTTACATCACCCACATGGCGGTAACGAATAATACCGTTAGCGTCAATAAGGAATGTTTCTGGCGCGCCATAGACGCCTAAATCCATGCCCAACATGCCGTTGCCATCATAAAGCGTATGTAAGTAAGGATTACCCAATTCAGTTAACCAACCTATCGCTTTATCACGCTGATCTTTATAGTTCAGACCAATGATCTTAACGCCTTGTTTCGCTAACGTATTTAGGTATTGGTGCTCTGCATAACATGTCGGACACCATGTCGCCCACACGTTAAGCAATAATGGTTCACCTTTGAAAATCGTTTGTTGGTACTCTTTCCCTGGCTGAAACAGATCTTCTAACTTAAACGTTGGAACCGGTTTGCCAACCAATACTGATTCTAACTTTGTTGGATCATCACCATCAGCATTGCGGGTTAACTGCACCATAAACATAATAACCAGTGCAATAAACAGGACTAACGGAATAAATAGGAATTTTTTATTCATGGGTTAATTTTGTCTCCGACGATTTATTACTCACGGTTGCAGGTTTACGGAAACGGTAACGTTTGTCACTGATCGCTAATGCACCACCTAACGCCATTAACAATGCACCCGCCCACATCCAGTTCACAAATGGTTTGTAGTAAATACGAACAGCCCATGCACCATCACCAAGCTTCTCACCCATAGCAACATATAAGTCACGAGTGATACCACTATCAATTGCCGCTTCTGTCATCATAGAGCCAGCAACACTGTAGAAACGTTTTTCAGCATGTAATGTTGTTACGTTTATACCACGACGGCTAATATTGAAATCAGCAATATAACCATCATAGTTAGGACCATCAGCATCACGTAAACCGGCAAAGTGGAAGTCATAACCTTTTACATTGACAGATTGACCCGGCGCTAAGCGTAAGTCACGTTCAATATCATAGTTAGAGACTAAAGTGATACCAATGATAGATATCGCTAAACCAATATGACCTAACACCATCGCCCAATGGCTGCGACCTAATTTACCTAAGCCTGTCACAAAAGTATGACGGTGTGTCGCACGCTCGAATAACTCAAAACCATGCATCACAATGATCCAAACAGCCATCATCATTCCTAACACCGCAAGCGGTTCAACCACACTTGCCGTAAAGTAAATAACAAAGTATGAGAATGGAATCGTGATCAGTGCTGAAATAATCATTGGCTTGCGAACATGTTTGAAATTATCGCGCTTCCAACGAACAAGAGGACCAAAGCCCATAATAAAGGCAAACGGGATCATCAACCATGTAAATAGCATGTTGAAGAAAGGCACACCGATAGAAACAGAGCCTAGACCAATTTGCTTATGCACTAATGGTAATAATGTACCAATAAGGACAACCATTAAGCCTGCAACAAGTAAAATGTTGTTTGCTAGTAATAGGTTTTCACGTGAGAACAAGCTGTAGTTACCACGAGAACGGATTTGACCACCACGTAATGCATACAGTAGTAAAGAACCACCGATAACCACCACAAGGAAGCCAAGAATAAACATACCGCGAGCAGGATCTGACGCAAAGGCGTGTACAGAAACCAATACGCCAGAACGCACTAAGAACGTACCTAATAGGCTTAATGAGAATGCAGAGATCGCAAGCAGTACTGTCCACGCTTTAAATGTGCCACGCTTTTCTGTTACTGATAGCGAATGCATTAACGCTGTACCTGCAAGCCACGGCATGAATGATGCGTTTTCTACTGGATCCCAGAACCACCAGCCACCCCAGCCAAGTTCGTAGTAAGCCCACCATGAACCTAGTGCAATACCTACGGTTAGAAATGACCATGCAGCAATTGTCCATGGACGAGACCAACGTGCCCAAGCCGTATCTAAACGACCAGTCATTAATGATGCAATAGCAAAAGAGAATGCAACTGAGAAGCCAACGTAGCCCATGTAAAGCATTGGCGGGTGAATAATTAGACCCGGATCTTGCAATAATGGGTTTAGATCACGACCTTCGACAGGGAATACCGGTAGCGTACGTAAAAATGGGTTAGAAGTAATGATAATAAACAGTAAGAAACCCACTGCGATCATACCCATTACAGATAAGACACGAGAAACAGATTCTAGTGGCATATCACGGCTAAAACGTGCAACAGCAGCAGCCCAACCGGCTTGGATAAGAACCCAAAGCAGTAATGAACCTTCGTGTGCACCCCATACCGCTGTAATACGGTAATACCACGGCAATAAGCTTGTCGAGTTACTGGCTACATACGCAACAGTAAAATCATTGTTATAAAATGACCAACATAAAATAACAAAAGATAATGATAAGAAAGCAAAAATACCGTATGCCAATGGTCGTGCCATACGCATCATTGCTTGGTTACCAACTGCAGCACCATATAGCGGATAAATACTGGCTAGTACCGATAAGGCAAGAGCAGTAATAAGGGCAAAATGGCCTATTTCAGGGATCATTGAGCACTACCTTGTAGTTGTTCTTCAGTATATTGAAGTTTTGAGTGATTTTTCTTCATCGCATCAGCGACTTCAGGCGGCATGTAATTTTCGTCATGCTTAGCAAGCACTTCATGCGCTTTTATTGTCGTAGGGCCAACTAAGACACCTTGCGCAACAATACCCTGCCCTTCACGAAAGAGATCAGGCAAAATACCATCATAAGTTACGGTAACTGAAGGACCTACATCAGCCACTTTAAAGCTAACTTCTAAAGATTCAGGATCACGCTTCACCGAACCTTTCACCACCATGCCACCAATACGTAAACGCTGACCAACTTCTGGCTTGGTGCCATCAGGCTTACCATTGACAAGTTCTGTTGGTGTATAGAATAAATCCATATTTTGATTTAACGCATAAAGCACTAAACCAACCGTAGCACCAAGGCCTAAAACAAGCGCTAACACTAAAGCGAGACGCTTCTTACGTCTTGGGGTCATAGCGTATTCTCCATCTTTTTCGCATCTTTAATACGTTGTTCACGTGCGATTTTATTTTTAATATCACCTAATACGCGACGATGGGTTGCCATACTAGAAAAGAGGATCCATAACATCGCGATAAATGAGATACCAAACGAACTCCATACATAAGCAGCGTAGCCACCCATTGCAAAAAAGTCGCTCATAGAATCAAAATGCATACCAACCTCACTTCACTAGCTCACGCACCCAAGGGCGGTGACTTTCGCGGATAAGAATTTCATTACGTAAGCGGATCATGGTCACCGCACCGAAGAAACAAGCAAAACCGACAATACCAATCAGCAACGGCCACAGCATATCTGTTGACATAGAAGGCTTAGCAAATTTAGTAATAGTTGCACCTTGGTGAAGGGTATTCCACCACTCAACAGAGAAGTGAATGATCGGAATATTGATCACCCCTACAATGGCTAAAATACCTGCCGCTTTAGCTGCCGTTTTTTGATCATCAAAGGCGTTATACAATGCAATAACACCAAGATATAAAAATAGAAGAATGAGTTCAGATGTTAAACGTGCATCCCATACCCACCATGTACCCCACATTGGTTTGCCCCAAATAGCACCAGTGATCAATGCAATAAAGGTAAACACCGCGCCAATCGGCGCCATCGCAGCAGCAGCCATATCTGATAATCGAATTTGCCACACTAAACCTATGAACGCAGCAATAGCCATTGATACGTAAGCACCCATGGACCAAATTGCAGCTGGAACATGCAAGTAAATAATTCTAAAGCTATCACCTTGTTGATAATCTGTTGGTGCAAACATTAAGCCCCAAATAGAACTCACAACAATGGCTATTAAGCTAATAATGGAAAACCAAGGAAGTAACTTACCGCATAAGCGATAGGTATTCTCGGCTTTAGCGTAGGGATGTAACCACTTCCACATAATGCTCTCTACTCGTTATATAGTTATAAATACGTCATTAAAGCCAAGTTCAGTCACAAAATAATAGGATTTAGTGACATCACTTAACCTTACAAATCTCTACCTGTTGGGTAAATACACAAAATAGGAGGTAACTCCGCTCCCATTATTGATTTAGTTCACACTGATCCTCAGTGAGGCTGCCACAGCAAACGGTGCTAACGTTAAAGACGCCACCAACATTGCGGCCATTAATGCTAATTGACCGTTATACGCCATCCCTAGGCCTGCCGCTTCTATTGCAGAGGTCGCGAATATAAGCACAGGTATATATAACGGTAATATGAGCAAGCTCAACAAAACGCCACCTTTTCGTAATCCAACCGTTAAAGCAACACCAATTGCCCCTAAAAAGCTTAATGTTGGCGTACCTACAAGCAAGGTAAGTACAACTGCAACCCATGTATCCCAGTTCAGCGATAATAAAATCGCCAATAAGGGGCTGATTAAAATTAGCGGTAAGCCTGTCAATAACCAGTGTGCAACCATTTTAGCAAAAGCAGATACAGCCAATGGTGCTGGCATTAATAACATTTGCTCAAGCGAACCATCAGCATAATCATCACGGAATAAACGCTCCATTGATAATAACGCCGCTAACAATGCTGCAACCCAAATGATCCCCGGGGCAATACGCGCCAACAATTTAGGCTCAGGACCGATACTTAATGGAAATAAAGTGATCACAATAATAAAGAACCACAATGGATTCATGACATCTGCACGTCGACGAAAAGCAATTAACAATTCACGACGAATAATTTGAATAATAGAATTAAACACCGCGATCACTGCCCTAACTTAATTTTTCGTAAGTGATTACTATCGGTAAACATATCTTGGTGAGTGGTTAATAACACCATCCCACCACGTTCTACATGAGATAAAAACAAGTTTTCAAGTACCTTAACGCCTTGCTTATCAATCGCCGTTAATGGCTCATCAAGCACCCATAATTTATGATTACTTAACCATAAACGCGCTAATGCAACACGGCGTTGTTGACCGGCAGATAGTTGTCCAGCGGGTACATCTTCACGACCAGCTAACCCTACATGTGCCAATGCTTTCCATAATGCGTCCTTACCCGTAACTTGTGGTGAACCCTTGAGATCTGAGCCTTGATTGCATTTATGCATTGCTTGAAAAAAAGCCAAGTTCTCAAAGGCGGTAAGTTCACGTTTTACACCAGTTTGATGACCAAGAAACAACAACTCTTGATGGTAATCTTCTCGAGCAGCCTGAATATCTTCTTGATTCCAAAAAACCTGTCCACTATCGGCACGGCCTAACCCTGCAATAATACGTAACAGTGTGGTTTTACCTGCGCCATTATGGCCTTCTATTTGAACCAACTCGCCACTTGATATAGTGAAACTGAGTTCATCAAACAATAAACGTTCGTCACGAACGCAGCTTAAGTCTGCTACAGACAACATATAAATGATGTATCCTAGGTGTCACAAATCAGTCCGCATGATACCACAATGGCTAATAATTTAGCTAAGCTACGGACATATTCATCGTTAACTAACGTAAGTAAATGTGAAATAAATGCGCATCAATTCAACGCCACCTCACTCCCCTAGCGCAGCAAAAGCTGCCCAAATTGAGAAACCGCCATCAGGTAATATAAAGAGCCAAGCGCCACTATTTACGAGCACTGGAGGAAAAGACCAGAATCTTGTTTCCCAATTGCCGCAATTATTGTTATCCATAAACAGCTTGCAACGTTTAGTTACACTTTTATCTAACCCGTTAAACTCTGGTACAGCTAAATTAGCCGTATCACCTTCTAACAGCCTTAATACTATTTTCCAACAACTCTTTGCACCTCAGAATCAAGCCAGCTTAATTGCTTGGTTACAACAAGGTGGAGAACGAAAACCTTTAGCCCTGTTATTACAGCAACTATCTCAGCCACAAAGCCAATTAAACCAATGGCTAAAAGCATTAACCCCTGAACAACAACAAGATATTCCTGCTCTGTTAAGGCTTGCTGCAGAGCAGCGAGGGCCTGAAACACAACGGGCACAAGATACCAATAGCATCTATCTACAATGGCCGATAAATAACAATCAATCTATTGATATTAAAATAAAAAATGAGTACGAAGATTCAAACTCAAATGCTGACAAGAATATCAACTCCTGTTGGACGGTCAAATTGGCATTACCTATTGGTGTAATAGATATACTAAATATTACAGCTCAATGGAAAAACAGCACATTAACAACGTTATTCGAAACGGTTAATCCATTATTATTAGATAAAATAGAGATGTCCTCTCCACTACTTTTTTCTCGTATGGCACAGTTAGGTATAAACTGCGAAGCCCCTAAATTTCTACAAGCCTCAGCGAAAGCTCCAGATGACTATCCAGCGCCTTCTAGCGGCTTATTAATTAAAGTGTGAGTTATGACTGCAGATAAAAAAACAGCCACACATGCTATTGCACTTAAATATGATGGTGAAAAAGCGCCTTATATTACAGCCAAAGGCCACCAGCAATTGGCTGAACATATTATTGAACAAGTAAAACAACAAGGTGGCTTAATTCATCAAGATCCCATACTGGCACAATATCTAAATAGCTTCGATGTCGGCGATGAAATCCCACAAGAGTTATATTTGATTATTGCTGAACTGATTGCCTTTTCATGGTACTTAAACGGAAAAACCCCTCCGGGATGGGAAGGGCTTGAAGATATTGATGTATCAGTATAATTATTAGCGGCGACGGTGTTTTTGCATTGTCTGCTGTAAACGAAGGAGTAATTCAGCTTCTGCTTTAGGTAAATCACATTCATTCATCAATTCATGAACATCAGCGCCCAACTCCACCATTTTACTGGCACGACTATATAAACGTCCTTCGGGATCGTTCATCATGATCTCTGTTTGACGATCTTCAACCACTTCTAACTGATGTGACATATCAGCCAGTTTGTGGCTCATACCCATTGTCCCTGCACGCAATTCATTGAACTCTTTATTCAAGCGTTCATTTTGCAAACGCGCATTTTTCAATACAGTTTCAATGGCGGCAAATTTTGTTTCTAAACTCCGTCGCGCTTTACGCTCGCGAAGCAATAACACAGTAAAGATTATAACCGCCAATACACTGATAACAGTAGGTATCCACTGTAGCAGAACAGTATTCATTACAAGTACGCCATCTCATCCCACTCTTCATCAGATAGCAGCTTATTAAGATCAACTAAAATAAGTAATTGCCCTTCGCGGTTGCTTACACCTTGAATAAACTTAGCGCTCTCTTCGGTACCGACGCTTGGCGTACTATCAATCTCAGAACTACGTAAATAAACCACTTCAGCAACACTATCAACAAGAATACCAATCACTTGTTTTTCTGCTTCAATAATCACAATGCGCGTATTATCAGAAATCTCACCTGGAACTAATCCAAAGCGCGAACGTGTATCGATAACAGTAACAACATTGCCGCGAAGATTAATAATACCGAGCACATAATCGGGTGCACCTGGAACCGGCGCGATTTCTGAATAGCGCAAAACCTCACGGACTTGCATAACATTAATACCGTAAGTTTCATCTTCTAGCTGAAATGTCACCCATTGCAGAACCTGATCATTCGCTCCGTCTTTTTGGATCTCAGCGATATTTACCTGTGACATGCTATTCCCTCTTAAGGTCCTGTATTACTCAATACTATTTACATCCAATCCATTATTTAGCATTGCGATCAACGCATTAACATGGATAAGTGCACACATTTTATCTTTTACCATGCCAGCAAGCCAAGGGCGTTTTCCAGCCTTCTCTCGCCAGCGAATATCATTTCCATTCAGCACCTTGGTGCCATGCAGTTTATCGCTAGCCAGCCCCCATTGGCTATCGCCAAGCATCACAATATAACGATAATTCTCTCGATACTCATCACTAATTAGCTTCTCTGGCATCACCCAACGGGCGGTATCAACTACATCTAACTTTTGCTCGCGTGTTGACTGTAAACCTAAATACCAATGTGGACGGCCTAATAAACGGTTTAGCTCACCAAGTTGATGAATACCTCCCAATTCCGTGAGTGCAACTGCAAATGTCACACCATTAACTTCAAAAAATAGCGCTTGAAACGCCTGCTCCATCCCATGATGTGTCCACTGGTCTGGTGGAATTAACCCTGCATCTTCAGCAATTGTAGCGGTTTCAATAACCTCTGTTTCAACGGTATCTTCCGCTATATTTTCAGCACTAGCACACGTAGTCTCTACTTCTTTAATAGAAGTTAGTTGCTCTGGTATTACTTGTTCTGTTTCTGAAACAATTTGTTGTGGATTTGCAGTTTGTACGACATTTTCTTGAATATCATCAACATAATTTTCATCAACTTTACTCAATAGACGTTCAATATCTTGTCGATTTGACGGCTCTGCATAATCAACAGCAACATTAGGCTGTGGCTTTAATACATTTAACTTAGGTTGAGTTAACGTCGGTGCTACTTCAACATTTTCAATACTTAGTTTATCGACGTCTAAAACAGGATCTTGAATCTCCGCAGATACAGCAACTTCATTTGATTCTTCTAATAAATCAAAAAAATAATCATCTAAAGCTTGATCACTTGAAAGTGGCTTACTATGCATGATTGTCTAACCGTTCTACATATTTTAATAACGTTTTGTAAGCAAACACACCACGACAATTTCTGGCATATAATGATGGTGGCATATGTTTGATACTAGCATCACGGAACTTTGTATCAATAGGTACCGCTGACGCCCAAACTTGTTCAGGGAAACGAACCTTGAGTTCTTGCAATGTTTGGAGTGATGCCCGTGTTCGTTTATCGTACATGGTTGGAACAATCGTAACATTAAAACCAGACGGCTTAGAACGCTGCATAATTTGTAACGTTCTCATCATTCTTTCCAAGCCTTTCATAGCTAAAAACTCTGTTTGTACAGGTATAAGAATGCGATCGCTCGCCGCTAATGCATTGACCATCATCACCCCCAAAATGGGTGGGCAATCTATCAGTACGTAATCATAATCATCAACCAAGCTGTGTAGCGCTTTTTTTAACACTAACCCCATACCACTGCGATTTCCCATCACACGATCAAGTGTTGCCAGTGACATATGGGCAGGAATAATATCAATATTATTAAATGCAGTTTTAAGAATAAGTGGTTTTACACTGGCTTTATTCACTACGGGTAATTGAAACAAATCAAATAAACTCGCGGGTACTTGCTCTGAATCAAAATTTAAATACGTTGTTAACGATGCATGTGGATCGGTATCGACTAATAAAACACGCTTATTTTGCTCACTCAGCAATCCTGCTAATGTAATCGTGGTTGTGGTTTTCCCCACCCCACCTTTTTGATTAGCAATACTCCAAACAATCACCCCTTGATCCTCACTGTAAACCTAATTCGATTAATATACATTCAGCAATACGATCTAAAGGTAAGTCATGGCTTGATATGCCCGCTTTAGCAACAGCTTGAGGCATACCGTATACCACACAACTGTCTTCATCTTGCGCCCAAATAGTTGAACCACTATTTTTTAGCATTCTTGCACCATCTCGACCATCAGCGCCCATACCGGTTAATACCATAGATAGGACTTTATCTTGAAAAACTTTAGCCGCA
Organism: Photobacterium sp. Ph5; assembly: GCF_022129445.1. GTDB lineage: Bacteria > Pseudomonadota > Gammaproteobacteria > Enterobacterales > Vibrionaceae > Photobacterium. The sequence continues at coordinate 44,030 of NZ_JADQAQ010000001.1, forward strand.
GAACCAAATGTTACATCAACGCATGGTTTATAATTCATGCGCTCACCGCTATCAATAATACGTAACCTTGATGCGCCAGGTCGACCATCAAGCATCATTTGTTTACCACCTGGAGCGAGATACGCCATACCGGGTTTCAACATATCTCCATTTTCCGCTTCTTTAACTCCAATTTTGCACAGCTGATCTAATCGTGCCGCAAAAGCTGCGGTAAATGTCGCAGGCATGTGTTGAATAAGCACTATTGGATATGGAAAGTTAGCGGGGAGTTGAGTCAATATTTTTTGTAATGCGACAGGGCCACCAGTGGACGTACCAATTGCGACAATCTGGTATTTCTTTCCTGACGCTTTAAAACGTAATGCAGGTTTTACAACAGATGTACGGACACTTCTTGAAGATGAAACAGGTGAAGGTTCAGCCTGCAAGCGTGACGTTAGCGTTGGTTTCGTCGTCGATGTATGAGTACTTGTTAATGGCGATGATGGAGTAGATGTTGAACGCGTAGTAGCGCTTCGGCGCATAAAAATACGTTTACGTGCAAGCTCTGCAACACGTTTTTGAAGCAGTTCCACGGCTTCATCACGATTACGCGCAATATCTTCAAATTTCTTTGGCAAGAAATCTAACGCACCAGCATCAAGGGCGTCAAGCGTCGCCTTTGCACCATCATGAGTTAACGAAGAGAACATTAAGATCGGAGTTGGTGAAACTTTCATGATCTCGCGAACGGCTGTAATACCATCCATTACGGGCATTTCGATGTCCATTGTGATCACATCAGGTTGCAGTTTTTGGGTTAACTCTACCGCTTCTTTGCCATTAACGGCATTGCCAACAACTTCCAACCGACTATCAGCATTAATTATTTCACTTACTCTTCGACGGAAAAAACTTGAGTCATCAACTACTAATACTTTAACTGCCATGTTACTTTCATCCCGTTGAAACGCTTAAACAAAGGGGGTCATCGCCCCCCTCTTTTATTATTATTTGTCGTGCTAATTAATGACCAGCGTAGTGTTTTAATAAACTTGGCACATCAAGAATTAATGCAATATGACCATCACTGGTAATTGTTGCACCTGCCATACCAGGCGTACCTTGAAGTAAGCTATCTAGTGGTTTTATCACGACTTCTTCTTGACCGATTAAGGTATCAACCACAAAACCAATACGCTGATGACCAATTTGAACAATAACGACATGACCATGCCCACGATCTTTATTCGTACCGACTGTCATATTTGACAACCAATCTTGTAGATAAAACAGTGGGATCGCTTTATCACGAACAATAATTGTTAACTGCCCATCAACTGTATTGGTTTTATTCAAATCAAGATGGAATATTTCATTCACACTCGCCAGCGGTAGTGCAAAGGGTTGTTCGCCAACACCCACCATTAATGTAGGTAAAATAGCTAATGTTAACGGTACTTTAATATCAATTCGGGTGCCTTTTCCTAACACCGAGTCAATGTGAATTGAGCCATTTAGCTGATTAATCCCTGTTTTTACAACATCCATTCCGACACCACGACCAGAGATATCAGAGATTTCTTTTTTGGTCGAGAAGCCAGGCGCAAAAATGAGATTATACGCTTCATTGTCAGTGATACGAGAAGCGGCATCAGCATCCATCACACCGCGTTCAACGGCAATGCTGCGGAGCTTTTCTGCATCCATACCGCCACCATCATCTTCGATGGTAAGTAAAATATGATCACCTTCTTGTGATGCTGACAATAATACTGTTCCTGTGCGAGGCTTACCTACCTGTTCACGAACTTCAGGCATTTCAATACCATGATCTACAGAGTTTCGTACTAAGTGGACCAGAGGATCAGCAAGAGCTTCCACTAAGTTTTTATCTAAATCTGTTTCCTCACCACGCATTTCCAGTACGATATCTTTCTTTAAGCTACGCGCTAAATCACGTACAACACGAGGAAAACGACCGAATACTTTCTTGATTGGCTGCATGCGGGTTTTCATCACAGCGCCTTGAAGATCTGCCGTTACAACATCAAGATTTGATACTGCTTTCGACATTTCTTCATCATTGGTGTTTAAACCAAGGCTAACTAAACGATTTCGTACTAAAACCAATTCACCGACCATATTCATAATGGTATCAAGCGTTGAGGTATCAACACGAACAGTCGCATCTGCTTGTGGTTTTGACTTCTCTTTGACCGCAGCAGGTTTACCTGAGCGCTCTGCTGGCGGTTGATGTACCGCAGATGCGGGAGGCGGAGTAACTATCACTGTTGACTGAGCCGTAGGAACAGGTACTTCAATCTCAGTTAAATCATTAGCTGTAGATTGCGCAGCAGTCGCTTGTTCTTCTAGAGAAGGGCTTTTACCTGCACCATGTAATTCATCAAGTAGACGTTCAAATTCATCATCTGTCATCAAATCATCACTACCACCAGCACCAGTATCTTCTGGTACGGTAGACGATGATGGTGTTACTGGCGATGCTGTTGACGATGATAGTGTTGCAACACCCGACGAAGGCGTATCACTATTCCCCGGCCCTTTACCAGAACCGTGTAATTCGTCTAACAAACGTTCGAATTCATCATCAGTAATATCACCGCTATCAAAATTTAATTGTGCTTCTACATTATTTTGCGCAGTTGGTTCTGGTGTCGTTGCCTTGGATGGGCTTTGACCGGCACCATGAAGTTCATCAAGTAAGCGATCAAACTCATCTTGGGTCATGTCATCAACACTGTCGCCAGCAGTAACATTATCATTGTTTGACGTGATCACAGGCTCTGACGTCACTTCTTCAATAATATCAACCGGTGGCGCTTCAACCGGCGTAGAAATTGGGGCTAGCTCGTCTGCGGTTGCTGGCTGGCTATAATAATGCAAAGCATCTAATAAACGCTGCTCGGCACGATCAAGAGGCTGATGCTCTTTAACTTGTTCAAACATCACATTGATACAGTCAAGCGCTTCTAAAATAACATCCATCAACTCAGATGTTACGCTACGCTTTCCTGTTCGCAGCAAGTCAAACACGTTTTCAGCACCATGACATGCATCAACCAGTTCAGTTAAAGAAAGAAACCCTGCGCCACCTTTTACTGTGTGGAAACCACGAAAAATCGCATTTAATAGCTCAGAATCATCGGGGCTTCGTTCAAGCTCGACCAATTGTTCAGAAAGCAATTCAAGAATTTCGCCGGCTTCTATTAAAAAGTCCTGCAGGATATCTTCGTCTAAATCAAAGCTCATAAATTTCCCCTAAAATCCAAGACTCGAAAGTAAATCATCAACATCATCTTGTGATTCAACAACATCATTTCGTTGTTCTGGATTAATGATTGGCCCTTCAGGCTTTAAGGCGTCTTTTTTATCATCAATCACAGTATTCGCGTCTTGCTCCATGCCAAAAGCTTTTAGAATTTCAACTAACCTATCTTCAACTTCATGAACTAACTCAATGACTCGTCGAATGATTTGTCCTGTAAGATCTTGGTAGTCCTGAGCCATAAGGATGTCAGTAAGATGGGTACGCAGTGTGCTACTATCACCTTCAACTTGAACAAGTAATAAATCAATATCGTGACACAATGCTTTAAATTCAGTAAGGCCAATCTTACCTGCCATTAAGCGCTGCCACTGAGGATGCACTTGCAATAACGTTTCATGCAGTTTATCAGCAATAGGTAACGTGCTTTCAACCGCATCCATTGTTTTATTTGCGGCTTGCTCCGTTTTATCGATAACATAAAGCAATCGTTCGCGAGCATCAGGAATATCAGTTTTCGCCAAATCGTTAACCCGAGGATCAAGACGAAAATTAATTAAAGAATCATGCAACTGGCGAGTAATTTTACCCACCTCTGCAAACATTGGTTCATGGCTATCGGCAACTAATGTTTGTACAAGCGAATTGGCTTCAGCTTGTTGTCCATTTTCTAGCAAGCTGACAAGCTGTTTTGCCTGTTCAAGTGAAATCATGCTTCTTTATCGTCCTTATGCACTACTGATGATTATTGTTAGCAATCGTTACTGCAAACGTTCGAAAATTTTATCCAATTTTTCTTTCAACGTTGCAGCGGTAAAGGGTTTAACAATATAGCCATTAACACCTGCTTGCGCCGCTTCAATGATCTGCTCACGCTTTGCTTCAGCAGTAATCATCAATACAGGCAAATGCTTCAGTTGATCATCAGAACGAATATGGCGAAGTAAATCAATCCCTTGCATACCAGGCATATTCCAATCCGTCACGACGAAATCGAAATCACCCTTTTTAAGCATTGGTAAAGCTGTTAATCCATCATCCGCTTCTAAAGTGTTGTTAAAACCTAAATCACGAAGCAGGTTTTTAACAATACGGCGCATTGTTGAGAAATCATCAACAATGAGAATTTTCATGTTTTTATTCAAGTTTGCCTCCACTGAGAGCCAGCGTTCTTCTAGTTCTAAAAATAAATAATTATTAAGCAGTCCATGCTGTTAATTTTGCGCGTAATCGTTGCATTGCTTGGCTGTGTATCTGACAAATTCGTGATTCACTAACACCGATCACCGCACCAATTTCTTTTAAATTAAGTTCTTCATCGTAGTAAAGTGATAACACTAACGCCTCTCGTTCAGGTAGGGTCTTTATCGCTTCAGCCAGTGACGCACGAAAATTATCATCAACAACACCTTGAAGGGGGGTGTTTTCGCCAATACTTTCTTCGTTCGCGACGGTATCTTCTGCCACCCCAAGATCACTAATACCGACTAAGCGTCCACAATTAACATCATTTAATGCTTGATGATACTGTTCTAACGGCATATCGAGATATTGCGCAATTTCTTGGTCATTAGGATCGCGTCCTAATTCATTTTCAAGGTGAGATATGGCTTCACTTATCTTTCGGCTATTTTTATATACCGAACGAGGAACCCAATCACCACGACGAATATCATCAAGCATGGCCCCACGAATACGAATACCAGCAAACGTTTCAAAGCTTGCGCCTTTCGTAGGATCGTAATTTTGTTGCGCTTCAAGCAAGCCAATCATGCCTGCTTGAATTAAATCTTCCACTAATACACTTGGAGGTAAACGCACCATTAGGTGATGAGCAATACGTTTAACTAACGATGAGTAACGTTCGATAAATGCTTGTGGGCTCTGTTGGTATTGACCGTAAGCCATCGCTTTATTCACTATATGGTACCTCCATGGCCTGAGAGCGTTTTATTAACAAACGTTCAACAAAAAACTCAAGATGTCCGCCAGGATTATGAGGAATAGGCCATGTCATCGCTTTAGTTGATAATGAATTTAGCGCCAGTGCTGCAGGGCTACGAGGGAACGCCTCTACCACTATTTTCTGACGTTTAACGGCTTGTCTAACATTATCATCAAGGGGAATACAAGCCACGAGCTCTAGATTAGCATCTAAGAATCGCTCAGTAACGCGCGTCAATTTAGTAAACAGATCGCGCCCTTCACGGTAACTACGTACCATATTGGCTACAATTTTAAAGCGTTGAACATCATATTCACGGCTTAAAATTTTAATCAATGCGTAAGCATCAGTAATTGATGTCGGTTCATCACATACCACAACGACGACATCTTGTGCTGCACGAGCAAAACTCAGCACCATGTCTGAAATACCTGCGGCGGTATCTACCAAGAGAAAATCGAGATCGTCTTGTAAATTACCAAATGCTCGAATTAACCCCGCATGCTGTGCTGGTGTTAACTCTGCCATATTTTGGGTACCCGAGGCAGCAGGAATAATTTTCAAACCATATGGGCCTTCGATAATGATATCTTCAAGCTCACAGATCCCCGCTAAAACATGAGATAAATTACGTCCAGCGCGAAGCCCTAGCATCACATCAACGTTCGCAAGACCAAGATCAGCATCCAATACCATAACGCGCTTACCTTGACGTGCCATCGACATCGCCATGTTTAGCGTAACATTGGTTTTACCGACACCACCTTTCCCCCCAGTAACTGTAATCACTTTGGTTGAGGTTAACTGAGTCATTCGACGTAAACCGCTTGCTTGATCGTACATTCTGCTCTCAATCATAATAATCTGCCGCCTTATTATCTGAACTATCACTAGACCAGAAATGTGATTGTTGGCTTATCTCTAACTCCAATAATTCATTCGCGCGTGACACTAGGTAGTTCCCCGACGCTATTTTGATATCTTCTGGTACACGCTGACCATCCGCTAAATAAGCGATAGGTAATGCATTTTGAATCGCCACGCAGATGATCTCTCCTAAACTTAATGACTCATCAAGCTTTGTTAATACGCAACCAGAAAGCGGAATACGGCGAAAATGTTCAATCGTTTCCTGCAACACTCGACGCTGTGATGTCGCTGGCATCACTAAGTAGCTACGAATATGCGCTCCGCTGTTTTTCATTAATGTGTCTAGCTGTTCAGATAATCGAATATCACGCTGCCCCATCCCTGCAGTATCAAGTAATACCAATCGACGATGTCGCAACTGATGTAAGATATCGGCAAGTTCTTCAGCATCTTTAGCAACTCTTACCGGACAACCCATAATTCGACCATAAGTCGCTAATTGCTCATGGGCGCCAATACGATATGTGTCTGTCGTTACTAGAGCAATTTGATCAGGACCAAATTCCATTGCCGCTCGTGCTGCCAACTTGGCTATAGTCGTGGTTTTACCTACACCTGTTGGGCCTAATAAAGCCACCACACCGCCAGTATCTAAAATACAATCGTCGGTGGTAATAATTTGATCCGACAACAAATCAAGTAATGCAGGCCATGCTTCATTGGGTTGAATATCTTCAGGAATATAACACGCTAATTGATCGGCTAATTGCTCTGATAGTCCCATTTTTTCAAGGCGTTTAATCATCATGGCGCGCATTGGTTCACGGCGTTCAACTTCTTGCCACATTAAGCCTGATAGCTGGTGTTCTAATAAGCGACGTATCGAGATCATTTCAGATCGCACTTGATCCAGCTCATCTTTACTCGGTTGTGCTTTAGACTCGTAACGAGAAGGATCTAATCGTGGTTTTTGCGGTGACTGTTCACGTCCATTCATACTATGATCATGGTTATCAAATAACCCACGACCGACTGATAGATCGCGTTCATATTGCTTTGATGATGGACGACGGTAATCCCCGATATCTAAATCATGCTTATTCGTTTCAGGCTGACGACGCTGAAATAATGGCGATGTTGATGGTGAACGGTTATCACGTGATGAAGGAGTATCAGCATAATGTTGGTCAGAATAACGAGAGTAACCGTCTGCCTTTCGTTGCGATGCTCGTTCATTTTGTGAACTGTAGGCTGGCTTATGGTCACTTCGAAATGCATTCGCTTCTGAATATAAGCTGTGACTATCCCCTTGCTCGCGCAATTTAGATTGGCGATCAAGTAATGCACTAAGAGAGTCAACCTCATTAGGTTGCTCATTGTGCTCTTGGGTTGAGGCATAGTTTTGTAACACACTAGCAAATTTCTGCACCGTGGATTGGTTCAACTGTACCTTGTCATCAGCAAGTTTACGTCTTGCTTGACTTAACCCTTGAGAAACTTCGTCACGAGAACGGTGCTGAGTATTTGGCGCAGCAGGAGGCGTTGTATCAACATCCACGGCAGCCACAATCTCAACACCACCAGAAACTTTCTTATTCGACATAATGACGGCATCAGGCCCAAGCTCTTCTTTGACTTCGCTAAGTGCCGTTCTCATATCCTTGGCAAAAAATCGTTTAATTTTCAAAATATCGTCCTATCTCAGAAAGGGCTTAGGCCGCATCTACAACCACTAACATTAATTACCTACCGCGTTCACAATTCGAATTTGTTTTTCATCAGGCACTTCCTGATATGACAATACCCGTAAACTTGGGATCGTATTTTTAACAAATTTAGCTAATGTTGAACGCAACACACCTGAGGTCAACAATACCGCAGGCTCACCTTTCAATTCTTGTTGTTGAGTCGCTTCTGTTAATGAACGTTGTAAGCGCTCCGCTAATCCAGGCTCAATACCTGAAGATTCGCCACCAGCAGATTGCATGGTTTGATGCAATATTTGTTCCAATTCAGGAACTAAGGTAATCACTGGCAGCTCAACTTCTATTCCATTGATTTCTTGACAAATTAATCGTTTCAGACCAATACGAACAGCAGCGGTTAATATGTCAGGATCTTGACTCTTACTGGAGTACTCCGACAAAGTTTGGACAATAGTTCGAATATCACGCAGTGGAATAGCTTCATTTAATAAGTTCTGCATCACTTTCACCACAACCCCAAGAGGTAATTGATCAGGAACAAAACCATCAACCAATTTAGGTGTCGTTTGACCTAACATTTCTAATAGGTTTTGTACCTCTTCATGACCTAGTAGCTGCGATGCATGATTTGTCAGTAATTGGCTTAAATGGGTCGCCAATACTGTTGCTGAATCAACAACGGTATAACCTAATGCTTGTGCATGTTCACGCTGTGAGTCTTGTACCCATACCGCTTCAAGACCAAAGGCTGGATCGGTAGTCATTTCACCATCAATAGAACCGAAAACTTGGCCTGGATTAATAGCAAGATCCATTTTTGGGTGAATATTTGCTTCACCGCAAGCAACCCCCATTAAACTAATGCGGTAACTGTTCGGAGGGAGTTCTAAATTATCGCGAATATGAACCGGTGGGATAAGGAAACCAAAGTCTTGCGATAACTTTTTACGAACACCTTTCACGCGCTCTAACAACTCACCACCTTGATCTTTATCGACCATTGAAATTAAACGGTAACCCACTTCTAAACCAATGGTATCAACAGGCTGTACATCATCCCATGATAGCTCTTTAAGCGGTTGAGTCGTTGCTAGCTCTGTCGGTGGTGCTTGTTTCTCAACAAGTGCTTCTTCTTTCTCTTTCTTTATTCGCCAATAAGCAGCACCACCAATAATGGCAGCAAGCAGTAAGAAAGGAATATGGGGCATACCTGGAACAATACCCATAACAAATAAAATCACACCGGTGATGATCAGAGCTTGAGGATTGTTAAACATCTGAAAATACATTTGCTGCCCCATATCCTCGTCAGTATTTTGACGAGTTACCATCATTGCAGCGCCGATGGATAAAAGTAACGATGGAATTTGAGCAACAAGACCATCACCAATGGTCAATAAACTGTAAATTTCGAGTGCTTGACCAAATGTCAGGCCATGCTGACCCATACCAATGATTAAACCACCAATGATATTGATAAAGAGGATCAAGATACCGGCAATGGCATCACCTTTAACAAACTTAGAGGCACCATCCATAGAACCATAGAAGTCGGCTTCTTTTGTCACTTCAAAACGACGAGTACGGGCTTGTTCTTGATCGATAAGTCCAGCATTTAAGTCGGCATCAATCGCCATCTGCTTACCCGGTAAGGCATCAAGGGTAAAGCGAGCACTAACTTCTGAGATACGACCCGCACCTTTGGTTACTACCATAAAGTTAATGATCATCAAAATAAGGAAGACCACTAAACCCACGGCATAGTTGCCACCAATAACAACCGATCCAAATGCATCAATAACTTGTCCAGCGGCATCAGGTCCTTCATGGCCGTGCAATAAAACAACACGTGTAGAAGCAACGTTTAGTGCTAAACGTAATAGCGTGGCAATAAGTAGTACGGTAGGAAAAGCAGCAAAGTCAAGCGGACGACGGGTATACACAGTAACCAATAACACCACCAATGAAAGAGCGATATTAAAGGTAAACGTCATATCCAATAGCAACGGTGGCATTGGTAAAATGATCATCGCTAACGTTGCCAATACCATAATAGGCGCACCTATTGAGGGCATAGACTTAATACTGGCTAGCGGTAATCTATCTGCAAAGGGAATTGAAAGCTTCATTCTGTCTAGTGATCTATTCTTTTATTATTGGTATCAATGTTCGTTTTATAAACAAAAGAAGATAATTAAATAGTCCGTTATTTAATAAAGACGATGAACCATGAATGCATAAAATAAGATAAAGCAATTATCATGCCTTACATATAAGTCATTTTTTTGACAGCTCGAAAAGATTACCAAATTAATAACCGAAAGATAAAAACAAACGCTATATTTGTGACTTTCTGTCTAATATAAATATTTAATTAAATATAGATTTTAATAACAGGAAAATTCTAAAATGGTATGTTCTGGTTAATATACAAATGACTCTGTATACGTAATAACATACTTAATTATTATTCCAGTCATTTTAATGGCGTAATTCTTCAGGTATATCCATCACAGCTTTTGATAATGTTGGTTTTTTGCCTTTACCTTTGCGATATTCTTTTAACTGAAATACGTAGGCTAATATTTGAGCAACAGCAACAAATAAACCATCTGGAATTTGCTGTTCTAATTCGGTCGTATAATAAATAGCACGTGCTAATGGCGCGGCAGGTACAATATCAATATCATGTTTATTGGCTATTTCCCTGATTTTAAGTGCTAAATGGTCTCCCCCTTTCGCAATCACGACGGGTGCAGAGTCCAACTTAGGATCATAACGAAGTGCGACAGAGAAGTGCTCTGGGTTAGTAATTACCACGTCGGCTTGCGGTACATCTGCCATCATACGTCGCTGAGCCATTTCACGTTGTAACATTCGGATACGCCCTTTCACTTCAGGCTTACCTTCCGAGTCTTTGTATTCATCTTTAATTTCTTGCTTGGTCATTTTTAATTGTTGATTAAAATTCCAAATTTGAAATGGCACATCAATGGCAACCACAATGAGTAGTGAGCAACAAATTAAAAGAACAAAGTTTAATAATATATCTAAGGCATGGAAGTAATTGGCAGGGAAAACTTCAGTACTGAGTTGAAAAAAGTCCTCTAAACTTGAGAAAATTAAATAGCAAGCAATACTTCCCACCAGCCCAACTTTCAAAATCGACTTAATTAATTCCACCCAACTTTGCATACCAAACATCCGCTTTATTCCACTGAGCGGATTCATTTTTGATAACTTAGGCATGGCTGCTTGAGTGGAAAAGCGAACACCACCTACACCAGCAGCCCCAATAAAAGCGGCAACAAACAAAAATATGAGGACTAAAAATAAAGGCGCTAGAATATAGACAATTGAATCTAAAATAATAACGAATAAACGATCAAGATCGAATATATCGTCGCGCGTTAAGCTAAACATTGCCGTCATAATATGACTCAGAGCTTTACTTAACCCTTCACCAAACCACATTAACCCAACAGCACCAGACACTAATACCGCAACAGACGCTAATTCTCTTGAGCGCGGAACTTGACCTTTCTCTCGCGCCTGCTCAAGCCGTCTGGGCGTGGCGTCTTCGGTACGTTCTTGACCATCAGAATCAGACATACTGATTTACTCCCAGCCTTAACTTAACAATCAATTCGGATCAAACTACACACTTGATCTAAGCCAACTTGCCATATCGCTTCATATTGCGGCACGATGCCGAGTACAATAAACCAGCTAATAGCAAGACCGAGTAACAACGCAAATGAGAAACCTAACGAGAAAATATTTAGCTGTGGTGCTGCTCGAGTCATTACGCCAAACGACAAATTCACCGTTAGCAAAGCAATCACCCCCGCTAACGCCATATTCACGCCCGCTTTAAACATATGACCAAACCAACCTGCAAGCTGATAATAATCTTTTGGCTGCAGCATAGCCTCACCTATCGGCAAGGTTTTAAAGCTCACTACAACAGCATTTAACATTTCTAAATGCCCATCTGTTGCTAAGAACAATAAAATGGCCAAAAACATATAAAACTGTCCCAATACGGGCGTATTTTGACCATTCGCAGGATCAACCATTGAAGCGAAACCTAAGCTCGATTGCATACCTAATATTTGACCAAGTAGGACAAATATTTGAGTAATAAACTGTGTTACTAATCCCATTGCTACACCAATGATTAATTGCTGAGTAGTAACAATAAACCCAGCTAAAGAAAGTAACTCAATATCTTGTGGGACTTTAGGTAAAACAGGCAAGACCGCAAATGTAATCGCTAAAGCTAAATATAAGCGAATTTTAGGTGAAACAAAGCGCGCCCCAAAAAACGTCATCGCCATCATCATTGATGAGATACGTGTAAAAGGCCAAAAATAATTCGCTATCCAATCAAGTAAAAGGTTTGCGGTGTAATGCATAATCGACGGCTGCTCGTTTGCTAGTAAAGCAACTGTGGAATTTGATCAATAATCCGATAGAAATAATCCATCAGCATTTGCGTCATCATATGACCAAAGAACATCAGCGCGAGTAACGTCACCACTAAACGGGGTAAGAAACTCAATGTTTGTTCATTGATTGAGGTTGCCGCTTGAAATACAGCCACAACTAAACCAATTAACAGTCCTGGAATAACAATCGCGCACACCATGATAAGTACCATGTATAACGCTTCTTGAAATATCTCAACAAAAGCTTCTGGCGTCATAAAAGCATCCTTTCTATCCGATGTTTATTCACATTAGGTGCCAAAACTACCTGCCAGTGTGGATAAGATCAGGTTCCAGCCATCAACTAAAACAAACAACATTAATTTAAACGGTAACGATACAATCATAGGTGAAAGCATCATCATACCCATCGCCATTAAGATCGATGCAACAACCAAATCAATAATCAAAAATGGTAAAAACAGCATAAAGCCGATTTGAAACGCCGTTTTAAGCTCTGAAGTAATAAACGCCGGGATCAATACCGTTAACGGCACCGTCTGCGGATCATCAGCCGTTGAGCCAGACATATTCACAAACGTTTCTAAATCTTTTACACGGGTTTGTTTAAGCATAAATTGGCGCATCGGATCTTCAGCTTTTGCCAATGCTTCTTTCGCCGTGATTTGCTCATTAATATAAGGCTGTACGGCATCTGCATTGATCTTATCAATCACTGGAGACATCACAAAAAACGTTAAGAACAGTGCTATGCCGATAATCACTTGGTTAGAAGGTGTTTGCTGTAAACCCATGGCTTGACGCAGGATCGACATTACCACCACGATGCGGGTGAAAGAGGTCATTAAAATAACCATTGCAGGCAAAAAGCCTAACGCGGTCATTAACGCTAAAATTTGTAGAGTGACAGAATAATCTTCACTACCATCAGGGTTTACTGTCACCGATAATGCCGGTATTCCCCCACCATTACGGGCTGCTTGTAAATGACCTGATGTCGTTTCTGTACTCATTGCTGTCGCCGTCGCACTATTAGCCACGTTCGCTTCAACCGCATGCGCTATATTGATTGACGATAACAGCACAGAGATAGCAAGAAAAACCATCCAACTGACAAGGGTGAATTTATTTTTTAACATTATTTTTCATTAGCTTGCTAAGCTGAGAAGCAAAATCTCTGCTTGGCGATTCGTCCATGTTTAAAGGCTTATCCAATTTACTCAGCAAAGAAATATTATGTTGAGTAATACCCACCAACATTTGCTCTTCACCCACTTGCAATAGCACGACTCTTTCTCGTTGCCCGACAGCCAGCTGTGTAATTACTTTTAAACCCGAATCATTACCACTGATCCCAGCCACTCGCATACGTTTTAATAACCAAGCTAAGAAAACAATAATCGCAATCACAAGCAGTAAAGAAGCCAGAGTGGTTGCAATATTTAAGTCAGGCGCTTGCCTTAATGGCGGCGGTGCTTTTTCAATCGTTTTCTCAACCGCTGTTTGTGCGAAACAGGACAGCGTGAAAAATAATAGCGATAATGCTGTAACTATCTGGCCTACAATCCTTTTCATGACCAGCCTTAACGTAACTTTTTAATACGCTCAGTTTGGCTGATCACATCAGTCAAACGAATACCAAATTTGTCATTGACCACAACTACTTCACCATGTGCAATAAGGGTTCCATTGACCATCACATCTAATGATTCACCCGCAATACGATCAAGCTCAACCACTGAACCTTGGTTTAATTGCAGTAGGTTACGAATACTAATTTGCGTACGTCCAACTTCCATCGAAATGGTAACCGGAATATCCATAATAGTATCAAGCTTACGACGTTCATCATCGGTGATCGGTACCGTTTCATCGGTCAGCTCTTCTAGTGGTGCAGGTTGCACATCATCTGCTTGCTCTGCTAATGCTGCAGCCCAATCATCTGCCATTTGTTGATCATTATTATCTGACATTGTTATCGTCCTTTTCTTATTCGTTACTATCGCTATTTATATTGAGTAATGCCGTGCCTAGCTCATCACGGTCAAGAAACGCCAAATCAGTCTTAACCATATCGGGACGTTGGAGTTTCTCACTAATTTTCAATGCTACATTGTCACCAGAGCGCCCCATTTTTGCGTGGTACGTTGGTAAATCTTCAACAAAAATGGTTGCTTGCTCAGGCATATCAATAGGGATCACATCACCAACTTGTAGTTCCATCAAATCACGTAACGATAAATCCACATCCAGTAATTTGGCGCGAAGATTAACGGGCACATCCATGATTTCATCACGCAATGCTTTACTCCAACGCACGTCAGTGTCCATCTTGTCACTTTGTACACCCGCATCGAGTAATTCACGGATTGGTTCAACCATTGAATATGGCATGACGACATGAAAATCACCGCCGCCACCATCAACTTCAATATGAAATGAACTCACCACTATCACTTCTGTTGGACTCACAATATTAGCCATGGTCGGGTTCACTTCTGAGTCTAAATATTCAAACTCAACCCCCATCACCGGAGACCATGCTTCACGGTAATCTTCAAACACAAGCTTAAGCAGCATTTGTACAATGCGGCGTTCAGTTGGGGTAAATTCACGACCTTCAATTTTGGCGTGGAAACGACCATCGCCACCAAAAAAGTTTTCTACCAGAATAAAGACGAGACGCGCTTCCATTGTTATAAGCGCGGTGCCTTTTAATGGGCGAAAGCGCACCATGTTTAAACTTGTGGGTACATACAGCGTATTTTGGTACTCACCAAATTTAATCATCTGCACGCCATTGATAGACACTTCCGCTGTTTTACGCAGCATATTAAACAGGCTGATACGCATGTGCCGCGCAAAACGCTCATTGATGAGTTCAAGCGTCGGCATCCGACCACGAACAATGCGGTCTTGTGATGAAAAATCAAAGGTAGCAACATCGTTCGTTACATCGCTATCATGAAGTTCATCTTCTGGTTCATCGACACCATGAAGTAGCGCATCAATTTCATCTTGGGTTAATAAATCACTCACCGTAAACCTACTGCATTACAAAACCAGTAAAAAGAACCCGCTCAACTGCAGGTGTTCCAGCCACTTTAACCATTGTTGCTTTCACTGCTTCAAGCGCTTGTTGGCGTAACTGATCACGCCCATTCGGACTACGTAATTGCTCAACGGTTGCAACCCCAAATGCTTGAAGAAGTGTGCTTTCAATTAACGGGGTGTGCTGTTTCGCCAAGGCTTCATTTTTATCGCCACGAACCATTAATTGCACTTTAATTTGCACCACTCTGTCTCGTGTGTCACCCGTAACATTGAAAGTAAAAGGTTGAGGTAACACAACATAGTAAGCTGACATTACAGGTGCTGCTGAGGCTGTATTTTCTTGTACCGTTGCAGCCACTTGTGGCGACTCTTTTGCGTCATCACCATTTAGCAACCAAAAGCCAATGCCTGCCGCCAATATTACAATGACGGCTACTGCACTTATTAACATCAGCTTTTTCTTGCCCATCGCCATTTTTATTCCTTTCTATCTTTATTTTCATTAATTAAATTATTAGCAATTGTTAATTACGCATAGTAATCAACCCGATCTTTATTTTTTGTTACAAACATCTCGATCGTATCAAGGTGTTTATCTGAATTCGTCTCATTCGTGCCAGCAAAAGATCCATCATTGGCAGTGTCTGATGATTGATCTCCTGAGTGCTGTTGTGAAAACTGCTGAGCAAATTGATTTGAACTATCTTGCTGTACAGAGCCTTGCGCTAACTGCAAGCCTTGTTGCTGCATCATCTCACGTAGCCTTGGCATTGCTTGTTCAACCATATCGCGAGTTTGGCTGTTATTAACCGTAAATTGCACTGAAGCTTGATCTTGGTTCAAGGCTAATTTTATTTGAATTTTACCGAGTTCTGGCGGATCTAATCGGATATCAATTTGTTTTAAATTCTTTGCCATCATCATGTTAATACGCTCAGACACTTGTTCTCCCGCCTGATCTTTTGTCAGCAATAATGGCGACTGAACCTGCGTATTCGCATGTTGTAAGTCCATTTTCATCGCATTGGCTTGCTGGTTACCCATGAGTGCCGATAATGGTTGTGAAGAGATACTGTCTTGCTCTTTTTCTTGACCATCAACCAGTGTCTTTCTAACCGATTCCATCATTCCATTGGTTGCGATCAATTCAGAATTTTTTTCACCAGAAAGAAACGCATTCACCACACTATTTTCAGCTTTTACGCCAGATAACGTTGATTTTAATTCTGGATCGGTTGTGGACTGGGAAAGCAGTTCCGCCTCATCGCTTGTTTCCGCTTTCACTCCAGCGGTTGCAGCATGCCAGCCCATTTTTAGCTCACTCGGCTTCACATCCGCTTGCCGTACTTTCTCTTTTTCAGTTAGCTCATTTTTCTTGATTGAAGCGATTTCAGAGCTATCTAATACAAATTTGTCACCTGAGAGTTCCGCTTTCACATCTAAAGACTCATCAGATGATGTCATTTGCTCTGACTGTGGCGGCAAAGCTTTGCCCCCTTCTGGAGATTGTTGACTAAACTGCTGATTTGATTGATTCAAACGTTGAAGAAAATCTGCGCCTTCAAACATCACTTTTTCGACATCATCAATACTTTCGACGTCGTCAACATTATCAACACTGGCGATATCCTCACTATCAGCAACAGATACAACTTCATCTGTCACAACCTCACCTGAAACAGCGTCATCAGAGACTAATTCAGCGTTATATTCGCTATTGATAACTAAATCATCAGAGCTAATGATCGCTTCTTCTCCAGTTTCAACATCTGTCGATTTTTTTGTTTTTTGTTCTATTTTTAAATCGCTTACCGATGTTTTCTCTGTTGATGCGGCTTGTAACTGAGAATCAAACGAAGCATCTTTATCACCTTCGTTTTTTTCTACTGTTTTAGTATTTGAAGATCCCGCAGGTGTGGCTTTTACGTGCGGTGTTGATAAGGGATTTAATAGATTCATAGCCAATTCAAACCTAATACTGGGCGCGTAGAAAATAAAACGTAACCATTTGATCTTCCGACGACAAAAAGAGATAAGTAGGAGTAATGCAAAAACTAAACCAGTTACTCATCAATAAGGTTATTGTTGTAACCTTCGCGCAAACTGCAACGTAACAAATTCATCCATCATTTTTTGCTCTTGCTTATCAAGCCACTGTTTATGCTCGCGTTCGCGTTTTTCCACCAGCCATTCAACCGAACGTCTTTTTTGCTGCATTTCTTGCCAATGCTGCGAGCACTTTTGAATTTGTTCTTCAAAATACCCCCCCGCTTGCTTTTGCTTTTCTAAGGTTTGATCCAGTTGCGTTAAGAACTTCTGTAAATGGCTGTACTGACTCGCAGTTAGTCCTTGTTGACCTCTAACGGATAACTGATTGAGATAATCCAAGCGATACTGTTCAATCTGCGCTAACTGTTGTAAGTAATTTTGTTGCTCAATACGGGCTTGGTTTAACGCTAAACTTGCTTGATGTTCTTGCTCTTTCGCTTGCTCGATGATTAATCCTAGCGCGTTAGACATACTTAATTTCCTTATCCATGATCACCTGCAATTAACCACCTAATGTTGAGCGCAACATATTGACGCACATCTCATAGGGCACAGACTCTTTCATCTCTTGTTGCAGATAGGCGTCTAATTTCGGTTTAAAACTAAAAGCTTGATCTATCGTGTTATCGGTACCAGGTTTATAAGCACCAATGGAGACTAAATCTTGATTTTTACGGCATATAGAAAGGATTTGACGTACCGCTTTAGACATCAACATATGCTCTTCGCTCACAATCGCAGGCATAACACGACTCACCGAGCGTTCAACATCGATCGCAGGATAATGCCCAGCGTCTGCCATTTCACGAGATAACACAATGTGACCATCTAAAATCGCACGAGAGGCATCTGCAATAGGATCTTGCAAGTCATCACCTTCACTAAGAACGGTAAAGAAAGCAGTTATAGAGCCTTGATTTTCATTACCATTACCCGCGCGTTCCACCAGCGCAGGTAACTTTGCAAATACCGAAGGTGGATAACCTTTGGTTGCTGGCGGCTCACCAACAGACAAGGCGATTTCACGTTGTGCTTGTGCAAAACGGGTCAGAGAATCCATCAGGAGTAATACATCAAAGCCCTGATCGCGGAAATACTCAGCAATCGTCAATGATGTTTGACAACCTTTTAAGCGCATTAATGGTGAAGCATCAGCAGGTGCCGCCACCACCACAGATCGCGCACGGCCTTCAGGCCCTAAGCTTTCTTCAATAAACTCTTTAACTTCACGACCACGCTCACCAATAAGGCCGACCACAACAATCTGGGCACTGGTGCCACGAGTCATCATGCCTAAAGTCACAGACTTACCAACACCCGAGCCTGCAAATAGACCAATACGCTGGCCTTTACCTACCGTCAAACAGCCATTGATCGCTTTAATACCCACATCAAGCGGCTCTTTGATTGGTTTACGGGCGAGAGGATTGATAGGAGTGGCATTAAATGAAGCCCGATGCTCGGTAAAAATAGGCCCTAAGCCATCGAGCGGATTACCAACCCCATCAATAACCCGACCTAATAATTCTGGGCCAACGGGGAGACCACTATTGTGCAGAATAGGCGTGACTTTAGCGCCAGGCATCACCCCAAGCAGTTGCTCACTTGGCATGAGAAACAAGGTTTCACCTGAAAAGCCAACGACTTCAGCTTCAAGTTCACCATTTAATGTTTCTACTTTACATAAGCTACCAACAGGAGCGCGGCAACCGATTGCTTCAAGTGTTAAACCAACAACTCGCACTAACCGTCCAGAAGCAACAGGCTTACATCCCGTCCCTTCCGTTTTATATTGACTTAACCGTTCAGCTAATGAGGCTGTCATTTAGATTGATCTCGAAGGCTGCTGTTAACCGCTTCAAAGCTGGTTAAAGAGTGACGAATACGATCTTCGATAAAGTAATCAACCGAAGTGTCATGGCTACTCAATTGCAGATCACCTCGATTTAAACTCGGCTCAGCGATAAGTTTCCATTTACGCTCTAACAAATCATCGTCACTAAAATTTTGTTTTACTAAGGCTACATCTTCAGGGTGCAGATTCATCGTAATATCACGATTGGCAACCGGTAACGTCGCCACCACTTCACGAATCGTATTTAAAATCACTTGTGGGTTCGTTTTCACTTCCACTCGGATCAACTCTTTCGCTAAACCTAAAGCAAGTTGCATCACCTGCTCTTCAACGTCACGATCAACTTGTGCTATTGGCGCTAATAACTTTTCAGCCACTGACGCTAAATGATTCACTTGTTCTGTTATTTGTTGTTGAGCTTGCTCTAGCCCCTGTTGTAACCCTTGCTCTTTACCTTCGGCAAGACCAGATTCAAGCCCTTCAGCGTGACCGGTTTTAAACCCATCGCTGTGTCCTGCTTGTCGTCCTTGCTCTATCCCTTCGTCATACGCCGATTGCTGCATCGCTTCTAAATCAGCAGCCGTTAATGGTGGAGGCCCCGCTTCTTCTTCAGGCTCGAATTCTTCAATAACAGGACGAGGCTGGTAATTAAAAGCATTGTCATTGTGATCAGGACGCTCTTCTGAATAATCAGGGTATGCCCAACGTTCTAATTCTTGCGCTTGATGATCTGAAACTCGATAAAAGCCACGACGACGTTCATCACTCATGACAACCACCTGCTAGTTCAACAATTGGGATAATTTTATAGGTACTCATCTGCACCGCCACCGCCGCCACCAAGCATAATTTCACCTGTATCAGAAAGACGACGAGCAATGGTTAGAATTTCTTTTTGCGCCGCTTCTACATCAGCAACACGAATCGGCCCCATCGCTTCTAACTCTTCACGTAGCATTTCGGAAGCACGCTTGGACATATTAGCGAAGAACTTATCACGCAGCATATCATCAGCACCTTTTAGTGCTTTTTGTAAGAGATCTTGTGGCACATCACGGAGCAAGGTTTGAATACCGCGATCATCGACTTCTGTTAAGTTATCAAATACGAACATTAAGTCTTGGATCTGAGTAGCTGTATCTTCATCCGTTTCACGGATCTGATCCATCAACAAGCCTTCAACATTATTATCGAGGTAGTTCATGATCTCAGCCGCAGCTTTCAAGCCACCAATTTTAGCCGCTTGTGCACCCGCTTGACCGGCAAATTGTTTCTCCATGATATCGTTCAATTCATGCAGTGCCGCTGGCTGTACTTCTTCTAAGTTCGCAATACGCATCATCAGATCTAAACGTACACGCTCAGGAAATTGCGCTAATATTTCAGCAGATTGTTCCGGCTCTAAGTACGATAAAACAATGGTTTGGATCTGCGGGTGCTCATTGAGAATAATGCTTGCCACTTGACGTGGATCCATCCACTTCAGTGAATCTAAACCACGAGAACCACTGCCCATCAGGATTTGATCAACAAGGTTATTCGCTTTGTCTTCACCTAACGCAGCAACTAATGTGTTACGTACGAAATCTTCGCTGCCCATACCAATGCTGGTGTATTTTTGAATATCTTCGAGAAACAATCGGTGTACACCGGAGACTTTCTCTTGGCTAAGATCTGTCATACTCGCCATCGCACCCCCCACACGCTGTACCTGCTTAGGTTCAAGGTGACGAATAATGCTCGCGGCATCTTGCTCACTCAGGCTAAGTAATAAAATCGCCGCTTTTTCTGTTCCACTTAACGTATTTGGATCAAATTTATTTTCACTTACTGCAACATCATTAGCCATCTTCATTCACCCAACTTTTAACCACTTGCGCTGCGAGATCAGGTTCATTATCCACCAATGCTCGGACGGCTTTCAGTAAGTCTTCATCTTTATGTAAATTTGGTAAATCTAAGCTACTTGAGCTCAATTCAAACCCTTCACCTGTATCCAACTCTGCGCCAATCAGCCCAACTGAATCTGCTGAGTTTGTCAGGATCGGCATACCATTTTCGTCTAATGGCGTACCATCTGGTGATTGATTTGGATATAGCAACTTACGCATTGCTGGGCGTACTAACACCATAATCACCACAATAATAACAAGAGCCGCTGCAATCCAACGTACCCAGCTACTAAAGTTTGGATTTTCCCAAATAGGAAGATCGGCGGCTAATTCTGATTCTGGTAACGCAAAAGGTACAGAAAGGACTTCTAGTAAATCTCCCCGAACTTCTGAAAAACCAATGCCCCCCATCAACAAACGGCGAATTTTGGCAATTTCCGCTTCAGAAACAGGTACTCGAGTGACATCCCCCGTTTTAGGATCTGTGATGGTTTTATAATCCACCGCAACAGATACCGTTTGACGATCAATCACCCCCGTTTGTGAACGCTTATGACTAATCGTGGTATCTAATTCATAGTTACGAGTAGATTCTCTATGTACAGAACCATCACTTCCGTTCGTACCCGACTGCATGTCTTTCACATTCTGAGGAATAGCCGATTCAACCGGTGGCTGATTACTTAATGCGCCAGGAATACCTGCGACTTGATTACCACCATTAATATCTTCGAGCGTAAATTCACTGCGTGTTGCTGCCGTTGATGGATCGTAACGTTTACGGGTTTCTTCTAACGCCGAGAAATCCATTGCAACATCAACTTGCGATGTATAATTACCCAGCCCTAAAACAGGCATTAAGATAGCATCAATTTTTTCGCGTAATGCTTGTTCCTGTTTACGCTCTAATTCGTACTCTTTACGTTTCGCTGTTGTACTAGGATCTTCAGTACCAGAGCTCAATAATCGACCATGTTGATCAGTGACAGTCACTCGTGTTGGACGAAGCCCAGGTACCGCTGTTGCAACCATATCAACAATGGAATCGACTTCTTGTTGTCCTAATGAACCACCAGAAGATAAGGTTAAAAAGACTGTTGCGGTCGCTTCTTGGTTATGACGAACAAACACACTTTGTTTTGGTGTCGCCAATAAAACCTGCGCTTTGCGCACTTGGCTAATTTGTTCGATGGCACGGGCTAATTGACGTTCACGACTGAGCTTTAAACGCTCACTTTCCATTCGTTGTGATACGCCAAACCCCATGTCTTGCAATAAAATATCATCGCCTTCTACTGTCTGGGCATTTAATCCCGTACGGGTTAAATCTAACTTAATCGCGCTGTATTCATCTGCTGGAACACGGATCGTATTGCCATCTAATTGATATTCAATTTTCTTTTGATCAAAGTGATCGAGGATTGGAATTAATTCTTCGGTTTCATAAGTGCCTAATGGGCGCATCTCAGGCTCTTTGATCCACATTGTTACCAACACAATCAGCGCCACACAAATCGCCACCGATAGCACCAGAATAACTTGGCGTAATAAATCCAAGTTACCCAAAATACTATCAGTCGAAGAGGCTTTCTTCTCTGAAATATCAGCACCTTGATCTGCGCCCATATCATCATGTAATACAGGAGCAGAACCGCCGCCCGATACCGCTAATGGTTGATTAATGTTTTCTTCTGCCACGACTTTTACCCATAAACTGCAAGAATAACGGTGTTACTTTCCATACTTTAAAAAGTCAGGCTTATACCGGCATATTCATTAATTCTTTGTACGCTTGTACCATTTTATTTCGAACTTGTACGGTTGCTTCAAACGCAACACTAGACTTATTTCTTGCGATCATGACATCCGCTAACGAAACGCTACGGTCACCTTGATCAAAGCGCGTTGCTAACTCACTAGATTGCCCTTGCAGTTGATTCACTGATTGCAATGCATCAGTTAAAAGGTTGCCAAAATCAGAGCTCACTTGCTGAGCTGTTGCTGGAGTAGATGTATTTTGAGCATCCAGTCTCATTGCTTGCATTTCTGTTTGTAATCCGTTTACTTTCATTCCGTGATTCTCTCTATCAATGTTTTGCTGATAACATCTGCTTGTCCGCTAATTACGCAGGAATTTCAATGCCAGCATCACGCATTTTCGCTAATTTATAACGTAAAGTTCGAGGACTGATCCCTAATTGCTCTGCTACATCTTTACGACTTCCTTCACAGGCAATTAAAGTATCTAAAATAATACTAAATTCTTGTTCACGTAACTCGCCCCCAAGCCCTTCACCTGTTGCCGCCGATTTAGGGCGAACAGCGACAACACTAGAATCAGGCTCTGGCATACTTTCAGGTATATCCGTATTAAGCCAATCAAAATGTTCTAATAAAATATCGTGCGGCTGAATATGATGGTTATCGCAAAGAATTAACGCTCGTTGAATCACATTATCTAATTCTCGAACATTTCCAGGCCACGGATATTGTAACAATTTATCTTGTGCGCCCTGACTTATAGTTGGTACCACATTTCCTTGTTTGATACTGTGCCGCTCTGCAAATAACATAGCTAATGGCAGAATATCACCCTTACGTTCAGCTAAAGCAGGCCAAGCAATTGGGAATACATTAAGTCGGTAGTATAAATCTTCACGAAAATGCCCTTCTGCAACATAAGTTTTAAGTTCACGGTTACTGGTTGCGAGAATACGTACATCTAACTTTATGCTTTTGCGACCGCCTAGACGTTCTACTTCACGCTCTTGCAATACACGCAATAATTTTGCCTGTAGGCTCAAATCCATTTCACTGATTTCATCAAGCAATAAAGTACCACCCTGTGCTTGCTCAAATTTTCCAGGACAGGCTTGGATCGCTCCTGTAAATGCACCTTTTTCATAACCAAATAAGGTTGCTTCAAGCATATTTTCCGGAATAGCCGCACAATTAATGGCAATAAAAGGCCCATCTTTACGTTCTGAATTATCGTGAATATGACGAGATAGTACTTCTTTACCAGAGCCACTTGGCCCTAGCACCATCACACTGGCATCTGTTTTTGCGACCTTATCAGCAAGGGCTAGCAACTTGATACTTTTCGGATCAGCAACCACTGTTTTACTGCTTTGTTTTTTTATCGGCGCATAACGCCCGACCATATTTAGCAGCACTTCAGGTGCAAAAGGTTTCGCCATATAGTCAATCGCACCTTCACGCATCGCCGCGACTGCATCTTCAATATTGGCGTAAGCTGTCATTAAGAGTACGGGAATTTTCGGCCAATTTAATTTAATGCTGCGAAGTAATGCTAATCCATCCATCCCTGCCATTTGTACATCAGAGACAACGATATCAACGGTTTCCGACTTCATGATCACTAAAGCATGCTCAGCGCTTTCCGCTTCAATCCATTGATAGCCAGCTAACGCTAACGTATCAACCAATGCTTCACGTAATCCTTCATCATCTTCGACTACTAGGACTCTCGTTTGATTCATCTCTTCTCTCCATGAGTATGCACTGGCACGTTAATGCTCACGATGCAGCTAACTGTGATTGCATATTCTGTTGTGAGGCCATTGGAAGGGTTAAAGTAAAGCATGTCCCTTTACCTAGCTCTGATGTTAAAGACAACTTGCCACGATGCGCGAGTGCCACCATTTGAACCACGGCTAATCCCAAACCTGTACCTTGTTTCCGAGTGGTAAAGAAAGGCTCTAACACTTTGCTTTGGATCTCTGTCGCAATACCGGGGCCATTATCGGTTACTGATAACAAAATTTCGTCACCTACGGCATAACAAGACACTGCAACAGTACAGCCTTTACCTGACATTTGGATAGCGTTTGTAATTAGATTACTGATAGCACTTGCCAGTGCATTTTCATTGCCTAAAATAGCCAAGGATTCATCATCGCAGTCAATACTAAAATCAACATTTTGGCTCATCACCAAAGCTTCAACCATGTTTTCCATGCTGTTAAGTAAGCTTTCTAATGAAAAACAATTAACCACTTTATTATCACCCCCTTTGGCAAAAAGCAGCATATCGTTGACTTGTTTTTCAAGATCTTGCAGACGATCAACAAGTTTACCTTGAAAGCGTTCACGGGTTGTTGCTGGCAAGTTAGGTGCCGATAAATTAGCCGCATACAGCATCGCACTTGATAATGGCGTTCTGACTTGATGCGCCAAGGACGCCACCATTTTCCCTAAGGATGACAGTCGCTGCATTTCACTTAATCGTGATTGTAATTGGCGCGTTTCTGTCATGTCAGTAATTACAATCAATTGTCCTGCTGCAGAAGCTGAAATGGCTAATTTCACTTTGCGTCCTGAACGTAGTGAAATTTCGTGTCCATCATCTTCCTGAGGCTGAAAACAACGCTGGATAACATCTACCCAACGTTCGCCTTCAAGAGGTTCGCCCAACAAACGTAATGCTTCATTATTGGTTTCACAAATAAGGCCTTTTGGATCGAGTAAAATGACCCCAACAGGCATCACTTCCAGCACTTGTTGATAACGTTCAACTTGTTGTTCTAAAGTCCCTATCACAACCGCTTTATCATCCATGCATGAAACCTAATAACAAAAAAATTCAATGTAATTTATAAAAAAGCAATTTACATGCCATATATTATTCTTTTAAATCATGTAATTACAATTAAATCATCATAAAGAAATATGTCAAAAAAATGACAATCAATTAGAGTTTTATCGAATTAGCTAAAAAGATACAGATTAGCGGCATATTTTTGAGAGGTTGTTGCTAAAAATAAATTAAAAGAAAAGTATATTATTACCAGTTAAGTTAAAAGTGATGAATTAGCAGACAAACTATTTAGGTGACAAAGAGAAATAAAAAAGCCGATGTCAAATTAATGGCATCGGCTTTATATGAATTAATGACGCTTTATTAGCTTTCTTTGTTTAAGCCATATTTACGCATTTTTTCAACTAAGGTCGTTCGGCGCATACCCAACATATCGGCAGCTCTTGCTACAACCCCCGTTTGAGCATCTAACGCTTGCTTGATCATATCGACTTCAAGATCAGCTAACATTTCTTTTAAATTTAGCCCTTCAGGTGGAAGCTCACTGCTCGCTACCGTTTGTTCATCTTCATATGAAGAGAACATACTTGCTAATGCTTCTTGCTCTAGCTCTTCAACACTTGGCAATGTGCTTTCTGGCGTAAAATCAGGAAGCTGACCATAACGATACTTAATCGGTAAATGGTTAATATCTACCATTTCACCTGGGTACAAAATACATAAACGCTCAACAAGGTTTGCAAGCTCACGTACGTTACCCGGCCAGTTATGCTCCATTAATGAGTTAATCGCACGCGGTGTAAAGTGAATGCGTTTAGCACCTTCAGCTTCCATACGTGTAAGTAATTCTTGCAATAATAAAGGCAGATCTTCAATACGCTCGCGCAGTGCTGGCATATCAATTGGGAACACATTAAGACGGTAGTACAGATCTTCACGAAATAAATTTTCATGGATCATTTTGTCTAAATCGCGATGTGTTGCCGCAATAATACGCACATTAGTTTTAATGGTTTGACTACCACCAACACGTTCAAAGCAACGCTCTTGAAGAACACGAAGTAGCTTAACCTGCATAGACATCGGCATATCACCGATTTCATCAAGAAATAATGTGCCACCTTCGGCTAATTCAAAACGGCCTTTACGTGCAGAAATTGCACCGGTAAATGCCCCTTTTTCATGACCAAATAATTCACTTTCCAGTAAATCTGGCGGAATAGCACCACAGTTAACAGGCACAAACGGACCTTTACCACGCGCAGAGTGATAATGAACGTTACGTGCCACAACTTCTTTACCTGTACCAGATTCACCTAAAATCAGCACACTTGCATCACAAGCAGCAACTTGTTCCATGAGATGACGGATTTGACTGATTGCAGCGCTACTACCTACCATGCTACGGAATAAGGTATTTTTACGCCCTAGCTGAGGAACTTGGTAAGCACGTTTACCCATATATTCTTGGCAATGACGGAAAGCATCAACGAGCTGGTTGTAATGCAAAGGTAACTCTAGATCGCCAACATAGTTCGCTAAACCAGAAAGATGAGCGCGATGATTTCCAAGCGATACAACAGGAATTTGGGCATGAATTTTTAGTGTATCTACGATATGAGATAAATTTTTATTTACTTCAATGTTACCCAGTAAACATGCGCCCCATGACTGCTGCCATAATGAAGCATCAATATCCTGTGACGAGATAATTTCACACTGCTCACCAACAAACCCCAGAATTACACTGAGATCATGACGTTGCTGTTGATCGTCTTCAATAACGAGTGTCTTTGCTAAACCTTGCATAGAATGGATATAGCCTGCCTTCATAAAATGATGTAATTATTGGCTTATTTAATAGAAATGCGAACCACTGCCAATATTATTGATGTCTATTGTAATTAAACCATAGGAGAAGGCAATATTTGATAGCAGAAAGGTGTGATACCAATACAAGGATATATAAAATAATAGGACGAATATTGCGCATTTACAGCTATTCATCCTATATTTGAAGAGTTATTACCATTTTTTATAGTGTTATCCTGCTTATATGCATTTTAACACTTACGTTTATTAATTAACTCGCTTCACTTAAATGATGATACTCAGTTGGGATTTGATCCCACGCTGATTTGATCTCACGTAGCATACCAATCACATCATCAATTGGCTTAGTTTGATTTTCAGCGTTTGCGCGGGTAATTTCGCTTGCCATAAACTCATAAAGTGAATCAAGGTTCTTAGCAATATCACCGCCATCTTCCATTGATAAGCAGTCACGCAAGCTTAATACGATATCTAATGCTTTGCTTAAGCGCTCACATTTCACCGCAACATTGCCTTGCTCCATTGCTGCTTTACCTTGAATTAAACGCTCAATCGCACCTGCATACAGCATTTGAATAACACGGTGAGGAGAAGCACTGGCTAATTGTGCGTTTACTGAAACTTTTTTATATGCCTGAAGAGAGCCACGCATGATGTAATCCCTTATTTAATAAGTGAAATCAAAATCAACAAAACTAAGAAGGCTACAAACCGTTTTGTTGAATATTGCTGTACAGTGATAACGATTGTTTGCTCTTTTTAGAACGGACTAATCGCTCACCAATAATATCTTTGTGTTTTTGAATTAAACTTTTTAATGCTTTTGTACGTGCCACTACATCATCAAAAACGGGGCGAGTTAAGTTAGGTTGGCCTAAGATCTGCTCGACCTCTTGATGACGTAATGACACTAAATTTTCTAACTGCTGCGGAAAGTCATCGTTATATTCATCAGCAGTTAATAGTTGCTCTATTTGCTGCTCTAGTTGCGTTAACTGTTCCATATTTATCCTTAATCAAATGACACCAATAAACTCAACATACTATTAAGCTGATTATTCATTTGGCCTATCGCTTCATCCATCGCTAAAAACTGTTTGTAAGTGCGATCTTCATAAGCTTTCATACGTTTATCAAGTTGCATCATGTCATCATCTAATGACTTCTGACGCTCTTTTAATGTGTCTTCTTTTACCGATAAAGCACCGTCGGTTTTATCGGTAAAAGTGTCTAATAACTTATCGGCTTTGGCTAAAAATCCCGTGTCTTCTTGGCCGAAAAACTGCCCAATAACATTAAAATTTTCACTAATAATGTCATCTAGTTTATCGCTATCATCTTCCAGCTCTAACGTGCCATCACGTTGCACGGAAATACCAAAATCAGATAACTGATACAATTTGCCGTTTACTTCAATCGGCTCGTTCATCAAGCCGCGCATTTGGCTAAGTACTGAACGGGTTAAACTGTCACCATTCAGTGCACCAGCGCGGTTTGGATCATCTGGCTCACGATCAGGATCAAACCCTGTTAGCTTATCAGTCGTTGAAATTAAACCGTTGTAGGCATCAACAAAAGATTTTAGTGAGTCTTTGGTACTCTTTTCATTATTTTCGATGGTAATTTTTACAGATTTCACATCGACATCATCAGTTTCAGGGTTTTCTGAACCTGACGTTCCAGTCAGCTTTTTCAAATCTAACGTCACACCTTCAATCACATCTTTAAAGGTGTTATTACTGCTGGTCACGGTAGTAAAGTTATCAATCTTAATGCGTGCATCTTGCGCTTCTTGCATTTGATCAACTTTACTGTCTGTCATCCCTTCTTTATAAGCCAGTGATGCCAATTGCCCTGTCATACCAGACGTATCAATTTCAATTTTATTTTCAACACCCGTATCTTTAGATGAGAAAACGATTTTAGAGCCGCCCTCTTCACCAGTGTTGATCACCGTCGCCGTTAAGCCTGGGTTATCTTCTGCATTGTTAATCGCATCCACAATCGACGACAAGTCATCGTTGTCTTCAGTAATGTTTAAGGTCATCGACTTATCACCAACCTTAATTACCATTTCACCACTACCGAGTGAGGCTTCAGGATCGCCGCTAAATAACTCTTGCCCCATTAATTTATGAGACTGCGCCATTTGCTCTACGTTAATGGTATAAGTACCATTTTTCGCTTTCGCATCGGCTTTTACAGAAACATAATCACTATTGTCAGACGTCGCTTTTTGGCTAGAGAAAGCATCGTCTTTACCAAACTTCTCCAACATAGATTGGATACTGCTTACTGATGACTTAACCTGCCCGTAAGCACTAAGCGAGACATTAACCTTTTTTTGCTGATCCATAATCCGATCAAACTTAGGTTTTTTTTCAGCCGCTACTAGTTGTTGCGTCATCCCCGCGACATCTAAGCCCGATGCCATACCCGCAGCACTTAACCCCATCGTAAATACCTCTTAGACTATTTTGCTCAGCGAGCTCAGTGCATGCTTGGCTAAATTTTTGTTTAACTCTAGCAATTCCTGTGCCGGAACTTGACGAATAACTTCACCACTGGCTTTATCTACAATAGTGGCAATTTGCTCACCGGTTTCTTCATCTTGGTAGAAGCGTAAGCTGCGGTTAAATTGTTGTAAAACCATCTCGATCTGCTTAATTCTCTCTTGATCGGAACGGCTATCTTGCAAAGATGAATTAAGGGGATCGTCAACGTCTGTTCGGTTAACAGCATTTACGTGTTCTGTGGGTGGCAAATCATTGCCAAGCGATGTTTGAGACTCTGAAGCGGCGTTTAACGGGGTTGCTTGAGTGGTCGATTTTCCACTGTTCTCTTTTACTAATGAGTGAGAAAGTGTGTTTTGAGGTATTGAAGTAGGATTGATCGCCATAGTCATTTTCCTTTAGCGATATAGCCAAAATACAATAATGCCCCGTTAAAGCTAACGGGGCATCAATAAGACAGATTAACCTAGTAGGCTAAGTGCAGCCTGTGGGATCTGCTTAGCTTGGGCAAGAATTGACGTACCTGCTTGCTGTAGGATCTGACCTTTGGTCATGTTGATGGTTTCAGAGGCGAAATCGACATCTTTGATACGGCTGTTAGACGCATTTACGTTTTCGTTAATGTTAGCCAAGTTGCTCATAGTGTGATTCATACGGTTTTGGAAGGCACCAATTTCCGCACGCTTCTCATCAATTTGCTCCATAGCCGCATCAAGCACGTCAATCGCGTTTTGTGCACCTTCTGCTGTTGATAGATCTAGGCTTGCTACAGATTCAGTTGTTGTTGCAGTACCGATAGTTAATGCCGATGTTTCATCAGTATCATCAAATTTCTTAGTTGAGTACTCAATCGACTCAATATCTGTATCTAACTTCATCGCAGAGAAATCAACAGTAAAGGACTTCTCTCCTTCAATACCACCTGCTGTCTTAGTGTCACCACTCGTTGTACCATCACCAGCTAAAGCTACAGTACCGGTACCATCAGCCGTTTCAATTGTAGCTGTTGTACCAGCATCAGTACCTTTTAGTTCAGCTGAAACTTTAACTTCACTACCATCGTTAGATGTGATCTCAAAAGCGCCACCAGCTGTTGCTGTTACAGTAATATTACTATCAGCAGCATTGAATACAGTGTCTAATTTATCTTGTAGATCCTGCTGTGTAGCAAAGTCTGTACTATCAAAAGAAATTGATTGATCACCGATAGTAAAATCAATGGTTTCACCAGGAACCGCTTCTGTACCACCTGTTGCGGTAGCTGTCGCTTGAGTAGTACCTACAGTTGTTGCAGCTCCGCCATCAACAGCAATGCTTGCTGTGGCACCAGTACCAGTACCATCATCTTTTTGGTGGTTAATGGTTACATCTTTACCATCAGCTCGAGTAAGGCTAAATCCATCTGTCCCTACCGCTGCTAATGTTACATTTGTTAAACCCGCATTCGTTGCTGCAGTTTGTAATGCTGTATCCAATTCACCGTTCGTCTGAGAACCCGTAAGAATTGTGCTATTTAAGGTGATAGTCTTCATATCAGAACCATCACCATCAGCACTATTATCAATCTCAAACGTAATAGTTGCATCAGTATCAGCAGCTAAGCCAGTAACTGCTGCCGATGTTGCTGTTACAGCAGTACCCGCTTTTGCAGCTAACCCTGAAACAGATGTTGTACCAGCTGTAGCAGGTGTTGTAGTTTCATCAACACCAATATTACTGACCCCATCAATATTATTCAGTTTATTTTTAAGATCATCAGCCGTCATATCTTTGGTGATAGCGACATCATGCGAAGTACCATCAATATCTAATGAAAACTCACCATTACCTGTAGATGTGCCACCTTTTACTTCAACCGCAGCAGGGCCAGCATCCAGATTTTTGTAATCACGACCAATTGCATGAGCAGACACATCCATTAAGCCAAGGCTTTGCGTTTCATTTGAGTTTGCGCCTATTTGGAAAGATGTTTTACCGTCCTTATCACCAAACGAACCATCAAGAAGGTTCTGACCACCGAAGCTTGTGGTATCAGCGATACGGTTCATTTCGCTTTGCAATTCACCCATTTCTTTCTGCATTGCTTCACGGTCTTTATCAGAGTTTGAACCGTTCGCAGACTGTAGCGCAAGCTCACGCATACGCTCCATGATTGTGGTTGATTCTTGCATTGCACCTTCAGCAGTCTGTGCCATTGAAACACCGTCGTTGGCGTTACGCATTGCTACGTTCAAACCGTTAGTTTGGTTTGTTAGACGGTTAGAGATTTGAAGACCTGCTGCATCATCTTTCGCAGAGTTAATACGAAGACCAGATGATAATTTTTGCATGCTGTCGGCAACGCTACTGCTAGCACTGTTTAGGTTACGCTGGGCAGTCATTGCTGTTACGTTGGTATTAATTGTAATAGCCATAAGGTGACACTCCTTGGTATGATCTTTCCCAGACGTGTTGCCGGGTTAAAAGAGGTTTTTCTAACTTGTGCTAAGGTTAACGGCACGTTTTTTCGAAGCTTTAGATTTTTTTTAAAAAAACTTCAATTAAAAGCAAAAAAAACACAAAACCATTAATTATCAATAAATTAAAAACACTCAACATTAATAACCTACCCCTTTAACCACGTTATTTAGATCACAAAAAAAACGGCAAATAATTGCCGTTTTCAATATTACGCATGTTATTAACAATCATTTATAAATAGTTAAATAACGATAATTGCTTAGTTTTGCTGAACGCCGATTGTGATGCTTGCAATGCCATCATTTGTTGGTTCATTTCCATTATCGCTTTACTGTAATCCAAATCTTCTAAACCACTTTGTGCGCTATTTAAGGTCAGTTCAAAATCGAGATGCTGTTCTTGCTGTCTTTCCACTTGCTGCATGATAGTGCCCACTTCTGAACGGCGCTGACTAACGTGCAAGAAGCTACTATCAATATCATCAATGACCCGCTGTAACGTCGCTTCAGCCGCCGCTGACGAGGTTGGTTTTTCAGCGTTATCTATCGCATCTTGTAATGA
Source organism: Photobacterium sp. Ph5 (assembly GCF_022129445.1). Lineage (GTDB taxonomy): Bacteria > Pseudomonadota > Gammaproteobacteria > Enterobacterales > Vibrionaceae > Photobacterium. The sequence goes on from NZ_JADQAQ010000001.1 coordinate 77,048, forward strand.
ATCAAAAATATTGATTTTCTGCGCAGGGTTAAGGGTTAATTTATCGCCGACTTCAACATCATCAAGGGTAATCGACACGCTACTACCATCCGCTGCCGTATACTGGATCCCTTTTTCTGGATCGTAATCCTGACCTGCAACCACTTCTTTTCCATCAAGGCTTAATTTGTATTGCATGACTGTTTTTTCACTGCCATCAGGCTGCGTAACTACCGCCTCACTAAAAGCAATGTCGATCGGTTGAGCTTTAGTAAAATCAGAGGTTGTTGCACTGAGTACATGTAATTTTGACCCACTACTTAAATCACTAAAGTCGGGGCGAAAATCGCCATACGGATTAGGTATTGATGTAAAGAGTTGATCACCCGGTAAACTGGTTTTCACTTCAACTGACTTATCTATTTGGGCATAGCGCGATTGACTATCACCTTGATAATTCATTTTACCGTCAGTGCCTTTTACAAACGGTTGGGTATCCATTTGATTACCCGCAAACACATAGTTTCCTGATTCGTCACGGCTATTGGCGAGCTCTAACAAACCATCACGCAAACTGGTTAATTCATCTTTAAAAGCTGTGCGATCATTTGATGCCATCGCACCGTTGATCATCCGAAGTACTTTTTGCTTGGTAGCATCAAGGTTATCTTCCACGCCAGCAATGGAGCTTTCCATTACCCCTAAGCGATTATTCGCCATGGTGATGGAGCTTTTATATTGATCTATTTGAGTTAACTGTTGGCGATAGTTTTGAATCGTCACCGAAGACACGGGATCATCACCTGCGGTTTCAACCCGTTTACCTGTCGATAATTGGTTATTGCTCTCGTTTACTTCACCTTGCTTACGCATTAGGTTTGAGGTCAAACTTTGATACTGACTGGCAGTAGAAACACGATTAATCATTATTTACTCCTACTTATACTGCGCGCATTAAGGTATCAAAGGTTTCTTTTGCTACCGACATGATGCGTGATGATGCCATGTATGACTGTTGAAACTTCATCAAGTTTGCCGCTTCTTCGTCAAGGTTAACCCCTGATAGATTAGAAACGCGTTCAGAAGCGGCATCAAAATCCAATTGATTCACTTCAGCCGTTTTTTCCGCATTACTTTTCATCATGCCGATGTCGGTTGCCAAGCCTTCGAATAAATCAATCACACTTGATTTACCCTCGTTCATGGTTTTTTCGTGCTGAATTTGCTGCATCGCTAAAAAGTTGTTGTTGCCGCCTACCGCACTGCTTCTCCCTAAACTCACTGTAAAGTTATCGCCGGCCTGACCATTATCGGTGAGTGAGAATGTCGGGGTTGCTTGACCTGCAAAGGTAATTTCTTTATTAGCATTCGTTAGTGGGTAAGCTAACGCTTGAACAGGATTACCGCTGCCATCATCAAGATCAACTAAGGTATTCGTTTGGGTGTTTTTAACTGTTAATTTATCCGACGTAGTAATATTTAGCGTAAAAGAATCACCAACCGCAGCTCCTGCTCCAAGCGTTGCGACACTCACTTGGCTACCATCACTGGCAACCATAGTTAATGTATTGCCTGTTGTTGTTAATGGGTAATCAAGCTCAGTTACAGGCATTCCCGTTGCATCAATTAAATTAATCGGATTACTTGCAGCATCAACCATGCTGATTTTATCTCCAGTGGCATTTAAACTAAGGGTATATACGCCTTGGGCAGCTTCCGCCGCTGCACCTTTGATCGCATCAAATTGTGCAGCACCAGTATTGCCTGTGCCATCTGTTGCTGTTAAATCTGCACTATTGATAATATCTATTTGATAATTACCCGCGACAGCATCTGGTGTGTTATCTGTGACGGTAGTTAATGCCGCTGTTCCCGCATTGTTTGGGTTAGCCTCTATCAGTGCGGTTTGACGGTGCCCTGCTAAGCCACGAGGATCTGACATCTCCACGCTAATGTTTGCCGCACCGCGACGCATAGGTTGAATAACGACGGTTTCGCTTTGCCCTGTAGCTGGAGGATTACCCATAACTGTGTTCATGGTTAACGTTAAACCATCGACTTTCACTTCTACGGGTAATGTATCTGTTGAAGAAATAAGTGCGCTACCATCAGGCTTTTTCATTTCATTGCCAGCTGGATCAAACAATGTAAAGCTGTAATCAGTTCCATCAAACTCTGTGGTTAATTCATAATCACCAGTTTTCAGCGCATTTACATCATCGATTTTTACATCAATGTCTGTTTGACTACCTAACGGCTTTAATACTCGCTCTTTGACTAAAGTAGGGCTATTAACATCACTAAATAAAGCGCTGCCTATTGCACCTGTTAAATCTGTACCAGATTGCTGTAAATCATTTATTTGCTTTGAGAAGCCAATCGCCATCCGCCCCATTTCATCAAGGCTTTTATCTATTACATCATCACGAATAGATAGCATGGCACCTAACCCACCACCAATATCATCACTTTTAATTGGCTTAGCTTGGTTACCATTGATTAAGGCTATTTGTTTATCTTCTAAATCAGGATCGCCATTGACCATTTTTAATTGTGACGATTCGACGCCAGAGACCAAGGTATCACCACTACCAATAATGACTTTGTCTGCAAGGCTGCCTTTATCCGCCAGTACTGTCACTTTGGTATATTTGGCTAGTTCATTGATTAGGCCACGCTGTTTATCCAGCAAGTCATGGTTTTGATCGCCATCAGGCATTTCTTGCAAACTGGTATTGATAGCGGCAATTTCTTGCCCTAATGCGTTTACACGATCAAGTGTCACACCCAATTGCTCATTCACATCACGGCGAATATTGGTCAACATTTCATGGGAGCTATTAAAACTTTTTGCCGCTTGATCGGCATGGTCTAACACGGTTTGACGAGAGCCAAGATCGTTAGGGTGATCTGACAATGAGCGTACCGAGTTATAAAAATCATTCATGCTATTAACCGTGTTAACAGCACTTTTTGAGGTGAAGTCATCCAACATCATCATATGTTGTTGACGAACATCTGAAGCTTCAAGCTGGGTGGTAGAGAGCGTTAATTCACGAGCTGCAAACTGATCGTAAGCACGATTAACGCTATCAATATACGCACCACTGCCGTAATAGTTACCGCCGCTCCATTGTGCATCGGCCGCTTTTTGATCGACAACCTGACGGCTATAACCTGCGGTATGTACGTTACTAATATTATGGCTGGTTACATCAAGTTGCTTTTGCGATGTACGCAAACCACTGATACCAAGCTGCATTAAATCCGACGCCATATTTATTCCCTAACTCATTAACAACGTGATGTTTTTATATCAATCTTAATGACGCTTATTCATATAAAGCGCACATTACGATAGCTTCTTTGCAAAAATCGAACCAATTAAAAATAATAACGGCATTTTTAATTAAACGATTATTTTTGAGTATTTAATGATGGTAATAAATCGCTATTTGTTTATAATTTAAAAGCTCAACCCAAATTAAAATAAAATATAAAGGATAAGTATTATGAACTTATTAGTATCAGGATTAATTGGTTACGCATTAAAAGAAGTTGTTGTACCACTAGTGAGTGATCATTTTGACGACAAAAAAACAGAAGAAAAGCAAGTGCATGAAAAGGAAGTGGAAAATGCTTTATTTGAAAGTAACGATCTAATTAAAATGGTATCGAATATTATTGATATTGTTGTATAACCTTATATTTCAGACACTAAAAAACTCCCATCAAATATTATTAGATAGAATATAAATATTTTATTTTAATTCGCTTTTATTTATATATCCCTTCTTTTTACATTAATGTTTTCACCTTTTTCATTACTGCTAATACTTTATTACTGTAATTAGGATCGGTGGCATATCCTGCTTTATGTATTTCACGAATAAATTGATTCGGCTCACCACTGTGTTTTAACGCGGTTGAATAACGTGGGTTCTGTTGTAAGAACTTCACAAAATCTTGAAAACTATCTTGATAAGAACCATAAGATCGAAACGCCGCATTTTCTTGTACAGCAACACCGTTATGATATTCCAATGTTCGCGTGGCAACCTTTTGACCACTCCAACGTGGATCGGCTTTGATATTAAATAGGTTGTTACTTGTTCCTGCCGCATTTTTGATCACTTTTTTACCCCAGCCTGTTTCTAACGCCGCTTGCGCTATCAACATTGCGGGATCGGTTCCCAAAGCGCGTGCCGCTTTAGTCGCATACGGTGCCATATGATCAACAAACGCTTCTGGCGTTTCAAAACGATCAGGTTCAGGTTGTCGTAATGGCGGCTGAACATCGGCAGTGTGTAATCGTTGCTTATATTTTTCTAATACCTGTTGTGCCGCGACACTGTTTTGATCTTCTCGTTGCGGTAGTTTTAATGGCTGGGATTTATTATCGATTGGGCGAATCTGCAATGGATCTGTATTGTCTTTTTTCGGGAATAAATCTGTTGTTGGTGTATGCGGCTTTTGCTCGTTACCTTCGCCACCCAATTGCTTTACAATCATATCAGCTAAGCCCAAACTTCCTGTGGTACTTAGCTGAGATGACATTTGCTCATCATGCATTTGCTGATAAAACTTGCTGTTATTGCTGCTCATTAAATCAGATTCAAACGCTTCGTTCGCTTCGCGCATTGACTTAAATAACATCTGAGTAAAAATAGACTCAAACTGATTAGCCGCCTGACGCAATGATCCCTTTGAATCTTCGCCAATACCCGCACGTAGACGGTCTAGGTTACTAATATCATGGACAAAACCGGGATCAATTTGCTTCATATTACAATCCTTGTTAATTACTTTTTACTTAAACCATCAGGGTTAAATGATGATTAACTGCCCTTCAATGGCACCCGCTTGTTTTAGCGCTTGCAAAATTGCCATTAGATCTGATGGCGCGGCGCCCACTTGATTCACCGCTCGAACAAGCTCATCTAACGACACGCCCGGCTCAAACTTAAACATGCGTGCATCAGATTGTTGTACGTTGATATTACTGTTCTCAACCACGGTCGTTTCACCACCAGCAAAGGCGTTGGGTTGACTCACCTGTGGGTTTTCTTTAATGGATACTGTCATACCACCATGGGTGATTGCCGCAGGTTTTAACTTCACATGCTGGCCAATAACAATGGTACCAGTGCGTGAGTTAACGATAATTTTGGCTGAGCCTTCTGCCGGATCAAACTCTAAGTTTTCAACTGTTGATAGGAACGCAACTCGCTGGCTAACATCCCGTGGTGCTCGCACTTTTATTGATGTTGCATCGACAGCTGATGCCATTTGAGGCCCTAAAAACTGATTAATAGAATCAGCCATACGTTGTGCAGTGGTAAAATCTGAATCATGCAGGTTAAAGGTTAAGTAATCACCGCGTCCAAATGGGTTTGGTACTTCTTGTTCAACCATTGCACCGTTAGAGATTCGACCTACCGTTGGCGTATTACCGATAACTTTAGAGCCATCTGCCCCTTCTGCACTAAAGCCACCAACGACCAATGTACCTTGAGCTATTGCATAAACCTTGCCATCTAAACCTTTTAAGAAAGTTTGCAATAACGTACCACCTCGTAAACTCTTGGCAGAACCAATAGAAGATACCGTAACATCAATGCTTTGACCTTGTTTGGTAAAAGGAGGCAAAGTGGCATTAACCGCAACAGCGGCAACGTTTTTGATCTTTGGCTTTGTACCTACCGGCAATTGAATGCCGAAATTTTGCAGCATGGCATTAAAGCTTTGATCAGTGAAAGGTGTTGTCTCGCCAGTACCGGGCAAACCAACGACTAAACCATAACCGACAAGTTGGTTACTACGAACTCCTGCAACGGAAGCAACATCTTTAATACGTGCCGCATCCACAGTGCCAGATAATAAAATTAATCCTGTAATAATAAGTGCGCGAAAATTCAATGGATTCTCCTGTCCCTAACGCTATGTTTTGACAAAAATTGGCTGATTAGAAAGCAACGTTAAAGAAACGTGATAACCAATTTTGCTCTTGAATATCTTGGCGATCACCGGTACCTGAGTATTGGATCCGCGCATTAGAAATACGTGTTGATGCAATGGTGTTATCTTGGCTAATATCATCAGGTCTAATATGTCCGCTAACCCGAATATATTCTTCCCCAGTGTTAAGCATTAGCCATTTTTCACCACGTACAACCAAGTTACCGTTATTTAAAACCTCAACCACTTCAACCGAAATAGAACCTTTAATACTGTTACTTTGATCGGCAGAAGTAGAGCCTGCAAATGTGTTGTTGTTCGACATACCATAAGACAAGCTGTAATCACGAATGGTGACGGGTTTCCCCCCTAGCTCTATTGGCTTCATATTTAAATCGGTAGATTTATCTAAATCTGAGCTTGCACTCTTTTTCGCTGCGGTTTTTTCTTCTAATAAAATTGTGACGATATCACCAATACCACGAGGCTTAGTGTCGTCATACAGATCTTGTACTTGTGATTGATTAAACAAAGAGCCTGTTGCTGTTGCGTAATGCTCAGGTTTATCTTGTGGACGAACAGGATTCCAAGCGGGATCGCCCGCTTCTGGATCTTCGCGTTTACGGATCCGATCAATAAGCCCTTTCGACTCTTTCTCTTTACCTTCTACCGCATCAACATTGGTGGTGGCTTTTTCAATATCACTGCCAGCAACATCAGGTGGTGTAGATACACAGCCTGTTAATGCCAAACTTAATAGAAGTAATGATCTTTTCATCCACTGACGATTCATTTTATTTACCTGAGCGCAATTCATTCATTACCACCAATCATTACAATTGCTGGTTAACGTAACTCAACATCTGATCAACAGTTGAAATCACTTTCGAGTTCATCTCATAAACACGTTGTGCTTCAATCATATTCACAAGCTCTTCCGTCACGTTTACGTTGGACGTTTCAAGCATAGATTGGCGAATAGAGCCGTATCCTTCCAAGCCCGGTGTCCCTTCTTGAGGATCGCCGCTAGCGCCTGTTGGTAAGAATAAGTTCTGACCAATAGGCTCCATACCACCTGGGTTAATAAAGTCGACGGTGGTAATTTGCCCCAAGACTTGGTTTTCTTGCTCACCACGAATACGGGCAGAAACTTCACCATCAGTACCAACAGTAATGCCTACCGCATCTTCAGGTACCACAATCTCAGGCTGTACAGGATAGCCACTGCCGCTAGTCACTAATTGACCTTCTGCATTAATCGTAAACTGACCATTACGGGTATAACCTATGTTGCCATCAGGTAATAGCACTTGGAAAAAGCCATCACCTTCGATCATCATATCCATAGCGTTATTAGTGGTTTGAGTATTACCTTGGGTAAAGACTTTTTGTGTCGCAACCACTTTTGAACCTGCTCCCAACATTAAACCTGTTGGTAATGTTGTATCTTGGGTTGACTGACCGCCAGGTTGATTAATATTTTGATAAAAGAGATCTTCAAAAACCGCGCGACCTTTTTTAAAACCAACGGTGGAGGCGTTAGCCAAGTTGTTAGAAATAGTCGAGATATTTGTCTGCTGCGCGTCAAGACCGGTTTTACTTACCCATAGTGCTGGATGCATTGTTCTGTCCTTTTAATTAGCCAATACGCATAAGAGAAGAAGAGGCTTTATCCATTTCTTCTGCGGTTTTCATCAGTTTTATTTGCATTTCAAAGTGGCGCTGAAGATCAATCATGCTGGTCATTTCAGAAACCGCATTCACGTTACTGCCTTCAAGCATACCTTTCGCCAGTGTTACACTGGCATCTGCATCAAGCGGAACACGCTCGCCGATGGATTTAAATAAACCATCAGTATCTTTAAACAACGCTTGGTTATCAGGTTTAACCAATTTAATACGATCAACAACTGCGATAGCATCAGGCGGCGCACCTTGTGGTAAAACCGACACCGTACCGTCTTTACCAATTTCAATTTTACTGATCGGAAGAGGGATAAAAATAGGACTGTCGTTTTGACCTAACACCAACTGACCATTACTGTTTTGTAACATGCCTGTTTGATCAATTTTTAAATGCCCTGCACGGGTGTAAGCTTCTTGGCCTTTTACATCCATCACCGCAAGCCAACCATCACCTTGAACAGCAACATCTAAATCCCGCCCTGTATTGATCACTGAGCCCTGCGCAAAATCATTACCCGGGCGTTCAGCCATTGAAAATACTCGGCTAGGTAGACCTTCACCATAGGCTTGCATGCTACGCGCCTGTTGTAAGTCGGCACGAAAGCCTGTTGTACTGACATTCGCCAAGTTATTGGCATGTACTTGCATACCATACATATCTTGTTTTGCGCCACTCATGGCAAGATACAGAGCACGATCCATTTTTTTGACACTCCTATTATCTAACAGCATCAATAAAGCAAAAACTAAGCCAATTATATTTATTGTTTAATAACAGTGTATTGAGAGAAAAAGAGAAGGAAGATAATACTGGAGGGAAAAAAATTGCCGCTTCAACGAAAGTGTAAAACGGCAATAGGACTGAAAAGGATAAACCTTAACGAATTTGTAGAATATTCTGTTGTAGCTGGTTATTCACATCTAGTGCACGAGAGCTAGCTTGGAAGTTACGTTGCGCAGTGATCAAATCCACCAGCTCTTGGGTCATATCGATATTTGATTGTTCAAGCGTTCCACTTTTGACAGAGCCAAATGAGCCTTGAGATGCATCACCCCAAATCGCCTGACCTGATTCTTGGGTGGTATTCCAAAGCGTACCACCTAACTGTGCTAACCCTTGCTCATTAGAAACGCGCGCTAAGGCAACACGTCCTACAACGATATCTTTACCATTTGAATAAGACGCCAAAATATTGCCTTCAGGATCGATATCAACTTTAGACAAATAACCTGTTGTAGCGCCATCAACGTCTTGGAATTTACGCACTTCAAACGCTGAAGCATATTGAGTGGGATCATCATAATCCATGGTTAATGCTTGCGTACCATCCGCACCACCGACATCAATACCAGACTCAGCAAATGTTTGCATTTGAATTTTCGTCGGAGACCCTGGAACCGCAGGAACACCAGGAACTGCAGGTATTTCTGGTGTTCCTGTTTCAGGATCTGCTGGTATCGCAGGTGTACCAGGAATAGCATCTTTACCTTTAAGTAACTGTCCATTCTCATCAAACCGCATCACATACCCCATATGAGGTTCACCCGCAGCATTCGCTTTACCTACTGCGTCATAACCTGCAGGCAAGGACCCAGCTTGAACATCCAATGCCACCTCGTCACCATTATTATTCGTGACTGTTTGGAATACTTCCCATGTGTTGGCATTTTTTGGAGTAGGCTCTGTAGCATTAGGATCATATTTAGCCACATAGTAAGTCGTCATTTTATATGGCTTACCTAATGAGTCATAAATCGTCGATGAGGTTGATTTACTAAATGAATCTGAGTCTTTAAAATCAAACGGACTATTTTTAGGCGTTGTTTCTTTATTGGGTAAATTCAATGATACTTTTATTGTGCCTGACTTGGTTGGCTGACCAAACACGTCATCAATTTTCATTGATTTTGCTTCATAAGACGCCACGGTATTTGAATCTTTATTAACGGGATAACCCAGTAAGAACTTACCTTCAGAATTCACTAACTCATTTTCATTATTTAAATGAAATGCACCATTACGGGTAAGGTTATTATTCGCAGGTTCATTTTTATTATCTGCCACAGCAAAAAAACCCGAACCAGATACACGTAAATCTAACGGGTTATTGGTGTAAATACTGGAACCTTCGTGGAACTGCTGAGCAACGGTTGAGGTTTGTACGCCCCCACCCGTTGTGGTTTTGGCATTAGAGAAAATCGAATTAGAATAGACATCACCAAATTCAGCACGTGATTCTTTAAAACCAAAGGTGTTAGCATTGGCTATGTTATTACTGGTGGTATTTAGATCTTTTTGAGCTGCACCTAAACCGCTCAACGCAATGTTCATACTCATATTCGATTATCCTTTTTGTGTTGCTTTGCCAATTTGTAGAACATCAGCCAATTGAACTGGCTTATCGAAGCCAGCAAGATTTAACATCACCTGACCGTCGTTATTCCCTAATAAAACGCTATTCACGTTTGCGTGTGTAAGCACTTCAAAATTCTGGCTTTCGCCTTTTACATTGCCTGACACAGAAAACTTATACATTCCTTGCGGCATAATGTTGCCATCATCATCTTTACCATCCCATGTAAAGGGATGTTCACCGGCTGATTTAGCACCAAGGCTCATGGTTTTGACCAATTCACCTTGTTCATTTTCAACTCGCAACATAGCGTTATCAACGCTTTGCGTTAAACGCGTCATGCCAGACATTTCGCCTTCACTACTGCGCATTGCGGTTGAATTAGGAATAAGTACATCTTGTCCAACAAGAGAAGAAGCTTGTAGTGCTTGATTTGATGTCATTGCACTATTTAATGAGCCAAACTGCTCATTCATTTTGTTAATGCCATCAACGGTGGCGAATGATGCCATTTGCGCGATCATTTGATCATTACTTACAGGTTTAAACGGATCTTGCTGTGCTAATTGTTTGGTTAGCAATGATAAGAAATCATCTTGCTTCAGCTGATTTTTTCCTGTGACTTCTTGCTCTTGTTCAACTTTCTTATCTTGCATGCTTTTTAGCTGGTCAAGGTAAGAAAGATTGCTGTTTCCTGCACCATTAATTGTGCTCATAATGACAACTCCTTACCTTATTTACCCATCTGCAAGGTTTTCATTAGCATCTGCTTACTCGCATCAGCTACCTGAACATTATTTTGATATGAGCGAGATGCCGAAATCATATTCGCCATCTCTTCCATCACATTAACGTTGGGCTTATAAATAAAGCCTTCAGCATTTGCCATCGGATGCTCAGGATTGTATTCAGCGGATAACGGCTTATCACTTTCAACAATCCCTTTAACTTGCACAGGTACGCTACTATTTTGATGATAAGACGCAGAGTCTAATGCAGCGGCAAAAATAGGATGACGAGCTTTATAGGTTTCTTCTGCTGAGCTACTGACACTGTTGGCGTTAGCAAGGTTACTTGATGTGGTATTTAAACGTACAGATTCAGCACTCATTGCCGATCCCGTTACATTAAAAACATTAAATAAACTCATTCTTATTCCCCTTTCAATGCCTTGCTCAGGTTCTTAAATTTCGAACCTAAAAAATCCAGCGATGCTTGATATTCAATACTATTTTGCATAAACAAGTTTTGCTCTAGTTGTGCATCCACCGTGTTGCCATCCCCTGTATCCGGCTGTGTTGGCACGCGATATTTTTGCTCGCCACTGACTTGTGTAGAGGCATTAATGTGCCGCCCATTTGTTCGGCTTAGGCCAATATCTGCCCCAGATGTTGCCGCTTTAAGCGCACTACTGAAGTCTACATCTTTTGCTTTATAGCCCGGAGTATTGGCATTGGAGATATTACTCGCAAGGGTTTCTGCACGTTTTTCACGTACACCAACAGTATGCTGATGAACCCCTAATGCTTTATCGAACGAAATGGACATATATTGCCTCCACAATTACTTAGCAGTAATAAAGCAAAGACAGTGCCAATTTTAAGAATTGAGAAATTAAGAAGATGGTTGGTTACTAGAGAGGATAATAATTAACTAAAAAGCGCTACACGCAATATTAACAAGCGGTAGCGCTTCTTCAATTAACGGAGTTTATAAATGATGCCTGGATTACAACGGATCATTTCAAATTTTTCCGTTAACCCTGTTAGCGACTCTGATGCCCCTAAGAACAAATAGCCGCCAGGGTTTAAGCTTGCCGCTAATTGATTTAATACTTTCGATTTCATTTCTGGTGAGAAATAAATCAAGACATTACGACAGAAAATAATGTCAAATTTCCCCAATAATGCATAACTATCTTTAAGGTTTTGCGGCCTAAAATTAACCATTTGTTTAACTTGATTGTTAACTCGCATACGACCATCACCATTGTCTTCAAAAAACATACGGCGACGTTCCGGCGATAGCCCTCGGCTTAAAGCAAGATTGTCATACACACCCGCTCGGCATGTTTCCAGCATCGTCTGTGAGATATCGGTTGCTGTAATTTGAATAGATGGCAGTAAACCAGGGCGCTTAGCTTGGGTTTCTAAAACACTCATCGCCATCGAATACGGTTCTTGACCTGATGAACTCGCTGCAGACCAAATCTTTATTGGTTTTTTATTTGCTGCAAGTTCTGGCAAAATTTTGTCAGATAAAACGGTAAAAGGATAACCGTCACGAAACCACAATGTTTCATTGGTTGTCATTGCATCAACGGCGGCAATACGTAGTTCACGATTACGACCTGATAATACATTCTGCAACAAGTCTGAAAGCGACGATAAAGAAAAACGATTCACTAACGGGCTTAAACGACTGCGTACTAAATATTGCTTGCTATCGCCTAATACGATGCCACATTGTGACTCAAGAAAACGGCAAAATTCACGATATTCTTGGTCATTTACAGTTACTGCTGTCATTTACAACTCTTCTTTGTCAGTACGTTTCGGCATTAAATGCTCAATAATTTATAATAATTTTTAGCGGCTATACCTATTCAATTACTTTCTCAGGCATTGCCCCTTTAACCGCTCGACCTAATTCATCTGGATTAAATTTAGGAATAAAGGCATTCGCACCTACACGCTCAACCATGGCTTGGTTAAATACGCCACTTAATGATGTGTGCAAAATAACGTGTAAGTCTTTTAATTTAGGATCATTTCTTATTTCAGCCGTTAATGTATATCCATCCATTTCAGGCATTTCAATATCAGAAATAATTAATGCAAGTTGCTCATAAATAGAGCCTTGTGATGCCATTTCACGCAACTTAGTAATGGCTTCTTTACCATCTTTAACTAATACACATTCACAACCAATCGCTTCTATCGCTCGTTGTACCTGCTTACGTGCCACTGTTGAATCATCAGCAACAAGAACGCGACGCACTGCAGGGCCATTTTCAACCAACTCTTCAAGCACTGTTCCTGTGATATTGGTATTAACTGGCGAGATTTCATCGAGAATTTTTTCAACATCTAAAATTTCAACTAATTCACCGTCTATTTCTGTCACCGCCGTCAGATAGTTACTTCGACCAGCACCTTGAGGAGGCGGAAGAATCGATTCCCAATTCATATTAATAATGCGTTCAACAGAAGACACAAGGAAACCTTGAATAGAGCGATTAAATTCCGAAATGATAATAAAGCAATTGGTTAAATCGGTGATTGGACGTCCGCCGGTCGCTAAGCTCATATCAATAACAGAAATGGTTTGCCCTCGAATATGAGCAACACCTTTAATCAATGGATGTAAATTCGGCATTGATGTTAATTGGGGACATTGCAGAACTTCTTTAACTTTAAAAACGTTAATGCCATAACGCTGACGTCGATTAAGACGAAATGTCAGCAGCTCTAATCGGTTTTGCCCAACTAATTGTGTCCGCTGATTAACTGAATCTAAAATACCTGTCATTGGATAAACTCCCTGTAGTGTTATAAATCCGCGCTCGCGAACACACGTTATCCACTCACGATCACATCTGATAAATAATCAAGATATTAGAATATCTACCTATAAGTACGAATGTTATAGTAATTCTAACCATGACCAAAGAGCATTTACCGTGACAAGCCACAGAGATCAAAAACTCTTGCCAATTTTTATCGGCTTTTTGCTATTTTTCTTTAGTACAAATATCTTCGCTTCCGATTATAACGTGCTAGATTCCGTGGAAAAATCTGCTGAAAACCTAATAAAACAGCAAGTTACCTTACCAGAAAAAGGGGAATTAAAAGTTACAGCAGCAGAGCTTGATAACCGTCTTCGCTTTTCTACTTGTTCGGCACCACTTGAAGCCACTCTACCCGGTAAACAAAACTTAAGTGGTAATGTTACTGTGCTTGTTAAATGCCCTACCGAAAACTGGCAGCTTTATGTCCCTGTAAGCGTGCAATTAACACTACCTAAAGTTGTTGCTAGTGTTGCTCTTGGTCGAGGCATGGTTATTACTCGAGATAAACTTTCCGTTCAAATGGTTGAAAGTCGTTTCCAACGAGGCAATAGCTTTGAAGATCCTAATGAAATCATAGGATCAAAAGTTAAACGCTCAGTAAAATTAGGAGAAATGATCCAAGCCCGTGATATTTGTTTAGTATGCCGTAACGACACTGTCATTATCCGTGCCGGAACAGGCGGACTAAATATAGTAACAGAAGGTAAAGCGCTGTCTGACGGGGCTATCGGTGAAGAGATCCGAGTTCAGAATAGAACATCAAGACGCATGATTGATGCTATTATTACCGCAGTTGGTGAAGTAACCGTAAAGTATTAGTCAGAAAAGTTGATTTCGCATGACGATAAATAAATCATTTTATCTGCATAATATTTACTAAAGTCTGTTCACACTTTGCCGATAGCTAAGTATCACCGTTAATTATCAAGGTAAAACATTATGGCAAGTATTGATCACCTACGTGGCGGACAACCTGTAAATACCACACGTGTTGGCCAACAAAAAACCACCACAACGGAAGAGCAAACTACCACGTCAAACATTGCTAAAGAGCAACATGACGAAGTATCTTTAAGCTCTCAAGGTAAAGCTGTGGGACAAATTCATCAACAATTAGCAACAGAGCCAAGCTTTGATGCTGGAAAAGTGGCAGAGATCAAACAAGCAATTGCAAATGGCTCATATACTATTGATGCCGATAAACTTGCATCAAATATGTTAAAGTTCGAAGACGAGCTTAATGGGCTTTAAGATAACACCTGCATACTAGAATTGAGATCAGCGTAATGAAACAGACACTTGGTCAACTGCTTGAAATTCAACAAACCACCTTATTGTCTTTAATCGATCTTCTCAAACAAGAAAGAGTAGCAATAACTCGCCGCAAGGCGTTAGAAATAGAACAAATTGCCAAAGAGAAGTTAGATCTGATCTACAAAGTCCAGCAACATGATTATTTATTATCTTCCCATGAAGAGCGCGACCAGTTAACGCAGATCGACGAATACCAAACACAAGTGAAGACGATTCAAGATCTAGTGGAAGAATGCCAACAGTATAATGATATCAATGGCGAAGTATTACAGCGCGCTCACCTCAGCTTTCATAAGCTAAATAATTTATTCCAGCAAAGTCGTGGGCGGCACCAAATGACCTACAATTGTGATGGAATCGCACAAAATGTTCGTTCATTAGGTACCAACCTAAAAGCGTAATCGTTAAAACATGACTTCTTGTTTATTCGGTACATGAAACACTTCACCGTGTTGCTTCATTCGTTCCATCAAACCAATGTTTAACTCCATTTCAGTGACATAACTGTCACCGACAGGATAACTACGAATAACTTTTGCTCCACGAATAACACCATCTACTGCGCCATCTGTACTTTCATACCCTAATTGCTGATCATCAAGCGATGTTGTGGCACTAATACGTAATCCATAGATTTGCTCTGATAATTCGCGGTAAGCATCTAACTTAGAAGCGCGCATTGCACGAATACTTTTTTCTTCTTTTGTTCGCCCTTTTTGCTCACTAATTGAAGCATACCCTACCGCTTGGATCACATCTTTACTTTGGGTTAAATCAGGACCTGGAACCGTTGCACTGCCTGATGTTGTATTAGTACAACCTGACAGTAATAACATCGCAGCAGCTAAAGCCACATAATATTTCATTGTTACTTCCTTACGGCTTTAAAATTACATTATTATCAGGACGGTTACGCACATCTGTACGCATAATGACCCCATTTCGTAACTGAATCTTATTCATAAAATCCAAATCTCGACCAATACGCTCTGCCGGAAGAAAACCCTGTGCTGTAGCAATAACCACATTTGAGCGCATACCGATAATTCGAGCATTAATGAGCACACCACCACTTTGACGCAGCATTGTGCCTGTTAGCACGTAATCAACAGGTTGCTGTGACGCTAATTCTTTCCAGTTGCGACTAATACTAAAATCGCCATTACGCGTCACTTTAATTACCCCTGTTGACTTATAGTCAACCACTGTAAAACCACGTTGCTGCATTTGGTACATGAAGTTTTCACTCACTACATTACCTAGCCAGTTAGTTTCCGTCATATCTTGTAAATCAACAAACGAGGTAACAGCTAATGGCGTACTCGCCGTTAAATATTGGTTCGACGTTACCAATTGATTCGCTAATCCTTCAATAAAATAATCAACGGTATGTCTTGGCGTGTCTGATAAAGAGTAAGCGCCTGATGAGTATTTCTCTTTACCGTTATAAACCGGAGGTGCGGCACAAGCAGTCATCGCTAACGACAACACAATTACAATCCACTTATTCATTACTTACCCGCCCTCAAATATTGTTTTCTTTATATCGTACGAACATTTAAATTCTTTAATACAAGAGCCTAATTGGGAACACTCTTTGCATTCAATTTTTCATCGAACTATTAAAAAGCAAAAAACATACCTAAATGGGCTTTTATGAATAAAAAATTTTTACGCAGCTTAAGTGCACTTTGTTTGTTTTTTTCATGCTATAGCTCAGCCCAGTGGGTTGAAGTAACAGGTGAAGCGGTTATTTTAGAAAGTGAAGAAACAGCACGTGTTAATGCGCTCGAAGATGCGGTATATCAAGCAATGAAGCATGCTGGCGGTGAAATCGCAACACTTACGTCATTAAAACCTTATTTCGCAGAGCCTAAGCAGCAATATCGATTTAGTGGCAATGAGATCCGCAATGTAACAGTTCTTGAACAAAAAAAAGCAGGCGGCAAAATGTATGTCACCAGCCGTATCGATATTTATCCATCGGAAAAAAGTTGCCACAAGACCCAGTATAAAAAAGGCGTTCTATTAGGAAGCTTTTCAATTACAGAGCCACAACAAGCAGCAATGGGCAGCGTGTATAAAATAGGCACTGATTTCGCTTCAATACTCGGTAAACAAATCCAAAAACGTTCACAAAGCTTTATTGTTACCGGAAAAACTACCGTCCCTTTTAGTGCAACCCAAGCATCCGCAATGACAATGCTAGCTGAAGATCACGATGCGCAATATTTAATTGGCGGTGAAATAACAGATTTAACCGCCACTCTTGATGAGAAATCGAGAAAAAAAGATCAAGTCAATCGCCAGTTTGCGGTTTCATTGGAAATAATGGACGGTAAAACAGGTGAGATAATCTACCAAAATAGCTACCGTGAAATTGGGTTATGGCCGTTTTCTCGCTCAAGCCATGTAGATACCAAATCAGCACGTTTTTGGGTTTCACCTTATGGACAGAGCATTCAACGGATCAGCCAAAATATGATGCTCGATATTGAAAGTGCACTCTCTTGCCGAGCCAGCCTCCCTGAAATCATCAACATCCATAATAATGTTGCACAAATGAACGTTGGTCGTGTTCATGGCGTAAAGCAAGGTGATAAATTAAAGCTTTGGCATAGTGCAGGGTTTATTGATCAGAAAGGTATACCACGGAATCGTATGGTTGATACAAAAATTAGCTTAACCGTTGATCGTGTTTATGAAAAGTCAGCAGAACTTATTGTCAATCAACCAGAATTAGCAGCAAGCATTCAACCTGGTGATTTACTAACCAAGCAGACGCGACGTTAAGAGTATTCCCTTATATTTTTAAAAATATACCGTATAATACCTAAATGCTTCCTTAGCTCAGATGGATAGAGCGTCCCCCTCCTAAGGGGAAGGCCGCTGGTTCGACTCCAGCAGGGAGCGCCATATTTATCGAAGGCTTAGCAGTTTTTAATTGCTAAGCCTTTTTTGTTTCAGATAAATCATGTGTAGCTATAGGTGTAGTTAGCTATACGATATTGGATTTTTTATTTATAGCTTCATGTTCACATCAATGGATACTGCTATAAATTAGTTGCTTCATCTCACCAATAATCATTACTTTATTAAAAAATGAATCTATCGCTATACATTTAAAACTCCATATTTACTGTTTAAAATCAATCTTATTATTTTAATTTACTCTCTATTTGAAACATAACGTTACAATATTTGAACGTTGTTTTTTATTATTTTCGGTTTATACTGCCTGCAATTCATAACTACCATGTTATGCGCTTGTTTAGGATATTATTATGAAAATGAAATTAGCATCTCTTATTGTATCTGCCGCTCTTCTTGCTCCAGCAGCAGCTATGGCTAACACACCGGTTCAGCTTTCAGTTCCTGGCGTAAACCTACCATCAGGTAACGTTACAGGTGTTCGCCTAAATGCTCTATATGGGCATACCGCTTCTGTAACAGGTGTAAACTTCTCATTATTAGGTCTTTCAGATATTGATACATTCAAAGGTCTAAACTTTGGCCTAGCATTTGGTGTGAACCGTACTCGTTCTATGATGACAGGTCTTGAGTTTGGCCTTGCAAACTGGAATGACGGTAATGCTAAAGGTGCTGATTTTGGTGCCGTTAACTATACTGCAGGCAACTTTACAGGTGCACAGTTCGGTACGTTTAACTACGCAGGATCATTAAATGGTCTACAGTTTGGCTTAGTAAACGCAACCGATCATATTAATAAAGGTATTCAGATCGGCCTAATTAACTACGATAAGTCTGGTACTTTCGTTAGTAAGAGCCTACCTGTATTCCCTATTGTAAATGCGCGATTCTAAGATTTCGCTTTAACAATAAAGAGCCTCGCTATAATGCGGGGCTTTCTTTTAAGTGGCAAATTTTAGATATAAAAAAACCTCGCATAAAGCGAGGTTTAAAATTTGGTGGAGCTAAGCGGGATCGAACCGCTGACCTCTTCGCTGCCAGCGAAGCGCTCTCCCAGCTGAGCTATAGCCCCAAAACAGAATCAAGATAAAACGCTTTTAATTTTCAGTCAATAACGAAATATAGAAGAGTTTCATTCTGTGATAAGCTACGCTTTTTTGATATTAAAAGAATAGAAAACAGGTTGTGATCTACTCTTCTTAAAATCGCTGATTATGCGTTTGCTTCACGCTCTGCAATAAATGCTAATGCCATTTTGATACGAGCTACAACACGCTCTTTACCAATAAGCTGCATAACAGCATCAACAGAAGGTGACTGACCTTGACCTGTAACAGCTACACGTAAAGGCATACCCACTTTACCCATACCTAGCTCAAGTTCTTCACACACTTGTGCAATAACGGCATGAAGGTTTTCTGTTGTCCACTCATCAAGTGCTTCAACTTTAGCAAGTGCAAGCGCTAATGCTTCTTTGGCAACAGGACGTAAGTGTTTTTTCGCCGCGCCAGCTTCAAACTCACTAAAGTCTTGGTAGAAGTAACGAGATTGTTCAGCAAGTTCGATCAATGTATTACAACGCTCACCCACTAGCGTGATCACATCTGTAATAGCAGGACCATTTTCAATAGAAATTTCTTTCTGATCTAAGTGCCATTGTAGGTACTTAGCAACATATTCAGGCTCAGCTGTTTTGATGTAATGGTTGTTTAGCCATAATAGTTTGTCAGTATTAAATGCAGATGCTGACTTACTTACTGACTCTAGGCTAAATAGATCAATCATCTCTTGTAGTGAGAAAATCTCTTGATCGCCATGAGACCAACCTAGACGAACTAAGTAGTTCAGTAGTGCTTGTGGCAGGTAACCATCATCACGGTATTGCATTACACCTACAGCGCCATGACGCTTAGATAATTTCGCGCCATCATCACCTAGAATCATTGCACAGTGTGCAAACTCAGGTACTGGTGCACCTAGTGCTTTATAGATATTAATTTGACGAGGCGTATTGTTAATGTGGTCTTCACCGCGAACAACTTGAGTAATACCCATATCCCAGTCATCGATAACCACACAGAAATTGTACGTTGGGCTACCATCTGTACGACGAATGATAAGATCATCAAGCTCACTGTTCGCAATTTCGATGTGACCACGGATTTTATCATCAAAAACTACCGTCCCTTCTTTAGGGTTACGGAAGCGAATACAGAATGGTGAATCTTCTGTCGCAGCGGCATTAGCTGCAACAATTTTAGGGTGGTTTGCATCGTAGCGAGGTTTAATGCCTGCCGCCATTTGCTCTTCACGAATTTCGTCAAGAAGCTCTTTCGGACAGTAACACTTGTACGCTTTGTCTTCTGCTAGTAGTTGATCAACCACTTCGTTATAACGATCAAAACGCTTAGTTTGGTAGTAAGGACCTTCATCCCAGTTAAGCTCTAACCACTCCATACCTTCCATAATCGCGTCAATAGCTTCTTGAGTTGAACGCTCTAGATCCGTATCTTCAATACGAAGTACAAACTCGCCGCCCATATGTTTAGCGTATAACCATGAGTAAAGTGCAGTACGAGCACCGCCTACGTGCAAAAAGCCAGTTGGACTTGGTGCAAAACGAGTTTTAACCGTCATTGGAATTACCTTATGAATGAAGGACTACACAGTAAGTACTACTGTGTCTTATCTAATGAGGAGTATTTTAGCACTGTGGGGTAAATCTACAATATTTGAGGAGTAATGAAGAGAAAATCCGTTTTTCTCTTAAATAAGAAACAACTTTAAAAAATAACTTTACCACCAATATGTTCACAATAGTAACGAGGTACATATTTTGATTGCATGTGACCTGAATTATCACTAACAACACATCTATAAATATTCATTGCTGGTGCGCCGCCTCCATTTCCCATTGCTCCTCCTGCACAACTTTCGGCAGTAGCAAGGCTAGAAAAAGCAGATAAAATCAGACCAATAATAAACATGGATATTTTTTTCATTACATTCGCTCCATAGTAAACAACATATGTAACAAATATAAATATAGTGCTTTTTTTGTTATCACTCACTCTAGTTGATAAAGTTCTTAAAAAAAAGAAAGCCAGTACTTTTCAGCACTGGCTTTTATTCGAAACTATTTTTCTTATTTAATACCGAATGGCATTGTTAAGATAAGTTTAAAGTCTGTTTCGTCATTGAATCCGTTAGAGTATGCACCCCAGTCACCAGCATTTGTGTCATTGTAGTACTGAGTGTAGTACATGCTGATATTTGCATCTTTAAGAGCACCTGTCTGAATTGCGTAGTTAGTAAATACACTAAATGCGTATTCTTTCAATTCATCAATACCAGCTTGCTCAGATTTAGCACCGAAACCATATGCAGCACTAATACCAGCATTTAAGCCTGTTGCACCGATATCAGCGAAGTCACGAGACATCGAACCAAATAGTGCTAACTCACCATCATGGTTGTAATCAGAACGGTTATTCCACCAAATATCATACGCACCATTTGAGCCGCCATATTGCTCTGTTAAACGGTATGCGAAGTTACCGACAGTATTTCGTTTCTCCGTTGAGTCAGCCATTGTGTACGTAGTTTCTGCACGGAACGAGTATGGGCCTGATGCAAAGCTAGATAGGAATGCTAATTGGAATGCAGTGTCATCATATTGGTTCTTATCATCAATCATGTAAACTTGAGGAGACCAGTATAAACCACCTTCAGTAGTACCTTTAACTTTAATATGAGCATTCTTACGATCGCCATCAGTTAAACCACCAAATGCGGCATCAATAGATACACCATTAGCTAATGTATAACGTGCACCAACAGAGTAAATTTCACCTACATCTTTACCTGCACCACCCCAGAATGAGCCGTCATTAAACTTATATGTATCCTTAAACCATGGAGCTTTGTACTCATCTGCGAATACAGCACCTAATGCTAAGTCACCAAAGTTCAAGCCAACTTCACCACCACGGTAAGTACCAGGAGCAAATGACCAGTTAACACCAAGAGTACTTGGAACTGATGGCTGGAAATAACCTAATTTAGCGTTTACATTCTCACCAAACTTAAATTTCAAATTAGCTGTTGAATATGAAACACCATTATCAGTTTTGTAGCTATCACATGATGTAGCTCCATAAGGAGAGTCACAGTCAAAGAAATTCATCTCGTGTTCGAATGAACCACCAGTATCCTCGCCAGCCCACATATCAAATGTAGAGTAAACAACTAAATCTAAACCTACAGTATTTGCAATATAACCAGAATTGAAACCTAGGTTTGCAAATACTGAACCATGATCTAAGTTAGTTACTTTAGAAGTATCATTACCTTGATCGTCTTTACCAGCACGGTCACGAGCACGCATGAAGTAGTTAACATTACCGCTGATTTTTGATTCACTAAAGAATGCAATTTCATTATCAATGATATCTTGAGGAACATCTTGCTGTGCCATTGCTGGCATTGCTACTGCGCCTAACATTGCTGCTGTTAAAGCAGAAACTTTAAAAAACTTTGATTCCATGGAATAAACTCCTAAAAGATATAAGCTGTTTACCTGTAACCTGAATGGTTGGCCGCCGAAGGCTACAAGTAAATCTCCCATATGTTAGCCGAATCAATTCGACCAATTCATATTTTTTCGTTCGAAATTGAACTTTATGTAACTTCGCTATTAAGACTACTTTCGCAGCGCAAAACATCAATAAGAACTTACTTTCTTGTGTTAAAAATTTGATTCAGTGCAAACTTTCCGGCCTATAGTGATCTAGCTCAAATGTTTTCAAACGCTCATCACTAAAAAAAATAACCATTTAAAAACAATACGATATGGTGTTACCAGTGTGTATGTGTGACCCTGATCGTATTTTGATATTTCATTAACATAAGCTAATTTTTTTGATTAACAGATTATTTACATTATTATTTTTAAACGCAGAACAACACCGATTAACTACATTGATCACACAGCTCTATACACTGTTTCATTTAATTCATAAAAAATCCGCCCAAAAAATGAGCGACTTTTTTTGTAACAAGATTTATCAAACCTATAAAAAAGATCTTAAGCCATCAGATCGACGAGCTTTTGTTCGTACCAGATCTCAATACCTAGCTCTTGCGCTTTCGCTAATTTAGAACCAGCCGCTTCACCAGCGACTAATAAATCAGTTTTCTTCGAAACACTGCCAGTGACTTTTGCACCTAATTTTTGTAATGCTGCTTTAGCATCAGAGCGCGTTAATTGAGATAAAGATCCTGTTAGTACGACCACTTTTCCATCAAGCGGTAATTCGACATCATCGCCAAGTTTTTCAATTTCAGGCCAATGTATCCCAGCTTCTTGTAACTCGTTTACAACAGCCATGTTGTGATCTTCTCTAAAGAAGTTAAAGATATGTGCCGCAACAATACCGCCGACATCCGGCACTGCAATTAACTGATCTTTCGTTGCTTGGCTAATTGCTTCTAATGTATCAAAGTAATTCGCTAGATTAGCGGCAGTAGCTTCACCTACTTCACGAATACCTAATGAATAAATAAAACGAGGTAATGTTGTCAGTTTTGAAGCATTCAACGCATCAACCAGTTTTTGAGCTGATTTAGGTCCCATGCGCTCAAGTACCGTCACCTCTCCTGCACTGAATTTAAACAAATCAGCAGGTGTTGTTACCATTTCACGATCAACCAGTTGCTCTATCACTTTTTCGCCACAACCATCAACGTCTAGTGCTTTACGTGATACGAAGTGCTTTAAGGCTTCTTTTCGCTGGGCTTGGCAGAAGAGTCCACCAGTACAACGAGCTACAGCTTCGCCTTCAATACGCTCAACCTTTGACTGACAAACAGGGCACTCTGTTGGAAATACAATCGCTTGTGCATTTTCAGGACGTAGAGATTCAACTACTGAGGCGATTTGTGGGATCACATCACCAGCGCGGCGGATAATAACAGTATCGCCAATCATTACGCCTAAACGTGCCACTTCATCAGCATTATGTAGCGTCGCATTACTGACTGTTACGCCGCCCACAAAAACAGGTTCAAGCTTAGCAACGGGTGTTATTGCACCTGTACGTCCAACCTGAAACTCTACATTGTTTAGGATTGTCATCTCTTCTTGGGCTGGGAATTTATAAGCAATTGCCCAACGAGGTGCTCTAGCAACAAAGCCAAGCTGTTGCTGTGTATCAACATCATCAACCTTAATCACCACACCATCAATTTCATAGCCTAGTGATTGGCGTTTTTCACCGATGCTTTGATGGTAAGCAATAACCTCTTCAATACTGTCAACTTTTCGAATTTCTGGGCACATTGGAAGTCCCCATGCTTTTAACTGACACAGGCGTTCATATTGCGTATCAGCAAGTTCACGTCCATCGACAACACCAACCGCATAAGCATAAAAACTTAATGGTCGTGTGGCAGTAATTTTAGGGTCAAGCTGACGCAAGCTACCAGCTGCTGCATTCCGTGGGTTAGCAAAAGCCTTATCACCTTTTTTAAGTGCCTTAGCATTTAACTCATCAAAGCCTTTTTTAGGCATGAAGACTTCACCGCGAACTTCTAATCGCTCAGGCCAATCGTCGCCTTGAAGCTTTAAGGGAATCGCACGAATAGTACGTACATTATGAGTAATGTTTTCACCTGTTGCGCCATCACCACGGGTTGCTGCTTGTACTAACACTCCCTTTTCATACATTAGGCTCACAGCAAGACCGTCTAATTTAGGCTCACAGCAGTAACTGAATGCGGCTCCTGAACGCAAGCGATCTTGTAAACGTTTTTGAAATGCACGTAAATCATCATCATTAAACGCATTGTCTAACGAAAGCATCGCGATCTCATGTTTAACTTGAGTAAACCCCTCTAACGCAGCACCACCAACTCGTTGGCTTGGCGAATCAACAGTTATCCATTCTGGATGCTCAGCTTCGATCTTTAGTAGTTGCTGCATCATTCGATCATATTCAGCATCAGGGATCTCTGGATTATCTTCAACGTAATAACGATGACCGTGGTAATCGAGTTGCTGTCGTAACGTTAATAGTTGTTGCTGAAGGTCAATACTCATTTTTTTCTACCTGACATATCTTGATAGTTTCTGCCAAAACAACAGTCTATCGATAACAAAATAATTAAGACTATTGCCTAAATTTAAATAAAAAACAGGCCCCTTAAAGGAGCCTGCTCATTAATGTCTTCATCTTTTTAAAGATTAAGCATTATTATATTTCACTGATTTTTCTCGATATTGCGTAATACGATTTGGCGTGATCATTATACGATCTTGATCGAGAACATCTGCATTCAACTCATCAGCTATTTGCTGTGCTGTTTGTAGCATTAAGTTAAAGTTACTTGCTGCTTTACCGTAACAAGGCAACATTAGGAAAAAGCCAATACCTGGTGTTTCAAAATGCTGATAGTTAGTTTCAGGGAAAGAGCCTGGGTTTAATAAGTTAGTTACGGAGAAAATAACAGGCTCTGTACCTGCTAAATCAGCGTGACGATGGAATACTGAATTCTCACCAAAAATTAAACCATGTCGCTCTAAACATGCAAACAGTGACGGCCCACGTAAAATCTTACCGCTGCGCGCATGGACACATAGCGAGATATAAGTTGGTGGTAATGGCTCTGGCTCTGGCTCTGGCTCTGGCTCTGGCTCTGGCTCTGGCTCTGGCTCTGGCTCT
>NZ_JADQAQ010000001.1:102661-167958 GCF_022129445.1 Photobacterium sp. Ph5
GGCATGAAAGTAAAGCTTGGCTCTTGTTTAGTTTGAACAACCGTCTCAGTAACTTCAGACTTAGCGACTTCTTCCTCAGCAATAGGTGTTGTGACTTCAATTTGTTCAGGCTCTTCTGCAGGTACAAGTTGTACTTGAGGCTCAATAACAGGTTTTGAAATCGGTTGTTCAATAATTTCAGGCTCAGCGACAACAGGAGTTTCAACGATAACTGGTTGTGCTTGCTGAATAACAGGCTCTGCCACTACGGGTTGTTGAACTGTTTCTTGAACTGGAGTATACGCTGTCTGCTGTGGTTGCTGAATGATTTCAGGCTGTACTGGCGTTTGCGTTTCTACAACAGGCGCTACAGTCGCTGAGTTAATAGTTGCCGCAACCTGAGGCTGTATAACAGGTTCAACAGGAGCGCTATTCGGTTGAGCAGCCGATTGTTGAGCATTTACAGGTTGTACTGGTTGCTCAGATGTTTGTGCTGATACTTGCTGAGGTTGCTTAACCGTTGCTGCTTGTGATTGAGCCTGTGTTACTTTAGCTGGTGCATCATCACTGTCTGTTGCTGACATTTTAGGAAGATCATCACTGTCATCAACAGTGACATCACCTAATAATGGATCTTGCTGTGGACGTTCACCAAAACTAAAACCAGGCTCTTTACGCTTTGTCGGTTTCGTTTTTTCAACCACGTCCTGTGGCTTACTTACAACACGCGCTTCGCTCACGCTTTCTTCTACGTCATCTTGAATATCAAGTGGCGTTTCATCGATTTTACCTACTGGCTTTTCACCAAACTTGGCCGGTTTTTCTTTTCGACTTGTCCATAGACCATGAAAAAGAAGCGCTGTAATCGCAAGCGCACCAACAATAATAAGAACTAGACGCAATTCCTGCATACGAATACTCTGAAATTAACTCGTTATCCCTAGACGGGGTTAATAATAGTAAAAAATCTACTAGGCAGACAAAATCTCTAGCTAGAATTTCTTGCCGATGACTTACTGTACCAAAACTCAAATGATAATGAGAAGTTGAATATCGCTATTCAGTCAAGATAGTCTTTACAACGTGAGTTTTGTACACTTTTACACCATTTTTCATTATGAATGATGTGGTTTAATGGTTTGTCAAAACTGTGACAACCATATTTTCATTTGATTCCATCCTATGTAGCCCGTTAACATACTATTTGTATAGCCTCTCTATCCCTCATCAAAATAAACTTGAGAGATCCGATTAAGGAAACAGAATGTCGCAACAACATGCCATAAAATCAACAACCAGCGGAGCTGGCTACTTTTTTAAAGGATTACAGTTGGTCACCCAACCAGGAACGCGTCGTTTTGTAATCATCCCACTGCTCATCAATATCTTATTATTAGGTGGCGCATTTGCAACCTTACTTACTCAGTTGAATGGCTGGATTGATGGTTGGTTAAGTTACCTGCCTAGCTGGCTTGAGTGGCTATCTTATGTCTTGTGGCCATTACTTGCCATTGCTGCATTAGTTACCTTTTCTTATTTCTTCAGTACCATTGCTAACTGGATTGCAGCACCATTTAATGGACTATTAGCTGAATATTTAGAAGCTAAACTTACCGGTAAAAATCCACCTGACGATAGTTTTAAAGCGTTAATTAAAGATCTACCTCGAACGATGGGTCGAGAGTGGACTAAATTAAAATACTACTTACCTAAAGCTATCGGCTTATTGATCCTAATGTGGATTCCGGCTATCGGGCAAACACTTGGGCCTATTCTATGGTTCTTATTTAGCGCTTGGATGATGACGATTCAATATGTTGATTATCCATTTGATAACCACAAAGTGCCATTTATTAATATGCGAGATGCACTGAAAGAACATCGTGGCCAAGCGTTAAGTTTTGGTGCTGTCGTCATGTTTTTCACTATGACGCCAATTCTTAACTTACTCGTCATGCCGGTTGCCGTTTGTGGCGCGACAGCAATGTGGGTTGATCATTACCGCGAACAATTTAAACGTTATTAAGATCGATAATAATATTTAACGAAAGAGCGCTTATCTAGCGCTCTTTTCTTTTCCTTTACACTTCCTGTAAACACCATTGTTTACTGTTATTTGAGTAAAACATATTTGTAAATTAGTCACTTGACGCCTTTCATCCCACTATATATCTTTAGTTCAATATAATTCACACATTGATAACAATAAGATATAACCATTAATTACTTTTCAAATCACTTATCCAGTATATTCTTAATTTATATTACTTTTAACGTGTCACGAAGGAACGAAGCATGAGCAAGATTTATGAAGATAACTCACTAACAATTGGTAATACTCCGCTAGTACGCCTTAACCGTGTCAGTAACGGTAAAGTGTTAGCAAAAGTAGAAGCTCGTAACCCTAGCTTTAGTGTTAAATGTCGTATTGGCGCTAACATGATTTGGGATGCTGAGAAAAAAGGCCTTTTAAAAGAAGGTGTTGAACTTGTAGAGCCAACTAGTGGTAATACAGGTGTTGCACTTGCTTTTGTTGCTGCTGCACGTGGTTACAAACTAACATTAACCATGCCTGAGAGCATGAGCCTTGAGCGCCGTAAACTATTAAAAGCGTTAGGTGCAAATCTTGTACTAACTGAAGCACCTAAGGGCATGAAGGGCGCGATTGATAAAGCTGAAGAAATTGTAAATTCAGATCCAAGTAAATACCTACTGCTACAGCAATTTAATAACCCAGCAAATCCAGAGATCCACGAAAAAACCACAGGCCCTGAAATTTGGGATGCAACAGATGGTGAAATCGATGTGTTTATCTCAGGCGTAGGTACTGGCGGTACACTTACAGGTGTTAGCCGCTTTATTAAACAGCAAAAAGGCAAAGCAATTACTACCATTGCAGTTGAGCCACTAGAGTCTCCAGTGATTACCCAAACATTAAACGGTGACACGGTTCAACCAGCTCCACACAAAATCCAAGGTATTGGTGCTGGCTTTATTCCTGGTAACTTAGATTTATCATTGATCGATGAAGTTGAAAAAGTAAGCTCAGATGACGCAATCGAAATGGCGCGTCGCCTAATGGAAGAAGAAGGTATTCTTGCTGGTATTTCTTCAGGTGCAGCGGTTGTTGCAGCAAATAACATTGCAGCACGTCCTGAGTTTGCCGACAAAAATATTGTTGTTGTATTACCAAGTTCAGGTGAACGTTACCTATCAACAGCACTATTTGCAGGCATTTTCACAGAAAAAGAAACACAACAGTGATCACACTTTATAATCTTTAATAGGTATATCACTATGAAAAAAGCCCCTTTGTGGGCTTTTTTGTTGCATTTTGAACTGAGCTTTAATATAAAACTCGCACGCTTTATTTTTAGCTCCGAAATAAAGGAGCGAAAATACACTTTAGTCACTAACAAGTAAGTTTCTGATAAAACTTTGACTTGGATTAAAGCTAAGACATTATGCTATTAGGTAGTTTATACTGCAGCAGCACAAGCAAGATAACTATATTATGCTTGTCATAAATAAAGTAATTATTAAATAAAATACTATATCTATCGGGGTGAATTATGTATCAGAAGCAAGTTGAAATTACAGCACCAAATGGTCTACACACTCGTCCAGCGGCTCAGTTCGTTAAAGAAGCAAAATCATTTGATGCAGACGTAACTGTAACTGCTAATGGCAAAAGCGCTAGCGCAAAAAGCCTATTCAAGCTTCAAACTCTTGGCCTGATCAAAGGTGCACAAATCACTATCGCAGGTGAAGGCGCTCAAGCTCAAGAAGCTGTTGATGCTCTAATTCAACTGAAAGAAGATCACGACGGTTCACCAGTTGCAATGTTCCGCGAGATCTAAGCTACGTTTATATACAAACGGGTTTTCAGTTTTTAGTTAATTTAAGGTAAGGCTATGATTTCAGGTATCTTGGCATCTCCAGGTATTGCTTTTGCTAAAGCACTACTGCTGCAAGAAGAAGAGGTTGTTCTAAACAAAGCACCAATCTCTGCAGACCAAATCGATCACGAAATTCAACGTTTCTTCGACGCACGAAAGAAATCGTCTGAGCAGCTAGAAGTAATCAAAGAAAAAGCACGTGTCACCTTTGGTGAAGAGAAAGAAGCGATCTTTGAAGGTCACATCATGTTGCTTGAAGATGAGGAGCTTGAAGAAGAAATCATAGCCCTTATTAAAGATAAAATGTCTGCTGACTTTGCAATTTACTCTGTTATCGAAGAGCAAGCACAAACACTTGAGTCTTTAGATGATGAGTACTTAAAAGAACGTGCAAGTGATATCCGCGATATCGGTAGCCGTTTTGTGAAGAATGCATTAGGCATTAACGTAATCAATCTAAGTGCTATTAACGAAGAAGTTATCCTTGTTGCTAACGATCTTACACCGTCTGAAACAGCACAGATTAATCTTGATTATGTTCGTGGTTTTATCACTGATATCGGTGGTCGCACATCACACACTTCAATCATGGCACGCTCGCTTGAGATTCCAGCGATTGTAGGTACAAACGATATCACATCAAAAGTTAAGTCTGGCGATATGCTAGTGCTTGATGCAATCAATAATCAGATTGTTATCAATCCAACGGATGATGAGTTAAATAAATTTAAAGCTATCAGCGACGCGCATAAAGCAGAACAAGAAGAACTAGCTAAACTGAAAGATCTTCCTGCAATCACGCTTGATGGTAAGCAAGTAGAAGTTTGCGGTAACATCGGTACAGTGAAAGACTGTGACGGCGTAAACCGTAATGGTGGTGAAGGCGTAGGTCTATACCGTACTGAATTCTTGTTCATGGATCGCGATTCTCTACCGACAGAAGAAGAGCAATACCAAGCGTACAAAGAAGTTGCAGAAGCGATGCACGGTGAACCAGTGATTATCCGTACTATGGATATCGGTGGTGACAAAGATCTACCATACTTAGATCTACCAAAAGAAATGAACCCGTTCTTGGGTTGGCGTGCAATCCGTATCAGCCTTGACCGTCGTGAAATTTTACGTGATCAGTTCCGTGCTATTCTTCGTGCATCTGCACACGGTAAGATCCGTATCATGTTCCCAATGATTATTTCGGTTGAAGAAGTACGTACACTTAAAGATGCAATTGAAGAGTTTAAAGTTGAATTAACAGCTGAAGGTTTAGCTTTTGACGCTAACATCGAGATCGGTGTTATGGTTGAAACACCAGCGGCTGCCGCAATTGCACACCACCTAGCGAAAGAAGTTTCTTTCTTTAGTATTGGTACCAACGACTTAACCCAGTATACTCTAGCAGTTGACCGTGGTAATGAGCTAATCTCTCATCTTTACAACCCACTATCGCCTGCTGTACTTACTGTGATCAAGCAAGTTATTGATGCTTCTCACGTTGAAGGTAAGTGGACAGGTATGTGTGGTGAGCTTGCCGGCGACGAACGTGCTACTCTACTTCTTTTAGGTATGGGTCTTGACGAATTCAGCATGAGTGCGATTTCTATCCCTCGCATCAAGAAAGTTATCCGTAACGCTAACTTTGCTGATGTTAAAGCAATGGCAGAGTATGCATTAACTCTACCGACAGCTGCTGAAATCGAAGAGCACGTAGAAAAATTCATCGCAGAAAAGACCATCTGCTAATATAGCTGCAGATAATATAACAACGCTTAGGAGCATCGATATGGGTCTGTTTGACAAATTGAAGAAACTGGTTTCTGACGACAGCAGTGAAGCTGGTGCAATTGAAATCATCGCACCACTTTCTGGCGAAATCGTTAACATCGAAGATGTGCCAGATGTAGTATTTGCTGAGAAAATTGTTGGTGATGGTATTGCTATCAAACCAGCGGGCAACAAAATGGTTGCACCAGTAAACGGTACTATTGGTAAGATCTTTGAAACTAACCACGCTTTCTCTATTGAGTCTGACGATGGCATCGAACTTTTCGTTCACTTCGGTATTGATACTGTTGAACTTAAAGGCGAAGGTTTTACTCGCATCGCTGAAGAAGGCCAAACTGTTAAAGTTGGCGATACTATCATCGAATTCGATCTTGCACTATTAGAAGAGAAAGCGAAGTCAACTCTGACTCCAGTTGTTATCTCTAACATGGATGAGATCAAAGAGCTAACTAAGCTTTCTGGCGCTGTAAACGTTGGTGAAACACCAGTATTACGCGTTAAAAAATAAGCTAAGTTCTATAGCTGATAAAAAAGCGCTACTTCGGTAGCGCTTTTTGTTTATCTGAACCTATAAAAAAACATGCTACAAACAAGTCCATAGCATGCTTATATAAAATAGCGCTATCGAATTACAGGCTATTTAACATCGTCATTGATGGCGCAAAGAAATACGCACCAGTAACAGGTTTTGAGAAACGTAACATTTGATCTGTTTTACCATCCGTTTCACCAAACATGCTTTCAAGCTGCGCATCAAAGTGATGCTGACGCTGACAGTAAGCAATGAATAATAAACCGTGATCAGCAGTTACAGAGCCGTATGGCAAGCTGTGACGTAAAATCTTTAAGCCTTTACCATTTTCTTTAATATCAACACGACCTACGTGTGATGCTGCTGGAACATCTTCTAGCTCTACAGAGTCTGCTTTCGTGCGACCAATTACTTTCTCTTGAGCTTGAACATTTAAACGATGCCATGCTGGTAGGTTATGAACATAACGCTGTACCATTACGTAACTTCCCCCCGCAAACTCACCTTCAGCAATCACACCCACGTTAGCGCGATCTTCCGCTGTTTGTGGGTTCTCTGTTCCGTCAATGAAATCTGTCATGTCACGGTGATCTAAGTATTGAAAACCGTATGTTTCATCTAATACTTCTACATCTTGTGCCATTTTTTCGAAAAATACTCGGAATGCATAGAAGTTAAGATCATGGCGGTTAGAGTGGATATGTAGTAAGACATCGCCCCCTGTTGCAGGAGCAATAGTCTCACCTTCACCTAACTGACGAAACTCTGTTAATTCAGCAGGGCTTTGCTGACCTAAAGACTCCCAAAATGCTTTACCGAAAGCAACGCTGGCGTGTAGTTTGGCGTCTTGCTGCTCTGCATTCAAATCAGCAAGTAATTGATGAATAGACTGGCATTGAGCAATAACATTTTGCTTATTACCAACAACATTCATTACAACATAAAGGGCAAAGGCGCCACGATCTGGAACGATTGCTGGTTGGGCAATACTCATAGGTGTCTTCTCCTAACAGGATTTCTAATCAATAATGAAAAGTAATTATAACTATATAATTACGTAAATCATTTGATCCTGATGCATCACTTCCAGTTTTTACGCATTTTTACCATATTATCAGTCAATAGATACAACAACGCCCTCTTATTAAAGAAGGCGTTATTAAAGGAGACACAGAGCACCGATCGATATTAATGTATTATGCTGTCATTATTTCAATTTGTAATTTGACACGCTCTTCTAAGTCACTATTTTCACTTTCAAATAATATCGGCATATTAAGCCCAGTAGATAAGGTTTTAGCTAAAATAGTACGCCAACCACCATCATCTAAACGCTCTTGGATCTGAAATGCAATTTTTACTTCATCTGGTGACACATCAAGTAATTGAGCGCGACCAACCACTTCACGACACAAATTATGTTGGCTTTGACTTAGGCCATTAAAGAACACCGTCTCTTCACCTGGCAGTAATGATAGTGAGATATTCACAGTCTGTTTCGAATAACAGTAACTACTCAATTCAAAACTAACATCAAGCAACCAATCAGCCATCGCTAATGGGCTTAGTAACGTGCTTAATAGCAATTGTCCTCGACTAAAATCATTCATTACAGTTCCCCTTCACAGGCTAATCTGCAAATATATCTTTCACTCGCGAGCTCCTTAAAAGGTACAACCCAAGCCATGCCGTTAACAGTAATGTAGTCGCTCGTATCCAGCTAAACTCACCATGACTGATCACTAAATGATATATTTGCATTATAAAATCAAAACTATATACAGCAAGTAACACTCTCTTCCCTTGCCGCCACAGAAAATGTATTAATTTGTTATTTTTATTTCGTTGACCTGATAGCCACATTAAAAAAATTGCGGGGCTACCTATTGCCATACCTATGTATAAAACATCTCTTATTGGATAAATAAGCTCAAGTAATTCACCGCCTTGAGTACGGCTAACCCCAGCCATAATAAACACTAACCAGGCTTTGGCGTTAAACAGTAAAACAAACCACAACATGGTATTAATTTTTAATTGTCCATGCTGATCATAAGCATCTATCGGATATAACAAGCCATTTTCCTCAAACAGGTATCCAATGAAATTTAGATCAGAGCTTAATAAACATCTCTGTGGTTCACAAACGACTCTAATCTATTCATTTATATTTTGAACAATAAGGACAAGGTTTTGTGCAGGACCGCACTTTTCAGTTTTTTATATTGCCGTTACCGTCACATTTTTTGATCTAAAAAAAACAAATACACTGTTTTTTAAACATAGATCACAGACAGTAAAAGGTATAGGTAAATACTTAAAAAACATAAAGTTACACATTAAAAACACGTTTAACAAACCTTTTACCTATTTCTGAAATTTTCCTACATAATCAGTAAGATATACCGTAGCCTTTACTTTCTCTTTTATTGCTATCACCTCAACCTTTTTACTTATACGATATAATCAACGCTTAATTGTTATTTTCAGGGAGCTATACCATGTCAAGTAGAAAACAATCCGCCCCTTCACCAGAAACACAAGCAGAAGCAATACGCATAGCAAAAGCTACACAAAAAGTAGGACAAACCAAAGAGCAGACAAGACTGGTTGCACAAGGGATTCAAAAAGGCATAGAGCAATATAAAAAACAACAAAAAGCTAAAGCTCGTGAGCAAGACAAATTGAAAAAGAAAGTGTCACGTAGTAAAGCCTCTAATGAGGCAGACACTCCCTCAGAAACCATAACTACTGAAACGGTAATATATAAACACAATAAACTCGCTTGGGGCCTTTTAATTGCATCATGGGTAGGTTTTGCCGTGTATTTATTATTGCCACCGATACAATAAAAAGAGGAGAGTCTGAATGCTAACTACTAGATTATTATTGCTTGTACTCTTCCCTCTTGTTGGCTGTAGCGATTCTAATCCAGCAGCCTGGCAACAACGAATTAATCAACCTTGTGGCAAAAAGCCAAATTGTGTTTCTACCCAAGATCAGCGAGACGATTTTACTGTGTCACCGTTTACCTTAACGGCGAAAGGTATGAAAGACTGGCAAGGGATTAAACAAGCAGCTTTATCTCTTCCTGGGACAAAAATAACGGATGAGAGTCATCATTACCTTCATGTTGAAGCCACCAGCAAAATTTTTCGTTTTACCGATGATCTTGAAATAAAACAAGTCGATGATCATCTTAATGTTCGTTCAGCCTCGCGGGTTGGATATTCTGATTTTGGTGTGAATAGAAAAAGAGTAGAAGCATTCCGTAACCAATTAATAAAGCACGAACTGATTAAGCAATAAAAAATAATTTGATAATAATTCTCATTTGCATGTATATTCTAATATCATTCGAAATAGGATTAACTATCATGGATAAGAAAACGTTTAAGCTCTTCACGCTATTAGGACTGAGCGTTATTCTTGGGTTGCATTTTTTTGAAATCAACACAAATGAAAGTCAGTCATTCTCTATCACTTATTTTATGTTTGAATGGCTGCCGCTCTACCTTACTTGGCGGATGTTGTTTGCGATTGGGTACCGCTAATGGAAGCGAAATCCCCTGCGAAAAAACAACAAAAGCCGCCCTTCTATAACGCACTAACGTATTAAAAGGACAGCTTATTCTTTACTGATTCAAAGAGTGATCTTCTATTCGTTGATTTTCTTATCTTTACCCAATGACAGTAACCATATACTTACAGCCGCAACCGCAACAAACCCGGATAAAATAATCACAGGCATCGCTGCATAGCCTAGTATGTGCCAGATCACCGATTCTAATGTGCTCATTTTCTCTCCTTTGGTTTATTGCCAACCTTCAATATTTTTCATATCAGGTAATTTATGTGCAATACCTTTATGGCAATCAACACAGGTTTTATCCCCTGAGGCTAACGCTGTTGAGTGTAATTTAGCACTACGAGGCGCTTGCTCTGAAAAATCCATATAATTGAATTCATGACAATTACGGCACTCTTGCGAGTTATTGTCTTTCATTCGTTTCCATTCTCGTTCAGCTAAGTGGCCACGACGCTCAGCAAATTTTTCAGGCGTATCAATCGTTCCCATCAAGTGAGCCACAATTTCTTTAGAGGCTTGCACCTTACGCACAATCTTATCTGTCCAATTGTGTGGCACATGGCAATCAGAGCAAATTGCACGCACGCCGGAGCGGTTAGAAAAGTGAATAGTTTCTTTGATCTCTTTTACAATTGGCGCATGACAACCAGCACAGAACTCTTCAGTATTGGTTTTTTCCATTACGGTATTAAAACCGCCCCAGAACAATAAACCACCGATAAATCCCATGAAGAGTACTAAACCTACCGCAACCTTGCTGGGTGTTTTTAAGCGCAACCAAAACGTTTTTAATAACTTCATATATC
This sequence comes from Photobacterium sp. Ph5, assembly GCF_022129445.1. Classification (GTDB taxonomy): domain Bacteria; phylum Pseudomonadota; class Gammaproteobacteria; order Enterobacterales; family Vibrionaceae; genus Photobacterium. Next base: position 113,249 of record NZ_JADQAQ010000001.1, read on the forward strand.
ATCCCTTACCTATGGTTATTGCAAAGCACTAACACGTTTGAAGTCATTTTCAACTAATGGCTTAGCATCGGCTTGTGGCACATGACATTGCTGACAGAAATAACGACTCGGTGATACGTCAGACAATACTTGTCCTTCTTGTGGCGAAATATAGTGTGTAACGCTGATCTTAGTTGCGCCCATTTCTTTAGCATTTTTCCAACTGTGACATGCTAAACACTTATTCGCGTTAAGTGACACTTCATAATTACGGATCGTATGTGGGATCAATGGTGGCTGATACACATAATCACTGTCAATGACGCCTTGATCTTTAGGATAATGCTTCATCGGATCCGCTGGACGCGTAGTTTCTAGTTCAGCAGAGCCACGTAATGATTCAAGACCACCGATACCACCCGGATTAAAGATTTCTGTTTTTGCTACTGCTTCTGATACAGGTTTAGCTGGTGTTGTTGATTCTTCACTTTGTACAACTCCCGCCATTAATGCACTCACCGCTAATACAGCCAATAAGATTCTTTTCATGATGTTCTCCGCCAACAGGCTAATTCTGAAATGAGGCGAGTGTGCTATTCACTCGCCATAGGCAGGGTTAAACCTTGCTAATTTTCACAGGGCACTTTTTAAAGTCAGTCTGTTTTGATAACGGATCAGTCGCATCAAGGATCAGCTTATTCACTAAAATTCGTGCATCAAAGAATGGGATAAAGATCAAACCTTCTGGCGGACGATTACGACCACGAGTTTCAATACGACAGCGAACTTCACCACGACGAGAAGCGACATTCACTTCATCACCTCGGCGCAAACCACGCTTTTTCGCATCATCTGGATGTAAGTAACACAGTGCATCAGGCACCGCTTTATACAGTTCAGGTACACGACGTGTCATGGTACCTGTATGCCAATGCTCAAGTACACGCCCCGTACATAGCCACATGTCGTATTCACTATCTGGCACTTCTGGTGGTGCTTCGTAAGGTGCTGAAATAATCCATGCTTTACCATCTGGTTTACCATAGAAATCCCAGTCAGTGCCTTTTTTAGCATAAGGATCAGAGCCTTCTTTAAAACGCCACAAGGTTTCTTTGCCATCAACGACCGGCCATCGCAAACCACGTACTTGGTGGTAAGTATCATACGGTGCTAAATCATGCCCATGACCACGACCAAATTCTGCATATTCTTCAAACAAGCCTTTTTGGACATAGAAACCTTGCGCTTGTGCGTCATCATTAAGCTCTTGCGCTTCACTTAATGGAAATTTATCAGTCTGTCCATTACGGAATAAAATGTCATACATGGTTTTGCCACGATACTGAGGCATTTTATTGATCAGCTCTTCTCCCCACACTTCTTCTACTTTGAAGCGTTTAGAGAACTCCATGATTTGCCATAAATCTGATTTTGCTTCACCTGGTGCTTTAACTTGTTGATACCAAGCTTGTGTACGACGCTCGGCATTGCCGTAAGCCCCTTCTTTTTCTACCCACATTGCGGTTGGTAAAATCAGATCGGCAGCTTGAGCTGTCACTGTTGGGTATGGATCAGAACAAACAATGAAGTTTTCAGGGTTACGGTAACCCGGTAAACGCTCTTCATTAATATTTGGTCCCGCTTGCATATTGTTATTACACATTACCCAATACGCATTTAACTTGCCGTCTTTTAACATGCGATCTTGTAAGACTGCGTGATAACCAGGTTTTGGCGGAATCGTACCTGCTGGCAGTTTCCAAATTTTCTCTGCTATTTCACGGTGTTTAGGATTTGCCACAACCATATCTGCTGGTAAACGGTGTGCAAAAGTCCCCACTTCACGTGCGGTACCACATGCCGATGGCTGACCGGTTAATGAGAATGGGCTATTCCCTGGCGTTGCAATTTTACCTGTCAGTAAGTGCAAGTTATAAACGAGGCTTTGCATCCACACGCCACGGGTATGTTGGTTCATTCCCATAGTCCAAAGTGACATCACTTTTAACTTTGGATCGGCATAATATTTTGCAAGTTCAATCAATTTCTCAGGCTCAACACCTGACATTTCTGACGCTTTCTCTACCGTATAATCAGCAACAGAAGCTTTGTATTCCTCAAAATTCATTGGGAAAATATCACCGGAATTCGGGTTAGCAGCTTGCTGTTGTAGTGGATTATCGTCACGTAGACCATAACCAATGTCGGTTTGTGCACGTTTAAAGTGGGTATGCTTATTCACAAAATCCCAATTCACCGCATCATTTTGGATAATGTAGTTGGCAATAAAGTTGGCAATAGCTAAGTCGGTTTGCGGTTCAAAGATCATGCCGTTATCTGCAAGTTCAAAAGAACGGTGTTGATACGTTGATAGCACATTCACTTTAACATGAGGGTGGCTTAAGCGACGATCTGTCATACGCGTCCATAGTACAGGGTGCATTTCAGCCATGTTCGAGCCCCATAGAACAAAGACATCCGCATGTTCTAAATCATCATAACAACCCATTGGTTCATCGATACCAAAGGTACGCATGAAGCCAACCACCGCCGATGCCATACAGTGACGTGCATTAGGATCGATATTGTTAGAACGGAAACCGGCTTTCATCATTTTTGATGCCGCATAACCTTCCATGACAGTCCATTGGCCGGAGCCGAACATACCTACACCTGACGGACCTTGTTTTTTCAGTGCTGCCTTCCATTTTTCAGCCATGACATCAAACGCGGTATCCCACGATACAGACGTGAATTCACCTTCTTTATCGTACTGACCATTCTTCATTCGAAGCATTGGTGTTTGTAGGCGATCTTTGCCGTACATAATTTTTGAGAGGAAGTAACCTTTTATACAGTTAAGTCCTTTATTTACTGGCGCTTTAGGATCGCCTTGAGTGGCAACAACTCGACCGTTTTGGGTACCCACCAAAACAGAACAGCCTGTACCACAAAAACGACACGGCGCTTTATCCCATTTAATTTTTGTTTCATCAGAACTTACAATTAAGTTAGTTGCTGACGCGGGTAAGGTAATACCTGCAACAGCCGCAGCTGAAGCGGCAGCATTTGCTTTAACAAATGCGCGTCTTGTCATTTTCATGAGTTGCCCTCTGGTTGCGTCTCAAAGTGCTCTATTTGGTGGTACACCAAAAAAGTAATTAACACATTTTCTAAATTATTGATTTTATCTATGGTATCGGTCACGTAGCCTTGGTTCTCTGTCTCAAGTACTACAATGATTTTCCCTTCTTCACTGTCGCCCGGTATTTCAGTATTCGGCATTGCTAAAATCTGTTGCTTTATTTCTTGTAAATGCTCGGGTTTCACATGCACCACGAGGCTTGATATATGCACTTCTTGTAAAGACATACAGACTCTCTTTGATGTGTACTACTGTGTGTCGTGAGCCACACGAGTAATTGTTATTGCAGATGTAGGGCACCCCGATAAACAGGCTCCACATCCAGTACAGTCTTTATCTGTAATGGTTGGCATAGCGACGTTTCCAACCTGCAATTGAAATTTTATCGCTTGGGGATCGCACATATCACCGCAGCTTCTACATTCAATATTTTTAGATGCCATGCAACTTTCATTAATCGCTGCAATGATGTTCCATGGCAATTCTGATTGCGGAAGAAATAACGGTTCAGGACAAGCATCGGCACACTGATAACAAAAAGTGCATTCTCCTTCACCTTGGCTGAAATCCACTTGAGGAAAACCGCCATCACCTTTCACTATGATGTTTGTCTCACAATTTTCGATACAGCGTTCACAACGAGAACAAAGATCAGTAAAAGTATCTGCATGACTCAGCCAAGGTAAGCGTGGAATGTTTGATGGTGTTTTGCGTGTAAATAATGAACGTCTTAAACGATCAACCATCATTACCTCTATCGTTGTACTGTTTATATTACATAGCTGACAAAACATTCAGTAAATAACTCAAACAGCATCTATTAATAAACCATTAATGTTTTTATATATTAATTTTAAATAATGAAATAATTGCTTAAATACCCCCTAAGGGGTAATTGATAGGGTTGTTTGTTCTAGATCAATAAATCGAGCCGATAAAGCTCACATTATTCGTTAGAACATCTATATCAAAAATTGAGCAATTAATAATTTCAGGGTAAGTAACAAGAAGGACTAATGTGAATAGGAAAAAAACGACACATTCTGTAACAGCGACGATAGCGCGCTCTTTAGTACTAATTTTAATTATTTCAATAATAACGACTGTACTTGCATTAATGACATTGGTTTCAAGTCAAAATGATGCTGAAGCTATTAATATTGCAGGCTCTTTACGTATGCAAAGCTATCGATTAGCTTTTGATGTTGAAACCGAATCACCTCTTTTATCTGATCATATTGAACAATTTGAACATTCACTTTATTCAACACCAATGAAAGAACTCTCCTATTGGTTTGTATCAACAGATATTCAACAAGACTACAATCAATTAATCCTACGTTGGGAAGAACTGCATCCGATCCTTAAAACCGACAACAACACTGTATTTATTCAACATGTCGCACCATTTGTCCATCGTATTAATAGCTTTGTTGCTGAACTGCAAAAATCATCTGAGCTTAAACTCCAACGCCTCGCTTTTATTGGTGCTATAGGGCTTAGTCTTATTTTTCTTATCGTCTTCTACACCATTCGTTATACACGCCAACAAATAGTTGCACCTTTAAATGATCTTGTTGATGCCTGTAAGCAAGTCAAGCGTAAAAATTTTCGATTAAACTTATTAAACAATAACAACAATGAACTGGGTATTTTAGCTCATACATTTAGTAAAATGTCATCAGAGCTAGAGCTGCTTTATCAAGGATTAGAACGCAGTGTCAATGAAAAAACCCACCGTTTACGTCATGCAAACGAATCACTTCAGGTGCTTTATAATTGCTCACAACAACTTTCAGTGAGTCGTCTAACCCGTGAGCAATTCATAAATATGCTTGAAACTATGATTACGATTAATGGTTTAATTGGCGTAAAACTGATCATTGTAGAGCCCAATGGCAGCACATCAGAAATTCAAGTCGGTCAACAAGCAGGTAAACATTGGCAATACAATGAACTGTATATTGATGGTGAGTTAATGGGGCAACTTTGGTGGCAGTACACGTTACCTTGCCCTGATAAGGCATTAATTAATAATATCTCTCAGATCCTTGCTCGTGCTATCTATTACAACCGCGCCCAAAAACAAGCGGAATATTTATTATTAATGGAAGAGCGCGCGACCATTGCCCGTGAACTGCATGATTCATTAGCACAATCTCTCTCTTATTTAAAAATTCAATTAGCCTTATTGAAAAGAGAACTCAACCAAAACGCTCAGAATGAAAATACCCATCAGACAGTTCATGATATCGAAGAAGGGTTAGGTAATGCTTATACCCAACTACGCGAATTACTCAGTACATTTCGTTTGACGATTAAAGATGCCAATTTTGGTGAAGCCTTAAATCAAATGTTAGAACCATTAGAAGAGCAAACCGATGCACTCTTAATTATAGATAATCAAATTTCATCCATGGCGTTAGATGCCCATAACCAAGTTCACCTGTTACAAATTATTCGAGAAGCAGTATTAAATGCGATTAAACATGCAGACGCCGATGAAATTACCGTAAACTGTCAACAAACCGATCAGCATATTCATGTCACGATCATCGATGACGGTAAAGGATTCGACCTTAACGAAAGTAAACGTGATCATTACGGTTTAAGTATTATGCAAGAGCGCGCATCACGGCTACAGGGTGAATTAAACATACAATCGGGAATCGATCAAGGTAGCTCTATCTGCCTATTATTCCCATTACAGAAAGGATAAAACTATGACATGCTGGAAAGTCATGATTGTTGATGATCACCCTCTCATGCGTCGAGGGATAGGCCAACTATTAAGCCTTGAATCAGACTTCCAATTAGTAGGTGAAGCCAGTAATGGTAATGATGCTATCGCACTCGCCCATGAAAAATCACCAGATTTGATCTTACTTGATTTAAACATGAAGGGGTTGTCCGGTCTCGATACCCTAATAGCGATGCGTAATGAAGGTATCCTTGCTTGTATTGTCGTGTTAACCGTCTCTGATAGTCGAAGCGATATTAAAACAGTACTCAATGCTGGGGCTGATGGTTATTTGCTCAAAGATACCGAACCGGATGAGTTAATCGAACAGCTAAAATCTGCATTATGTGGCGGGAAAGCCTACAGTGATATCGTAAAAGAGTGTCTTGAATCACCCAGTACCCCGACGAATATCTTGTCACAATTAACAGACCGTGAGACGCAAATATTGCAAGAAGTGGCAAAAGGACAACGTAATCGCCAAATCGCCGAGCAGCTCTTTATCTCAGAGGCAACGGTTAAAGTTCATATGAAAAGTTTACTCAAAAAGCTACAAGTAAAATCTCGTACCGCAGCAACGATTTTATATCTTGAAGCCCAAGATCAATAAATACCATACTAAAAAAACGCATAACACCTGACGTCTTATGCGTTTTAATTCTTTAGGATAATGCCGCTAATAAATAGGGTTCTTTCTCTTTAATCCATTCCAAATCAAAGGGTCCCCAATCATTCAATGTATAGTAACCATCATTATGACGGCGACCATCTTGAATAAAAGCCAGCTCAATACCAATGCTAGGTAGCGCTTTTAATACATCTTGAATAGTTCGACGCGGCCAGCCTGTTTGCTCAACCAACCGAGGGACATTAGGTCTCTCTGTATGTTCTACTAACAATGCTAAATAAAGTCGACGGGCAAAAACCGGATTCAGTTCCATTGAGGCCTCCATAAAATACTCCACATATTATTAAGCAGTGGAAAATATTTATGTTGAGTTTGATCAAGCCAGCTTTATCTTTACTTCGATTAAATAGAAAAAGAAAAAAAGTATTATTGTTTTTATTAACAGTGCCGTTTTCAATCCATTACAATCCTCTCACAAACAACAACACTTGCGGTCATTGTGTAATCTCGTTATAAAAGACTATTCATTAAAATATAATCAAGTCAGATCCTTTATGAGTACTACAGCCTACGGCATCAAAAACTGCGACACTATCAAGAAAATGAAAAAGTGGTTAGAAGCAGAAAATATTGAATACACTTTCCATGATTACCGTGTTGATGGCTTAGATCGCGCTCAACTCGAAACGTTTGAAGCAGCATTGGGCTGGGAAGCCATGCTTAATAAACGTGGAACGACTTACCGTCAACTGACTGATGAGCAAAAAAATAGCTTAAATCGCGACAATGCCTTAGCCCTGATGTTAGAGCAACCTGCAATGATCAAGCGTCCGCTATTAGTGCACAATGATGCGTACTACTTAGGTTTTAAACCTGCTCAATACCAAGAAATTTTCCATCAACAATAACAAGGATACAAGGATGTCTGATAGCCCAGTTATTGCGCTTGCTAAAGATTTAATGAGTCGCCCATCAGTTACCCCTGAAGATGCAGGCTGCCAAGATGTAATGATTGCTCGTCTTGAGCAATTAGGTTTTACTATCGAAACCATGGTATTTGAAGATACCACCAACCTTTGGGCTCGCCGTGGTACTCAAGCACCACTGTTTGTTTTTGCCGGTCACACAGATGTGGTGCCTTCAGGCCCTGTAGAACAATGGCATACGCCACCGTTTGAACCAACGATTATCGATGGCTATCTTCACGGCCGTGGTGCCGCAGATATGAAGGGCTCTCTAGCATGTATGATTGTTGCTATTGAGCGTTTCATCGCAGAAAACCCTGATCACAAAGGCTCTATTGCCCTGCTCATCACCTCGGATGAAGAAGGGCCATTTATCAATGGTACAACCCGCGTAGTTGATACCCTTGAAGCCCGTAACGAAAAAATCGATATGTGTATTGTCGGTGAGCCTTCAAGTACTCACCACGTTGGAGACGTTGTAAAAAACGGACGTCGTGGATCAATTACCGGTGATTTAACCGTAAAAGGTATTCAAGGACACGTTGCCTATCCACATCTAGCGAATAATCCCATTCACAAAGCATTACCAGCCCTCGCTGAGCTTGCTGCCACCACATGGGATAACGGCAATGCATACTTTCCACCAACCAGTTTCCAGATCCCAAATGTTGCCGCAGGCACTGGCGCATCAAATGTGATCCCTGGAGAGTTTGAAGTGCAATTTAACTTCCGCTTTAGTACAGAATTAACGGATGTAGAAATAAAGCGCCGTGTACATTCAGTATTAGATGCCCATGGTTTAGATTACGACTTAAAATGGACATTAAGCGGTCATCCATTCCTTACCGATAAAGGCACGTTAGTAGAAGCGGTTGTTGGCGCGATTGAAGAAGTGAACCACCAGCAACCTGAACTTCTTACTACCGGTGGTACATCGGATGGTCGATTTATCGCTCGTACGGGTGCGCAAGTGGTTGAGTTAGGTCCTGTAAATGCCACCATTCACAAAGTGAATGAGTGTGTAAAAGTTGCTGATCTTGAAAAGCTAACCGACATGTACCAAAAAGTATTAGAAAAAGCACTGTAATCACAAACGCATTCAATACTCAAAGCAGCTAACATATTTTTACTTAAACAGTGAAATATGTGGCTGCTTTTTTATTGTCATTAATGGCTAATATACAAGCTAAGTATTCGATAAAAGTGCTATCCTGAAAATACTCTTTATCACTAAATCAGTGAGGCTAATATGGAATGGCTTTTTAACCCTTGGGTGATCTCCTTTATTATTGTTGCCGTCATAGCTAGCAACATTGCAGCGCTAAAATATACCGCTTATATGAAGATTGGGATGCAGAAAAAGAACAAGCTGTTTGACGACAAACACCCTCTCAGTAAACAAGAAGATCCTGTATATCAATATAAAGAAGACAATAAAGAATAAGACAAAGCAAAAATTACAGACACAAAAAAAGCTGCCAATTAGTTATTACTAGCAGGCAGCTTTTTACATTTTATTTAACGATTAAGCGCGGCTTAAGTAATCAGCTACACCAACCCACTTATAACTCGTTAGCTCTTCTAAGCCCATTGGGCCACGAGCATGCAGTTTCTGAGTAGATACAGCAACTTCTGCACCTAAACCAAATTGTGCGCCGTCAGTAAAACGTGTAGACGCATTTACATATACAGCCGCAGATCCAGCCGCATTAACAAAGCGTTCAGCCGACTGTAGGTTATTGGTTAAGATCGAATCTGAATGGCTCGCATTGTGTTTACGCATATGGAAAATGGCTTCATCCACATCGTTTACCACTTTAATACCCAATGTGTAACTTAACCACTCGGTATCAAAATCACCTTCAGTGATTTTACGTAATGAAGAAGCTTTACCTTTAAGTAGATTATAGGCTGCTTCATCAGCAACCAACTCGACCTTAGCTTTATTCATACGCTCAACTAAACGCGATAAGAAAGCTTCCGCTACTTTCTCATTTACCAATAAGGTATCTAACGCATTACAGGCTGATGGACGCTGTACTTTGGCATTTTCAACCACATCTAAAGAACGAGTAAGATCGGCACTTTCATCAACATAGATATGGCTAATACCAAAACCGCCGATGATCACAGGAATAGTGCTGTTTTCTTTACACATTTTATGTAAACCTGCACCACCACGAGGAATGATCATATCAACGTATTGATCAAGCTTGAGCAGTTGTGAAACAAGTTCGCGATCGGGTTGCTCTATGTACTGTACAGAAGCGGCGGGTAGTCCTGCTTTTTCCAATGCCACTTGAATCACTTTTACCAGTGCCATATTAGAATGGAATGTCTCGCGCCCACCGCGAAGAATGCTAGCGTTACCTGTTTTTAAGCATAAAGCCGCAATATCAATAGTTACATTCGGACGTGCTTCATAAATCACACCAACAACACCTAATGGAACACGACGACGACTTAAACGCATACCATTTTCAAGTACGCGGCTATCAAGCTCTGCACCAACAGGATCGTTTAGGTTAATTACGTTACGAACATCATTCGCGATACCCGCTAAACGTGATTCATTCAGTAATAGACGATCAACTAAGGCATCTGACATACCTGATTCAAGTGCGGCGTCAATATCTTGTTTGTTCGCTGCTAAGATAACGTCTTTATTACTTTCTAATTCATCAGCAATAATCGCTAAAGCATTATTTTTTACTGCAGTCGGCGTTGTTGCTAACTCGAAAGCCGCTTGTTGCGCCGCTTGTCCCATTAATTCAAGATTCACAATAATTCCTCTATTAATCCCTGTCGTGATGCCAATACTTATCTGTATTTATACATACATGTCGTTTTTAAATAACTACCATATCATCACGGTGAATAGCCACGTGACCATGTTCGTAACCCAAAACAAGGTGAATTTCTTGGCTATGCTTTCCTGCAATCTTTGCCATATCTACACTCGAGTAGCGGCAAATACCACGTGCTAATAGGTTATTTTGTTTATCAAAGATACGCACAACTTCACCGCGTTCAAAATCACCTTTTACCATGGTGATCCCTTTTGCGAGTAAACTACTCCCACGTTGTTGCACAGCAATGACAGCACCATCATCAATAACAATGTCACCCGCAGGAGGAGGCCCTGCTAAAATCCAACGCTTACGGCTTTCTAATGGTGATTCCAATGGTAAGAAACGCGTACCAACAGATTTACCTTCCGCTAAATCAATAATCACATCAGGACGACGACCGGCAGCAATAATTACTTCGATACCAGCTCGACGAGCCACATCGGCTGCCTGTAGTTTTGTTGCCATACCACCAGTACCTAAACCACCAACAGTACCACCCGCTAATTTACGTAATGTTTCATCAATAGTATGTACTTCACGGATAAGCTCTGCGTCAGGGTTATTACGTGGATCGGCAGTGAATAAACCTGGCTGATCGGTCATCAATAATAATTTATCTGCACCGCCTAAAATACCAACAAGCGCGGATAAGTTATCGTTATCACCCACTTTAATTTCGGTTGTTGCTACCGCATCATTTTCATTCACAACAGGAACAATGCCGTTATCCAGTAAAGCGACTAACATATCACGCGCATTTAAATAACGTTCACGATCATTTAAATCTGCACGCGTTAGTAACATTTGACCGATATTAATCCCATAAATACCAAATAAGGTTTCCCATTCTTGAATTAAGCGACCTTGCCCAACCGCTGCCAGTAATTGCTTACTCGCCATTGTTTTGGGCAGTTCGGGGTAACCTAAATGCTCACGTCCTGCCGCAATTGCACCAGATGTGACAATAATAATTTTATGTCCTTGACGACGAAGCATCGCACACTGACGGACAAGCTCAACCATGTGGGCGCGATCTAACTTCAGCGTACCGCCAGTTAGAACACTGGTGCCCAGCTTAACAACAATTGTTTGTGATGCAGCAGATGCTGCAAGGTCTTGCTCTCGAGCATTAGTATTTTTGGTATCTGCCATAGGGATCAAACAAAATATAAAGAAATAAAAAGTACTTTGTTTTATCAATACCGCTAACAAAGCACAAGAGAAAAACAGTGACTAAATAAATATAAATACGCAAATATTTAGTTAACAAGCTGAAACGCTTACAAATCAAACAAATTTATCATTAAGCCGCTAAATTCAGTTGTCTCAGACAACAATATGTAAAAAAAAGATACAAAAAAACCCATCACTTCTTCGGATGGGTTTTATAAATTCAGGACGAATTATTTATGACAACTCAGTAAGCGGTATTTGCGTAAGTTCTGAAGATGAAGACAAAGTTAATTGGCATTCATCAACAATAAATGGCGTCAACTTACCATGGAAATCTGATAACGTTTTCATTACCGCATCTTTATGCTTTGCTGGTAACTTTCCGTTATTCCACTCACCATTTAAATCAAAACGACCAAAATCATAGCAGTATTCATAACCATTATCGCTAGCTGTTAAGATTAACCACCAGCCCCAAAACTCACGTTGTTCAGGCTCTTTATCGGCATTAACACAACTGGCTAAACAATCAAAAAAGAACAGACCTTCTTTTGATTTCTTCTCACGTAAGTAAGGACCAAGCGCAGTTAATTTTGTCATTAAACGCCCATGAGGCGGAAAAAGAGTTGTCGAAGTCATTGCAAATCCATCCATAGTCAACTGCAGTTATGAGTATGCTAATACTCAAAATCATATACTTCTAATAACGTTTTTTTAATCATGTTGTTTATGTGCAACAAGATAGTTATCAGTATTTATATATTATGGTTGAACATAGATAAAATGCCAATGACGATGATGATATTTTGTTAACAATATCATAGCGGTATAAAACAAGAAGCGATATCGTTACTATACGCTGTCAAGGTTTTGGCTGTATTTAGTTAATACAGCCAAATAGTTGTCGACTTGATTACCCTAACTGATCATTTAGCCATTCGACCACTGTCGTTAATGAGCGGTGATAGCCATCATGAATCGGCTTTTCTGGTAACGTTATCGCTTTGCCACCATAACTGGATAACGCAATTAACTGATTATCACTTTCTGGGCATACCGGATCATTTTTTAGACTTATCCCCAGCATTGGCATATCAATACGACGGCGACCTAAAATCCCTTGGTGCTTTAACGACCATGCCGGAAGATGAGAAATGATGCTGGTTTCTGATTGACCATTTTTTCCCATTCGAGAAGCTAAAACATCAAGATACATCCGAGGGATCTGCTCAATCAGCTTAGGTTGAGTCAACACACTATGAATTGCGCCACCCAAGCTAATACAAGTCTTTAAACGTGTTGGCTCCATAAAACCTAAACGAATGGCTGCATTACCGCCCATTCGTAATCCTAGCATTGCAACTTTATGGTGATCGACCCAAGGTACATCACGTATCTGCTGCAATAGCGCTTGATGAAGTCGGCTGGTATCTTCTGTTAAATTCCAACGATCACAATGACCGACAGATGGCATATCCAGTGTGACCATCGCATAACCTGCCGGCCCTAAATAATCTTCATATAAGCGCCACAAATCACACTGCAATGTATCTAACCCACCACTGACTATCACTGTCGGTAACAGTTTATCGGTACGCGGTAAATGAATAAAAGCCTCAAAGGTTTTACCTTCATACTTCACATTAATTGTTCGCATATCATGTGGACGTAATTCTATCGCTTCACGATAACTTTGATTAGCTTGCAACTCTGCTTGATCAGCCAATTGATCGCCTTTGATATATGGATACGCGGCAATACTGTAATGCGTGCTGGCTTTTAATAACAACTCAGAAGCTTTAAGTTTCTCACCATCATTTAATAGAAGACGTGCTTGCTTTTGATAGTTTGCGCCCAACTGCGACCATTCGTATGTCCAGTTACCAGGCTTATAGCCAATCACCGTATCAAGTAAATGTTCACTCGTACGTGGAGCTTTCGCACTCGCGATACGAGCAAGTACCGCTTCAAGCTCTATCGGATCGACGCCCTGCCAAATCCATTGTGGACGGCGTAAAACGCGGTACCAACCAGTTTCACTTTCGCCATCAAGTGCATTATTCACTTTTCCACTTCGCACATGGGCAATTTTCACTAAATTCGAGGTTTCTTTTGACGTCGGTCTCGGGGCAAATAGCTTTTCTGATAAATTCTCAGGGGATGGCTCTGACACAGCACTCTCCAACGTAGGCGTGATAATTGTTAAGATGATATACCCAAAAAGGGTTGAATATGTCGATTTAACGCAAAAAAAAGACGCCTTTATGGCGTCTTTAAAAACAATCTTAGTTTACAGTAGCGAGTAGCACGACTCTATACTGTGAGAGATTAAGCGACTTATTTTTTAGCAATTGGATCGACAAAAGTAACCGCCATGTCCCATGGTTGTTCAATCCACGTATCTTGTGGAATATCAACAACATAATCATCAACCAAATGTTGACCAGCAGGCTTTGCACATACTGTTACAAATTTACCACGTGGGTACATTTCACGAATTTTTTCAGCTGTACCGCCAGTGTCGACTAAATCATCAACAATAATAAAGCCTTCACCATCACCTTCTGCTTTCTTGATCACACGCATATCACGCTGGTGATCATGATCGTAGCTTGAGATACATACGGTATCTACATGACGGATACCCAGTTCACGCGCCAAAATAGCAGCAGGAACAAGACCGCCACGGCTAACAGCAATAATACCTGTCCACTGCTCAGCAGGTAGTAACTTTTCAGCTAGCTGACGAGTGTAAGTTTGCATGTTATCCCAAGTGATGATGAATTTATTACTCATAGATAAAGAACCTCTGGATCAACGATGTTAAATCGCCATAAATAAATAAAGCTTTATGAAATCTAAAACTTAAAGAAAAATTATTTTCGCAAGGAACAATGCTGAAATAACCCAAACACTGATATTTACATCACGTCCCTTACCACTCATAGCTTTAACCGCAGCATAAGTGATAAAACCAAGGCCGATACCTTCAGCGATAGAATAAGTTAAAGGCATCAACAAACAAACCACAACAACAGGTGCAGCTTCTGTTAGATCACGCCAATCAATTGCCACTAACCCCGACATCATCAAAATCGCGACGTAGAATAATGCGCCAGCCGTTGCGTAGGCAGGTACCATGCCTGCTAATGGAGCAAAAAATAGAGCAAGTAAGAATAATACACCAACCGTTACCGCAGTAAGACCTGTACGACCTCCGACTGCGACACCGGACACACTCTCGACAAAAGAAGTAGTATTCGATGTACCCAATAAGGCACCAACAGAGGTTGCAGTACTATCGGCAAGTAACGCACGATTTAAGCGTGGCAACTTACCATCTTCACCGATTAAGTTTGCTTTTGTAGCAACACCGACAAGCGTCCCTGCGGTATCAAATAAATCGACAAACAAGAAAGCAAACACAATTGAAATCAGGCCAACTTCCATTGCACCCGCAAAATCTAATTGCATAAAGGTTGGCGCAATGCTTGGTGGCATTGACATAATGCCGCCATAAGTCACTTCACCAAATGCAATACTCAAGCCTGTAACAATTAAGATTGCAATCAATACTGCAGCTTTAAAGCCACGGTGAACAAGTGCTATTGTTAGAAAGAAGCCGAGTGCCGCCATCACAACAGGAAAACTGGTTAGATCGCCTACTTGTACTAACGTTGCAGGATTATCTACGACAATGCCTGAACTCTGTAATGCGATGAAAGCAAGAAATAAACCTATACCCGCAGAGATACCGGTTCGCAGCGCTAACGGTATGGAGTTTATGATCCATTCCCGTACTTTTAATAAACTTAACGCAATAAAACACAAGCCTGATAAGAAAACAGCGGCTAACGCGACTTGCCATGTATACCCCATGCCTAGCACTACGGTATAAGTAAAGAAGGCATTTAAGCCCATGCCAGGTGCTTGTGCTACAGGATAGTTAGCAAAAAATCCCATCACAAAACAACCGATCATCGCAGCTAAACAGGTCGCAACAAATACTGCACCTTTATCCATTCCCGTATTGGCTAGCATAGTGGGGTTTACAAAAATGATGTAAGCCATGGTAAGGAATGTTGTTAAGCCAGCAAGCAACTCCGTTCGCACATTCGTGCCGTGTTCCTTTAGTTTAAATAACTTCTCAAGCATGTTTCTCAGTTCCTTGGAGATTGACACGTTAGTATTAGCAAAAAGAAAACGTTTGCGTTCTCAATTCGAGCGCGATTATAAACATCAGATCTATCAATTTCCAGAAAATATCGAGTAAATGCACAAAACTAAGACTAATAAATTTAATTTTGTTTTTTTGACTTTTAAGAACAGATAATTAGCAATATAAAATCAATGCATTAGCTAAAATATGCCAAATTAATATATTTCATCTATTTTATATTTATGAGATCTACAGCAATAAAACGTTTCTAAGGATCACATCGGCTGTGTGACTAACTTGTTATGACGATTTAAAGGTAAAAAAAACGCCGCTTCAAAACGAAGCGGCGGCGAATGTGGCAAATAATCGATCACGATTATTTAGTATTCTCAAGTTAGGGGGTGAACAAACTGTTCAGTTAACTAGTCAACGACTAGATAACAAAAATCTTAGTAACCGAAGTAATTAGGATAAGTAAAATTACCTGTGTATACAGATCGGTTATTCCAAAAATGTGTAATTGAATCAAAAATTTTCATTTTAAATCACCTTATAAATAAGTAATCCAAATTAACTACATAACTATTATGTATTTAATCCTTGGAGGGTAAAGACCATCGTGGTCGCACTTATCTCGGTTCCATGGAGGCGATATCTCGGGTTCATCCTGAACGTGTACAGTGTTTTCTCATAACCTTTATGAGATTGTTGAAATCATAACCATTTCGTAATTAACTTTCAAGAGTTTTTTTAACTTCGTCACACTTTTTACAAAAAAACATTGTTAAATAACCCTTAGTGTAATTTTTTTTCAGTATTTGAACGGTAAATCATTTTTTAATGTTCATAATAAAACAAATGAATATCAGAAATAATGACAAACTAAATCGTTTAACATATTAACTCCAAGCATAGTTAATACTTATTCATTATCGTATTCGTGGTTTAAGATTTTACTTTTTTCTCTACCTCCACCGAAGTCTGAATGATATGCTAAAAAAAATGCGATAGTGTAAATCGCTACTTATATATGTCATTTGGCGGCTAATAGCCTGACAAGTGCCACTGGACCAATATTATATAAAGGTAGGCTTCCGTGTCTGAAATCAGTCAACTATCTCCTCAAGCTGTATGGCAATTTTTCGATCAAATTTGTTCCATTCCTCACCCTTCAAAATATGAAGAGCAATTAGCACAATTCATTGTTGAATTTGCTAAAAAAGAAGGATTAGACGTTCGCCGTGATGAAACAGGTAACGTTATTATTAAAAAGCCAGCAACAGCAGGCATGGAAAACCGTAAAGGTGTAGTACTTCAAGCACACATCGATATGGTTCCACAGAAAAATGAAGAAACCGTTCACGACTTCACAACAGATCCTATCCAACCTTTCATTGACGGTGAATGGGTAACAGCAAAAGGTACAACGTTAGGTGCTGATAACGGTATGGGTATGGCAAGCTGTCTTGCGGTACTAGCTGCTAAAGATATCGAACATGGCCCATTAGAAGTACTACTTACTATTGATGAAGAAGCGGGCATGACAGGTGCTTTTGGTCTTAAGGAAGGTTGGTTAGAAGGCGACATCCTACTAAACACTGACTCAGAGCAAGAAGGCGAAGTCTACATGGGTTGTGCTGGCGGTGTAGATGGCGCAATCACACTTGATATTAAACGTGAAGCAGTACCAGCTACTCACCAAGCAATTAAACTGGTACTAAAGGGCTTAAAAGGCGGTCACTCTGGTTGTGATATTCATACAGGTCGTGGTAACGCAAACAAATTAATGACTCGCTTTTTAGTCGGTCATGCAGACGAGCTAGGCTTACGTATTAACAACTTCACAGGCGGTAGCCTACGTAACGCAATTCCTCGTGAAGCGTCTGCGATTGTTACTCTGCCAGCGGAAAATGTTGATCAATTAAATACATTGTTCGCCCATTACCAAACACTACTAAATGCTGAGCTTGGTCATGTTGAAACAGATATCAACCTATTTACTGAATCAGCTGAATTACCAACAGATGTGATGGTAATGGCAGATCAAACACGTCTAATCAATGTATTAAACGTCTGCCCTAACGGTGTTATCCGTATGAGCGATGACATTGAGGGCGTTGTTGAAACATCTCTAAATATGGGTGTTATCACGACAGAAAACGATAAAGTTATCGTACTTTGCTTAGTCCGTTCTTTAACTGACTCTGGTCGTAGCTATGTAGAAAGCATGTTGCAATCATTAGCAACATTAGCAGGCGCACAATGTGAGTTTTCAGGTACATACCCAGGTTGGAAGCCAAACGCCGATTCTGAAATCATGCACGTATTCCGTGACATGTACCAAGAGATGTACGGTAACAAACCCAACATCATGGTGATCCACGCAGGTCTTGAGTGCGGCTTATTTAAAGAACCGTACCCTAAGATGGACATGTTATCATTTGGTCCTACCATCAAGTTCCCACACTCACCTGATGAGAAAGTGAAAATTGATACGGTTCAAATGTTCTGGGATCAAATGATTGCAGTACTTAAAAATATTCCTGTTAAAAAATAAACTGACGGAATAACAAAAATGGGCTTAACGTAATTTCACGTTAAGCCCGTTTTTATATGCACTGCAATGAAATCGTTAACAGAATAGGTTCTGTGTTTATTTAATCAAAACCAAAAGAAAGCTGTTGCGCTTTTAAACCGACCTCTAACCCAACACTTAAGCCTATTAAACGTATCTCACGATCATTTTGTCGGGTCATCGCTTCTTTTAATAGATCCACAAACTGCGTTTTATCTAATTTAGGGTAAATATGCTCAACCGTGGTTTGTTGAAAATCTGCAAATTTTAACTTCACCCCTTGCTTTGCAATATCAAGCTCAGGACGAACTTTACGTAATCGCTGCTCTAGCTCAGGATATAACTGCTCTACCACTTGCCAACATTGCTCAAAGCTGGAAATATTTTGACTAAAGGTACGTTCAACACCGACTGATTTTCGTTGTCGTTCAACAATCACTTCTCTCTCATCAATACCATGTGCTCGAGACCATAATGATTGTCCAAATTTACCAAATTGCTGTAGCAATAAATGGCGATCATAATTTTGTACATCACGACCTACATACAGGCCTTTCTCATGAAGTTTTTGGATAGTTACCTTTCCTACCCCAGGTATTTTTTCTAGTTTTAGTTCCGCAACAAAGCTATCTACATCTTCAGGTGTTACCACATATTGGCCATTAGGCTTATTCAGATCTGAAGCAACTTTGGCAATAAACTTCACCGGAGCCACACCCGCAGAAGCGGTGAGCTGTAATTCACTTTCAATTGCACGACGAATATCTTGAGCAATCAGCGTGGCTGAACCATAAAAGATTTCGCAATCTGAGACATCTAAATACGCTTCATCTAATGATAACGGTTCAATTTTATCGGTATAGCGTTCAAAGATAGCGCGTATTTGCTGGGAAACCTGACGATATACCTGCATTCGTCCCGGTACTAAGGTTAAATGTGGACATAATTTTAAAGCATGAGCAGTTGGCATGGCTGAATGAATACCATATTTACGCGCAAGGTAATTACAAGTACTCACCACCCCACGGGCAGAGCGACCACTGATCGCTATAGGGACATCGCGCAAAGCTGGATCGTCTCTCATCTCGACGGCAGCATAGAAGCAATCCATATCGACGTGGATGATCTTTCGCTGTACAGCTTTTTGCTCTGCTACTTCTGCCACATTCACGCCCACACTCACTGTTTATACATACAGCTATTATAACGATGAATTACGATAGTTGGAAAATTAAAAATTTTCATCTAATAAGAAACACAAATTAAGTTTGATATTTCACCAACAAGATCACAAAAATGCAACCAAACTAAATATTTGATAATCAACCCATTACATCTAATGTTATATATATCAATATACAACCAAATGTATTATGCGTATTGCTAAAAGGAGTTGACTTTGCAACATCAGGTACTTGTTGTCGAAGATAGCCGCGCATTTCGTCACTATCTTGATGACCAACTGAAACAGGCTGGCTTCAAGGCTATTTTTGCCGAAAACTTATCACAAGCTAAAAAGTTATTAGCTGAACCACAACGTTATCTTTGTGCAGTACTCGATTATTGCCTTCCGGATGGTCAAGATGGTGAAATCATCGATTTAGTATTAAGCCACAAAATCAAATCGATTGTTTTAACCGCCCAATTTAATGACACAATCCGTGAAAAAGTCTTAGCAAAAGGAGTATTAGATTATTTGCTCAAAGATAGTGCCGCTTCTGTTGCCTATCTTGTACCACTATTACTTCGCTTAGAATCCAATTTAGAACATAAAGCACTCGTTGTTGATGACTCTGATATGGTACGAAATCATGTGAGTCATTTATTAGAAAAACAGAATCTCACTGTATATGAAGCCTCTGACGGTAATGAAGCGCTACAAATCATTGACGATAACCCAGATATAAGCTTAGTTATTACCGATAACGATATGCCAGAGAAAGACGGCATTACCATGACCCGTGAAATTAGACGTGAGCACAGTCGAAATAAAATGGCAGTATTGGGTTTATCTGGCAGTAATGACAGCACGATGACGGCACAGTTTCTAAAAGCCGGTGCCAACGATTTTCTCTATAAACCCTTTAACCAAGAAGAGTTTAACTGCCGTATTCATCATATTCTAAATATGAAAGATACCTCAGATAAACTGTATCGTATGGCCAACCAAGATGCATTAACAGGGCTTTGGAATCGTCGTTACTTCTTCACTCATAGCTGTTGTCAAACTGAAGATGAGCAACTAAATATCGCGATGATTGATATCGACTTTTTTAAAAAAGTAAACGATACGTATGGTCATGATGGTGGCGATGCTGTGCTCATTAGCATCAGTAAAATCATTGATGCTCACTTTCCAGAATCGATTGTTGCCCGATTTGGCGGAGAGGAGTTCTGTATTCAGCATTGTGGTCACTTCCACAGCTTTTTATCAACCTTAGAACTTGTTCGACAACGTATTGAATCAATTACTATTCCCTACCTTGATCAGCAGATAAAAATCACTATTAGTATTGGTGCTGCAACAAATTTAAAAACACTGGATAGCCTAATTAAACAAGCTGACGATAATCTTTACACCGCCAAGAAAAACGGTAGAAATCAATTAATTAGTAATTAAACAGTACAAAAAAGCCTGAGATAACTCAGGCTTTTCTTTCTTCATTAATCAAAATACCGTTAGATAATTTGATTCTTTTTCCATTCAGCTTGACGAGCGGCACGGGCTTCACGCTTTTTACGTGCATCACACGGCTCAGGGCAATCACATTCTTTTGCAATACCAATACCGTCTAAACCACCACAACTGCCACTCACGGTTTTACGTTGGAAGATGTAGCCAACTGCCATTGCGACAATCACTAATAAGAAAACAGAAAATGTGACTAAGTAAATAACCATGACTACCTCATTTATTTTTTAACAACGTATTGCTCAAACGTATCTGACTTATATTCAACGAAGCCATCTTGGGTTTTTACAATCAACATTACAGGTAACTTTTCTTTATTGGCTAATGCAATTGACTCTTCCTCTCCCATAACAGAAAAAGTGGTCGCATATGCATCTGCCGTCATGCAAGACGGCGCAATAACCGTAACCGACACAACATGGTTAGCAATTGGTTTACCGGTTTGAGGATTAATTAAATGAGAATAACGCACCCCATTTTCTTCAAAGTAATTACGATAATCGCCCGATGTTGCTATTGCCATATCGCCAGCTTGAATAATATCTTGTACCGCACGCTCACTTGCAACAGGTTTTTCAATCGCAATACGCCATGGTACATCAGAACGGTTCTTACCTTGTAGGCGAACTTCCCCCCCAACATCGACCATGAAATCTTTAACATGCAGATCATCTTTTAAATAATCCGCAACGACATCAACGCCATAGCCTTTTGCGATAGATGAAAGATCCACATACAGATCAGGCAGATCTTTCACTAACTTATTATCATCAATAACGCTGAGATGTTGATAACCGATCTCGGCTTTTCGAGTCGTAATCTCTTTATCTGTAGGGGTAGATTCTGGGCGCGCTTCAGGACCAAAACTCCACAAGTTTACTAATGGGCCAACCGTAACATCATAAGCCCCATTGCTTAGCTTAGAAATTCGTAGCGCTTCACTGATCACTTTTGCTGTGGCCGCAGAAACCTCAAAAGGTTGTGTAGATTGTTGTTGGTTAAATAGGCTTAATTCAGAGTCAGGGCGATAAGTCGACATTTGATCATTCACAAGCTCTAAACGCTTATCAATTTCTTTTTGGATAACTTCAGCGCTTGGTAATCCTTCTTGCTTAATGAGTTTAACTGAATAGTAAGTCCCCATTGTTTGCCCATTAATATCAATCTGTTGACGACTATCACCACAGCCCGTCAGCAGCATTAACGTTGATAACACCAACGTACTACACAGCAGGAAACGCTTCACTTCATACTCCATCGTTCATGTTGTTTTTTAGTCTGATCACTTAGTCACCATTGATAAATAACCACAATAAAAAACAGGTTTATTAAAGATTAATAAGAAAAAAGGCTGACCATTAACTGGTCAGCCAATTTAATTGTGATAGAAGAGCTATTGATTAGCCACCGAAATCATCAAGTAGGATGTTTTCATCTTCTACACCAAGATCTTTAAGCATGCTGATAACAGCGGCGTTCATCATTGGTGGACCACACATGTAGTATTCACAGTCTTCAGGTGCTTCGTGATCACGTAAGTAGTTTTCATAAAGCACGTTATGAATGAAGCCAGTGTAACCATCCCAGTTATCTTCTGGTTGTGGATCAGACAGTGCACAGTGCCATACGAAGTTATCGTTTTCAGCAGCAAGCATATCGAAATCTTCAACGTAGAACATTTCACGCTTAGAACGCGCACCGTACCAGTAAGACATCTTACGCTTAGAGTGCAGACGCTTAAGTTGGTCAAAGATGTGAGAACGCATTGGCGCCATACCAGCACCACCGCCCACAAAAACCATCTCATTGTCTGTATCTTTTGCGAAGAACTCGCCAAATGGACCTGAAATCGTACACTTGTCACCTTCTTTAAGTGACCAAATGAATGATGACATCTGACCTGGAGCAACATCTGGATTATTAGGCGGCGGCGTAGCAATACGCACGTTTAGCATAATAATACCGAACTCTTCAGGGTAGTTCGCCATTGAGTAAGCACGGATGATATCTTCATCAACCTTAGACTCGTAACGGAATAGGTTAAACTTATCCCAGTCTTCACGGTACTCTTCTGGAACATCAAAGTCAGAGTACTTAATGTGGTGAGCAGGTGCTTCAATCTGGATGTAACCACCAGCACGGAAAGGTACTGATTCGCCATCAGGGATCTGAAGCTTAAGCTCTTTGATGAAGGTCGCTTTGTTATCGTTAGAGATAACAGAACATTCCCACTTCTTCACACCAAAAATTTCTTCAGGTAATTCGATGTCCATATCAGACTTAACGTTAACCTGACACGCAAGACGCTCGCCTTCACGTGCTTCACCTTTGGTGATGTGATCTAATTCTGTTGGCAGAATATCACCGCCGCCAGATTTAACTTTTACACGACACTGACCACAAGAGCCACCGCCACCACATGCTGATGATACGAAGATACCGTTACCCGCTAGAGCACTTAGTAGCTTGCCACCTGCACCTGTGGTGATCGCTTTCTCTGGATCGCCGTTTACTGAAATAGTGATGTCACCTGTTGGTACTAGCTTAGATTTAGCAAATAGAATTACTAAAACTAGAGCCAGGATAATCAAGGTGAACATGACTACGCCAAGAAGAATAATATCCATTGATATTCCTTACTTATCCTGATTACAGCTGTACGCCAGAGAAAGACATGAAGCCTAACGCCATCAAACCTACTGTGATAAAGGTAATACCTAAACCACGAAGACCTGCCGGTACATCTGAATATTTCATCTTTTCACGGATACCCGCAAGTGCAACGATCGCTAACATCCAACCTGTACCAGAGCCGAAGCCGTATACGATTGATTCAACAAAGTTGTAGTCACGCTGTACCATGAACGATACACCACCGAAGATTGCACAGTTCACTGTGATCAACGGAAGGAAAATACCTAGTGCGTTATATAGCGGCGGGAAGAAGCGATCTAGAATCATTTCTAGGATCTGTACTAACGCTGCGATAACACCGATGAAAGTAATAAAGTTCAGGAAGCTAAGGTCAACACCTTGAACTAATGCACCATCTTTCAATAAGTAAGTGTAAACAAGGTTGTTTACAGGTACTGCAATCGTAAGTACTACGATTACTGCAACACCAAGACCAAACGAGGTCTTAACTTTCTTAGATACCGCAAGGAATGTACACATACCTAAGAAGAAAGATAATGCCATGTTCTCGATAAAAATCGAACGAACTAATAGGCTAAGATAATGTTCCATGTTCCCCTTACTCCTTCGCTTCTACTTGTTCTGGACGGAAAGTACGAATCACCCAGATCATGAAACCAATTAGGAAGAAAGCAGACGGAGCTAACAGCATTAGACCGTTAGGCTGGTACCAACCACCATCAGACGTTAGTGGTAATACTTGCATACCGAATAGCTTGCCAGAACCTAGTAGTTCACGGAAGAAAGCAACTGTAATCAGAACAAAACCATAGCCTAAACCGTTACCAATACCATCTAAGAAAGATGGAAGTGGTGCTGATTTCATTGCGTATGCTTCTGCACGACCCATTACGATACAGTTAGTAATGATAAGACCAACGAATACAGATAGCTGCTTAGAGATATCGTATAGGTACGCTTTTAATACCTGATCTACCACGATTACTAGTGATGCGATAATTGCCATCTGAGCAATGATACGCACGCTGTTCGGGATTTGATTACGTACAAGTGAAACAAATAAGTTAGAGAATGCAGTTACTACTGTTACTGCGATTGTCATAACAAATGCTGTTTCTAGCTTAGTTGTTACCGCTAGCGCCGAACATACACCAAGGATCTGAAGGGCGATTGGGTTATTACTAATAAAAGGTCCAAATAGGATCTTTTTCATTTCTTTAGCATCAGCCATTATTCAGATCTCCTGCACGTAGCTTAGCAAGGTAAGGACCGAAGCCTTGAGCACCAAACCAGAAGTCGAAGGTGTGCTGTACACCATTACTTGTTAATGTTGCACCAGAAAGACCATCAACACCGTGTTCGCTACCCGCTGGCGCGCCACCTTTAACAATCTTAATTGCAGGCTTGAAGTTCATGTCGTACAACTTCTTACCAACAAATTGGTCACGCCAAGTTGGGTTTTCAACTTCACCACCCAGTCCCGGAGTTTCAGCTTGATCGTAGTAAGTGATACCGTCAACAGTGTTACCGTCCATACCAACAGCAACAAATGCGTACATCATTGACCATAGACCGTTACCGTGGATAGGTAAGATCACTTTGGTTGTTTGACCTGCAGCATCTTTTACAAGATATACAGTCGCAACGTTAGCACGACGAATGATCTTCGCTAAATCTTCGTTCGCTGGAAGCTTAGTAGATTCAGTCGGATCTTTCGCAGCCGCACGCTGGTCGTATTGTGCCGCAGTTTGACCATCAACTTCAGAAACATAAGTACCGGTTTTAATGTTAACAAGCTTAGGCTCGATGAACTTACCGTATGTTTCTTTAACGTTTGTTGTTGGTGTTAGCAAACCTGCAACAGAAAGAATATTACGCTGTACATCAAGTACCGCATTTTCTTCTTGCTTAGGGCGTAATGAAACAGCTGCTACTGATACGATGATTGAACACACTAGGCTCAATACAACAACAAAAAGCAGCGTTCTTTTCATGCTATCTTTATTACTTGCCATGGCGAGCCAGTCTCCGTTTGATATTGCCTTGAACAACTAGGTTGTCAAATAGAGGTGCAAATAAGTTAGCGAATAGGATCGCTAGCATCATGCCTTCTGGGTACGCTGGGTTAACAACACGAACCATCACAGCCATTGCACCGATCAATGCGCCATACCACCATTTTGCTTTGTTGGTAAACGCTGCAGAAACAGGATCAGTTGCCATGAACATCATACCGAATGCAAAACCACCTAATACTAGGTGCCACTGCCAAGGCATGCTGAACATTGGGTTCGTATCAGAACCAATGATATTAAATAGCGTTGCTGCTGCAATCATACCGATCATCGTACCGGCAATAATACGCCATGAAGCAATACCCATAACAACGATGAATGCACCGCCGATCAGGATAGCTAATGTTGATACTTCACCAATAGAACCTGGGATGTGACCGATGAACGCGTCCATCCAAGTAATTGTTTGACCAGTGATAGTGTTAACAACACCTGCTTCACCACCTTGAGCCCACTGACTTAGCGGAGTCGCACCAGAGAAACCATCCGCCGCAGTCCAAACTAGATCACCAGAGATCTGAGCTGGGTATGCGAAGAATAGGAACGCACGACCTGCAAGTGCAGGGTTAAGGAAGTTACGACCGGTACCACCAAAGATTTCTTTTGCGACAACAACACCAAAGGTAATACCTAGTGCTGCTTGCCAAAGCGGTAATGTAGGTGGAACGATCAATGCGAAAAGAATAGAAGTAACAAAGAAACCTTCGTTAACTTCATGCTTACGCACCATACAGAACAACACTTCCCAGAAACCGCCTACAGCAAAGACTACTGCGTAGATAGGTAGGAAATAGGTTGCACCAAGCAGCATCTTACTGCCCCAACCTGCGTCAACGGATAATGTTCCGCCTAGCATTTGAGTAAACCAGTAATGCCAATCTGCAGCAATAATTGCTGTTAGCTTGTCTGCTGTGTATAAGTGGTTAAGACCAGCAATAGCTTGGTCACCCACGTTGTACATACCCCAGAACATTGCTGGAAAGACCGCAAGCCAAACCATGATCATCAGGCGCTTAAGGTCGATGCTGTCACGAACGTGCGCAGAAGTACGCGTTACTTGACCTGGTGTGTACATGATAGTTGCAAACGCTTCATATAGCGCAAACCAACGTTCATGCTTACCACCTGGTTCAAAGTGATGTTCAATATCTTCGAGGAAATTCTTGAGACCCATGAATTACCCTTCCTTCTCAATTTTGTCCAAGCACTCACGTAGCAATGGACCAAACTCATACTTACCAGGGCAAACAAATGTACATAGTGCTAGATCTTCTTCATCTAGTTCTAATGCACCAAGTTGTTGCGCGCTGTCTGAATCACCAGCACATAGATCACGAAGCAGTAATGTCGGCTCGATATCTAGTGGCATTACTTTTTCGTAATTACCAATAGGCACCATTGAACGCTCAGAACCATTCGTTGTTGTTGTCATATTGAACAACTGACCAGGGAAGAACTGGCTTAAGAATGTGCGAGTTACAGAAAATTTATTTTTACCAGGTACAATCCAGCCCATGAATTCTTTCTCATAGCCTTCACGTAACGCCGACACTTGTAGGTGGTAGCGACCTAGGTATGCATGTGGACCTTCTGCTTTAAAGCCATTAAGCACTGAACCAGATAGCACACGTAATTGACCAGGCATCATTTCGGAATCAGTCAATTGCTCAATAGAAGCACCAATGCGAGTACGCACTAAACGCGGCTTATTAACAACAGGACCGGCAATAGAAACAACGCGATCTGTATATAGCTCACCTGTTAGGAATAACTTACCGAACGCAATAACGTCTTGGTAATTAATACCCCAAGCAATGTGATTTGCATCAGCGCCATAAAGCATGTGAATGTGCGTACCAACAAGACCCGCAGGGTGCGGACCGTTAAATACGTGCTCTTCAACATTCGCTTCAGATGAACGCGGAAGACTAGCACCAGATTTACAAACGTAAACTTTACCGCTGGTTAGACTAGAAAGAACCGTCAAACCTGCAATGAAAGCATCACTTTGTTCATTGATGATAACTTCTGGATTAGCAGCCAATGGATTGGTATCCATAGCCGTCACAAAAATAGCTTGAGACTCAGAACCAACAGCTGGAACTTTGCTAAATGGACGAGTACGAAGCGCAGTCCATAGACCAGATTCAACTAATTGATCAACCACTACAGCACGATCAAGTTGAGCAAGTTGAGCTGACTCATACTTATTAAATGTGATTTGCTCATCGCCTTCGATATCAATCACTACAGATTGAAGAACGCGTTTCGCACCACGGTTAATTTCCGCTACCTTGCCACTAGCTGGAGCAGTGAATTTAACGCCAGGGTTCTTTTTATCTTCAAAAAGAATCTGACCTTTTTTCACTACATCCCCTACGCGAGCATGCATTGTAGGACGCATACCAACATATTCTTCGCCAAGCAAGGCGACTTTAGAGATGGCATTACCATCATGTATCGCCTGGGTAGGAGTCCCTGAAATTGGGATATCCAAACCCTTTTTTATTGTAATCATACGCACTTGCACTACATTAAAGGGAAAAAAGAATTTTCTATTGCGCAATTAAGACACGACTTTTCATAGTTCGAAATCGGTCTACAGGTGAATTTCACCCGCAAAGTACCAATACCGCAACATCTAGTTAACCACTTCACCACAATCATTCTAGGTGAGTAGTTTTTCAAGGCGGCGATTCTACCATTAATCGTGTCGTTTTTTCTATGCTATTCCGCTCGATTCCGACTGAAAACCAAGCAACAATTGAAGCGCAATAGTTTAATAACTCAATAAATTTGACAAGGCGCACATTTATTAAAAATAACGTCATTCAAGCTTGCATTTATTTGAAGGCGTTTTTTTAACAAAACTGTCATCATCAACCGTATTGAGATAATCAAAATAATACATACAGTTAACAAATGAGTATTATCTATGTCATCAGTTACAAATATGCTCAAACATTGACCTTGCCAGTAATTTTAAACAAATTTCGGAGCTGTTTATGTATGCACACTCCGCTTTATGTTAACGATTAATAATAAAAAAGGCCGTTATAAAAACGACCTTTTATTCAATATTTTTCACTGATTATCCAATTTGTGAGCCACCACGACAAGATGGTGATGCCGGTGCTGCTATTAATTCAGACCACTCAGCTTCAGTGTAAGTATGAATAGCTAAAGCATGAATATTATTTGCTAATTCATCAGCAAGTATGCTGTTAATTGCGCGGTGTCTAGCAATTAAACGCTGATCATTAAATTGATCGCTCACAACAACCACTTTAAAATGGCTCTCAGAGCCAGGAGGAACATTATGCATGTAACTTTCATTAAGCACTTCTAAATGCTTAGGCGAAAATGCATCATTAAGCTTATGCTCTATACGTTGTTGAATCATTTTTACCTCCGCTGACAATATCGCGTCTTATTGCCAAGCCTTCTCGACTTTATTGTTATTTTAATGCCGTATTTCCTTTGCACTCGCGTAGTGTTCTGCGAAAATAGCCGACTATTTTGTAAACATACCTGAAAGTTATCCGCAATGAAACCAGAGCTAACCTTACATCAACGCACCTTGACGCTAACACGCTTTCCAGTAAGGAAAAATGAAACTCTGCAAGCATGGGACGCCGCAGATGAGTACCTGATCAATTATTGTCAAGAGATGGAACTCGATCCTGAACGCCCAATTCTGATCATGAACGATAGCTTTGGCGCGCTAGGTTGTTGGTTTGCTAATCAAACACCTGTCACTAGCGTGACGGACTCCTTTATTGCAAAACAAGCATGCCAAGAGAATTTAGAGCGCAACCAATTACCACCAATCTCTATTCTTGATTGCCTTACGGAATTGCCTAAGAACCCTCAGTTAGTTTTGCTAAAACAACCTAAAAACAACCGCTTATTAAGCTGGCAATTGCAGCAACTTTGCCATTTACTTCCAGCTGATTGCATAGTGATCGCCGCTGGTAAAGTAAAAGAAATTCACACTTCAACATTAAAGTTATTTGAAAAATTTTTAGGTGAAACAAAAACATCGTTGGCGGTTAAAAAAGCACGTTTGATCTTTTGTAAAGCCAATCCAAGCTTAGCCAAGCCCCTCCCCCGCCCAACACAATGGGATGTGCCCGAGCATAAATTAACAATTACTAACCATGCCAATGTGTTTTCTAGCGACAGTTTAGATATTGGCGGTCGTTTACTGTTAGATTTCATTCCACAAGATACAAAGTATAACGATATTATCGATCTTGGTTGTGGTAATGGTGTCATTGGTATAAAGGCCGCGCAATTAAACCCACAAGCTAACGTTGTTTGTGTCGATGAAAGCTTCATGGCGACAGCATCATGCCGTGAAAATGCTGATTTAAATTTAGTAACGCCTAAGCAATTACAGGTAGTCACAGCTAACTGTTTAGATAATTTCCCACTTGATAGTGCCGATTTAGTCTTATGTAATCCTCCTTTCCACCAACAAAATACCGTTACCGATCACATTGCTTGGCAAATGTTCTGCGATGCACAACGCGTATTACGTCAAGGTGGCGAACTGATTGTAATTGGTAATCGACAATTGGGTTACCATGAGAAATTAAAGCGTGTTTTTGGTAATGTAAAACTTATCGGCCAGAATAATAAATTTGTGGTTTTACAATCATCAAAATAATCTAACGTGCTCATGACGTTAATTTATTGCTTGTGATATTTAATACGACATTGATTTTTCGTTTATATTTAAACAACGAATACAAGGAAATGGAGAGCATGAAAAAATATATTGTAATTGCTACAGCGTTATTACTAAGCGCATGTGCAAGTACCCCTGTACAGCCACCATTAGCTCTAACTCTTGCACCTGTGATTGCATCACAAACGACTAACGACCTAAGCGTACAGGTGTCGAGCAAAGACTCTCGTAGTCATCAATATATTGCTGTGATCGATAGTGGTGCTCAAAATGTTGAAGAATTCCAACCCGCTGAAAATATTGCAGCAACATTCCAGAGTGCTTTAACGAAACAGTTCGCCAGTGAAGGGATCAAAGTAAGCCCTTCTGCACCATCGAATATTGCTATCAATATTGAAAAAGCGTTAGTTAACGTAAAGCAAGGTCTTGTTAAATACGATATGAATAGTGAATTACAAATTGCACTTCTGGTGACAACATCAAAAGGCACATTTAGTAAGAAATATTCAGCCCGTTCTACTAAGCAAGAACCGCTAAAAGCAAAGCCTGAAGACATCGCGCAAAGCTTAGAAAAAATGATGAATTCAGTTCTAAATGAAATCGCCAATGACGGCGAATTAAATCAATATCTAACGGAGAATCTTTAATGCCTCGTTTTTTACTCGCACTATGCTTACTTATCGCATTACCCGTGAGTGCTGCCACTAAGGTGTTAGTTACAACTAACCTTGGTGATTTCACCATCCAACTAAACGATGAAAAAGCACCTGTTACAAGTAAAAACTTCTTACGCTATGTGGAAGAAGGAAACTACAACGGTACTATTTTTCACCGTGTGATCCCTGGCTTTATGGCCCAAGGCGGCGGTTTTGATAAAGAGATGAATAAACGCCCAACTCATGCTCCTATTAAAAATGAAGCAAGTAATGGCTTAAAAAATGATACAGCAACTGTTGCGATGGCACGCACACAAAATCCAAACTCAGCAACGAACCAATTTTTTATTAACTATAAAGACAATTCATTTTTAAATGCTGCAGGTAATAACCCAGGTTATGCTGTATTTGGTAAAGTGATTAAAGGTTTTTCCGTTATACAAGATATGGCGAAAATCCCAACAGGTTCAGATAGAACAACGGGTATGCAAGATGTACCTCAGCAGCCTATCATTATTGAATCAATGAAAGTTATTAAATAAATTGATTACGTCATCTGTGCGCAATCAAGCACAGGTGACGTAAATGATCACTCCTATCTATCAATCTTCTCTTTCTTATCGTCAAAATAAACGAATTCAACAGGTTGTTTTTGAGCAAGCCCCTTCTTTTACTATGTCAGCTATTGCAACTATTCGTGGTGGTATTCCTTTTACCATATGAAAAACGATGCCCATGAATGCCTTGCTCTATGGTAGAAAATGAATATAGCAGATGAAGATCCAGTCATCATTGCAAAGCTGCTTTTGGACTACAGCTTCAATACATTATTCAAATCGAAGACTATCAGTTATTTAGCGATTTTTATCTCCAACAAAAGATTGTCAATTATGCTCATTGCTTACTCAATCTCGCTCCTTGCCCTGAACTAACATCAATTCATCGTCCTTAATTATTTATCCTCAGATTTATACCCGTTTTCACTGTTTATGAATTTACAGCACAACTTGTTGTCGAATTGACAATGAAGCAATGCGTACAGAGCGGATTGCTGCTAAGATCTGATTTATAAAGAAAAATAACAGTTTTATACTTTACCTAGTCTCCATCCTAGGTACTTGTGTTACGAGGAAAATATGGACAAAGCCATACATCAAAATAATACCACCGGTTGGCGTGTGTATTTAAACCCCAAAGCACTGATCATGTTTGCACTTGGGTTCTCCTCGGGCTTACCTATTCTATTGGTCTTTGGTACGCTTTCTTTTTGGCTTCGTGAGGCTGATGTAAGCCGTACAAGTATTGGCTTTTTCAGCTGGGTTGCACTTGCTTATGGTTTTAAATGGGCATGGTCACCACTTGTTGATCGCTTCCCTTTACCCATTTTTTCCAGATTATTTGGTCGGCGTCGTGGCTGGATGTTGTTTTCACAACTGATCATTATTTTGTCACTGTGTGGTATGGCAACTAGCAATCCCCAAACAGATCTCGTTCAGTTTGCTTTATTTGCTATCGTTGTTGCCTTTGCTTCTGCTACACAAGACATTGTTATTGATGCTTTTCGTATCGAGCTTGCCACCGTACGTTTACAAGCAGCATTGTCTGCAACCTATATGGCAGGCTATCGATTAGCAATGATCATGGCAGGGGCTGGCGCGCTGGCTTTTGCGGCGTGGTTTGGCTCTGATAGTGGTTATGATCCCGCAGGCTGGAAAGCAGCCTATTTCATCATGTCGGGTATGATGTTAATTGGTGTGTTTACCACTCTCTTTGTTAAAGAGCCTAATATCGACAGTTCATCAATTCAAAAGATCGAACATGATTATCAACAAAAATTACAACAAAAAGGGATCGGTAAAAAACAAGCAAGGCTCGCCGCGTGGTTTTATACCGCTGTTGTTATGCCTTTCCAAGACTTCTTTCAGCGCTATGGTAAAAACGCGCTACTGATCTTGTTACTCATTAGTTGTTATCGTATTTCTGATGTTGTGATGGGGGTAATGTCCAATGCCTTTTATGTTGATATGGGCTTTACCAAAAGTGAAGTTGCGTCTATTTCAAAAATTTTTGGCGTGATCATGACTTTAGTCGGTGCTGGCTTAGGCGGTATTCTTGTCAGTAAATTTGGCACCTTACGTATTCTTGCCTTGGGCGCTTTATTATCTGCAATTACCAATCTACTATTTATGATATTTACCTATGTCGGTAATAACCTCGAGATGCTAACTTTAGTTATTTCAGCAGATAACTTAGGCGCAGGTATTGCAACAGCAGCCTTCATCACTTTCATGTCTAGCCTAACCAATGTAGCTTTCTCTGCAACCCAGTACGCATTATTTAGCTCTATCATGCTACTATTCCCTAAGTTTATTGCGGGATTTTCTGGCGTTTATGTCGATCATTTCGGCTATAATATCTTTTTCCTGACTACTGCATTAATAGGTATTCCGGTACTATTTTTAATCCGACTTGTTGCTAAAAATAATGCCTTATCCCTGACAACTGCACCCGATAAGTTAGAAGAACAATAACCTCACCTGTAATAAATAAGGTTTCTGTTGAAAACGGAAACCTTAACTCACCTTTTTTATTTAAACTGCGTATTTTTGCCATTAAAAAAATCACTAAAGAGTATTAAACTCAAAAAAAGTTCAGTTAAATCGTAATAAATATTCACACACCTCACATTTTTAATGCAAATGTAACCGTTTACATCAGATCGAGATCACAAAAAGCAAAGGTTTGCGCAAACGTTACATTCCCAAACGCGACATAACACACTAGAATCAGCGCCAGAAAAACGGGGCGGCCAAAATCCCTACATTTAGACCATAATGAGTGAGATAAAAACATGCGCAAATCACTAGTAGCTTTAAGCGTTTTAACAGCAGCATCAGCATTCCCAGCACATGCAGAGTACCTGTATGGTTTTGGTGATATGAGCGTTAACTACTTAGATTGGTCTAACGGTACAGAAGAGCGTGCAAACGGCTTTAAAAAAGATTTCTGGTACCTAGAGCTTGAAGGTGGTGCGGGGTTTAGCTGGGGTGAATTATACGGTTTCGCAGATTTGGAAAACTTAGAAAAAGGTTCTGAAAAAGTAAGTACATCTGTTAAAGGTTCAGTTGCTTACAAAACGGGTATTGCAGAGCTTCGTCTATACGGCCAAGTTTACAACACCAACAGTAAAGACTTCACAGCACAAAATAACGTGCTAGGCCTATCATATGCATTCAACGGTGATGGCTGGTTCTTCAACCCATTTATCGGCTTCCACCACACAATGACAACTCCTGGAGAAAATTCTTTTGGTGGTATGAACGGTGGTATGTTCGGTTGGTCTGCAGGCTATAACTTTGATGCATTCGGCGAGAAGTTCATGATCAGCAACTGGCACGAATCTGAATTTGGCCGCAATGACAAATACATGATCGTTTCAGGTGAAGGCGATGATGTAAGCGCAAACGGTGCATTAGCACTATGGTGGAACGCAACGGATCACGTAACAACAGGTGTTCAGTACCGTTATGCTTACAACAAGCTCGGTAACAAGGGCAACCAAAACGCGATGATTTATACAGTTAAATATAACTTCTAATCAATAAGTTATTGAGTAATTAATGAGAGAAGGCGCTATAACAGCGCCTTTTTTGATCCTGCACTATTTGAACAATGTTACTATCAACATAAATATAGTTAACAATGGATTGCTGTGTGAAAATCACAATATTGGGTGCAGGTGCAATCGGCTCACTATGGGCTGTCGCTTTGCAACCGCAACATGATGTTCAAGTTTGGACCCGTTCATCAATAACCCGCTATCCACTCACCTTTCAATCTTTGAATGGTGAAGTAGGATCTTACTGTTTCAATGCTAATCACGCAGATCATTTACAACAAAGTGATGTACTCCTTGTGACAGTAAAATCGTTTCAAGTCATCACCGCCTTACAACCCCTTGTTAACGATCTTTCAGCGCGATGCAAGATAGTGATCATGCACAACGGGATTGGTAGCCATGATACCGTTAAGCAACTCTTTCCTAAACATACGATTTGTTATGCCACCACATCCCATGCAGCGTTAAAAACAGCAGAAAGTACGCTACGCCATACTGGGCTTGGACAAACTTTTATTGGCGCAATATCCTCCGCCATATCTGATGGTAGCTCTACCGCTGACATACTCAATCAAGCGTTATCACCGTGCTATTGGCAAGATGACATCATGGAACCATTATGGAAGAAACTCGCCATTAATTGTGCGATTAACCCATTAACTGCCATTCATCAATGTACGAACGGTGAGCTTGCTAATGAAGACTATCAAGATCAATTAATCCAAATTTGTAATGAAGTCACACTCGTTATGCGAGCAGAAGGCTACAGTGTAAAAAATGGTGAGCTTTATCAACAAGCACTGACGGTAATAAATGCGACCGCTGATAATTATTCCTCGATGAATAGAGATATTTTTTATCAGCGCCAAACAGAAATCGACTATATTACGGGCTATCTTATTCACCGAGCGAAAAAATTCGATATTGCTGTGCCTGTAAATACCCAGTTATGGCAAACCATTACATCTATGGAGTCCTCATATCATGCTAGAACCAATAACGACTGCTCCTCGCGTTGCTGTTTGCCTTGCTCCTGGTAGCGAAGAAATGGAAGCAATTAACACTATTGCGATTTTAAAGCGGGCTGGATTTGAAGTAACAATTGCAAGTACCGCAGAAGATGGCGCACTAATTTTAGAAGGATCTCGCGGCATCAAGCTGGTAGCAGACGTGCCTTTGATCAATGTTGCCGATGAGCCATTTGATTGCGTGGTGTTACCCGGCGGTTTAAAAGGCGCGGAACATTTTCGTGATAGCCCACTAGTGGTTGAATTTGTAAAGCAGCATCACTATGACGGTAAACTGATCGCCGCGATTTGTGCAACACCTGCAGTTATGTTTATTCCACATCAATTGTTCACACATTCAATCATGACGTGTCATCCTGCTTTTCAACATCAGATACCAACACATCAATTACGCGTTAAGCGTGTGGTGTATGATAAAAATACACGTCTATTAACTAGTCAAGGCCCCGGAACTGCACAAGAGTTTGCGCTAGAGATAGTGACGCAATTAGAAAATAAAGCCAAAGCGGCTGAAGTTGCAGAGCCTATGGTTGTATGGCCGAATATGCATTACGACGTATTACCACGCACTTAATCTATTGAGATTAAGTGATGTAAACTCACCAGATAACAAAAAGCCTCGCAATTGCGAGGCTTCTTTTATTTAGACACAGCGATGGCGATTATAAAGGACGGTAAACTTTTACGTTCTCGAAACCATTCTCTTTTAGGTACAGCGCTTGTAAGCGGCTCATTACGCCACGATCACAGTACAGAAGGTACGTCTTATCCTGCGGTAAGTCACCAAACTGTGTTGCCAGCTTGTAGAAAGGTAAGTGCTTAACTTCGATCCCTTCAAGCTCTAGTGGGCTTTCATCTTCTTCGTCAGGGCTACGAATATCAAGTACAATTGCGTCACCCGCTACCTGCTCAACTAACTCAACTTCAGGAGCTTGTTCTTGGCTTTGCTTTTCGATGTCACGAATATCCATCACACGCGCCTCATCAACAACACGATCAAGAATAGAGAAATCAAATTTATCTTCTTCAATTTCAAGCTTCGCTTTCACCGCTTTCACTGTTGGGCTCTTAGAAATCACGCCACAGAACTCTGGCATCGTTTTCGCAAAGTCTTCAGTGCCAATTTCACGTGCAACATTAATGATATCTTCTTTATCCCAGTTAATCAGTGGACGAAGAATTAGACTATCTGTTACGCCGTCAATGTGACGAAGGTTAGTTAATGTTTGGCTTGAAACCTGACCTAGCGCTTCACCCGTTACTAATGCTTCGATACCGAATTTATCAGCAACTTTACCCGCAGCACGCATAAACATACGCTTAAGGATAACGCCCATCTGACCATCGTCGACTTTCTCTAAAATCTCACCAACAACAGGCTCAAAATCAATAGCGATAAATTTAACTTTTGCTGAAGAGCCAAACTTGTTCCAAATATAATGCGCAACCTGCTTAACACCGATCTCGTGTGCAGGCCCACCTAAATTAAAGAAACAGTAATGGACTTTACTACCACGTTTAATATGCAAGTAGCTTGAAACACCAGAATCAAAACCACCAGAAATTAAACTTAGTACGTCTTCTTGTGTTCCTAAAGGAAAACCACCTAGACCTTTATGGCGGAATAACACAAGGTTTAATAAGTTGTGTTCAATTTCAATATTAACCGTTACATCTGGCTTTTTCAGTCTTACTTTTGCAGATTCAATCGCTTGATTAAGACCACCACCCACATAACGCTCAGCTTCAATAGAGGTAAAGTCATGCTTGCCAACACGCTTTGCACGAACGCAGAATGTTTTACCTTCCAGCTCTGGGCCAACAAGCGCTAATGTTTGTTCATAAACATTATGAAGATCAGTAAATTCCGTTTGCTGTACTTCAAGGGTATGATGAATACCAGGTGTTTGCGTCAATGTTGCTAAGATCATATCGCGCTTTGATTCATCAGGCTCATTAACTTCCAATGAAAAACGACGGTTATAAACGCTAACAGACTCTGACTGGCGCTTTAAGATGATGCGTAAATTAGACTCAAGAATTTTGATAAAACGCTTACGCACTGAATCACTTTTAACAAAAATCTCTGGATGTGGCTTAACAATAAATTTCATAACACGCTTCGCTTCACAGGGCTAACAGTACAGAACAGAATCAATTCATTAACGGATGATTTTTAACAGATCATATCGTGAAAATTGACAGAGAGTACCAAACGGAATTAAAGGCGCGAATTATACAGCAAGCTACCGACCACTGAAACAAAGATATGAAAACTCACGACGTTATCTTCGATTAGACTTACCGCATGCGATTGGCTTTCAATTATATTTACCTTAGTCATGATCATCTCTGCCAGCAACTCTCATCGGCGAAATTCAGCGTAAATATCTAAAACACTTATCAGCAAGAGCAACATCTCTCCCAATAAAAATGGCAGCGCTATCGCTGCCATTATGTGAATAACCTTAAGCGCTACAATCTATTGAGCACTAAAGTTACTGCTGATCTCATCACTGAAATGTGGCTTACCTTGCATTATAGATATTTCCACTCGACGGTTTTTAGCTTGTCCTTCTCGAGTTTTGTTATCAGCAATAGGCTGAGTATCTGCCAATCCAACCACCCGCATTTTAGTATGATCAAACCCTTCAACTTTTTCCATTTCTTGCGCGACTGATACTGCCCGTTG
Source organism: Photobacterium sp. Ph5 (assembly GCF_022129445.1). Classification (GTDB taxonomy): domain Bacteria; phylum Pseudomonadota; class Gammaproteobacteria; order Enterobacterales; family Vibrionaceae; genus Photobacterium. The sequence goes on from NZ_JADQAQ010000001.1 coordinate 151,575, forward strand.
TGCTGATAAATCCCAGTTAGATCGGTATAACTCTGAATCCAATTTATCACTCGCGGTATGTCCCGTTACTCGAATAATGCCAGGCACATCTTTAACTAACATCGCAACTTGACGTACTAACGGCTTAAATTTGGGTTGTAAAAACGCAGAGCCTTCAGGAAATGCGCCTTTTTCACGAATACGAATAACCAACTGTTGTCCAAGGTTTTCAATTTCTATAATTTTGTCACTGATCTCACGCTCTAATGCTTTAGTCAGTACTTCTTTTAGTTTCTCTTGCATTTGATCGGCTTCAGATTCATCATTTTCATTATTTTGTGTCGCCGTTTTTTTACTTTGTCCGCCCGTCAACTTACCAGCATCTCGTTGTGTGCCACCAGCTCGATCAAAATCTCCTTCATGAAAATCTAATGATCGTTGTGTCATATCAATTGTTTGTTGCATGATCACTTCTATCGGCGTTGGCTCAGGACGACCCGGTCTAAACTCTTGCGCAATAACACTTGTACCTTTGGGTATGTCGTTGACCTCAAGCATATTTTGCACTCCGAAAGCATATTTCATCGAACCTGCAATTTGCTTAAATTTCAGTACATCCATTTCAGAAAAAGAAAGCAATAAAACAAAGAAACACATTAATAGTGTGGCAAGATCAGCAAAGGTTGCCATCCATGGAGGCGCACCTTTTTTACATTTACAAGATTGCTCTTCCATTCAACTGTCTCTTACTCGTCAAGGATCACGCTGCGTTTTTTCTCATGAAGGTAGTTTTTCAAATAGCCATCAATAACCCGAGGGTTCTGACCATCTTGAATAGCTAGCACACCATCTAAGATTAAACGCTTATTTAAACGCTCTTGCTCTTTACGCAGGTTCAATTTATCTGCAATAGGTATTGCAACCATATTCGCTAACATCGAACCGTATAACGTCGTTAATAAGGCAACCGCCATTGCGGGACCTATGGATTTGGGATCATCCATATTAGATAGCATGGCAACTAAGCCAATCAGCGTACCAATCATCCCCATTGCTGGCGCAACATCACCAAAAGAAGAAAATATCCCCACCCCTTGCTCATGACGTTCATTGGTTAATGAGATATCTTTTTGTAAAGTACCGCGCACAACATCAGCATCATGGCCATCCACCAACATATCAATGCCTTTGCGCATAAAAGGGTTAGTAATTTCCATCTCTTCTAAGGCTAAAAATCCACCTTTACGTGCGGCATCAGCCATTTCGACAATTTTTGCAATTAACTCTTCGGGATTGTCCGTTTTAAACATAAAAGCTTTAATAGCGATTTTTGCAGCGCCAAAAAATTGCCCAATGTTGTATTTCATTAACACCACAAAGGTACTGCCACCTAATACAATCAAAATCGATGATGTATCGTAAAACATCACCAAATCGCCGCCGAGCAGCATAGCCATAACAATGAATGCGAATGCACCAAGCAATCCTATAAGCGTCGCCAAATCCAAAGCATGATCCTCTTTTGCTAGGTAAATATAATGGCTTGCGTTTATTGACAATCAATTAACACATCTGAATCTATCACTGAGATAATACGCTCTAAAGACAGCCAAAACTTTAAAGCCACCGCCATATTCACTATTTCGCCAAGACTCTTCTTAGCATTAAATGATGAATGTCATCAGCAAAGTAACTCTTTATCGACCAATTCATCTTTTCATTTAGCTTTTTCTTAACCAATTAATTAAGACTATTTATGAAAATTACTGTCTGCGACACAGATTACTGTGACATAATTTGACCCCAGTAATTCTCTACGTTATTTTTCCTGCACTTAGATAAGAGTGAAAATGATATGGCAGCAAAAAAACCAGAAAATATGGCATTCGAAGCCGCCCTTGATGAGCTAGATGCCATTGTCAATGAACTAGAATCTGGCGATATCCCACTGGAAGATGCGCTAAAAAAATTCGAACGAGGTATTTCTCTTGCTCGTAGTAGTCAACAAAAACTGACACAGGCAGAGCAACGTGTAGAAATTTTGCTTCAGGCTGATGATGAAGCTCCACTGACTGATTTTGAACCAAGCCATGACCAATAGTTCTTCTTTATCGCTATCCCTTAAGTGCTATCAACAACGTAGTAATGACGTATTGGCAAACTGGTTATCAACTCAACCATTTGCAGATAAAGCCCTACTTAAAGCCATGCAGTACGGAACACTGCTGGGTGGCAAACGTGCGCGCCCGTTTCTGACCTATGTAACAGGTGAGATGTTGGGTGTGACGCAAGGCGATCTTGATACCCCTGCTGCAGCAGTAGAATGTATTCATGCTTACTCATTAATCCATGACGATTTACCGGCAATGGATGATGACGCTTTGCGCCGTGGCCAACCTACCTGCCACATTGCTTTTGATGAAGCCGTTGCCATTCTTGCAGGTGACGCGCTACAAACACTGGCTTTTGATATTTTAGCGAATGGGCAATTGAGCCAAGATGGCAACACCCAACGTATTACTATGGTAAGTGAGCTTGCAAAAGCATCAGGAGCTGCCGGAATGTGCCTAGGTCAAGCCTTAGATCTTGAGGCTGAAGGCAAACATGTTGGATTAGAACAACTAGAATTAATCCACAGACACAAAACAGGGGCATTGATCCGCTGTGCCGTTCGCTTGGGAGCATTAGCTGCTGGTGATAAAGGCGTAGCAATTTTGCCGCAACTTGATAAATATGCTGAAGCTATTGGTCTTGCATTCCAAGTACAAGATGACATTTTAGATGTGATCAGCGATACAGAAACCTTAGGGAAACCGCAAGGTTCTGATCTTGCCTTGGATAAAAGTACCTATCCTGCATTGCTTGGCTTAGATGGTGCACAAGAAAAAGCACAACTACTTTATCAAGAAGCACTACAAGCATTAGCGGCTATACCCTACAATACATCCCAATTAGAAGTTTTTGCCCGATATATTATCGAACGCAAGAGCTAAATCTGTATAAGCGCCGACACTGTTATGACTTTGGATATCTCAAAATACCCTCATCTGGCCCTTGCAAACACGCCAGATGAATTACGATTATTGCCAGCTGAAAGCCTTCCACAAGTATGCGATGAACTTCGTACTTATTTGTTGAAGTCTGTGAGTCAGACCAGCGGCCACTTTGCCTCCGGACTCGGTACTGTCGAGCTTACCGTTGCGCTTCACTACGTCTACAATACGCCTTTTGATAAAGTTATTTGGGATGTTGGTCATCAAGCCTACCCACATAAAATTTTAACAGGACGTCGTGATGATATGGCAACTATTCGCCAAAAAGGCGGTTTACACCCATTTCCATGGCGTGGCGAAAGTGAATACGACACACTTTCTGTAGGTCACTCATCAACTTCCATTAGCGCTGGTCTAGGCATGGCAATTGCGGCTGAAAAAGAAGGTCTCAATCGTAAAGTCGTTAGCATTATTGGCGATGGTGCTATCACTGCCGGTATGGCATTCGAAGCCATGAACCACGCAGGTGATGTCCACAGCGACATGCTAGTGATCCTAAATGATAATGAAATGTCGATTTCTGAAAACGTTGGCGCATTAAATAATCATTTAGCCCATTTGCTTTCAGGCAACTTCTACACGTCGATCCGTGAAGGTGGTAAAAAAGTACTATCTGGTGCGCCACCTATCAAAGAAATGGTAAAACGCGCAGAAGAGCACATTAAAGGCATGGTTGTACCAAGCACAATGTTTGAAGAGTTAGGGTTTAATTACATTGGTCCTATTGATGGTCACGATGTACATGAGCTTGTTAAAACACTGAAAAACATGCGTAACCTAAAAGGCCCACAATTTCTTCATATTATGACGAAAAAAGGCAAAGGTTATGCGCCGGCTGAAGCGGATCCAATTAATTACCATGCCGTTCCTAAATTTGATTTAAGCCAAAAGCCATTACCCAAAGCGAAGGATGCAAGTCCAACGTTTTCTAAGATTTTCGGTGATTGGCTATGCGATATGGCAGCTGTTGATGACAAATTGATGGCTATCACACCCGCTATGCGTGAAGGCTCAGGCATGGTGCGCTTTTCTAAAGAGTTCCCAGATCAATACTTCGATGTTGCCATTGCAGAACAACATGCTGTGACACTAGCAACGGGTATGGCAATTGGTGGTTATCATCCTATTGTCGCTATCTACTCAACTTTCCTTCAGCGTGGATATGATCAATTAATTCATGATGTGGCTATCATGGATTTACCTGTGATGTTTGCCATTGATCGTGCAGGCTTAGTAGGTGCTGATGGTCAAACTCACCAAGGGGCATTTGATATTAGCTTTATGCGCTGTATTCCTAATATGGTGATTATGGCACCGAGTGACGAAAATGAATGTCGTCAAATGCTCTATACTGGTCACCAATATCAAGGACCAAGTGCAGTCCGTTACCCTCGTGGTTGCGGTATGGAAGTTGATGTCGATCCTACAATGACAGAGCTTGAAATCGGTAAAGGTATCATTCGCCGTCAAGGTGAAAAAGTCGCGATTTTAAACTTTGGCAGTATGCTTGGCTATGCATTAGAAGCGGCAGAAAACTTAAATGCAACTGTTGCTGACATGCGCTTTGTGAAACCGCTTGATGAAGCCTTAGTACTTGAATTAGCAAAAAATCATGATGTTCTTGTTACTGTAGAAGAAAATACGATTGCTGGCGGTGCAGGTAGCGGCGTTATTGAATTTTTAATGAAAGAGAAGACACTGAAGCCCGTACTGAATATTGGTTTACCTGATCGATTCATTGAACAAGGTACACAAGCCGAACTGCATGAAATGTTAGAAATTGATGGTGCAGGTATCGAAAAACAAATTCGTGCTTATTTAGATAAGTAATTTCACCGTTTAATTAAGCACTATGAAAAAGGTTTTCGCTGTTATTAGGCAGGAAAACCTTTTTCTTTTTTAGCCTCACATTCATTGTTTATCTCAGCCCTTTCTCTACTTTCTTTAAAATCACGCCCTCATAGCCATTCACTTCAACATACTGTGTCGGCTCACCGAGTGAACCATCGTAATTTACTTTTTGATACAAGCCAGATAATGGTACGCGTATTGAATCAGCTTGATAAAATTCAGCGTAATTACGGTATTTAGAACCGCGATATAGCACTAACCCTTGCGTATATTGCCGCGCGATAACCCCATCTTTTGGGACATCATCAAACCATCCTGTTCGATATAACCAAAACCAATTGGCGGAATCTAATGAAATACCCCCAATCTTTGTATCATCTGTTGCTGCTTTCCCTGTTTTAGATAGCCATTTAACCGCTTCAAAACCGTTAGGTATAGTGGTTGGTTTACCAATATCGACCGACAGTAATTTTTGTGGCTGATATGCCCAGTTTTTAGGCTCTCCAGTACGATACCAAATTGTTTTATTTAGCTGGTCAGGATCTGCATAAGTATTGCTACTGCCATAGATAAAGGTTTGATTCCAACTATGGTAATAAGTTTTATTGGGGATATTAAACAAATAATACAGCGCTAACCCGGTATAAATATCGTCTTCCCATGCCTGCTTACTTAATGGACTTTGCTGACTTTTACCACCTCGAGTTGTGGTCATTATTAGGCTTTTATCACCGAGTGCTGCTAACGCATAGCTATCCCAATACGACTGTAAGCGCTCTAAACCAATCGCAGGGCTTAAATAATGCTCTCGCAACCAAACATCAACCACACCTCTTAATTGTTTAGGCCAGTCAGGATATTCCCACAAGTTAAGCTCAGAGATATTGGCAGATAACCACCGACTGCCAGTAGTCGTTTTTACTAATTCAAAAAAATCAGACATTTTCGCCGCATAATAACCTGCAGCTTTTGAGGTTCCGGCACGAATAGGCGCTTCTAATATTTGCCCGCCAAATTGAACATTAAATTGGTTGATACTGAACAGTTTTGCCATATCATCATTGTAAGCACCTGTTAAACCTTGACGCTTCCAATCATATTTATACCAGTTCGCATGATTTTGATTAAAAGAGTCATCATTAAAATTAGTCCGATACCAGCAACTGCCTGCCCACATTTTACCCGTAGGGATCACTCTCGCTTGATGTTTAAACCTCGCACTTGCCGATTGATTGACTCTTGCTAAAAACTCATCATCATCAACATAGCCATCATTATTAGGATCGTTTTTAGGATCCCAACCGGGGAACAACATCGTCGCAGCAGATTGCTTACCGGATATCTTCACAATTGATAACCAAGGCTCAATATTAACGTTTTTAACCTCTATCGTATCCTGCCAGTTTAAAGCCACTACCCAACTACGATAGCCTGCCTTTAATGCCTTATTTCCAGTATTCAACTCACGCCCTTGGAACTTAGCGTTTGTCGGTAACCAGCGCTGATTAATATGGCCAAACCATTTTCCTTCCCGCTGGATCCAATGCACATCTGCTTTTTCTAAACCACCAATATCACCATCATCATTTACAACTGTAACCCATAACTCTGGATGCTGATTGCTATCAATGACGATATTTTCAAACGGGTAAGCAGCATGAAAAATAATTTGTTCATTATCATTAACTGTTAAAGGAAAGCGCGCAGTAGAAAAGTTATTATTACGAATAAGCAAACTTAACATCGGTTCGCCATTTAACAGGTAATCTAACCCTTGGCTTTGATCGGGAACGGTAAGCTGAGTATCGTTTTTATAATGCATATAACCCTTTTCAGGATCATATCCATTTAAGTAAGAATGACGATGAAGCCAGCCTTGCTGTTCATCTGGTCGGCAATCAAGTTTATGTACATAGATATAGCCCATCGCAATGGTCTTTTGGTTTAACGCAACATCTTGTAAGCTACCAAATACAACATCAGCATGATCCGCTTCCCAGCGCCTAACCTCTTTAATCGTATTTAATTCCGAGATTGCGGTCGGCTGTTGCCAGTTGCCCGTTAACACCCAAGCCGTTTCCGTTGATGGATAAACTTGTCCATCAGCCACAAAACTTACCAATAAAGCACTAGCACAAATAACGTTAAGATAACCGCCCATTAAATAAACCTTTATTTGTCTATTACTGTTATTTGAGCCTAGTTAATCTCTTCTTTCTTATAGGTATAAATAGCCAATTTATCATTTATGCGACAATGTTATATATGTAAAGTTGAGGAGATAAAAACAAAAAAGCTGCACGAATGCAGCTCTAAATTAACGTAATAATTAAATCGACTTAAAAACCAAGCCAGTAACCAACGCCCCATAGCGCAATCATTGCCATAAAACCGGCAAGAATATCGTCAACCATAATGCCAAAGCCACCTTTAACATGTTTATCTAGCCAACTAATTGGCCATGGTTTTAACATGTCGAAGAAACGGAATAAAATAAAGCCCGTTAATACCCACTGCCAAGTGGCTTCTGGTGCGATAGCCATTGTGATCCAAAAACCAACAAACTCATCCCACACAATACTGCCATGATCATGTACCTTCATATCGTTAGAGGTAATGGTACAAATTTTTATACCAATCAACGCAGCAATAAATACGACAACTAAGTACCAGCTAAATGGTAACTGTGCTAACAGTAGATAGAGTGGGACAGCGGCTAATGTTCCCATCGTACCTGGTACATACTTCGCTAAACCACTGCCAAACCCTGTTGCCAATAAATGCCAAGGGTTACTCATTTTCAATAAATCTTTAGGATTTGTAGACACGCTGATACCTTACTTATTTGAACTTACAAAATGATCCCATCCTGACACTTGCCAATCAATAGGTTCACCTTGTTGTAATAAAACAATACCACTAGATTGAGTTAACTGACCGATATAAGAAACCTGAATACCTTTTGCCATCATTAAGGATTCAATTTCAATACATTGATGCTTCGGTACCGTAAAACACAATTGATATTCTTCACCACTGCTTAATGCCAATTGCTGGGCTTGCTCTTGTGTCGAACAAAAGGCGATTAACTCAGAAGATAAAGGAAGCTGCTCAATATAAATTTCAGCTCCGACACCTGAACGTTTAACTATATGACCGAGATCAGCAATTAAACCATCGGAAATATCTAACGCTGCAGATGCGATGCCACGCAATGCAATCCCAGCTTCTACCTGCGGTGTCATCATAAAATGACGTTCTTTTAATGCATGAGAAAGAGCAAGATCATCACATGGTGTATCTGCTAATAATAACGCCAAACCTGCCGCACTATCACCTAATTGACCGGTAACATATATTGCATCACCTACATTTGCACCACTACGTGTCAACGCCTGTCCAGTAGGAACAAATCCTTGTACTGTTAGGGTTATACTGAGAGGACCTTTGGTTGTATCCCCACCAATAAGCTGAACATTATACTGTTCAGCTAATTGGAAGAAACCATCACAAAACTGATTAAGCCAATGATCATCAAACGTCGGTAATGTTAACGCTAATGAAACCCAAGCAGGCGTTGCGCCCATTGCTGCTAAATCACTTAAATTTGAGGCTAATGCTTTATGTGCGACTAACTTAGGATCAGCATCTTCCAGAAAATGCGTGCCTGCAACTAACGAATCGGTACTGATCGCTAACTGACATCCGTCAGGAACACGCACTAAGGCACAATCATCACCAATAGCAAGATCAACATCTTCTCGCTTAACATTTTGATGTTCAAAATACAGACCAATTAAATCAAATTCACCTTGTGCCATAATCGTCCAACTCATCCATTATCAGCCACTATTATAATGCGCTTATCTTCACGATTGCTTCATATCAATACAGTAGATAAAAAAAAAGCCAGCTAAGCTGACTTCTTTTATCTACTTTCGTTATTTTGAAAATTACTTTTCTTTACGAAGTGTTGGTGCAGCTTTATCAAGTACACCATTAACGAACTTGTGGCTATCTTCCGCACCGAATAGCTTCGCTAATTCGATTGCTTCGTTAATAACAACTTTAAATGGTACGTCTTCACGCTTAACCATTTCGTACATTGCAAGACGAAGTAGCGCAAGTTCCATCTGATCAAGATCCTGTAGCGGACGAGATAAGTATGGACGCATCTTGCTATCAAGTTCTTGGTGGCTTAGTACTACGCCTGTGAACAGATCACGGAAGTAGCTAACATCAGTATGTGGTGCAGCAAGAACTGGCGCATCAGCTTGATATTCTTCTTCTTCAAACTTATCGCCAGAAAGAAAATGTTGTTCAATATCAGCAACATTACCTTTAGTAAGTTGCCAAGAGTAAATAGCTTGTACAGCAAACTGACGTGCATTACGACGTGCGGCTGGTTTCACAGTAACCCCCATTATTAGGATTCGATTTGGGACAGGACATTAACCATTTCGAGCGCGCTTAGTGCAGCCTCTGCCCCTTTATTACCAGCCTTGGTACCGGCACGCTCAATGGCTTGTTCAATAGAATCTACAGTCAAAACACCAAAAGCAACTGGAGTATTATACTCTAGTGCAACTTGTGCTAGACCTTTATTACACTCACCGGCAACATAATCGAAGTGCGGTGTACCGCCACGAATAACTGAGCCTAGAGCAACGATTGCATCATAACGGTCGCTTTTAGCAACCTGTTGAGCAACAAGTGGTAGCTCGTAAGCACCAGGACAACGAACAACAGTAATGTTGTCTTCGCTAACCTGTCCTTGACGTTTCAGCGCATCTAATGCACCTGAAAGTAAGCTTTCGTTAATAAAGCTGTTGAAGCGTGCAATTACGATAGCAACTTTTGCGTTTGGTGCCGCGATGGCGCCTTCAATTACCTTCATGGGCCTTCCTGTGACTATGTCTTTCCGGTTTGAGAAACCGCGGGAGTCTATCACACTTTGCAATATCTCTGCTATGGACAACCGTCGGTTTCAACAGATTTGTTAATATTTATTGCTTATCTGTCCTTGATACGACCAATAAACAGTATTGAAAGCGGTAGTTAAAAATAATAATTGTGTTTAGCTACCGCTGATATCAGTTATTTTATCACTAGCGTCTAACATTTGGTGAATTTAATCACAAATATACTCAACAACTTCTAAACCAAAGCCAGACAATGAATGATAACGTTGTGTACTTGATGACAATAAGCGCATTTTACTTACGCCTAAATCAGAAAGGATTTGTGAACCGACACCGACTTGTCGAGACGGATCTTTCTGTGTCACTTTCACTTTAGGCTGACCCGATTCTTCTGCTGCAATATTTTTCACTTTATGAATAATAGACTCGGTTGATTCTTGCTTGCTTAGAATAACCAATACACCATTTTCTTCGCTAATGCGCTTCATCGCAGCAGGTAATGTCCACTGCGTCGCACCTGATTGCAGAATATCTTTAAACGTATCTTGCAAGTGAACACGCACAAGTGTTTCTTCACCTGGCTTGATATCACCTTTACGCAATGCGTAATGCACTTCGTTATCAATCTTGTCGCGATAAGTGATCATATCAAAGTCACCAAACTCAGTTGGTAAACGACACTCAGCAACACGCTCAATCGTAGTTTCGTGATTGTTACGATATTCAATCAAATCTGCAATCGTACCTAGCTTCAAGCCATGTTTTTCAGCAAATACTTCAAGCTGTGGGCGACGTGCCATCGTGCCATCTTCATTTAAGATCTCAACAATCACACTTGATGGCTCAAGGCCTGCCAAACGCGCAACATCACACCCCGCTTCAGTATGACCAGCACGGGTTAACACGCCACCTTCTTGTGCCATTAAAGGGAAAATATGCCCAGGCATAACAATATCAGCCGCTGTTGCACCAGCAGCAACAGCTGCTTGTACTGTACGAGAACGATCTGCAGCGGAAATACCCGTTGTTACGCCTTGTGCTGCCTCAATTGAAACAGTGAAAGGCGTGCCAAACTGTTCAGTATTTTCTTGAACCATTAAAGGCAGGTTTAATTTTTGACAACGGGCTTTGCTCAATGTTAAACAAATCAGACCACGGCCATAGGTCGCCATAAAATTAATAGCTTCAGGGGTGATTTTTTCAGATGCAATAATCAGATCGCCTTCATTTTCACGATCTTCATCATCCATCAGAATAACCATTTTGCCCTGACGAATATCATCAATTATTTCTTTTGCGCTGCTTAAAGCCATAACACTACCCTTAATTCATATGTACCTTAGCTAATTAGCTAACAATCGTATTTAGCCAAGAAAGCCCGTTCTTGCTAATAAATCCATAGTAACTTGTGATTTTTTGTCAGCAGCCTTATCACCCAGCATTAAGCGCTCTAGGTAACGTGCTATCACGTCCACTTCGAGGTTAATTTTACGTCCAGGCTTGAAGGCATTCATGGTGGTTTCTAATGCTGTATGCGGAACAATGGTCAACTTAAACTCATCACCGTTAATTTCATTCACTGTTAAGCTAATACCATCAACTGCAACTGAGCCTTTTTCTGAAATGTATTTTGCAAGATGTGCAGGTGTTTTTACCCAAAACTCAATCGCACGACCTGTTTGGTGACGCTCGATAATTTCTGCTACCGCATCAACGTGACCTGACACCATATGACCGCCAAAGCGCGTCGTTGGTAACATCGCTTTTTCTAAGTTGACGACCTGACCGGCTTGATAATGAGCAAAAGCAGTACGTTTTAAAGTTTCTAATGACAGATCAGCAACATAGCCTTTACCTGTCAATTTAACCACAGTTAAGCACACACCATTTGTCGCAATACTGTCACCCAATTTAACATCAGACAAATCAAGATTGCCTGAGTCGACAGTCACAGAAATATCAGCGCCTTTAGGTGTTAAAGCGGTAATGGTTCCAATTGCTTCAATAATACCGGTGAACATGGAAAATCCTTGCTTCTTTATTCTATTGATTAACAGCGTTTAACGGTGGCTGTAATTTTCACATCACAATCAACCATACGTATATCTGTAATATTCAGATCGATAACTTGATCCATCGCGGTTAATGGCGATAGATTTATTAAACTGCGACTATCTGACCCCATTAATTTGGGGGCCTGATACAAAATCAAACAATCAACTAATTGTGCTTCAAGTAACCCACCCGCAAGCCCAGCGCCAGCTTCAACCCAAATATGGTTTATGCCATTTTCTGCTAACTTGCGCATGAGTAATGTGAGATCGAGTTGTTGGCTGTTTTCTCGGGTAGGAATTAACCACTGAGACACAGAGTCAGGCCAATCTTCATTACCTATCTCTGCGCGTGCCAAAATCGTTTCTCCCGGAAGGTGAAATAACTGATATGCCGGGGTTAATCGGTTTTGGCTGTCAATGATAACGCGAATAGGTTGACGAACATCTGCTTGTGGATATTCATCTTGAATCTGTGTACCCAACTCACTCCAACGTACATTCAGTGATGGATCATCAGCGATAACCGTGGCACTGGTTGATAATATTGCACCAGCTTGTGCACGATGACGTTGAACATCAGCACGAGCATAAGACCCAGTGATCCATTTGCTTTCACCGTTAGCTAGCGCTGTTTTACCATCAAGACTCGATGCCAGTTTTAATTCAACATATGGCATCTTGGTTGTCATTTGTTTAATGAACGCTTTATTAATGGCTTGAGCCTCTTCTTTAAGAAGCCCTACTTGCACATCAATACCCGCTTTTTGTAGCATTTCAACGCCACGTCCAGCTACTAGCGGGTTAGGATCAACCATAGCGCAAATAACTCTGCTTACGCCTGATTTAATTAATGCTTCGGCACAAGGTGGCGTACGTCCGTAATGAGAGCAAGGTTCTAAAGTGACATAGGCTGTTGCCCCTTTCGCGCGCTTTCCAGCTTGCTTTAATGCAAACACCTCGGCATGGGGTTCTCCCGCACGATAATGAAAGCCTTCACCAAGGATTTCATCACCATTAGCAATAACACACCCCACATTCGGATTCGGCGTTGTCGTAAAACAGCCACGTTTAGCTAACTGAATAGCGCGTAGCATCAACCGTGTATCAAGGTTAGTAAACATTACACTCGCTTAACGTTCTAATTTGGCAATTTCTTCACCAAACTCACGAATATCTTCAAAGCTACGGTAAACTGATGCAAAGCGAATATAAGCTACTTTATCGAGCTCTTTTAATGCTTCCATCACTAAGTTACCGATCATCTCTGAAGGCACTTCACGCTCTCCAGTTGCACGTAAACGTGATTTAATATTATTAATCGCACGTTCGATATCATCAGTACTCACAGGACGCTTTTCTAATGCCCGTTGAATACCACCACGAAGCTTTTCTTCATTAAACGGGTCACGATTACCATTGGTTTTTACCACCCGAGGCATCACCAATTCGGCCGTTTCAAAGGTCGTATAACGTTCATTACAAGCTAAACATTGGCGGCGTCGGCGCACTTGGTGGCCATCCGCAACCAATCGTGAATCGATTACTTTGGTGTCATTCGCACCGCAAAAAGGACAATGCATTTAGCCTCCTACATTTAATCGGTTCAGTGTAACTCATTTCAAACCGTTAATGAGTATATTCGCCCTTTTTTTCTACTCATTCTGGTTAAAAAGCCACTAATAGTCGGTTTCTTGTTCGCTCAGAAAAAGAGCAAATATTAAAAAAGGCTTACCATTATGGTAAGCCTTTATCTTCATAACTCGACAGTTATGTTACTTAATGCATGTTAATAGATTAAGCGTAAACAGGTAGACGCTTACAAATATCTAAAACTTTTGCTTTTGTTGCTGCAATAACTTCTTCGTTATCAACATTGTCTAAAACATCACACATCCAACCTGCAAGTTGACGCGCGTCATCAGCAGTAAAGCCACGACGAGTAATAGATGGTGTACCCACACGGATACCTGATGTTACGAATGGGCTACGTGGATCATTGGGTACACTATTTTTATTAACCGTAATGTTTGCAGCGCCAAGTGCAGCATCAGCTTCTTTACCAGTAATGCCTTTATCGATCAAATCAACAAGGAATAAGTGGTTTTCAGTGCTACCTGATACGATCTTATAACCGCGCTCAAGGAATTCACCGACCATTACTTTTGCGTTTTCAACAACACGTGCTTGGTAATCTTTAAACTCTGGTTCCATTGCTTCTTTGAATGCTACTGCTTTTGCGGCAATAACATGCATTAGAGGACCACCTTGACCACCAGGGAATACTGCAGAGTTCAGCTTCTTGTATAGCTCTTCACCTTCATTAGAAAGGATAAGACCACCACGAGGACCTGCTAGTGTTTTGTGCGTTGTGGTTGTAACAACATGTGCATGTGGCACTGGGTTAGGATAAACACCCGCCGCAATCAGACCCGCTACGTGCGCCATATCAACAAAGAAGTACGCGCCAACTTTGTCTGCGATTTCACGCATGCGTTTCCAATCAACAATTTGAGAGTAAGCGGAAAAACCACCGATAATCATCTTTGGTTTGTGCTCTAGCGCTAACGCTTCAACTTCAGCATAATCAATTTGACCGCTTTCATCGATACCATATGGGATCACGTTGTAAAGCTTACCAGAGAAGTTTACAGGTGAACCGTGAGTTAAGTGACCACCGTGAGCAAGACTCATACCTAATACGGTATCACCAGCATTCAGAAGTGCCATGTAAACAGCATTGTTCGCTTGTGAGCCTGAGTGAGGCTGAACGTTCGCGTATTCTGCACCAAATAGCTGACAAGCACGGTCGATAGCCAGTTGCTCAGCTTTATCAACAAACTCACAACCACCGTAATAACGCTTGCCTGGGTAACCTTCAGCATATTTGTTTGTTAGCTGAGATCCTTGCGCTTCCATTACACGTGGGCTTGTGTAGTTTTCAGAAGCAATCAACTCGATGTGTTCTTCCTGACGAGCTGTTTCTTCCTGAATGGCTGCAAATAGTTCCGCATCATAATCAGCAATATTCATATCGCGCTTTAGCATCTGTATCTCCTAACTCAGCTAAGTTAAATACCATTTTGAGCAAAAACTGAAAAATCGCAATGCTAGGCGCCACGTAGACGCAAACGTTTTCGTCTTGCTTGTTAATTATCGCCTATCTTACATAAATTGATCTAAATCAGGTAGTCCTAATTGTTCTTTTTCTTAATGATTAACGCGGTTTATTTTCAATAGAGCATGAATGATTTTCATCTTGATAAACGATTCAAAGCTGAACTTTAAAACAAATATAGATGGCAAGTATTTTTGTAATAAAATTATTTACAACAGTGTAAAAAAGACATTACAACGCTAAAAAGTGCTTTTCACTCGCAAACTTTTATAAATTCTTATTCCCTCTTACTATGGCTCTATTATTTACAAGGAGTTGATCCATTGAGTCGAATTAAACATCCTGTTCATGAAAATATGATCGCTATTTTAACGGGAACATTTATTGTTGCTCAGGGCATATTTTTTCTACAGCAAAGCCAGTTATTAACGGGAGGCACTACAGGGCTCGCGTTACTACTCACCCATTTTGTCGATATCTCTTTTGGTAAGCTGTATTTCTTAATGAACTGTCCGTTTTATTTAATGGCATGGTTTAGAATGGGCAACTCTTTTGCTATTAGCAGCGTCTTATCTGGCGCATTAGTCTCTATTATGGTGGATAACCTTCACCATGTATTAGCAATCAGTTGGCTTAATCCAATTTACTGTGCAGTCATTGGTGGCTTGTTGATGGGGCTTGGTATGCTGATATTATTCCGCCATCACACCAGTCTTGGTGGCTTTAATGTTCTGGTTTTATTTCTTCAAGACAAATTTGGTATTTCAGCAGGAAAAATCCAAATGTCGATAGATATCTGCATCTTGGTTGCATCCTTTTTCTTTGTTACTCCAACCACTTTACTGCTGTCAATCCTTGGTGCTATTACCCTAAATATTGTTCTGGCGATGAACTACAAACCCGGCCGATATAACCCTGTCGTCCCTGATGTGAATTAAGCTATATCGAGTAGGGTGAGGCGTTGCCGCCTCATCCCTCTCACAGAACCGTACGTACGGGCCTCGTATACGGCTCATGCACATTTCCATTCAGTATATTCACTGAACACATACCCTGTTGCAACGTGCCCAAGATCAACTAAACCTTGCTCTAAAAACCATTGTTTAGTCATTGCATGATGTGCTAATGGGCTCGCTGAATTCTTCCAACTTGGCATCTTTATATAATTGAACGGGGGCTTATATCCCATCTGTTTCAACCATCGATGAAGCCGGCTCGGCTTCTTCCAAAGTTTAAGTTGAATACTCCTTAGCCGTCGCCTTAACCATGATGCTATTCTCTTGAACTCTCCCTTTGTATTAGCAATACGAAAATATTGACTGAACCCCCTTAATATAGGATTCACTTGTTTGATGACGTCCCTTAATGGCTTACCGCCATTTCGCTTTGTCATTGCTTTCAACTTAGCTT
>NZ_JADQAQ010000058.1 GCF_022129445.1 Photobacterium sp. Ph5
AAAGCCTACCCTAAGCCTAACGGCTTAGGATGAGGCGGACCATATAATTAAGCCCGCTAAACTAGCGGGCTTTCTTTTTAATCAGTTTAAGATATTAAGCTTTTGCTTTTTTACCTTTAGTGATTTTCACTGGCTCTGATTTTTTAATTACTGTTGTACCTTCAAACGCTTCACCTTCAATGAAAGGCTTACCGTAGTAAGAAGCAAGTAATACTTCTTTTAACTCAGAGATTAGAGGGTAACGTGGGTTTGCACCTGTACACTGATCATCAAACGCTTCTACCGCTAACTCATCAACTTTCGCTAGGAAATCAGCTTCAGCAACACCCGCTTCTTGAATTGACATTGGAATCTGAAGATTCACTTTCAATTCGTCTAACCAAGTTAGTAGACGCTCAATCTTCTGTGCAGTACGGTCACCAGCGTGTGATAGACCCAAGTGGTCAGCAACTTCAGCATAACGACGACGTGCTTGTGGGCTTGCGTACTGTGAAAATGCAGTTTGCTTCGTTGGGTTATCATTTGCGTTGTAACGAACTACGTTAGAAATCAACAATGCGTTAGCAAGACCGTGTGGTACGTGGAACTCAGCACCTAGTTTGTGCGCCATTGAGTGACAAACACCTAGGAATGCGTTAGCAAACGCGATACCAGCGATAGTTGCCGCATTGTGTACTTTCTCACGTGCGATTGGGTCATTAGCACCGTTCGCGTAGCTTGAAGGTAAGTACTCTTTTAGCATTCTTAGTGCTTGAAGTGCTTGACCATCTGAGTATTCGTTAGCAAGAACAGATACATAAGCTTCTAGTGCGTGAGTAACTGCATCGTAACCACCAAATGCTGTTAGTGACTTAGGCATATTCATTACTAAGTTCGCATCAACGATAGCCATTTGAGGCGTTAACTCGTAATCCGCTAATGGGTACTTAGCGCCTGTTTTATCGTCAGTTACAACCGCAAATGGTGTTACTTCAGAACCTGTACCAGATGTAGTAGTAATACATACTAGCTCAGCTTTCTTACCCATTTTAGGGAACTTGTAGATACGCTTACGAATGTCCATAAAGCGCATTGCTAGTTCTTCGAAATGCGTTTCTGGGTGCTCGTACATAACCCACATAATCTTCGCAGCATCCATTGGTGAACCACCGCCTAGTGCGATAATTACATCAGGTTGGAAGCTCTTCATTGCTTCAGCGCCTTTCTCAACAACAGACAGTGTTGGATCCGCTTCTACATCAAAGAATGTTTGAACTTCGATACCTTGTGCTTTAAGCAAAGATACGATTTCATCTGCATAACCGTTATTGAATAGGAAACGGTCTGTTACTAAGAACGCACGCTTCTTACCTTCTAGGTCGCTAAGTGCGATTGGAAGGCTACCACGACGGAAGTAAATTGATTTAGGTAGTTTATGCCACAACATATTTTCAGCTCGCTTCGCTACTGTCTTCTTGTTGATAAGGTGCTTAGGACCTACGTTCTCAGAGATAGAGTTACCACCCCATGAGCCACAACCTAGAGTTAGCGAAGGCGCAACGTTAAAGTTGTAAAGATCACCGATACCACCATGAGTCGTTGGGATATTTACAAGAATACGTGCAGTTTTCATCTTGTCGCCGAAGTATTTAATACGGTCAGCATTAGTATCTTGGTTAGTGTATAGGCCAGATGTATGACCGATGCCACCAATCTCAACCATTGTTACTGCTTGATCTACCGCATTTTCAAATGAAGACGCGCGGAACATACCTAGTGTAGGGGATAGCTTTTCATGTGCGAACTCGTCATCGAAAGAAACTTGCTCACCTTCACCGATAAGGATCTTAGTATCAGCTGGCACTTTAACGCCAGCCATTTCAGCAATTTTAGTTGCTGGCTGACCTACGATATCTGCGTTTAGTGCACCGTTAATAAGCAATACTTTACGAACTTTATTTGCTTCGTCTTTTGATAGTACGTAGCCGTTGTGAGAAGCGAAACGCTCTTTCACTTCATCATATACTTCATCCATAACGATAACTGCTTGCTCAGAAGCACAAACAACACCGTTATCAAACGTTTTTGACATAAGTACAGATGCTACTGCACGCTTAACATCAGCCGTTTCATCGATAACAACAGGTACGTTACCCGCACCAACACCGATAGCAGGTTTACCTGAAGAGTAAGCCGCTTTAACCATGCCTGGACCACCAGTTGCAAGGATAAGGTTGATATCGTCGTGCTTCATTAGAGCATTTGAAAGCTCAACAGATGGTTGGTCGATCCAACCAATAATGTCTTTTGGTGCGCCGGCAGCAACAGCAGCATCAAGTACTAATTTTGCAGCAGCGTTAGTTGAATCTTTAGCTCGTGGGTGTGGCGAGAAGATAATCGCATTACGTGTTTTTAGAGAAATAAGAGATTTGAAAATTGCTGTAGATGTTGGGTTCGTTGTTGGAACGATACCACAAATGATACCTACAGGCTCTGCAATAGTCATGGTGCCGAACTCATCGTTCTCTTCCAAGATACCGCACGTCTTTTCGTCTTTGTATTTGTTGTAGATAAATTCTGAAGCGAAGTGGTTTTTAATAACCTTATCTTCGATGATACCCATACCAGACTCAGCAACAGCTTGTTGAGCTAGAGGAATACGTGCGTTGTTTGCAGCAAGAGAAGCAGCGCGGAAAATTTTATCCACTTGCTCTTGAGAGTAAGTTGCAAATTCTTTTTGCGCCGCTTTTACGCGAGCGACCATTGCATCTAATTCAGTGATATTTGTAACAGGCATAGTAGACTCCTACCTTAAGATTGAAAACTTTTTAGTAAGGATACGGCTTGATTCCTTTCCTTCTTAATCCTATTGAATTAAGAAAAACACATACTTAGTAAATTGCTTTCAAAACTGATTATATTTAGTCACATTTTAAAAAGATTTGATTTAGATCACTGTTAGCTCAGATGTTCGATTTACAACTAAAAGCCACCAATACGTTCAAAAATCAGACGTTTAATCTTCATCACTAGCTATTTTACTATATTTTCATGAGCACGTGACTTTAATCACACACTTCACAAGACGAAATATTACGTAATAAAAATACATTTACTAGCCCTGTATTTATCCACTTGTGATAGTTATCACCTTTTTATATGACAATTGGTCAATATTGAGCCATTACTTTCATAAGCATTTCATTTCACCATACTAGTTCATGTTTCTAACAATGAAAATTTATGAACAAAAATGGATAAATATTTTTCAAAAAACCAAAACTGAAGGCATTTTTTTGTGGTTAGGCTAATAATTTAAGATTAAAATATCACCGAATAGTTAATAAACATTCGTTTTAACCATCTAAAATAAACTGATGGGTTATTGATGATAAAATTATGAACTACGCCTTATATACGAGGCATTTTTACCCTGAGATCAACTGTATTGATTAATACTATTCTCATGACTTACACCTAGTAACATCTAACAGAGAAAAACATGCAAGCCATTGAAATAGGAATATTTTTACACTTTTTAGTCGGGCTTTTTGCAACAGTGAACCCTGTTGGTATTATGCCTGTATTCGTGTCATTAACAGGTTCAATGACACCAGAGGAGCGTAATAAAACAGCATTAACAACCAATACGGCCGTTGTTGTCATACTGGTGGTGGCTCTAGTTGCAGGTCAACACTTATTAGATCTCTTTAGTATCTCTATTGATTCATTCCGAGTTGCTGGCGGCTTACTGTTGCTGAGTATCGCTTTTTCAATGATGAACGGTAAGATTGGTGAAGTGAAACAGAATAAAGAAGAAAAATCAGAATCTGTTATTCGTGAACAAGTTGGGGTCGTTCCCCTTGCTATGCCATTAATGGCTGGGCCTGGTGCTATCAGTTCAACCATCGTTTATGGTTCCAAGTATCCAACGATGACATCAACGATTGGCATTGCTATTACCATTGTTGTATTTGCTTTTGGCTGTTGGTTACTGTTTCGCTCTGCGCCATTAATTGTACGTTTCCTAGGTCAAACTGGCATTAACGTTATTACTCGTATCATGGGTTTGATCCTTGCAGCACTAGGTATCGAATTTATTATTAATGGTTTAAAAGTCATGCTACCTGGTTTGGTATAACAATAATCATTAATTTAATTTATTCATAAACAGCAATAATTAAAAAGTCTCGGGGTTTCCGAGACTTTTTAATTATCTCCCCCTTTGACTCACTATTTCCCATAACGTTATGACTATTTTTGTTATACTGTTCCGCTTATTAATACGTCATATAAAATAACAAAAGCAGATTGGCGTAAGTTCACAGCTAACTAACACTTAATTATGATTAAACTGACCCAACGACAACGTCTCTACCAAATCATTTTTGGTACTTCTACACGCGCAGGACAACTATTCGATATTGGCTTAATTATCGCTATCGTCAGTTCTGAACTGATCCTTATCATTTCATCCGTAGCCAGTATTGAATCAAAATACTCTACTGCTTTATTAGCAGCTGAATGGTTTTTCACCATTTTATTCACGATAGAATATATTTTGCGTTTATATTGTTCACCGCGCCCTCTTGCTTATGCTAGAAGTTTCTATGGCATCATAGATTTAATCGCAATTGTGCCTGCGTATATCTCTTTCTTCGTGCCAGGTTCAAATTATTTACTGATCGTACGTTTAATTCGTGTATTGCGTATCTTCCGTGTATTAAAGCTGGCTCGATTCTTACAAGATTCAAATATCCTTTTACGTTCACTTCGTCATGCCCAACGTAAAATCTTTGTATTCTTCAGTTCTGTATTAATTCTAGTTACCGTGTTTGGTTCTCTAATGTTCATCATTGAAGGACCTGAAAATGGCTTTACCAGTATCCCTAAAAGCATTTATTGGGCTGTAGTAACCATTACAACGGTTGGTTATGGCGATATCGTGCCACAAACAGTGATGGGGAAAGCGTTAGCCTCATTAACCATGTTACTCGGTTATTCGATTCTTGCCGTTCCTACTGGTATTTTGACTGCTGAAATTAATCAAGAAATGAAAACCCATCGGAATCTAAGACGCTGTCCTAATTGTGCCACCAGTGGTCATGAACTTGATGCCGACTATTGCAAAAAGTGCGGCACTCAACTTCCAGAAAACATCTAATACCACACTTATTTAAAAGCCTATTGTTAAGCCATTATTCTTAGTGGCTTTCATCTTTAACCATTTGATCTATAGACGTGACGTGATTCTTATTTTTAAAAGATAATCATCATTTTCATTTTATTTGGTCTACCGTTATCTTCATCACTTAGGAAATACAAAAAATTAATGCGATTATCGATATACTCACTAATTTGTAGCTTAATACTGATATTCAGTACTCCAGCTTCCGCTACATTAACACTTTTTGAAACCAATCAACCTGAGCTAACGCAAGCTGCAACGAGCATTAATACTGCAATTAATCAGCTACCTGATCAGCACTTGTTTACTCATAACGATGTTAAAAAAGTCAATTCATTACTGTCAAAAACACTATTGCAGCAACAAAAACACCGAAAACTGCTTGCTACAGCACTGACTGAATATCATAAAAGTGATGATAAAGAACAAGCGTGGGAAAAGCTGTCATCTGTTTACAGTTCATTACTGAGTATTAGCCAAGATAAAGAACGTCTACTTAATTTAAGTTCATCTGCCATTCAAGATAAGGTGACAGGATTTGGCCCTTTTGGGGTGCAGCAATTTAAGTTAGAGCTCTCAATCACAGCGCTTAACTTACAATACATGGCTCTATATCAATTACGTAGTTTCCATGATTTGCTGAAAGATATGCTGATTTCTCCGGTGCCCATTCTCGTGGTTGCCTTAAAAGTATTTGGTATTCTCTTCTTACTTTCCTGGTGGCAGCGTAATAGCGCACGTTTAATCGATCATTTTCGTGAAACACAACTCGAGCATAATCCACACCCAAATCTTTTATTTCGTACAATTTGGTATATCAGCCGTGCTCATCGTCCGATTGGTTGGTTAATAGCTATCACACTTTCGCTTCGAGTCGTCTCACAACTGCCAAGCTTACATCACTTGATCTACTTAGAAATATTCACTTGGTGGATTCTTGGTGGCTCAATCGCAGTACGTTTTATTCTTGAGTTTGCACGCCGTAATAGTATTAATAACAGTGATGCTGAAGTTGTCGCATTACGCCTTTCAACCATCCGTCAATATGTATGGGGGTTTATTGCCGCAGGCGTAATTCTGCAAATTTCAGCGCGTACACTGGGACAAGGCACCATCTATGCATGGATTTGGTCAATTATCTTCTTTGGTTTTATCCTATTAACCTTAATTACGCTTCGCCGTTGGCGACATATCGTCTTTAAGCGTTTAGAAGGCGCAACACATCTCCCCCTTTCTATTAAATGGGCGCTCAAACATAAAGATAAATTATTACTTTCGATTCCAGCAACAGCACTAGGTGCAGCATGGCTCACTTTACGTCGTTTCCAACACTCCTTAGTTGCTAATTTATCAAAATACATTTTCTTTCGTCATGCTCTTGCGTACCTATTTAGAATTGAAGTGGCAAAGCAAACAGAAACGTCACGCGAACAACTCAATATGGTACGTATTAAAGGCTCCGCTACCTATGAGTACGTGAAACCAGGCAGTGATGATAGCCCGATCATTGATGATTATGCATTAGAAGAAATTAAGCAGCTTTCAGGGTACTTATTAACAGACAAACCCGCAGTTTGCGTTGTTTCCGGTGAGCGAGGTATTGGCACCACAACACTTCTTCGTCGCTTATTACATAAAGTGAAAAATGCCACTCCGATATATATTAACTGTCCTTATGATGGCTACGCAGAGTTATTACAGCAGTTCTCGACTGCACTTGGGCTTGCCAGTGACAGTTGCGAAGATGATATTCTTGAATATTTACGTAATAGTGAAACAACTTATTTAATTGCCATTGATAACGCACAACGACTAGTGACACCTAAAGTTGGTGGACTAAAAGATTTAATGAGTATCACTAATTTATTACGTAAAACACGTAAAAGTCATCGCGCAATTATTGCGGTAGAGAAATCATGTTGGCGTTTTGTTGATCGAGCTCGTGGTGAGCGTTTACTGTTTGATCTAGTGACCTTTATGCCTCGTTGGAGCGAACAGCAAATTGGCGACTTATTAAAAACTCGTACCTCTTCTGAAGGAGAGTTTGCCATCAGTTTTGAAGGCTTAGTGCTACCCCGTCAGTGGGATGAAGATGACATCACGGAAGAAGAACGCGCTCAACGAGGGTTCTATCGTATTTTGTGGGATTACTCTGATGGTAATCCGACTGTTGCTGTACGTTTCTTCCGTTTCTCTCTGCAATTAGATAAAGACACAGAAAAAGTTCTTGTTCGTTTATTTAAAGCACCACAGTCAGAAGATTTAGAACAAATGCCAAAGCCAATGCTAGCCGTTTTACGTTCTATCGTGCAGTTAGAAGTCGCATCACCGAAAGAGCTCTCTGAATGTACTCAGCTCAGTCTTGATGAAATCATTGGTACGTTACGTTACTTCCAAAGCCGTGGTTTTATTGAATGGTCAGATGATAAAGCAAAAATTTCCGATCACTGGTTCCGTCATATAACCAATGTTCTCCACCGTCAGCACTTACTGGTGAAATAAATGAAGCATTTATTCTTTATCTTTAGCCTAATACTTCTTAGTTTTTCGCCAGCATCCTTTGCTGATGACATGCCAAATATCGAAAACTTCCAGCAATTTGCTAGTCTTATCCGCTGGAGTGGCGTGCTATTTTCAGCATTAACTGTTTGTGCCGCTTGGATATTACTGCGATTCATTCAATCGATTGTTGATGGTATCAGTAGCCAATTTGCTCAACGTCGAATGTTGCTACAAAAATTGCAATCTTTCTTCCAATTCTTCATTTATATGTCGACGGGTATTGCCGTCTTTATGATGAGTTTCCGTGTTGATGATCGTATCTTAGCTCTGATTGGCGGTACAATTGCGGTATCTGTCGGTTTTGCACTTAAAGACTTGGCTGCCTCGTTCATTGCAGGCTTAACCGTGATGATTGATAGACCTTTCCAGGTTGGCGATCGTGTAACATTTGAAGGCAATTATGGTGATATTATTACTATCGGTTTGCGCTCTGTACGTATGCGTACCTTAAATGATGATATTATCACCATACCAAACAACAAATTCTTAAGTGAAGTCACCGTCAGTGGTAACTATGGCGCACTGGATATGCAGGTAGTGATCCCCTTCTATATCAGTATGGATCAAGATATCCGCTTAGCCCGTGATTTAATCCAAGAAGCAGCGTCATCAAGCCGTTATATTCACCTACCAAAACCTGTGACAGTTTTAGTAAAGCAAACTATCACCGATAACTACCTAGCTATTATGTTGACTTGTAAAGCTTATGTGGTTGATACCAAATATGAAAAGTTATTTGAAACCGATATTACACTACGTGTAATGGAAGAATTTGCACGTAATGGTATTAAGCCACCAGCGATCGCACTCAAAAGTGCCGATGCTTAATTCGTATTTATATTACTGATATAAAAAAACCGAGCACTTAGCTCGGTTTTTTCTTATGGGGATGTAATTACTTACGACGCCATGTTGTGCCTTGTGCACCATCTTCTAAGATAATGCCCATTGCTAATAACTTATCACGAGCTTCATCTGCTGCAGCCCAATCTTTTGCTGCACGCGCATCAAGACGTTGTTGAATCAATGCTTCAATTTCAGCCACATTATCATCTTCACCAGCACCACCTTGTAGGAAAGCTTCAGGCTCTTGAGATAGAAGACCAAGTACATCAGCAAGCTCACGCATACGTGCACCTAATGCTGAAGCTGTAGCAACATCATCTGTTTTCAAACGGTTAATTTCACGCGCCATGTCAAACAGTACTGAGTAAGCTTCAGGTGTATTGAAGTCATCATCCATCGACTCTTTAAAGCGAGTAACAAACTCATCACCGCCAGCCGCTTCAACAGATGTATCTAAACCACGAAGTGAAGTATATAGACGCTCTAGTGCAGAACGTGCTTGTTTCAAGTTATCTTCGCTGTAGTTTAGCTGACTACGGTAGTGACCAGACATTAGGAAGTAACGTACAGTTTCAGGATCGTAGTGGTTTAATACATCACGAATCGTGAAGAAGTTACCTAATGACTTAGACATCTTCTCGCGGTCAACCATTACCATGCCACTGTGCATCCATGTATTCACATATTGGCCATCGTGTGCACAGCATGATTGTGCAATTTCATTTTCATGGTGTGGGAACTGTAAATCAGAGCCACCACCGTGAATATCAAAGTGATCACCAAGAATAGATGAGTTCATTGCTGAACATTCAATGTGCCAGCCAGGACGACCAGGACCCCATGGTGATTCCCATGTTGGCTCACCTGGCTTAGACATTTTCCATAGAACAAAGTCTAATGGACTACGCTTAGCCATATCGATATCAACGCGTGCACCCGCTTGAAGTTGATCAAGATCTTGCTTAGATAAGCGACCGTAATCTTCAAACTTGCTCACTTCAAACATCACATCGCCATTAGAAGCCACATACGCAAAACCACGCTCAATTAAACGCTCACAAAGTGCAATAATTTCTGCGATAAACTGTGTTGCTCGCGGTTCAACATCTGGACGTTTCATACCTAACGCATCAAAGTCTGCATGCATTTCACCGATCAAACGTTCAGTTAACGACTCACAACTTTCGCCATTTTCAGCAGCACGCTTAATAATTTTATCGTCAATATCAGTAATATTACGAACAAATGTTAGGTCGTAACCAGAATAGCGCAGGTAACGAGAAACCACGTCAAAAGATACAAACGTACGACCGTGCCCGATGTGACACAAATCGTAGATCGTTACTCCACAGACGTACATGCCTACTTTACCAGGCTGGATTGGGGTGAATGCCTCTTTCTGTCGTGTGAGCGAGTTATAGATCTTTAACATGTCTCTTCATTACTCATAGTAGTAGGGTTACAAATTCGAGGGGTAATTACACCTTTTATGCCTTTTGTTGGCAAGGAAAATCCTTTAATGAATGCTATTTTAGCAATTAGCCATCGATTAATCGGGTAATGTTTGTCTGAGCAGACTATGGTAAGTTAATATTCGAGACTTAAAGAAAATACTCCATTAAAGGAAAAGATCATGATTACCCTTCACACAAATTTTGGTGACATCAAAATTAACCTATTCGAAGACAAAGCACCTCAAACGTGTGCAAACTTCCTTCAATACTGCCGTGATGGTTTCTACAACGGTACTATTTTCCACCGTGTTATTGATGGTTTCATGGTTCAAGGCGGCGGCATGCTTCCTGGTATGGAAGAGAAAGAAACTCGCGCTCCAATTCAAAACGAAGCAAACAATGGTCTAAGCAACAAGACAGGTACACTTGCAATGGCGCGTACTAACGCTCCTCACTCTGCAAGCTCTCAGTTCTTCATCAACGTAAAAGACAACAACTTCCTAGATTTTACTGGTGAAAACATGAGCGGCTGGGGCTACTGTGTATTTGCAGCTGTCGTTGAAGGTATGGACGTAGTTAACAAGATTAAAGCTGTGAAAACAGGCCGTCACGGTTACCACTCTGATGTGCCAGTTGAAGATGTTGTTATCGAAAGTGTAACTATCGAAGAATAAGTCTTCATTGATATTAAGGGTGGCATTGACCACCCTTTTTCTATTATGACAACACTATTTATTTCAGATCTGCACTTAAGTGCTGAGCGTCCTGATATGACAGCGTGTTTTTTGCGATTTATGGCAGAAGACACTAAAAATATTGACGCCTTATACGTGCTCGGGGATTTGTTTGAAATGTGGATTGGTGATGATGAAGACTCGCCTTTTTTACAACAAATCAAACAAGCTTTTAAAACCCTCACTGACTCGGGTATTCCTTGCTATTTTATCCATGGTAATCGCGACTTTTTAATTGGTAAACGTTTTAGCCAACAAACAGGGGTACAGTTACTCCCTGAGCATAGCGTTGTTGAGCTCTACGGAAAACCAACCTTAATCCTCCATGGTGACACTTTATGCATAGAAGACGAAGCGTATCAACGTTACCGTAAAAAAGTGCATAACAAGTTTATTCAATGGTTATTCTTCCGTATTCCTCTTTCTCGTCGTATTAAAATTGGTGAGAAGTTTAGAAATAATAGCAGTAAGAATAATCAGATGAAGAGCCAATCCATCATGGACGTCACACCAAGTGAAGTGGTTCGATTGATGCAAGCGTTCCATGTTGATCAAATGATCCATGGTCACACCCATCGACCAGATATTCATTCGCTAACTGTTGATAATAAACCAGCCTCACGCATTGTCCTCGGTGATTGGTATGAACATGGCTCGATTTTAGTCGTTACGCCTGATGGTTATCAGCTAGAAACTCGTAATTTTGATACTCATCAGCAGCAATAAAAAAGGTACGCAGTGCGTACCTTTCTTTTTATGCCATCTTTTCTTCAACATCCACTTGCTTTAGCTGTTTTCTATCAGCAGCCCAAGAGCGATACATCGTCACAGAGGTATAAAAGACAACAGCACAAACAAGCCATGCTAATACCTTCATATCCAGTGATTTCACCAAATAAGCAGCAATCACCACCCCAATAGGTCCTGTTATTGCTACCGCAACAGATGCTCGGCTGTTGATCTTATTACGGCGAAGGAAACCACCTGCCGAGAAGAAGCCTAAGAAACCACATGAGCACATCATCACAGGGAATGCCGCTAGCGGATTCATACCCAACATGTAGATCATCGTCATACATGGTGCGTATAAACCAATACCTACCGTCATTAATGCGCCAAATAAGAAGTTACCGGCAATACCGACTGCCAACTTCCACCCTGTTAAGCCTAAACTGGTTCCACCAAGTGGGAATAGTTTTAACTGCCCCGCAAGCATCAAGCCAGCCACCACCAACAAAGCGCCACTCATCACAATACGTATATGTTGACGATCCCAATTAGAGACTAAACGCGCACCGACTGTTGCCCCTAAACATGCAGAAACAACAAGACTCAATAAGGTAACTGAATCCACATTCACCGCAGTAAGGAAAATGAGTGCTTGCACGACCGTGGCTAAAACGGCTTGGCAATTCAATGTTCCTGGAAGAACTTGATCATCAATAAGCTTAAACTGTTTATAACCTGCTGTCATAATGGCAAAGCTTCCCACACCTAAAGTGTCACAGAAATTTGCAAAACCACCAATTAAAGCAATGGGAATAACACGTGTATCTGCTTCCTGCTTTCGGTTTCTTCGCCATGCCATCACAAGCATAACAATAAAAACACTACCACCAACAAGCAATCCCGCTTGTATCAAGGTAAATATAGACATAAATAGTACAAATACGATTTGAAAAAAAATTGAGTAGGTAGATCAAACAATTCACACCAGAAGTGAACATTTAAACGCTAGTATTATGAACTCAAAACAGGTTACACACCATTTTTATTATTTATAGTAGCTTTATGTGCTAATATATTGTTGAAATGTAATTTTTTAAACCATTCATGGGTATGGTGTACTTGATACTTCAATATTTTATTTAAATAGTGTTAAAAACATCACTTTGTAAATTATATAATTTTGATATGCTTTAACTGATAATAACAATACTAAAATAATTTAATTTTTATTCTCTTTGGACTTTTCTGTAGATTTCAATGTTCTCATATATTGCTCGACAACCTATTTTAAACAGAAATAAGCAAACTGTTGGCTATGAACTTTTATTTAGGGATGGTCCAGATAACTGCTTTCCAAATATTGGTGATGAACAAGCCACAAACCGTCTGCTTAACGATAACTTTTTCAGCTCTGCTGGAGAGGCCCAATTAACGTCAGGCAAACGTGCTTTTGTTAACTTCCCCTATAGTTCAATCGTTTCAGGAACCCCTCTTCTTTTTCCCAAACACAGTTTTATTATCGAAATCCTTGAAAATTGTGAACCTACTGACGAGCTTTTTGAAGCAATAAAACAACTTCATCAAAAAGGCTACACACTCGCACTTGATGATTTTATTCCCAATGAACGATGGAATCGCTTTTTCCCTTATATCCACATCATTAAATTTGATATTCGTATTCTCAGTATTCCAAAAGCAGCACGCTTTATTCAATTCTATAAAGAAAAAACAAAACTGCGCTTTTTAGCCGAAAAAGTAGAAACACAAGAAGAATACAAACAAGCTTATGATGCTGGTTTTGATCTTTTCCAAGGTTTCTTTTTCAGTAAGCCTGAAATGATCCAACGAAAATCATTAAAACCCTCATCTTTAACAACGTTACGCTTATTTAAAGAAATTTGTGTCACTGATGTTGATTTTGACAAAATAGAAGAAATTATTGCTACTGATTTAACCTTATCGTACAAATTACTTAGACACGTCAATGCCTTAACATCGATGCGTTCAAAACCAGTAACCTCTTTTAAACAAGCGTTAATTTTTCTTGGTGAAGATCAACTACGCCGTTTTGTTACGTTTGTTGCAACTTCACATGCTGTTGAAAATAAACCTCAATCTCTTTATAACTTATCGCTCCAACGTGCACATTTTTGTGAGCAGCTATATCGGACCCGAGTCCCCAAGGATAACGGTAACCAAGCCTTTCTTACTGGACTATTTTCCTTATTAGATTCATTGCTTGATCAGCCATTAGAAGAACTAATAGAGCTCTTACCTTTAAGTGAACAAGTTAAGTTAGCGTTAACTAAACGTGCTGGCCCTTTAGGAGCCATTTTAAACTTAACCGATGCTTATGATCAGGCTAACTGGCCATTAGTTAGAAAATACAGCACGGCATTGAAAATCAATGAATCAAGCATTGCAGACTACTATTTAGAGTCAGTAAAATGGTCTGCTGAATATGAGCAAACCTCGGCTAAATAAACATGTCTAAACACACATCAATGTGTCCTTGTGGAAGTAATAAGCTCCTTATTGAGTGCTGTAAACCTATCCATCTTGATCATTCAAAAGCACAGCATCCAGAACAGCT
Organism: Photobacterium sp. Ph5; assembly: GCF_022129445.1. Classification (GTDB taxonomy): domain Bacteria; phylum Pseudomonadota; class Gammaproteobacteria; order Enterobacterales; family Vibrionaceae; genus Photobacterium. The sequence goes on from NZ_JADQAQ010000058.1 coordinate 14,086, forward strand.
GATGCGTGCACGTTACAGTGCCCACGTACTCGGATTAGTTGATTTTGTCGTCCAAACTTATCACTCAAGTTGTGAAGCAGAACAACACCGCGATGCTATTGCAGAGTCAGTACATTTAACATGGTTAGGGTTAGATGTTCTAAACAGTGAAATCGCTGAGAGCGGCGAAGGTTTTGTTGAATTTAAAGCTATGTACAAAGAAGCAGGCAATGAATATATTCTGCAAGAACGTTCACGCTTTTTACAACAAGAAAAAGATAGCAAGCTATGTTGGTTTTACATTGATGGTGAATACCCAGAGCCACCACCAGTAGAGCAATCAGCTCCATCAACTCCCGTTAAAAGTGAAAAAACCGTCGGTCGTAACGACCCTTGCTTATGTGGCAGCGGTAAGAAATATAAAAAATGTTGTGGTTAATACAGCGTTAACATTCCTCTCACTGAAACCGATCTTAGCATCGGTTTTTTCTCATCCCAGCATACTCTTCCACTTAAACTATATGCTGAGCCAATAACTCCGCCCCCTCTTATTTTTACGACGCAATTAATTTAACCATCTAAAACTCAACAAGTTATAAAAAGTATTCTTACAATTGCGACAACGCTTAAACTATTTTCGAAAAGAAAAATAAATCAGATAAAAGGTTCAAAATAATGTTGCATTATCTAACACTCTTAGTTAGTGTGGATAACAAGAAAGTAACACCATTATGTATTAACGAGATTTTATTATGCGTATCCAAATGACTAACAATCATATCCATCACCATCCTGACTAGTCTTTCGGGAGGATACGCCTCACCCTGGAAGACAACATACTCTTCCAGTGGTCACAAGGAATAATCAAATTCAGACCCTCGGAAGATACAAGCTTCCGAGGGTTTTTTAATACCAGATTTTGAATTAAGTGAATTAAGACAGGGAAATGACTATGCAAACACAACGATTACGCATTGCGATTCAGAAAAAAGGCCGTCTAAGTAAAGAATGTCAAACACTGCTTAAACGCTGTGGTGTGAAATTTAACATGGTAGGCGAACGTCTTGTTGTTCATGCTGAAAACATGCCTATCGACTTACTACTTGTTCGTGATGACGATATTCCTGGTCTTATCATGGATGGTGTAGTTGACTTAGGTGTGATTGGTGAAAATGAACTTGAAGAAGTCGGCCTTGAACGTGCTGCTCGCGGTGAGCCATCAGATTACAAAAAACTACGTCGTCTAGATTTTGGTGGTTGCCGCCTATCTATTGCGATTGATAAAGATGCCGAGTACAACGGTCCTCAAGATCTAAACGGTAAACGCATTGCGACAACTTATCCGCAATTAGTGAAACGTTATATGGATGAGCTAGGCGTTAAGTTTAGCACTTGTATGCTAAACGGCTCTGTTGAAGTTGCCCCACGTGCAGGGCTTGCTGATGCCATCTGTGATTTGGTTTCAACCGGTGCCACACTTGAAGCGAATGGCCTTAAAGAAGCAGAAGTGATCCTGCGTTCAAAAGCGGTACTAATCCAATCAACCCAAACACTTGATGATGAAAAGCAAGCATTAATTGAACGCTTACTGACCCGTATGCAAGGTGTGATCCAAGCAAAAGAATCAAAATACATCATGCTGCATGCACCCACTGATCGCCTAGAGCAAATTAAACTGCTACTACCTGGCGCTGAAGATCCAACCGTACTTCCTCTTGCTGAAGACAAATCTCGTGTTGCTATCCATTTAGTGAGTTCTGAAAACCTATTCTGGGAAACAATGGAACAGCTAAAAGAATTAGGTGCAAGCTCTATTCTAGTATTGCCAATCGAGAAAATGATGGAGTAATCGATGAAGACAGTTGTATGGCAATCCTTAAGTGAAAGTCAGCGAGAAAATCTTCTTGCTCGACCAGCCGTTAATAATGGCGCTAATATTAGCGCTATTGTTTCTGGCATTATTAGCGATGTCCGTGAACGTGGTGATGAAGCTTTACTTGAACTGACAGAAAAATTTGATGGTATTCGTCCAGCATCCATCAAAGTCAGTAACACAGAAATCGATGATGCATGTGCTCGATTAAGTACAGAGATGAAAGAAGCGCTACAACAAGCCTTTGACAATATCAGTACCTTCCATAAAGCACAAAAGCAATCGACACTTCGTGTAGAAACACAGCCAGGTATCATATGTGAGCAAATGACACGCCCTGTTAATTCAGTCGGTTTGTATATTCCAGGTGGCAGTGCACCACTACCATCAACCGTATTAATGCTCGGCGTACCCGCTAAAATAGCAGGTTGCCAAAAAGTGGTGCTGTGCTCTCCACCGCCTATTGCAGATGAAATCTTATACGTTGCCAAATTATGTGGCATCGATGATGTTTATAATGTCGGTGGTTCACAAGCAGTTGCGGCGATGGCCTACGGCAGCGAAACCGTAACAAAAGTCGATAAGATTTTTGGCCCAGGCAATGCCTTTGTCACAGAAGCTAAACGTCAAGTGAGTAATGATTTCCGTGGTGCCGCTATTGATATGCCAGCAGGCCCATCAGAGGTGTTAGTGATTGCAGATAGCAGCGCTGATCCTGATTTCATTGCCGCAGATCTTCTGAGTCAAGCTGAGCATGGCCCTGACTCTCAAGTTATTTTGGTTACACCAGATCCAATCATTGCCGATAAAACAGCGGATGCAATCCAGCGTCAACTAGCTGAGTTATCACGTGCAGATATTGCAAAAGAAGCATTAGGTTCAAGCCTACTTATTGTTGCTGAAACCTTGCCGCAATGTATTGCGATTTCTAACAACTATGGACCTGAGCACTTAATTGTTCAAACCCGTACGCCACGTGATTTAGTGCCATTACTTGACAATGCAGGCTCTATTTTCTTAGGTAACTGGTCACCGGAATCTGTTGGTGATTATGCATCTGGTACTAACCACGTATTACCAACCTATGGTTACACACGCACCTATTCAAGTTTAGGCTTGGCTGACTTTTCTAAGCGTATGACAGTACAAGAGCTGTCTGCGGATGGCCTATTGGGGTTAGCAAAAACAGTAACCACGATTGCCGATGCTGAAGGTCTTGATGCCCACAAACGTGCAGTAACAATCCGTGTTGAAAAATTAACGGCTAAGCGTGAGGGATAAATCATGACGATGGCAAGACTAGCACGTAAAACAGTACGTGAATTAACCCCTTACCAATCAGCCCGTCGACTAGGCGGCAACGGAGACATTTGGTTAAATGCCAATGAATCGCCGTTTGACAACGAGTACAGCATTAGTCTTGCTCGATTAAACCGTTACAGCGAATGTCAGCCACCAGCATTAATCAATGCCTACGCAGACTATGCCAATGTAAAACCCGAGCAAGTATTAACCTCACGTGGTGCCGATGAAGGCATTGAACTTCTGATCCGCGCTTTTTGTGAGCCAAACCAAGACAGTATTTTATATTGTCCTCCGACATATGGCATGTATGCCATCAGCGCTGAAACTTACGATGTAAATGCGAAAGTTGTTCCGCTTACAAGAAAGTGGCAATTGGATTTAGAGGCCATTTCACAAAGCCTTGATGGCGTGAAAATTGTTTTCGTCTGTAGCCCAAATAACCCAACAGGTAACTTGTTAGCACGTAAAGACATTGAAGCTCTGTTAGATATGACAGCAAACTCAGCTCTAGTAGTCGTTGATGAAGCCTATATCGATTTCTGCTTAGAAGAAAGTGCGAGCGATTTACTGTCAAGCTACCCTAATTTAGTCATTCTTCGTACGCTATCAAAAGCGTTTGCACTAGCGGGTTTGCGCTGTGGCTTTACCATTGCTAACAGCGATATTATCGATGTTTTGCTTAAAGTGATTGCCCCCTATCCAGTACCTGTACCCGTCACTGAAATTGCAGTCCAAGCCCTATCAGAAGCGGGTCGTGCACGAACAAAATTCCAAGTGCTTGATATCAGTGCTAACCGCGCTTACTTACAAGCGGGTTTAAGCATGTTAGATGGCGTAACCGTATTTGATGGCTACGGTAATTACCTACTGGTTGAATTCCCTAATGCAGATCAACTCTTTAAAGCATTATGGGATAACGGCATTATTTTACGCCGCTCTCCGATTGAAAACTGTATTCGAATCAGTGTAGGTAACCGCGATGAGTGTGAGAAAACCCTCGCCTTTATTCGTAGCCAATTAGAACAACAATAAGGACGTTGATTGTGAGCAAGGAAAAGATTTTATTTATTGACCGTGACGGCACCTTAATTGTTGAGCCGCCAGTAGACTTTCAAGTAGACCGTTTAGACAAACTTAAATTTGAACCAAATGTAATTCCTGCCCTACTTGCTTTGCAAAACGCAGGCTACAAACTAGTGATGGTGACAAACCAAGATGGTTTAGGTACAGATAGCTACCCACAGGCGGATTTTGATGCGCCACATAACATGATGATGGAAATCTTCGAATCACAAGGTGTAGTATTTAGCGATGTGCTGATCTGTCCTCACTTTGATAACGAAGGTTGTAGTTGTCGTAAGCCTAAGCTTGGACTTGTCAAAGAATACCTTCAACAAGGTCGCGTAGACTTTGAAACCTCAGCAGTCATTGGCGATCGGATTACCGATCTACAGCTTGCTGAAAATATGGCGATTCGTGGTATTCAGTACAACCCTGAAACCATGAATTGGATGCAGATCTTAACTGATTTAACCACCCAACCTCGCATTGCTGAAGTTGTACGAACCACCAAAGAAACTGACATTCACGTTAAAGTGAATTTAGATCAAACGGGCGGTAATACGATTTCAACTGGCCTTGGCTTTTTTGATCACATGTTAGATCAAATCGCCACGCACGGTGGTTTTCAAATGACCTTAACTGTCGATGGTGATTTACACATCGATGATCACCACAGTGTTGAAGATGCCGCACTTGCGTTAGGCGAAGCGTTGAAAAAAGCATTAGGTGATAAACGTGGAATTGGCCGCTTTGGCTTTAGCCTACCGATGGATGAGTGTTTAGCCCAATGTGCGTTAGATTTATCTGGTCGTCCGTATTTGAAATTTGATGCACAATTTAGTCGTGATCAAGTAGGTGATTTATCAACGGAAATGGTGCCGCACTTCTTCCGCTCTTTAACTGATACGCTCGCTTGTACCCTGCACTTATCATCAACAGGTAATAACGATCACCACATCGTTGAAAGCCTATTTAAAGCTTTCGGCCGCACATTGCGCCAAGCAATTAAAGTAGAAGGTAACGAACTACCAAGCAGTAAAGGAGTGTTGTAATGACAGCAACCAATACTCAACAGCGCGTAGTCATTATTGATACTGGTTGTGCCAATGTATCTTCTGTTCGATTTGCTATTGAACGTCTTGGCTATCAGGTGGTAGTCAGCAAAGATCCAGAAGTTGTACTTGCTGCCGATAAGCTCTTTCTTCCGGGAGTAGGTACAGCCAGTGAAGCAATGCAGAACCTACAACAGCGCGATTTAGTTAGCTTAGTAAAACAAGTGACTAAACCGCTGTTGGGGATTTGTTTAGGTATGCAATTACTAGGTAAAGCGTCGCAAGAGCACGGACAAAATGGCAGTGAAATTATTCCCTGCCTAGATTTGTGTGATGCTTCTGTAGAGAAAATCCAAGCAGAGGGTTTACCGCTGCCACATATGGGTTGGAACACCATTACACCGGAAGATAATCACCCACTATTTAAAGGCATTCCTGCGGGAAGCTATTTTTATTTCGTTCATAGTTACGCCATGCCTGTATTTGATCATACCGCGCAACAAGGTGGCAAAACCATCGCCAGCGCGCAATATGGTCAAAGCTTTACCGCAGCAGTGCAAAGCGGCAATTACTACGGGGTGCAATTTCACCCAGAGCGTTCAAGTAAAGCTGGCGCGAAACTCATTCAAAACTTCCTCGAACTATAACGATAACAAAAGGACTTGTTATGATTATTCCTGCATTAGATCTGATTGAAGGCCAAGTCGTTCGTCTATTCCAAGGCGACTATGGTCAAGTAACAGAATACAAAGTCGATCCCGCAGAGCAATTTAACCTTTACCACCTAGCTGGCGCTAACTGGCTCCACTTAGTTGATTTAACGGGCGCAAAAGATACACAAGCCCGTCAGTTATCTTTAATTGAAAAACTACTCAAAAGCACACCAGCAAATGTACAAATTGGTGGTGGCGTACGCACCGAGCAAGACGTCGCAGATCTGTTAAACGCTGGTGCTAAACGTGTCGTGATTGGTTCTACCGCCGTTAAACAGCCAGAAATGGTAAAAGGTTGGATGGAAAAATACGGTGCTGAACACATCGTATTGGCGCTGGATATCAATATTGATGACAACGGTAACCGCATTGTTGCTGTCTCTGGTTGGCAAGAAGACTCAGGCGTTACTATTGAGGCGCTATTAGAAGATTTCTTAAAAGTGGGTTTAAAACACGTGCTATGTACTGACATTTCTCGTGATGGCACATTGGCAGGCTCAAATGTCGAGCTGTATGTCGATCTTTGTCGTCAATATCCACAAGTACAATTTCAATCATCTGGCGGCATTGGCTCGCTGGATGATATTGCGGCATTAAAAGGCTCAGGCGTAGCTGGTGTGATTGTCGGTCGTGCCCTACTTGACGGCAAATTTACTGCCGAGCAAGCCTTTACATGCTGGAACAATTAAGGAGACCACAATGTTAGCTAAACGTATTATACCTTGTTTAGACGTACGTGATGGTCAAGTTGTAAAAGGCGTCCAATTTCGTAACCACGAAATCATTGGCGACATTGTACCGCTAGCCAAACGTTACGCTGAAGAAGGCGCAGATGAACTGGTTTTCTACGATATTACCGCATCAAGTGACGGTCGTGTTGTTGATAAAAGCTGGGTATCTCGTGTTGCTGAAGTAATTGATATTCCGTTCTGTGTCGCAGGTGGTATTAAATCTGCTGACGATGCGAGCCGTATTCTTCAATTTGGTGCTGATAAAGTCTCTATCAATTCACCGGCTCTGGCAGATCCGACATTAATCACTACCCTAGCAGATAAGTTCGGTGTGCAATGTATCGTTGTCGGTATTGATTCCTATTTTGACGCTGAAACAGGTCAATATCAGGTATACCAATTTACTGGTGATGAAAGCCGCACCAAAGCTACCCAATGGCAAACACTTGATTGGGTTGAAGAAGTTCAACGTCGTGGCGCTGGTGAAATCGTACTGAATATGATGAACCAAGATGGCGTGCGTAATGGTTACGACTTAGAGCAACTCAACATGGTACGCAATGTATGTAATGTACCTTTAATTGCTTCTGGTGGTGCGGGTGAAATGCAACACTTTAGCGATGCCTTTAAGATTACGAATGTAGACGGCGCTTTAGCGGCCTCTGTTTTCCATAAACAAATCATCAATATTGGTGAGTTAAAGCAATTTTTGAAAACGCAAAATGTGGAGATCCGACTATGAGTTTATTAACCAAGATCAATTGGGAAAAAGTAGCCGGACTGATCCCTGCTATTGTTCAAGATAACACAAGTGGTCAAGTCCTTATGCTTGGCTACATGAATGAAGACGCGCTGCAAAAGACACTTGATACTAAACAAGTAACGTTCTGGTCTCGTACTAAAGAGCGCCTATGGACGAAAGGTGAAACATCCGGCAACGTACTCCAGCTTAAAAATATTCAGCTTGATTGTGACCAAGACACCTTATTGGTACAAGTCGATCCGATTGGTCCAACTTGCCACTTAAACACCACCACCTGTTTTGATTCTGATGAAAGCGATGCACAGCCACCGTCATTGGTTTTCCTTCATCAACTTGAACAGCTCTTGGCGAGTCGTAAAGGTGCAGATCCTGAGTCTTCCTACACAGCCAGCCTCTACGCCCGTGGCACCAAGCGTATATCGCAAAAAGTGGGCGAAGAAGGCGTTGAAGTCGCGCTTGCGGCAACGTCGGGTGACAAAGCGGAATTAGTGTGTGAGTCTGCGGATTTGATCTATCACCTGCTTGTACTACTGCAAGATCAAGGTTTATCACTGTCAGATGTGACTAATAAACTGCAAGAGCGTCACAATAAGAAATAATTCAATCGTCAGTTACGATGAAAAAGCCAGCTAACTAAGCCTGTCTCTTATACACAAATCCCTAAGCTGCAGCTTGGGGATTTTTTTGAA
>NZ_JADQAQ010000059.1 GCF_022129445.1 Photobacterium sp. Ph5
CCACCGATGCCAGAGAAGTTATTAACCTTAGCTGAGTCTCGGTGGTAATCAGGTTATATTTACTCTCCTGTTTATCCAGTTTTATATCATTTGGGGAGAATTCGTCATGATATGTTTTTGCTCCTGCAAATAACAAGCAAACGATGACGGTGGTTAAACATGTTGATACAAAAAAGAACATTAAAATAGTGAGCATTGCTGAAAATACCATTAGAAAATTACAAGTAAACTGGTTGGTGTACCTATTGTTACATTTGTATACTTGAAAGTATACCTTTTAGCGTCTAGATGATGTCTTTAATGTGCTTTTTATGTGTTTCTATGATTTGATCGTGTTTATTGTCAAATTTTAAATGTGATATTTTGTTACAGGCTTATGCTGTATTACAGCTTCAACGTACTCTGAATATATGATCTTTCTGAAATTTCATTTCCCTTAATTACTTTCTTTAAATACTGTTGTTTTCCTTCAAAAAGCGCATAGTATTTCCATCATTTCTTGATGGATTAAGGAAACTATAATGTTAAACATGATTAGCTTAGATATTGATAATGCAGTGGCGTTTTCAATTGATGGCAAGGTCACTGAAGATGACATGAAGCGTATTTTATATGATGCACAAGCGAAAACCGAAGTACATGGCAAGATTGTGATTTTTGAACAGATTGATAATTTTGATTGAATTGAATTTTCTGCGCTGCTTGAAGAAGTACGTTATGTGTTTCATGCGGGAATTTCGCATATTGCCAAGGTTGCAGTGGTTGCTGATAAACAGTGGATTGAAAAAATCGTCAAAGTGGAAGATAAGCTGTTTCGTAATATCGATATTCAATTCTTCCAGCCAGAAGAAAAAGATCAGGCGATCGAATTTTTAAAACAGCAATAATGTGATTGATAATAACCATGCACAATAACTGATCTTATTATGTGCATGGTTATTGGCTGTATAAAGCGTACGTTAGCGGTAAAATATCGTCTTAAACACGTTTAAAGATAATTGACGTGTTAATTCCACCAAACGCAAAGTTGTTGCTCATAATGTATTGGCAATCAAGGTTGCGCCCTTCACCACGAATGTAGTCTAAATCACCACATTCAGGATCAACATTATCTAGGTTCAGGGTTGGGTTAAACCAACCGTTATGCATCATTTCTAAACTTAACCATGCTTCAATCGCGCCACAAGCTCCAAGGGTATGGCCTAGATAGCTTTTTAGAGAGCTAATTGGCGTGTTGCTACCAAAGATACCTGCTGTTGCTTGGCTCTCGGCAATATCACCTTTCTCAGTGGCTGTGCCGTGGGCTGAGATATAGTCAATATCACTGGGTGATAAGTTCGCTTGCTGTAGTGCCATTTCCATACATAATTGCATGGTTTCTTTTTGTGGTTGTGTCACGTGGGCGGCATCACAGTTGCTCGTAAAGCCAACCACTTCAGCATAGATCTTAGCGCCACGAGCAACCGCATGGTCGTATTCTTCTAATACTAATGTGCCTGCACCTTCACCAATCACTAGGCCATCACGCTCGGTATCGTAGGGGCGGGGCGTTGCTTTAGGCGTGTCGTTTTTAAGGCTGGTAGCAAAAAGGGTATCAAAAACGGCAGACTCTGTTGGGCAAAGCTCTTCAGCACCGCCAGCCACCATCACGGTTTGATAACCGTGTTTAATGGCTTCATACGCATAACCAATCGCTTGGCTACCAGAGGTACATGCACTGCTAGTTGGGATCACACGACCACGTAGACCAAAGAATAAACCGACATTCACCGCAGTGGTGTGAGGCATCATTTGTACATAAGTGGTAGCGGTAATAGCGCGGGTGCTTTTCTCATTTAGCATTACACCAAAAGCACTGATCGCAGGGGTACTACCGGTTGAAGAGCCGTAAGCGATACCGGTTTGACCGTTAGTCAGTACATCGTTGTCTAGCAATCCTGCTTGGATAAGTGCGTTTTCAGTTGCCAATGTCGATAGCTTAGATACACGTCCCATGGCACGGGTTTTCTTACGTGTATAGTGTTTTGGCAGGGTAAAGTTTTCAATCGGTGCGGCAAGTTTGGTGTTTAAGCCATCATACAATTCATAGTCTTGCATGTAGATCGTTGCATTTTCACATGCACGCAGTTTTGGCTCAATATGCTGCCAATCGTTACCAAATGCAGTAACCCCAGACATGCCCGTAACAACAACACGACGACTCATACTAAACCTCCGTTCACAGAAATGACCTGACGAGTAACATAAGCGGCAATATCAGACATTAAGTAGCTAACTAATCCGGCAACTTCTTCTGGCTCTCCCATACGACGTAGCGGTACTTGCGGTAAAGCATGCTCTTTAACATGCTCATCAACCATTCCTGTATCTATCAGTCCCGGTGCGACACAGTTGACGGTGATCTTACGTTTTGCGAGCTCTAGTGCTAGTGACTTAGTTGCACCAATCACCCCTGCTTTTGCTGCGCTGTAGTTGGTTTGTCCTCGGTTGCCAGTGATCCCTGAAACAGAGGCTAAGGTGACAATACGACCGCCTTTACGCTTTTGTACCATAGGCATAACGCAAGGGTGTAACACGTTGTAGAAGCTATCAAGGTTAGTGTGGATCACGCCGTCCCATTCTTGCTCTGTCATTGCTGGAAATGCGGTATCTCGGGTGATACCGGCATTACTTACCACACCGTAATAAGCACCATGTTCAGCAATGTCTGCATTGAGCTGTTCGCGGCATTGTTCACGGTTGCTGATATCAAACTGAATTAAGCGGCCTTCACCGCCTGCTTCTGTAATTGAAGCTAATGTTGCTTCAGCACCTTGTTTATCACTCATGTAGTGAACGGCGATTGTAAAACCATCTTTAGCCAGCTGAATAGCAATCGCGCGACCGATACCTTTACTGGCACCTGTTACGAGGACGTGTTGAGTCATGCATTTTTCCTATTATTGTTATCTAGTTGCATTTGTTCTAATTGTGATTTTGAGGGAACAAATGCATTGAGTTGACTGCTTGCAACGATGTTATCGTTAACCATGATCTTGCAGTCAAAAACAGCCATGCCGTTATTTTCCATAATTTGTTCAGCATGAATGTCTAAAATTTCGTGTTCTTTGAATACGCTTAATTCACTGTGGTAGCGACGGCAACCTAAGAGAAAGCCGATCGGTGAATCATCACCTTTTTTCCAAGCGTGATAGCCTGACCAACCTGCGACACTTTGTGCCATAAATTCAATTCCAACATAGCCGGGAACAGATTGCGTTTGTGGATCGAAATACAGGCAATCGGGGCGGATCACAACACGGCAATGAATATGCTTTTCTCCCACATCAATCAGATCATCAATAAGGATCATCGGTGCTTCATGGGGTAGTAGTTGATGTAATGGAGGGCAATTAGTCATCGGTACGTCCAAGAATAAGGCTGATGTTGTTGCCACCAAATGCAAACGAGTTACTGAGCACAACGGGTTTGGTTAATGCCATATCCGCTGAGGCTAATTGAATTGGGAGATCGTCTGCGACAACACCATCATTAATTTGCTTTGGCAGTGGTAAATTATAGCGAAGTAAGTGCCAACAAATGGCAGCTTCAATCGCACTTGCAGCCCCTAGAGTATGTCCGGTAAGAGGTTTGGTTGAACTCACGGGGACGTGATTACCAAACACACGGGCAAGGGCTTTTGTTTCCATTGCATCATTTAAAGGCGTTGCCGTTCCATGGGCGTTGATATAACCAATATCGTTTGGTGTCAGGTTGGCATCGGCTAATGCTTTACGCATTGCCACTTCAGCCCCTGTGCCTTCTGGGTGTGGGGCTGAAATATGATGAGCATCAGAGCTATCGCCGACACCAAGCAGTGCAATATGCGGTGTTGATTGATTTTCATCTGGGGTGCGAGCAAGCAGCATAAAAGCCGCCCCTTCACCAATGTTGATCCCGTTGCGATTATCACTAAATGGGTTACACAAACGGCTTGAAAGTGAATCTAAGCCGTGAAAACCATTAAGGGTTAAGCGACAAAGACTGTCAGCCCCACCGACAATCACCGCATCGACTAAGCCCGCTTTTAGCATTCGCTTTGCCGATAAAAATACTCGACCGCTAGATGAACATGCGGTTGAAAGGGTGTAGCAAGGCCCTGTTAATTGGTAATAGTCAGCAATAAATTGTCCAGTATTACTTGGCTCTTGCTGGTGGTAGTGATAACTATTTGGGTAACTGCTTGTTTCTTTTCGTGTCGTTAGCGCTTGCTCACCATCACTGATCCCAGAGGTCGTTGTTCCAACAATCACTGCAATACGATCATTACCGTATTGCTTAATGGCGGCATGGATCTCTGGCTCAATTTGTTGCAGTGCAGATAAAGCTAAACGGTTATTTGCGGTATCTTGGTGCGTAAAACGTGTGCTATCAATATTTGGTAGTGCAGATGAAACTTTGCCAACGACAGTCTCTGTGCCGTCATTTAGCCAGCCTTGTACGGTTAGCATATCTGGGCTAACACCTTGGCGTAATCGTTGGTGGATGGTGTCATGTTCGCAGCCTAACGCTGAGTTAAACCCACACCCACGAATATAAATTGGCTGTTTGTCGGCGATTGTTTGCATAGTGCTGATATCTGGCTCTTTGATATTGGTTATTTAAGACTTTATCGTTATGAGTGAGAGATTATTTGCCTGACTCATGTTGGCTTGATTGCAGTGTTTTAATACCGATCGTGTAATGTTGCTGATGGTTGATAAAGGTAATATCACCTTTTAGCGGATCGCTATTTTTATAATCAATATCTGCAATTATATCACCTTTACTATCAATTAATTGACGGTGATTATGAGTTTGTTTTAATTGCCAACCTACTTGCTCTAATGGGGCTTTCCAAGCATTGATCGGCCATAGCGTGATCATGATGTTAAATAATACTTGTTTGGGATCGGGTAATGTTGCTCCTAACCCAGGTATAACGTACGTCTCAACTTTCTGATCTTGATAATCTAAACTTAAAATACGTGTTCCCCATGAAGAAAAACCCGCTAACGCTACTCGCTTCGGATCAACTTGGAGCTGAACCGGAAGCTGGTGGCTTTGTTTTTGCCATGTTGCAGTGATCAGCTGGCTGGCTGTTAATGAGTAACCCAGTTGAGCTGGTGTTGGTAAGGTCACAAGCGTATTGGGCGCAATTTCCACTTGGTTTTGTTGCACCATAGGTTTGCTGGCGCATCCGACTAATACCACGCTCGCCATCAATACGGCAATCATACTTTTAGCGTGTTTTTTTATGGTTTTCATTGCAAATAGCCTTATTGATGTTGTTGCGATGGTTTTACTTTGCTCATCGCTAATGGGGCTAATAGCCAAGCGATGATGATGCCTGTCAGTACAGTGATCCCAAAACTATGGATAGCTTGAGTTTCACTCAGCGCAAGTAAGCCAAATGACAAAACAGTGGTTAATGCGGATAAGGTGATCGCCAATAATGTGGTGATCCCTTGCTGGTGCGCTGTTTCTGCTTTTAGCTCTGCAAAAAATAGACTGTAATCAATCCCGATACCCAAAATTAAGATCAGAGCTAATAGGTTGAACAAGTTAAGTGGTGTACCTGTTAGGCTTGTGATTGCAATACCCGCCATACCTGCAATTAAGGATGGCGCGATCATTTTCACCCCTTGCTTGAGGCCATAACGCCAAGCTAATAACAGATAAATCGCAAAGGTCGCCGCGATCAATAGCCAAGTCACGTGCTCTCGGTATTGTCCGAACAGAGTTGAAATCTCATCGGCTTTGTTTAAATACGTCAGTTCACTGTCGTTATGCGTTAGCTGTTCAATAGCGTCTTGCTGCTTAATGTCATGAAGCAACATCACCGCGCTGTATTTACTGACACCATTTTTATCTTTTAGTGCGTCGAGCCACATAAAACGCAGTGGTGCTGAGATCGGTGATGTCAAGAAATGCGCCATGGTTAAAGGTTCAAATGTGGCGGTGAAGCTAACAGGTTGTGCTAGATTTAAACTTTGGCTAAGTGCCGTACCTTGCTCTTTATATAGCTGTTGGACTAACTCGAAGTTAGCTTTTTGCTGTTCAAGCGTCGGGATATATTGACCAAGGCTTTGGTAGCTTTTTAATGCTCCTTGTTGAATTAATCCATCTAAGATGTGATCGGTAGCTGCTATTTTATTGAGTAATGCTTTTTGGCTATCTGCTTTTACTAGCAACATTTGTTGGCTACTGCTTACACCTGTGATGGCTTTAATCGTTGCTTCTTGTTGCTGTAACGACGCAGGAAGGGCTTGCAGTTGGCGAATATCATCGTTGTAAGTCGCTTTGGTTAAACCATAGATGGACAGCAGTGCTAATAGTATAGGTGTAACCCAACGGATACTGGGTTGCTGCCATAGATGCAGCCAGCGACCTAGTGTGCCCGCAAAAGGGATCGCTCGAGGCTTACTTGGTTTTGCTGCAAGGGTTGGGTACCAACATACAACGGTGGCGTAAGCGGCGGTTAAACCAATCGCTGAGAATAAAGATAGTTGCTGCAAGCCAGGGAAGGGCGCAACTAACATGCCTAAATAACCAATCAAACTAGTGATCAAACCGAGCGTGATAGCAGTAAATATATGTTTTAAACCTTGCTGAGCGTTCCAATGTTTACCTGCCGCTAAGCGATCGGTAAGGTAATGGAAAGCATAGTCGATGGAAACGCCAATCAAACTGGCACCAAAGACCAAACTAAACAGATGCACTTTGCCAAAAACAGCAACCGTTGCGACAAATGCAGCGACTAAACCACAGCTAATTGAAAGCAGGGCGAGGGCTAATGGCAACGTACTGCGATATACCGCAATCAGTAATATAATAATGCCTAGCAATGAACCTAATCCAATCGTACTGATTTCATTTTCTGCGCTTTTTGTCCCATGTGCCGCATAGAAAATCACCCCTGTTTGCTGAATATCTAATGCAGAGCCTGAGTGTGAATACTTACTTTCTATTTGTTGTTCTAAAGCGTGTAAAGCAGGAAGTTTATCTTGTAATCCAATGTTATAGGCTGAGCCAGCAAGGTTAGCGGTAATTAAAGCGTAATGCTTACCTTGATATTCCGTGGTGAGAAAACCTTGTTTGAGACTGAATTTTCCAGCTTTGGCTGTGAGATCGGTAAGATATTCACGAAATAATAAGAATGGATCGTTAGTAAGCTCTGTGCCTGTAATGCCAGAAAACGGATTATACATGGTGTTTAATACGTTCTGTGTTTGTTGCTCGGGGTGTTCTCGTAATCGTGTTTGTTGCTCTGGCGTGAGTAATTGAAAGCGTTTGGGGTAATAAAGCTTGGCCCATGCTTGCTGTTGATCTTGACTGACTTTGGCATCGATATGGCTAAATAGTTTTAGCGATGGTAATGCTTGGCTAAAATCGTTGGCTGCTTTAAGCATGGTATCGCTGTTTTCACTGCCGACAACAAAGACGACTTTGTCGCTCATGCTGGTGGCGATATGATCAAACGCTTGTTGAGCAATAGGATCTTGGCGATTTTCAGGTAGCAGTGCCAAGATGTTAGTTTCGATAGGGAGTTGTTTACGCGCAGTGAGTTGGTAGCCTAGTGCGGCTACCAAGATCAACATAATCGCGAGCCATAAGCTGGCTAACTTAGAATTGGAAAACACGTTTTTCTTCTGATGTCAGAGCTGTTGGAGTGGTTTTTTGTTGGCTGAAAGTGATGAGGGTTTTATCACCTCGAATCTCGGCGAGTTCAAGCTTATTAATGAACTGACTACCTTCAATTGAAATTTTGCTAAAGACTTTATTTAATGGTGCTGTTTTTGGAGTAAGCACTAACTGCCATTGATTATGAGTCTTACTGTCTTTTAAGGTTTTCAGTGATAATTCAAACTGCTCTGTAAGCTGTGAGGTATCGCCTTTAAACATTGATAAGAATACATGACTAAAGTAAAACACCATTGGGTTGTCACTCGCCGTCAGTATTTGGGCTGGTTGATTGTCAAATTGCTGGCTTAGTTTATCTTGTGTTAGGACTAAAGAGACCGGCATGGGGGTTGTTTGATGCCACCATAATCCCTTTTTTGCTGATAAGAGGAATTGGCCACTTGAAATTAATGGTTGTTCAAACATAGCCATTTCACGTTGCTGTTCAAAATCACCACGCACTAAGAGTTCAGAAGATAAGTTTTTTTGTAGTTGTTCTAGAGTAATAGCATGTGATGATAAGCTAGTAAGTACTAACATAGAAGCAGTAAGTGTGATCTTTGCCACCCGTTTAAAATGGGCACTAAAGTGAGAATGATTACGCATTGTTGGCATTGTATGTCTCCACTTTTTCGGTAAATATTTTAGGTGAAACAAAACACATTTCACGTTTTTCTATACTAACAGCCACTTGCATTGTGTGCCCCTTCGTCATACGAGTACCCGTTTCAGCATCATAAATCACGTAATCAACCCGTAGACGATTTTCCCATTCAGTTAATGTTGCTGTTACTCGAATTGGGTGATCATAGGGAATCGCTTTTACGTACTTGACTCGGGTATCAATGATAGGCCACATATAGCCAGATGCTTCCATTTGACGGTAACTGTAGTTAAGTTTTTCCATCAAAATACGACGAGCTTCTTCAAAATAGCGGAAGTAGTTACCGTGATAAATAACGCCCATTGGATCGGCATCTTGAAAGTTTGTGGTGAGTAATATTTCTGCACTAATCAAGATAGGTTTGCCTAATGTCATTAATCGATTTCCCTACACACATAAAATAAGAAAATATAAGTTATCAAGATGATAGCTAAAAAAACTATACTCACTCTGTATGTAGAGTGAGTATTTGGTTAATTTTTTAAGCGTGATAGAGGTTAGTGATATAACGCCCAGTGCTGCTGCTGAATCATATCAATGAATAGACGTAAATCGTGCTCAAGCGGGCGATCTTCAATCACAGGTTCAAAGTGTTCTAACACGGATTGATTCATCTTTGTTAACGCAGGACTGAGGTGTGAAGCGTTAAGTTCATCATCACGTTTTCTTAGCTCAATCGCTTGAGTTGCAGCTAGTAATGAAGCGGCAGTCACCTGCTCTGTTAACTGTAAAACACGTAAACAGTCACGAGAAGCAATGGTGCCCATACTCACTTTATCTTGGTTGTGGCATTCCGTTGAGCGAGAGAAAACACTGGCTGGCATCGTGTGTTTTAATGCTTCTGCCGTCCATGCTGAAATCCCAATTTGCACGGCTTTAAAACCGTGATTGATTGGCTTACGTTCACCAACGGCACCGGTTAAATTAAATGGCAAGCCATTATTAAACTTATAATCCATTAGTTGAGCCATTTGACGATCTAATAGATCGGCAATGTTAGCCACTGCCGTTTTTAGAGTATCCATTGCCATTGCAATATGACCACCATAGAAGTGACCACCGTGCAATACACGCTCGTTATCACCATCAATAATAGGGTTATCGTTGGCGCTGTTTAGCTCGTTCTCAATCATTTGGCGTAGCCAAGGTAGGCTGTCTTGCAGCACACCAATTACATGCGGTGCACAACGTAATGAGTAACGATCTTGCAAGCGATCACTGTTACGAGGTGGACGCTCTGCTTGCAGATCAGAACGTAACCAACTAGCAATAAGTTGCTGACCAGGATGTGGTTTTACCGCAAATAACGCTTCATCAAAGTGGAAATCATTACCTTGCATAGCAACAGACACCATCGCGGTGATCTTGGTTGCCATCTGCGCGAGATATTCTGCGCGTTTATAAGCTAAACAGGCAAGAGCCGTCATTACCGATGTGCCATTCATTAGCGCTAAGCCTTCTTTAGGCCTTAGCTGAATAGGCGTAATACCAAGCTCATTAAATACTTCTGCGGTTGGGCGCACTTCGCCTTTATAAATTACATCGCGCTCACCAATTAAGGTTGCAGCAACGTAAGACAGCGGGGTTAAATCACCACTGGCACCCACAGATCCTTCTTCTGGAATACGTGGCACGATGTCGTGGTTAATCAAGGTTACTAATTGGTTCAGTAGCTCATGACTTACACCAGAAACCCCTTGAGATAGCGAGCATAAACGGGTGGCTAGTACAGCACGGGCTTGCTGCGGTGCTAATACTTCACCTAAACCACAGCCGTGGAAACGGGTTAAATGCAGCGGCAGTTCATCAACTAGTTTTGGTGGGATCGCAACTGTACATGAATCACCATAGCCAGTGGTTACACCATAAATCACGCCTTCATCTTTGAGCAGGCGTTCAAGGAAAGCGACACCGCGATCAATTTTTTCGTTGAATGCAGCATCATTGTTCATTTCAGCATGGGCACCATTAGCGATAGCGCAAACGTCTTCAATCGTGAGGCGATCGGAACCAAACTTAATGGTTTGTTGAGTTGTTGAGGTATTATTGGTTGTCATTGTTCTTTCCACTAAGCTGCCAAAAATTAAAAAAGTTGTACCATTGCAATGGTGCTTTGATTGTGTAGGACTCTAGCCTTGACGCATATTGTTGTACAGTTTCTTGTAATGCCGTTTCACGCGTTTTACGAGGCAAAATTAACTGTTTACTAAAAGGTTCAAAGTAAACATCAAAGTGTGGTATCGCTTGGCTATCATCACGTAGACCAAAGAGTGTATAGACTGGCACTTTTAGCACAGAAGCAAGAATAAAAGGCCCTTGTGGGAATGGTGCAGGTTTGCCTAAAAATTCTGCCCATACCACACGTTGTTCTTTGGTCACTGAAGTGCGATCACCAACAATCACCAGCCATTCACCTTGCTCGACTTTTTGCTGCAACATGATCGCGGTATCTGCACCTAGCTCGTTAACTTGAATAAGATTGAGATCAGAATCTGGGTTAATGGCTTTGAGTACCGCATTAAAGCGTTCAGCGTGTTCTGTAAAGACTAATGCGTTGATCTTAATATCGGGATGGCGAGAGCTTAATGCTCGGCATAGCTCTAGGTTGCCAAGGTGTGAGCCCAACACAATGATGCCTTGTTTGTGTTTTGCCAGCTCATCAAAGTGTTCGTCACCGTGAATAGTTAAGTTATTTTCAGAATAGTCGCCTTTCCATGCTACGAGCTTGTCTAACATAGTGTGACCAAAAGACAGTAGATGATCGTAGCTGTTAAGCCTTGCTGGCAAGGCTAGCTGATTGTCGCTGGCGTAGCTTTCAAGTTGCTCTAGATAATCTTCTGAAGCTTTTCGCGCTTTCTTACCGGTTAAGTAGTAATAACCCATAACGGCTTTTAACAATATGTTAAATGCTTTTCGACCCAGTAGTGAATACACCGCAAGTAGGGTCTTAATACCTACAATGGTGCCGCGCTCAGCGTGTGAAGACCAATGCTGTTGATCGGTTGATTTACGTTTAATCAGCTTGGGAATACGTGGCAACATGCCGAAAAACAGTTTGGTATGCATCCAACTGATTTTGACGTTATCCCACAGTGCATCAAAGTGAGAGATGCCACCTTCTGGATAAATAACTTTGGTATCAATAAAACGAATATCGCCGTTATCCCAGTAAAAACGCACCATGATTTCAGTGTCAAAATCCATTCGCAGCCCAAGTTTATTGTGATTAATCACATTAATGATTGGACGAATAGGATAAGAGCGAAAGCCACACATGCTGTCTTTAATGTTAAACGACAGGGTTTCAATCCAGACCCAAATATGAGTGGCATAACGACCATAGAGGCGAGATTTAGGGATTGATTCATCGTAAATCGGTTGGCCTGAAATCAGTGAATCAGGATAGTTTTTTGATTCATTGATCAGCTTAGGTAGTGCTGATAAATCGTGCTGACCATCGGCATCAATTTGAATGGTATGGGTAAAGCCAAGTACTTGTGCCTGTTTTATGCCAGCGATAACTGCCCCCCCTTTACCTTGATTTTGCGGCAAGGTAACAATGTTGATATTGGGGCGTTTGGCTTGTTCCGATAAAATTTTACGGGTGGCTAATTCACTGCCGTCATCAACAATGACAATGGGGTAATCGTAGCTTATTAACCCATTAACAACGGCTGGCACTGTTGCTCCGTGGTTATAGCAAGGGATCAGAAAACAGGGCTTAAATTCACACATGTTGACGACCTAACTTAATTTTTCCTGATGAATGTTTATGTAGCGTGTTATCAGCATCGATTGAGGTATAGCTAAAATGCAGTTTTTGCTGATCGTCACGCCATTCTAGTGTGAGAGTGATGGTGCTATCTGGCAAAATTGGCTCTTGGAATTTAATCACATCCATGCCGTTAAAATGAGTGGGGATATCAGCAAAGTATTGCTTCGCAAACTGCACTGCCCAGTCAATTTGGCTTACACCGGGTAATAACGGGAAAGATGGGAAGTGCCCTTTAAAGTCAGTGAGTTGGTTGTCAGGGCGCAAGATAAGCTCGGCTGTATAACCATCAATGTGTTGAGCGAGTAATGTTGGAGTTCTATTTATCATCATTATTATGCTTATAGCTAGACGTCATCAGTAAATAACGATTCTAGATCGCTAACTAAACGCTTTCCTTGCGTATTTAAAGGAATACTATCAACGAGGCGATAGCTACGCGGAATGCCCACAGGCTCAATCCATTGGCGTAGTTGCTGTCGCAGGTGCAACCAAAACTTTCCTTTTCCACGTTGCTGAATGTCTTTTTTACCTTCATTTGAGAGTGTAATCACTGCGCCTAAAATAAGACGATTATTTTGCTCTAATGGCAATACTGCCGCTTCGTCAATACATGGTAGCGAACATAAACGTTGTTCAACATCGGTTAACGAAATGCGTTTTTCTTCTACTTTTATAATGCGGTCGGTACGACCTTTTAAAATGAAACGATCGTTATCGATCTGTTCACAATGATCACTCGTTTGATACCACAGATCTTGATCAATAAATGGTGATAAGATCTTAAGGCATTGCTCTGCATTCAGTGCGATGTCAATAACAGGGAAGCGTTGCCATGGTGTCGAATTATCATGTTGCTGACGGTAAGCAATCCCCCCCGTTTCCGTGCTACCAAAGACTTCAAAAGGTAATTGTTCAAAGATAGTAAGGCATTGTTGGGCTGCCGCTAAAGGTAACGGCCCACCAGAAGAGAAAATTACGCGATAGTTTTGTGTTTTTTCTTCATTATCAAGGCGCTTTAACAACGCAGGGCTACTAATGAGTACACAATCATCGCTGGCGTGTGCCATTACTTGTTCTGGGTAGATCAAATCAAAACGACTGAAACTACGATCGCAGCACAGCGGCCATAAAATACGAAACAGTAAACCATAGATATGTTGGTGTGAAACGGTACTAACAATCGTGGTTTGCGCTAATTGTTGTCCCCATAGCATTTCTAATTGGGCGATTTCGTTATTTAATAACGCGAGGTTTTTGATAATGGCTTTAGGTTTTCCGCTAGAGCCAGATGTAAACAGCGTCAGTTGAATATCAGCGAGCGTTAGCGGTTCAAATACAATAGGAAAATTGAGTGAAGACTGCCAGTTTATAGTATTCAGCTTGAGGCTAATACACGATGCTGGGCATTGAATATTGTTATCGTGGAGTAAGCCATCAAAATGGTGGCTAAGCTCTGCAAGTGCCGCTGGCTGGTGATTTCCGGGTAATACAATGCGCTGTTTACTGTGGGCTAATGCCATAAAGGCCACTGCAAAGAAGTAGCTATCTTCGCAACATATTGCCCATTGTTGTTGCTCATGGCTGTTTAGTTTTTCACACAGCAAAGCAACATCGTTGTGAAACTGCTGCCACGATTGATTACCTGATGGATCGACAGACACCGGAGATTGGCGCTCAGACTGCTGCATTAATTGAGATAACGGAATCATTGTTGTCGACAGTATTAATGGTTTCATGGTAATTCCGGTGTTGAAGGTAGAACAAATAGAGAGGAGCAATAATTAGGAATCGATTTCTCACTGTGATTTGCGCTGAACAAACTGTCGTACAACCCATTCAATCGCAAATAGACTGCCCGCAAGAAGGTAGCTGATCAAACCGTTGTATAACGTCCATATTTGCAGTGGAAGAAAGCAGGTCGCAAGCGCGATTGATCCATTAACAATGAAAAATATGCACCATATCTTAGTTACATTGCGCGTATAGCGAACGCCACTTGGTGGTAAATCAGATTCTTGAAGCCGTGCTAGTCGTTCAATCAGGCTTTGTTTTTGCCATAAACTGGCACTAAACAGCCCAAGCATAAGGATATTGACGATCACTGGATAATAGAGAAACCAGCCATGTTCACGAAAAATGCTGCCGAGTAAAGCAAGGATTAATCCCGCGCCACCGCTGAGCCATGCAATATATTTAAGTTCACGAAGTTGAGTTTGTTTCGCCGCGATAATGCGGAGTAAAAACAACACTGCCAGCAATCCAGCAACAACGCCTAACCCCCAACGGCTTAAACCATAGTAAACCGCGAGAGGATAGGCGAGTAACGCTAATGCTGACACACCTGTCAGCAAACGCATCATCAATTATTCCTTAACAAGCTCGATCACTGCATCGACCACATCATCAACGGTACGGACAGTTTTGAACTCTTCAGGTTTAATTTTCTTACCGGTAATGTTTTGTAAGTGAACGACTAAATCAACGGCATCAATACTGTCTAAATCAAGTTCAGTGTATAGATTAGTTTGTGGTTGAATGTCATCTGCATCAAGCTCAAACAGTTCCACAAGAACATTTTTTACTTGGTCAAAGACTTGGTTACGATTAGCTTCTGTCATATTTTTTACGCTATTTTATGAGTTTTTATTATTTGAAATATAGTTTGCTAAGTTAGCAACAGATGCAAAATGCTCACGGGTATTGGTGTCATCTGCATCAATGACGATATTGTACTTCTTCTTAATCGCTAAACCCAATTCCAACGCATCGATAGAGTCTAAACCTAGGCCATCATTAAATAGTGGGGCATCTGTTTCAATATCATCAACAGTAATATCTTCAAGGTTTAATGCATCAATAATGAGTGTTTTTAATTCGTTATGTAGTTGTTCCATAGTACCTACTTATGATTATTATCATGATGCTGAACAGTGTGTTGAGCAGGAAAAAGAGCAGCATCAAGATAACGGTTGAGCTTACGCGCTGCTGTTGTGGCGGAGTCACTAGTTTCAATAAATGATCCAACCGTTATTTTATCCTTTACTTCGACTAAGAAGAAAGGTTTGCTGTCGGGAACTTGATACCATTTTTTTTCTTTGGTTAAAAAGCTGGGTTCAACCGTGATATGAATAACACGGAGATCCGACGCTGTGCGAACTGCTATTTGTGCAGCCCCACGTTGTAATTTTGATTTTTTCCCTGGCGTAGTACGGGTACCTTCAGGAAAAACGAGTAAGACATTACCGTTACTTAAGCGTTGACTGCAGTCATCGAGTAAGCTTTCTGGATCTTTATTGGGAATATAGCCTGCGGCTTTCACAATACCTTTCATAAACGGGTTATGCCAGATAGCGGCTTTCACTAAACAGTCGCATTGAGGGAGTCGAGAAGCGATCAGAACATAATCAATTAAGCTGGGGTGATTTGCCACAATAAGGCAATTTCTATCGCTCTCTAATAATTCTGCGTTTTCAAAGCGATAATCAATCGTGCCCCAAAAACGCATGGTGCGACAGAAAAAATCAAACGATTGTTGAATTATTTTCTGTATTTTAAATTCGCGCTGTTGGGTGTTTTTCGCCGTACGTGTCATTAACGGGAAAATAATAAAGGTTAAGGTGAGTGCGCCTATACCAAATAAACTAAAGCAAAATCCGGTGGCAACAATACGCCAATATTTATTCAGCTGTTGTGACAGCGGGAGTCTTGAATCTGTCACTAGTTACATACCCAGTGCCAGTGATGACGTTGATCAGAAAGGCTAAACGCTTTGTCACCTAAAGCGAGGTGTTTAATCACATCTAACGTTTGTGGGAATCCTATCGCGATTTCCTTATTATTTTCTTTTTCTGCTGCGCTCCATTGCAGCGTATAGCCATTACCAGCAGATAAAATGGCACTAAAAGCGTAACTTTGGTGATCTTGTGTTTTAAACTGTTGGTACTGCTCTGGTAGTGGTTCGTCAAAATCAACCAATAAAACCTGATGGTTAGGGTTATCGGCTAAATAGCATGCGGCTTCAATCAAAGCGGAGTGAAGTGTGTGTTCACCAGCCGATAACGATGTTACCGTGATTGGCTTTTTGGTGATGATGGTATAAAGCCCAGCAGCCGTATTGTGAACTGATTGCGAGAAGGCGATGGGGGATGCATCGTCACCATCAAGTATTGACTCTATAAGGGTCACAGTGCGATGCAATTCACCATGACGACTAGAAAAGATGATGTAATCAATCTGTTGTTCATCAGCAATGTGTAACGCAGTTTGTAACGCCAATTTAGTTAAATTACTCATACGACGTCGCATCATCGGCGGTATTTTATCAAACACAATAGGCTCTGGTGCTTGAGGCCAGTTTTGGGTTATTGCCCATTGCTGCCATTCTGCGAGAGATGACAAGCCAAGTGAGCGAGCTTCCCACTGGTTGATTGTAAAGTGCACAGAGTTCATGGTTAACCGTTTGCGTAAAGTCTATTGTTCTAATGAATGTGTCTTATGATAATAAAGTCTACCTGTGATTGAAAAACATATTTGTGGTGTTATGGCACGCAACATGAAAAATATTATGTAATATTTTTAATATGTCAGTTATTCGTAGGTGGTATATTCATCTTGTTTGTTGAAGTGAGTTTGGATGATAATGCTTAAGAGTATTAACTAAAATAATGATGATCCCTAAAATGAAAAAGACACTACTTAGTATAATGGCGAGCTTTTTGATCGTCGGTTGTACCAGTAAACCAGTATTGAATTTAAATGATGTGTATGTACCGAGTACTGTTACAGGGCAACAACATTCTATTGATGATGTTCAAAAAGCGATATTAACTGCTGCTGAGCAACGAGGATGGAGTGCTCGAGTCATAAAACCTGGCTTGATTGTGGCTACCCTTTCTGTTCGAACTCATACCGCAACGGTCGACATTCCGTATTCAGCATTAAATTACAGTATTGATTATAAAAATAGTCAAAATTTAGATTATGACGGCACAGATATTCACCGCAATTACAATAATTGGGTGGTAAAATTATCTCGCTCTATCCAACAGCAATTAGGTTTAAATGCTCAAAACTATTAATAAAATTACCGTAATAAGTGCATAGATAATGATATTAACTAATGACGGATAATTTGTTTTAAAACAATAAGAGCGGGCAAAGGGTCGATAGAATAAGCGGCAACTGTTTAACCTATGTAGGTGTCGTGTGACCGATTATTCTGTAGATCCTTTTAATGCTCTTGATGCAAAAACAGAAGCGCAAAAACTTGCCTTTGCTCCTATCGTATTTCAAACCGCTAAATCACTGCGTGATCTTGGGATTTTAGCGGCATTAGATGAAGTAAAAAAAGACGGATTGGATGCTGTTGCAATTTCAGAGCGAACAGGGATCAGCGAATATGGTGTAAAGGTATTATTAGATATGGGGCTAAGCGCACATATTGTCACTTGGCACGCACCAAAATACCGTTTAGCCAATTTGGGTCATTATTTACTGCATGATGGTATGACTCGAGCAAATGTCGATTTTACTGCAGACGTTTGCTACGCTGCGATGATGCACCTTTCTCAATCCATTAAAGAAAGCAAACCCGCAGGTCTTGTGGAACTGGGTGATTGGGAAACCATTTATCAAGGACTATCTCAATTACCTGTAGCCGCCAAAGAAAGTTGGTTTAATTTCGATCACTTCTATTCTGATCGTTCATTTCCGTTACTACTTGAACGTGTCTTTGCGAAAAAGCCTAAACACTTATTTGATATTGGTGGTAACACGGGGAAGTGGGCGCAACAGTGCTGTGCGTATGATCCTGATGTGAGCGTTACTATTATCGATTTACCACAACAAATTGAGATGGCACTTATACAAGCCAAAGAAAAAGGGCTGGCAGATCGCATTTCGGGTGTGGGGACTAACTTACTGGATAAATCTCAAGCATTACCGCAAGGAGCGGATGTATGGTGGATGAGCCAGTTTTTAGATTGTTTTTCACCTATGGAAATACTGAGCATTTTACGTCGTGTACGTGAGGCTATGTCGCCTGATGCGGTAGTATATATTTTAGAGCTTTTCTGGGATGCACAGCGTTACGAAGCGGCGACCTATAGTTTGAATGCGACCTCGTTATATTTCACTTGTTTAGCCAACGGTAATAGCCGTTTCTATCGCAGTGATGATTTTCTAGAAATCGTCAAAGAAGCGGGCTTTATTGTGACAGAGCGTGAAGATAATATTGGTTTAGGTCATACCTTATTAACGTTATCAGCCGTATAAACGAACCGAATCATTCATTATAAGCGATCATTTGCGTGGCTTGCTCTCGGTTATTTTGTCTCACGTATTGCTCGGTGTTAACTAACCACTGGGCAATATTTTGCTGATAACGAGGATGGTCGCCTGTCATGGCCCTCGCGTGGCGACAATTATCGAAAGCCATAAACTGTTTATTCCCCTTAAGCTGTTGATAAAGTGTTTCACCAAATTCAAACGGCACAACGTTATCTTCTTCACAGTGTACTACCAAGGCATGACTTTCGGGCACACGGTGTAAACTTTGCTCGGCGGCATAGTCATCTCGCATAAGAACCAGCGCAAACCAATCATAGAGTTTGCCTAAAGGGCTTTGGCTTAAAACAAATTGTGCTTCTTTAACGTAACTGGTAAAGGGGGAGTCGAGAATAATGCCGTCAATTTCAATCGGATTATCAGCCCAAGCCCGTAAAAAGATATTACTGCCAGTAGAGGTCGCGACAACAAATAACGGCTGGTGGTTATATTGATTGATGTAATTGAGGACAGAGATCGCATCAAGGTACGCGTCTTTATCTGTTGCCGTACCTGTTGAGTGACCAAAACCAGAGTAGTCGAAAGTGATCACGTTAAAGCCATAATCTGTCAGCCATGCGACTTTTTCTTGGGTTTGCTCCATTTGCCCACTGTTGCCATGAAAGTGAACCACAGTGCCGCGATGTTCAGGTGACGGCATAGAAGAAGTATTCATGGGATGATAATAGCGATAAGCAATTTTATTGCCAGAGAGCGAATCAAGCCAAACGACCTCTTTACTTGGCATATCATTATTTGATGGTGAGAAAAATGCTTGGTTGGCACAACCAGATATTACAGGAAGTAATAACAGAGTCAGAAGCAAAAAAGAGTTCATGGGCATCTTCCTGATTTGTCATGACGTATTAATAAGTGTGTACGTCTTAAAACGGAAATGTGATCTCTCCTGTGAGAAAATAAAACAATGTCTATCATTGCTGTTTTTTAAGTTAAAGCGATCCCTGTTGTATGGTGTGAATAAATAACTTTGCTAAACTCTGCGTTGATAATATATCTAAGCTGCTCGTTGCTTCTTATCTCACACTCGTCAGATAAGATATTTATAATGTTAATAAAAGGAAAAAGATGTTGAACAGTAGACAACGTACCCAAGTTGCAATTATTGGTGCAGGCCCATCAGGCTCAGTTGCCGCAGCGTTGTTAAATCAAAATAATATTGATGTTGTTGTCTTAGAGAGAAACACTTTTCCTCGTTTTTCTATCGGCGAAAGTTTATTACCTGCCTGTATGGAAGTGATCAAAAAAGCCAATATGCTCGATGCAGTAACAGGTGCTGATTTTCAATATAAAAATGGTGCCGCGTTTCGCCGTCGTGATACTTACACAGCGTTTGATTTTCGCGATAAATTCACAGTAGGTCCCGGTACGACTTACCAAGTACAGCGCGGCAATTTTGATAAAGTGTTAGCCGATGAAGCGGCTAAACAAGGAGTTGAAATTCGCTATCAACACAGCGTAGAAGCAATTGAATGTGGTGACACTCTCTCAGTTATTACGATTCGAGATGAGTTAACAGGGCAAACCTATGCGCTAGAAGCCGACTTTATTTTAGATGCCAGTGGTTTTGGGCGTGTATTACCGCGTTTACTCGATTTAGAACAGCCGTCTTGTTTACCTGTGCGTCATGCTATTTTCACCCATGTTGTGGATCATATTGAAGACAGCGGTATTGAGCACGATCGTGAAAAGATTTTAATTTCCGTTCACCCAACCAATGAAGATGTGTGGTTTTGGCTTATTCCATTTAGCAACGGGACTTGCTCATTAGGAGTGGTGGCAGAGCCTGAATTTTTAGCCCAATACGATGCTGATGAAAAAACAGCATTGCAGCAAATTGTGGCGCAAGAGCCAACATTAAATAAGCTGCTTAGCAAAGCAGAATACGCAAATCATGCAGCGCAAATTGGCGGTTATTCTGCCAATGTTAAACACCTTGCGACGAACAACTATGCGTTATTAGGCAATGCAGGGGAATTTCTAGATCCTGTATTTTCATCAGGCGTGACCATTGCAATGCAATCGGCAGATTTGGTTGTTAGTGCCTTATTGAAACAATTAGCAGGCGATGACGTTAATTGGCAGCAAGAATATGCCGATAAATTAATGGTAGGGGTAAATACCTTCCGTACTTATGTAGAAGGCTGGTACTCTGGTGAATTACAAAAAGTGATTTTCTATACCGATCCCGATCCTAAAATAAAACAGATGGTGTGCTCGATTCTGGCAGGTTATGCATGGGATCAGAAAAACCCGTTTGTTGCCCAATCTGAACGTCGTTTAAGAACCCTCGCTGAAATTTGTAGTTAAGTTGCCTTGCGCCTATTTCAAGCCATATTCAATGGCTTGAAATAGTAATATTGGTTTTCATAAATAGCGCAGCATAAGCGTGATTTTTGTCTTAATTTAATTAGATAGAAGGCGTATAACTAAGGCATAAGCTATTGATGAGGAGAGTTCCGATGTTTCCAGAATACAAAGAGTTAATCGATTCTTTAAAAGGTAAAGAAGTTGCTTTTGATCGTCTATATGATAAACACTGCGCGCTTAATGCTGAAATCGAAAAGATGACTGCGAAAGACGGCTTTGATGAAGATATTATTGATAAGCTTAAAAAAGAAAAATTATTGCTTAAAGATGAAATCTTGGCTTATTTAAAAAGTGTAGAAGCTAAATAATCATTTATTCGTCAACAATAAGTGAATAGAAACAGAAAAGATAAGTGCGAGCTTTTCTTTTCTGTTTTTTTATTTGTCTAAATCTAGCAATCAATAACAAATGGCTATAGTGAACAGAGTGCGTTACTCATTAGATAATCTGTATTTATCACACTGCGACCATAGCTTTACCTAACACAGCTTTGGACAAAGGTAAGCTAGGCAATTTGCTCTATTTGGACTGATAGGTATTAGGAAAAGTAGGGGTAACGTTCGAATAACGCCCAATTAAGTACTGAGTAACGCTGCCACTTAACTAATATATTGTGCCGTAAACACTAATGCTGATTCAAACTGGAAATGCCGAGCGTTGCGAATCTGCTTGAATTGCTTGTTGAACGAAGCCGCTGCGCGGCAGAGTGAAAACTCACAACCTCAACTACGGTAAATACACCTTTCTAAAAGGAGTATTTATCATGAATAAAGCACAGCAACATCGTTCAGAATATCTTTATGAACAACACCTTATCCATCTCACCTTGCAAGGTAAACGTCCCGCTACGATTGATGCTTATAGTCGTGCGCTACGTCGCATTACCCATCAACTGGATAAATCGCCAGACACGTTAACTACCGACGATCTGAAACGGTATTTTACACAACTGATCAAAACACATTCATGGAGTACCGTGAAAA
>NZ_JADQAQ010000060.1 GCF_022129445.1 Photobacterium sp. Ph5
AGAAACGAGCCATGGGCTATCTCCTGATCTAAATTATGTCAATGTGATCGGCATGCAATACTAATTTACCAATGCCATTACGGCCGGTTTGATAAGAGATAAACCCTCCTACCTTAACATTGCTTCCGATAACTAAATCTTGAGTGAGTACTTGTTGACCTTTGCCACTGACTACCACGTTAATATAACAATATACTTGGCGTGGTAGGCCTGCTTCCTGTTGAATCGAACGATGCTCAAGCACAAAGTGACAATGAGGTATGCCCGCAGGAGACTGGCTTCGTTTGGGTTGTTTAGCAATAGTGCCAACTAACTCCAGACGATTGGTCATTTATACAAATTACTCAGCAGCTGCTTCGCCTTCAGATTGTGCAGTTTCTGCACGATCTTCACGCTTAGTGAAACGCTCTTCTTTAGCCTTCATCATTGGAGATGGCTCAGTAACAGCGTTCTTAGTACGCATGATCATGTTACGGATCACTGCGTCGTTGAAGCGGAAGTTTGACTCAAGCTCGTCAACTACAGACTGCTCAGCTTCAACGTTCATTAGAACGTAGTGTGCTTTGTGCAGTTTGTTGATTGGGTAAGCCATTTGACGACGACCCCAATCTTCTAGACGGTGAATCTGACCACCAGAATCTTTGATAGCAGCAGTGTAACGCTCGATCATGCCAGCAACTTGCTCGCTTTGATCAGGGTGCACCATGAATACGATTTCGTAATGACGCATAGGTTGCTCCTTACGGATTATTCAGCTTCCCTTGTCGGCTCGGTTATCCTGGGGAAGCAAGGAACTAAAAAAAGAACCGAGAATTTGGACGATGGATAGTACAGAGAATGATCAATTGAAGCAAGAAAATTCTGTGCTCTACACCAAGGTTTTTCCTGCCTACTGGCAAGTTATCTTGACTGTTTGTCTATCCCAATAAAAACACCCTTATCCAGTTAAACCGAATAAGGGTGTGGGATTACTGACACCAGACTAAATGTGCAACATTCTTTACTGTTGTCAGTAACATATTAGCTACGTTGACGTACCGCTTCAAACAAACAGATACCTGTGGCTACTGATACGTTTAAGCTTGATACCGAACCTGCCATAGGAATTTTGATCAAATCATCACAGGTTTCACGGGTTAAACGACGCATACCTTCACCTTCTGCACCCATCACAATCGCTAATGGGCCTGTCAGCTTACTTTGGTAAATATCATGCGTTGCTTCACCAGCCGTACCTACAATCCATACGCCTTTATCTTGCAGTGCACGCATGGTACGCGCCAAGTTAGTCACTCGTACTAATGGCATTATTTCAGCCGCGCCACAGGCAACTTTACTTGCCGTAGCGTTCAATTGTGCAGAACGATCTTTCGGGACGATAACAGCAACTGCACCCGCTGCATCCGCATTACGTAGACATGCGCCTAAGTTATGCGGATCGGTCACACCATCTAAAATTAATAATAGTGGGTTTTCTTTACCCACTAATAAATCATCGAGATCGTTCTCATTATATTGCTTACCCGGACGAACACGCGCAACGATACCTTGGTGAGAAGCACCTTTTACTTTGTCATCAAGTGCTTTACGCCCTGCTTCTTGGATCGTGATACCCAGTGACTGCAGCTCTGTTACTAGCGGCAGTAAGCGATCATCTTCTCGTCCTTTCAGTACAAAGACTTCAATAAAACGAACTGGATCAGATGCCAGCACTGCTTTCACGGCATGGATGCCAAAAATCATATCATTACTCATGGTTTAACTCTTCTTTGCTGCGCGTTCGGCTTTTCCCGCACGTTGCTTTTTCTTTTTGCGAGATTTCGGTTTCTTTTTAGTCTCAGCTTTCGGTTTTTCATCCGTCGGCTTACGGCGTTTCTTTGGCTTCGGTTTTTTCTTCTCGTCTGCCAGTGGAATTGCGCCTTCTTTTAGCTTTTTACGTACCGAAGAGCGTTCGCGTTTTGATTCACTGCGCTCTTCTTGTTTTGCCACGCCATCTTCTGATTTATATACTTTCAGGCTTTGACGACGTAGGCCATCGGCTTTACGTAAACGCTGTTTTTTCTCATGGCTCTTAGCCGTTTTACCTGCACCACGTTGCTTGCGCTCAGAGCCAACAATATCAAAGTCAATCTGACGATCGTTTAAGTTAATCGATGCCACTTTCACTTTCACGGTATCGCCTAAACGGTATACTACACCAGAGCTATCACCTACCAAGCGTTGACCTACTGGATCAAACTGGTAGTAGTCATTAGCTAGGTTTGAAATATGAACTAAGCCATCAATGTTCAATTCGTTTAAGCGAACAAAGAAGCCAAAACCTGTCACATTGGCAATCACACCGTCGAACTCATCGCCTAAGTGATCTTGCATGTATTCACATTTAAGCCAGTCAGAGACATCACGGGTTGCATCATCAGCACGACGTTCAGTCATCGAACATTGCTCACCTAATGCATCAATTTCATCAAATGAGTAATGGAAACCACCTGTTGGTGTTGTATTACCGCTGTTACCAGCTTGCTTCGCAACTAAATATTTAATCGCGCGGTGCAGCGTTAAATCAGGGTAACGACGAATTGGCGAGGTAAAGTGCGCATACTCAGTTAATGCCAAGCCAAAGTGACCAATATTGTCACCTTGGTATACCGCCTGCTTCATTGAGCGTAGCAGCATAGTTTGGATTAACTCGCGATCTTTTCGAGTTTGAATCGCATTAGCCAGCTCTGCATAATCTTTCGGTGTTGGCTCTAAACCACCACCAAGATGTAAGCTTAGCTCACCTAAGAAATCACGGAAGCCCTGCAGGCGCTCTTCACCTGGGGTGTCGTGAACTCGGTATAGTGCTGGCTCTTTCGCACTTTCAACAAAACGTGCAGAAGCAATGTTAGCTAAAATCATACATTCTTCGATGATCTTATGTGCTTCATTACGCACAGCCGGCACAATACGGTCAATCTTACGATCCGCATTGAAAATGAACTGGGTTTCAACCGTTTCAAATTCAATCGCACCACGCTCTTCACGTGCAGCTTTCAGCACTTTGAACATGCTGTAAAGCTCTTCTAAATGCGGAACAAGTGGTTCATAACGCTGACGAAGTTCTTCATCGCCTTCAAGCATTTTACTGACTTTGGTATAAGTTAAACGAGCGTGAGAATTCATGACCGCTTCGTAGTGCTTGTAACCTGTTAACTCACCGGTGTCAGAAATGGTCATTTCACACACCATACACAAGCGATCAACTTGCGGGTTCAGTGAACATAATCCATTAGAAAGCACTTCCGGCAACATTGGGATCACTTGTGCAGGGAAGTAAACCGAGTTACCACGCTTAACGGCTTCGTTATCAAGTGCTGATTTATGACGGACGTAATAACTCACATCGGCAATCGCAACCCATAAACGCCAGCCACCTGATGTAGTACGCTCACAGTGAACCGCATCATCAAAGTCACGAGCATCTTCGCCATCAATGGTGACTAGTGGTAATTGACGTAAATCTACACGGCCTTTTTTCGCCTCTTCTGGCACTTCTTCTGTCAAATGTTGAATTTCTTTATCAACTTCTGATGGCCATACGTGCGGAATATCATGGGTGCGTAACGCAATATCAATTTCCATACCCGGCGCCATATTTTCGCCCAGTACTTCTACAATACGACCAACAGCATTGTGCTGACGTGTTGCACGTTGATTGATTTCGACAACCACAACATTACCCATGCGTGCACCTTGGCGAACGTCTTGTGGGATAATGATATCTTGGGCAATGCGCGAATCGTCTGGCACCACATAGCCCATGCCATCTTCAAGGAAAAAGCGACCAACAATCTGGGCTGTGGTTTCTTTTAATACGCGTACCACACGCGCTTCTTTACGGCCGCGTTTATCTTCACCAGCCGCTTGCGCCAAAATGTAATCACCGTGGATCACACCACGCATTTGGTGATGAGGTAATAACAAATCATTATCTTTACCTAGCGAGCCTTCTGGACGTAAAAAACCAAAGCCGTCACGGTGACCCATAACGTAACCTTTGATCAAATCTAAACGTTCAGGCAACGCATAACATTGACGACGAGTGAAAATTAACTGGCCATCACGCTCCATCGCACGTAAACGACGGCGTAAGCCTTCATAGTGATCATCGCCTTCTAGCTTTAGCTCAGCAAATAACTGGTCACGACTCACCGGTGTACTAAAACCACGAATCACTTCAAGTAAGTGTTCACGGCTTGGGATCGGGTTTTCATAATTAGATGCTTCGCGATCGCGAAAAGGGTCGACCGGTAAATCGGTAGTACCTTTAGACATTATATTTTTCCTGTAGGCCAACCTATACCTGAGGTATATCTGGCTTTTAGGTGATCAGACGGGAGCAGCGCTATAAAGACTGCTGCTCCACTAAATTTTGGGAGGAATATGCTAATTAAACGTATAACCAAATGATGTTTTATAACTTGTTAGGGTTGCTTAATAAATTCAGCAACGGCGCATTATCTTCAACTAAGGTTAACAAGGTATATTTATCTAGCTCAGCTAAAAAAGCTTCTCTTGCATCAGCAAGCACACCTTTTAATCGGCAAGCTGGCGTTATATGGCAAAAATCAACGCTACAATTAACAATCTGTAACGGTTCTATTGCGCGTACGACATCGCCAACAATAATAGATTCAGCTGACTTACCTAAACGAATGCCGCCATTTTTTCCGCGCACCGTTTCAATATAGCCTAATTGACCTAATTTATTGATTATTTTAACCATATGGTTACGTGACACATTGTATATTTCTGTCACTTTCGTAATACTTGTTAGCTCACCTTCTGGTAGCGACGCAAGATATATCAGAGCTCGTAAGCCGTAATCGGTAAAACTAGTTAACTGCACAATGGCCCCTCCTGTTGTTATTTTAATCTTCTTATTGACTAAAAGATACAGATCAGATACAACTTATAACATACATTACAAATACATGTTTTAGGAAGTGCTCATGCTTAGTCAAAAAACGATCGATATTGTTAAAACAACAGCTCCTGTCATTGCAGAAGCAGGCCCTATGGTTACCCAACATTTCTATCAGCGTATGTTTAGCCACAACCCTGAGTTAAAAGATGTTTTTAACATGAGCCATCAAAAAAATGGGGCAAATAATGAACCTTCTAGTCAACAAGAAGCGTTATTTAATGCCATTTGTGCTTATGCCAATAATATCGAAAATCTTGCTGTGCTTTTACCAGCAGTAGAAAAGATTGCTCACAAACATACCAGTTTTATGATCACCGCAGAGCAATATAATATTGTTGGCTCTCACCTTATCGCAACCATTGATGAATTATTAGCGCCAGGACAAGATGTATTAGACGCTTGGGCTGAAGCTTATGGATTGCTGGCTAATATTTTCATCAATCGTGAAGAAGAAATCTATCAAGAAAATGCGAATAAAGTCGGTGGATGGCGTGGCACACGTGAGTTCGTCGTAACCAACAAACAACAAGACAGCGAATTTATCACGAGCTTTACCTTTAAGCCGACTGATGGCGGTAAGGTCGCAAGCTATAAACCTGGGCAATATCTTGGGATCTACCTTAATGCTGACGAATTAGAGAACCAAGAAATCCGTCAATATAGCTTATCTTCAGCGCCACAAGATGATCAGTACCGTATTTCAGTAAAACGTGAATCTCACGGTAAAGTTTCAAACTACTTACATAACAATATCAACATTGGCGATAAAGTAATGCTTGCAGCTCCTGCGGGTGACTTCTTCTTAAAAGTTGAAGCAAACACACCAGTCACATTACTTTCTGCAGGTGTAGGTTTAACACCAACGCTTTCAATGCTTGAATCACTGACTGAACACCAAGCACCTGTTAACTGGCTACATGCTACAGAAAATGGCGCACATCATGCTTACAAAAAACAGGTAAAAGCACTCGCGCAGCAGCACAATCACATTCAAGATATCACTTGGTATAACGCGCCGCTTGATAGTGATCTTCCTGCCGAAGATTATGACTACCAAGGCTTGATGGATCTCAGCAAAATAGCACCACAGCTAACAGATGAAAACATGCAGTTTTACTTCTGTGGCCCCGTTGGTTTCATGCAAGCTATTGCCAAACAGCTATTAGCACTAGGTGTATCTGAAGATCGTATTCACTACGAATGTTTCGGCCCACACAAAGTCCTATAACTTAACGCAGCTAATACAACAAAGCACAGCGAAATGCTGTGCTTTTTAATTTGTTTACCGCATGGTTCTAATCGAATTACCATAAGCTTGAACGTTGCTTTGCCCGAGCAATAATGTTTTCAGGCATACGCAATTCTAATTTTCGACGTAACGTATTCAGTCGATTATATAACAACTTATTTGCAGTCGTGGTTTGATACAGCCAGCGGTAAGCATCTTCGTAATCAAGTGGGCTGCCATGATCTGACACTAATAGCTCAGCTAACTGAAGACGCGCTTTAATATTTCCTAGCGCCGCAGCTTCTCGTAAATACGGGATCGCACGCTCTTTATCTTGTTGCAATAACACTCCGTTCGCATAATAACGGCCTAATTGTTCAAGTGCTACCGGTGAGCCTTGCTGCGCAGCCGCTCGCATATAATACAAACCTTGCTCGACATCTTTATCAACACAGACGCCCCAAGCCAACATATCACCATATAAAAACTGATAAGAAGGTGACTCCACTCGTTCTGCTCGCGCCTTAATATCTTGCACAAGCTGGCACTCATCAGCTTTTATTTTTTTCAGGTGCTGATTAGTTTCAAATAGTTGTATTAGTTCATCATCGCTATAAATAGGAACAGCATCCCCCACACTATCCAATGCGTAGGCGGAAGATATCAATAACTGGCTAGTCAATAATAAGATCGGAAGCTTTTTCATCATTAGATCTCAGGCTAGGGATAACCTTTTATCGACATCTAGCCTAAAGACTTTAGCTAACATTCTATTGTTAATTAATGATGCCACTTCCAAAATATACGAATAAGACAGTATTCATTTTAACTAGATATAAAAAAACCAGCCCGAAAGCTGGTTTTTAAATCTATTCGCATCAGCGATGATTATTCACCGTATGGGTGAACTTTGATAATTGTCTCGTTACGGTCAGGACCTGTAGAGATAATATCAATTGGCACGCCAGTTAACTCTTCGATACGCGCGATGTAATCAAGTGCTGCTTGTGGTAGCGCATCTAGTGTCTTAGCACCAAACGTTGTCTCGCTCCAACCCGGCATTGTTTCGTAAATTAGCTCTAGATCTTCGTACTCGTCAGCAGCCATTGGTGAAACTTCTAAGATTTCACCGCTCTTAGTCTTGTACGCAGTACAGATTTTTAGCTCTTTTAAGCCATCTAGTACGTCTAATTTAGTTAGACAGAAGCCAGAGATAGAGTTGATTTGTACCGCACGACGCATAGCAACAGCATCGAACCAACCTGTACGACGTAGACGACCTGTTGTCGCACCAAACTCGTGGCCAACATCACCTAAGTGCTTACCTACTGGATCTTGCTTGTCTAGACCATCGTATAGCTCTGTAGGGAAAGGACCTGCACCAACACGTGTACAGTAAGCTTTCGCAATACCAAGAATGTAACCTAGGTGACGAGGACCAAAGCCAGAACCTGCAGCAACACCACCAGCTGTAGTGTTAGAAGAGGTTACGTACGGATAAGTACCGTGATCGATATCTAGTAGCGTACCTTGCGCGCCTTCAAACATGATCTTGTCGCCACGTAGACGAGCATCATCAAGCTCTTTAGTTACGTCGATAACCATTGAAGTTAGGATATCTGCTTGAGATAGTACTTTTTCTAGTACTTCTTCGTAGCTAACAGGTTCTGCATTGTAGTAATGCTCAAGCTGGAAGTTGTGGTAAGCCATCACTTCTTTAAGCTTTTCAGCAAATGCTTCTTTATTGAAAAGATCGCCAACGCGAAGACCGCGACGTGCAACTTTATCTTCGTAAGCAGGACCGATACCACGACCAGTCGTACCAATTGCTTTTTTACCACGAGCAGCTTCACGCGCTTGGTCAAGTGCAATATGGTAAGGAAGAATTAGCGGACAAGCTTCTGACAGGAATAAACGCTCACGAACAGGAATACCACGAGCTTCTAGTGGACCCATTTCATTCATTAACGCATCAGGAGAAAGCACCACACCGTTACCGATGATGCATTTAACATTGTCACGTAGGATACCTGATGGGATCAGGTGAAGAACTGTTTTCTCACCGTCAATAACTAGGGTGTGACCTGCATTGTGACCGCCTTGGTAGCGAACCACATATTTTGCATCTTCGGTCAGTAGGTCAACGATTTTACCTTTACCTTCGTCACCCCATTGGGTGCCAAGAACGACTACATTATTTGCCATCTTTCTTCATCTATCAGTAGTTAAAAAGGGATTCTAGCACCTTAACATTCAGCTTGCAGTCATTTTTTAGCCGTGTAGACCATTTCTGCAAGCTAACTGTCACGATTGTATGCTTATGTATTTTACATCTGTCTATACATCATATACGCAATAACAGCGCCCGCAACAACCAAACAACCACCAATGCGACGCAAATTATTATCATTTTGTTGGCTTAACTGGCTAACCATCTCTCGCCATCCGCGAGGCGCAAGTAATGGTCCTAAGCCCTCAACCACTAATACTAAGCCTAGTGCCATCCAAATTGAATGTGACATTTTTTCTTTTCCCCATAAAAAAAGACAAGGCCGAAGCCTTGTCTTTACGATAACAGATGTCTGTTGTGATTGGTTTAGTTTGCTTTAAGCTCTGAATGATTCATGTACTTAAAGAATTCATTGTTAGGATCAACAACCAATACATCATTTTTAGAGTTGAAACTCTTCTCGTAAGCTTTTAGCGAACGCCAGAAGCTGTAAAACTCTGGGTTTTGGCTATAAGCTTTTGAGTAAATCTCTGCCGCTTTCGCATCTGCGTCACCACGAATAACCTGTGCTTTTCGTTTCGCTTCAGAAAGCACGGTTGCAACCTCAAGCTCAGAACGAGCACGTAGCTCTTCAGCACGTTGACGACCTTGAGAACGGTAACTACGCGCTACTGATTCACGCTCAGCACGCATACGACGATAGATAGACTCACTGATTTCATCTGGCAGGTTAATTTTCTTAATTCGGAAATCAACCACTTCAATACCTAAGTCTTTCGCGCTTTCACGTGTTTCTTCAAGTACATCTGCCATGATTTGATCACGTTGGCCTTCAATTTTCTTCACCGGTACCACACCTTCAATTACCGCTAGAGCAGCTTTAGCCGCTTTAGTTTGTGCAATATCAGACGCTGTCGCTGGTGTTGAAATACTATCTTCTCCAGACACGATCTGCTTAATTTCTTTCGAACCGATTTCAGCACGTAGGCTATCGACCACTTTACGCTTTAATAGCGCTTCAGCAGTTGATGTATTACCACCACCTGTTGCTAGGTAGTACTTACCAAAATCTTTGATACGCCATTTCACATAGGTATCAATGATCACGTCTTTCTTTTCAGCCGTTAAAAAACGATCTGCCTGATCATCCATAGTTTGAATACGTGCATCTAAATCATGAACACGGTCAAACACTGGTACTTTAAAATGTAGGCCGGGCTCATAAATACGGGCAATTTCAGTATTGTTATCTTTTAAGATACGACCGAAACGCACCACGATACCACGCTCACCTTCTTGTACGACAAACACTGACATCAATAATAGAGCAATAAAAATCACTACTACTGGGATCATTAACTTACGCATAATTAATATCTCCCTTGACGACCAGTATCAGCACGAGGCGCAGGTGCTACTGGAGTTGGAGTTTCAACTTTCTCTAACTCAATACCGCTTAAACGATCTGAATTATCGGCTTTCTTATCAGCTTTATTTGACTGAGACATCAGTTTATCAAGTGGTAAGTACATCATATTGTTACTACCACCAGATTTAGTATCAATTAACACTTTGCTGGTATTGCTATACACCTGCTCC
The DNA here is from genome assembly GCF_022129445.1 of Photobacterium sp. Ph5. GTDB lineage: Bacteria > Pseudomonadota > Gammaproteobacteria > Enterobacterales > Vibrionaceae > Photobacterium. Next base: position 10,027 of record NZ_JADQAQ010000060.1, read on the forward strand.
ATGGTATCAAGATACAAACGCTCACGTGTTACTTCTTTCGCCGCTAGGTATTGTGGCAACAATTTATCAAACTGTGCAACATCACCCAATGCGCCGTTAATTACACGCTCAGAGTAACCTTCAGCTTCGTTCTTCAAACGCTCAGCACGACCCGTTGCTTTTGGCAAAATGTCATTACTGTAAGCTTCTGCTTCACGAACATAACGTTCTTCATCCTCGCGCGCGGCAATTGCATCATCAAATGCATCTTTCACCGCTTCAGGTGGTCGTGCTGACTGGAAGTTCACATCAACAACACGAATACCCATATCGTATTTTGCAATGATTTTATCAATCGCTACTTGAGTATTAGCACGAATAGTTTGACGACCTGTCGTCAAAGCCTGATCCATGGTTGAATCACCAATCACGGCACGAAGTGCAGAGTCCGTTGCTTGACGCAAACTATCATCTGCATTAGTCACGCTAAATAGGTACTTTTCAGCATTATCAACGCGGTACTGAACATCCATTTCAACTTTCAATACGTTTTCATCTTTCGTTAACATCAAGCCTGATGCACGAAGAGAACGAATCGCCTGAACGTTAACAGGAATAACTTCATCGATAAACGTTGGTTTCCAATTCAGACCTGGTTTTACAACTTGGTCAAATTTACCGAAACGTAGCACAACACCTTGCTCTGCTTCGCCAATAGTATAGAAACCTGAAAAACCCCACACAGCAGCTGCTAGTACAGCTACTGCACCCAAGCCAACAGCGCTCCCACTGCCACTTGGCCCTTTTTTGTTTCCAAACACACCACCCACTTTACGACTTAGTTTTGAAAAAACTTCATCGAGATCTGGTGGTCCTTGTTCACGTCCACCGCGATTATTATTACCCCAAGGGTCTTTATCATCACGGCCGCCGTTGTTTCCAGGCTCATTCCACGCCATTATAGAACTCCATCAATATGATATGACGACAGTTTTTATTACTCTAGCAATCCATTAAGCAACGATAAAGTCATCTAACGAAGTACTTTCTCTTTTTTGTAATCGAGACCATTCCGCCAAAGGCAAACGAATATCAATCATCAAATAACCGTCTGATTCGTATTCTTCTTGTAAAATACATCCAAGCTGATAAAACTTGCTACGGATACGCCCAATCATTTCAGGGGGTACACGTAAAGTATGCGCTACCATAGTACCGGAGAGGCGTTCAGTTAGTGCTTGGAATAACAAGTCAATGCCTTGCCCTTCCATCGCTGAAACCCAAACGCGACGAGGAACTCCCTCTTCATCTCGTTCAATGCGAGGCTCTGCATGCTCTAAATTATCAATTTTATTCATGATAATTAAAGTAGGCACCTCACCCGCATCTATTTCTTCTAGTACTGTTTCAACAGCTTCAACGTTTTCACGGAAGCGATCATCACTTGCATCAACTACATGAAGTAACAAATCGGCTTCTTGTGTTTCTTTAAGGGTAGCTTTAAATGCTGCCACTAGATCGTGGGGAAGATGTCGAATAAATCCAACGGTATCAGCTAAAATAGCGGTACCTACATCAGCCACTGCAATTTTACGTAGTGTAGGATCTAGAGTTGCAAACAGTTGATCGGCGGCGTAAACCCCCGCATCGGTGATCCGATTAAAGAGTGTGGATTTACCAGCATTGGTATATCCCACTAATGAGATCGTTGGAATTTCTGCACGATTACGCGCACGTCTTCCTTGATCACGCTGTTTAGCCACTTTATCTAAACGACGTAGAATTGTTTTAATTCGATCGCGCAATAAACGTCTATCTGTTTCAAGCTGCGTTTCACCAGGTCCACGCAGACCGATCCCCCCTTTTTGTCGCTCAAGGTGAGTCCAACCACGAATTAATCGGGTTGATATATGACGTAACTGTGCTAACTCAACTTGCAACTTACCTTCATGGGTACGTGCACGTTGAGCAAATATATCTAAGATCAAACCTGTTCTGTCGAGTACACGACACTGACAAATTTGCTCCAAGTTACGCTCTTGAGCGGGAGACAAGGAGTGGTTAAAGATAACGATATCAGCTTCCGCTGTTCTTACCGCGTCGGCAATTTCTTGTGCCTTACCTTCTCCAACGTAATATTTAGGGTGCGGCGTCTTACGGCTGCCTGTGACAACATGCAGTGTATTGACACCCGCTGAGGAGACCAGCATTTCAAACTCGCTAAGATCTTCCCATTCCCCATCTTGCGTGAAGTTAATATGAACAAGAATCGCCTGTTCACCGGCTTCATAACGGTCAAACAAGCAATTAACTCCTTAATGGAAGAATAATTATTCTTCAGTTTTTTCTGGGCGGTCTGTACCTGCTGGACGATCACCTGCGTGGTGATGGTTCACTGGACGAGCAGGAACGACTGTTGAAATAGCATGCTTATATACCATTTGGTTTACAGTGTTTTTTAATAGGATCACAAATTGATCAAAAGACTCAATTTGTCCCTGTAGTTTGATACCGTTTACCAAGTAAATTGAGACCGGAATTCGTTCACGACGCAGCGCATTTAAAAACGGGTCTTGCAGAGATTGCCCCTTAGCCATTATTTCTTTTCCTTATTTGTTTGTAGTTGTATTAGCAACGAACAAAAACTAAAAATACGCAAAGCAGTTCAGAGTATACACGTTAATCAAACATCACATCTAACTGAGTTTGTGACTGTTTGTAACGCGGAATCCACATCACTACTATCCAACCAGGTCAAATCTTTCCAACCGCGAAGCCAGGTGATTTGACGCTTTGCTAATTGACGGGTAGCACAGATACCACGGAAAACCGCTTCATCTAAGTCATAATTCCCGTCCAAATATTCCCACATCTGACGATAACCAACGCAACGTATAGAAGGAAGTTCTAGGTGAAGATCACCACGCTCGTGCAACGCACGTACTTCCTGCTCAAAACCTGCCTCGATCATTTTATTGAACCTAAGCTCAATTCGCTGATGCAGTACAGCCCTATCCATGGGAGTGATTGCAAATTGATGAACCTTGTAAGGTAAAGATTCACCTTGAGTTTTTGTTAACTCAGTTAAAGTTTTACCCGAAATTCGGAAAACTTCCAATGCACGAGATAATCGCTGTGGATCATTGGGATGAATTCTTGCCCCAGCTACGGGATCAATCCTTACTAATTCATCATGCAATGCTTGCCATCCAAGCTCAGCAGCATCTCGTTCAATCCCTGCGCGAACCTCAAGATCTGCAGCAGGTAAAGGCGACAAACCTTCCAATAAAGCCTTGTAGTACAACATAGTACCACCAACTAATAAAGGAATTCGCCCTGCTGCAACTATATCAGCCATTTCTTTCAGTGCATCAGCACGAAAGTCTGCAGCCGAATAACTTTGCGCTGGATCACGAATATCGATCAAACGGTGCGGTGCTAATGCAAGTTCATGCGCATCAGGCTTTGCTGTACCGATATCCATTCCCTTATAGATAAGGGCAGAATCAACACTAATCAACTCAACAGGCAGTTGTTCTCGTAAGCGAATTGCAAGATCGGTTTTACCCGAAGCTGTTGGTCCCATTAAAAAAATGGCTTGAGGTTGTGGCTTAGTTATCATTATTTAAATGCTTCTATTGCTGATTGCATATCTACCGGTCGAAATAACTGGCTTTCATGATCTGCCAATTTATCTCCCCATAGTTGCTCTAATTCAGAGACTAGCTGAATGGCTTGCGACAAACTGTAACTTGCCACAATACCGACACATTGTTCAGCTAACCAATATAATAATTTATCCCACCCTTGTGCTTCAGAGTCATCACTCGCTGTTAGCAGGTAGGTTAACAAATTCGGGATCAACTGTTGTAAATTTTGTTGCCTTAATGGCATACATACTGACATGATTATTATGCCATTTCTCCCTTTCGCTTTCAGTTGAATCCCTAATTGTTTAAGTAACATTGCATGTTGTTCAGCACAGGCAATTAACTCGCTCTCGACAGGCACTGATAATGGGATCAAAAGCGGTTGAGGTTTTAACCCTTCCGTTTGTGCTAAACGCAATTGCCCGACATAACGCAGTAACTCTGCATGATCTAAAGCCAGTAAAACGATATCAGTCTCTTGCTGCATCAGTAAGTAACGTTCAGACACTAAGCATAATGCTTTACCCAGCCCCGTTGCTTTACCGGCTACCGCATGTTGCTTTACAACCGCAGTTGAAGATATCGATTGCCATTCTCGACGAGGCTCTGCAACATGCTCTATAGATTGTTCTACTTTTGCCGGCACTTCTGTTTGTAACAGCTTTTGATACGCCTTGATCTCAGCCGCCGTCGGCCCTTCCGGTTTAGGAGAACGTGAAGCGCCAGATGAAGTATCAGAGGTTCTCGTTGTATTTATTGTTTGATCGCTGCGTTGTCGCTCACTAGGGCTACGATCATACTGGTATGGCTCTCTGTGCGTGTTTGATGAAGCAGAATAAGAAGACGATATATTATGCTCAGACGCTTCACTTACCGCATATTCAGCTGATACTGCTGAGCCACGCATATCACTCTCAATGGGTGAGCTTGCTGAATATGACGGTGTCGACGCAGACTTATTCCATTCCGATGACGGTGATTTATGAGGATACTCAGGCACGGCATCAATCGCTTGAACGACTCTTTGAGTGACTTGAGCCTCAGGTTCAATCACTACACCATCTTCATCGACTTCAATGCTGTGAGCACTCGCACGTGTTGGTGATTGATAATGATGCTGCTCTTCTTCTAATGCACCTTGCTGTAACGCACTTTGTAAGGCTTGGTAGATAAAATCGTGTACCAGCCGTGCTTGATGAAAACGTACTTCATGTTTTGCCGGGTGTACATTGACATCCACTTGATGCGGATCGACATCAATATAAAGTACGTAAGCAGCATACTGATCAGATCGTAAGCTTGATTCATACGCCTGACGGATCGCATGATTGATCAGCTTATCTTTCATCATCCGCCCATTAACGTAACAATACTGGATATCGTTTTGTGCACGAGCACCTTGCGAGCTACATACCCAGCCTGACAATTTTAAATCACCATGTGCTAACTCAACCACTAAAGCATGTTGTAAAAAGCCAGAACCACATGCTGTTGCTAGTCGACGTTCTTTTTGAATTGGTGTTTGTGCTGTTCTGTATTGTCGAATAATCTTACCGTTATGGCGCAAAGTTATAGCCACATCAAAGCGGCTTAACGCTATGCGTTTGATCAACTCATCAATATGATTAAATTCGGTTTTTTCTGTCCGTAAAAACTTGCGACGCGCAGGTGTATTAAAGAAAAGATCAAGAACTTCTAGCGTTGTACCTACCGGATGGGCTGCAGGTTTTAACTGTACGTCCATATCTCGACCTTCAGCATACGCTGACCACGCTTCTTCTTGCGCTTGAGTACGGGAAGTTAACGTTAAACGAGAGACGGAACTGATACTGGCAAGCGCTTCACCACGAAAGCCAAGACTGACTATCGCTTCAAGATCATCCAGGGTAGTAATTTTAGAAGTCGCATGACGGCTAAGGGCAAGAGCAAGCTCATCTTTGGGGATCCCTTTTCCATTATCACGAATACGAATAAGCCGGCTGCCGCCCTTTTCGATATCAATATCGATTCGAGTAGCACCGGCATCAAGACTGTTTTCAACAAGCTCTTTGACTACAGAAGCAGGGCGTTCAACAACTTCACCCGCTGCAATCTGGTTAGCCAGCCGAGCGGGTAAAATCTGAATCGGCATAATTAACTTCTTGGTATGATTAGCGTCTGTCCTACAGCTAGTTTATCAGAACGTAGCTTATTCGTAGCACGAATAGTTGCAACTGATACACCATATTTATCAGCAATCTTACTCAAAAACTCACCGCGTTTAACTTTATGATGAACATATTTAGGCGCAGCAACGGCAATTTTCAATTTTTGCCCAAGCATTACATTGTCTGATTTAAGGTGATTAAGTTGACGAATACTGCTCATGGTAACACCATATTTTGCTGCAATCTTACCTAAATATTCACCTCGTACGACTTTATGTACGATCACTTTGGTGGAAGCCACAGGTTTCACTGTCGAGCGGCTAGATGTACTCACCACTTTAGTTGGCGTCGAAGTCGAAGCCGTCTTAATGTTACCTGGAATGATCAACACTTGACCGATATTCACTGAGTTTGATTTCAGATGATTCGCCGCTTTAATCGATGCCATCGACACGCCATATTTCTGTGCAATACCACTTAATGACTGCCCCGATGTCACTTTATGTTTACTTCCACGTCCTTTTAAACGAGAGGCAAACAACGTTCCTTCAGGTGGATTAGCTTCAAAATACTGCAACACCCCTTTGTAAACCGCATTTGCTAATTGGTTCTGGTGTGATGTCGTATTAAGTAATCTCTCTTCTGTTGGGTTAGTAATAAAACCAGTTTCAACCAATAGCGAAGGAATATCAGGTGATTTTAATACAGCTAAACTTGCATATTGTGGAGCCGTTTTATGTAGACGAGCCACTTTACGTAATTCATGCAATACACGAGTGGCAACATCGTAGCCTTCTTTTTGTGAGTAACTGAATTGAAGATCTAATACAGCACGGCCAAGATACTTATCTTTTGTATTATTAGATAAAACATCACCGCCACCTAATAGCTCTGATTGTTTCTCACTTTGTTCTAACCAACGACCAATTTCAGTATTCGCACGACGTGTATTTAACACCCATACAGAAGCACCACGAGGTTGCGGTTTGGTAAAGCCATCAGCATGGATAGAAACTAAAAGAAGGGCTTTATTCTTACGCGCAATCTCTGAACGCTTACCCAATGGAACAAAGTAGTCACCACGGCGAGTTAATACTGCACGCATACCCGTTGTTGCATTGATCTTAGCTGCCAGTTTTTTCGCAACTGCTAGTGTGACATTTTTTTCATATTTACGCGTTGGACCGATAGAGCCAGGATCATCACCACCGTGACCTGCATCAACAGCAACCACAATATCAGCAGTGCCTGATGGCATTTTAGCTTGATTGTTCGCCGTTGCTTTCGCTTCTTCTTTTTCTTCTGTTGCCCCCACAGTTTTAGCATTGCCATTAGGTAAATCTAAAACGAGACGATAGCCATAGCTACCATTTGGGGTAGGAGCTAATGAAAATATTTTAGGGGTGACGCCTCGCTTAATTTCAAACACTAGACGCGTCGCCCCTTTTTCAGGCGCAGTACTTTTACGAACCTTGGTTAAAATATCACTATCTTTAACGACAACAGGTAGCTTCGTTTTAATCTTAGTATCTTTAAGATCAACCACTAAACGGGAAGGCCCTGCTAATGAAAAATGAGAATAGTCCGCCTTATTTTGCAGATCTAACACAACACGTGTTTCATCTGGCGCAGGCCAAATTCTCACCCCTTTGAGTTCATTTGCCCAAGAGGCAGCAGAACTCACTAACCCAGCTCCTACAACGAAGAGCTTTAAATACGTCCGTAACGCCATCCTAATTAACTCAACTCCAAATGATTGATCAATGTTGCACCATATTCCGTCTTGGCGCGGATCAATACTTTCCTCTGCTCACCGTGATAACTCATTTCTAATTCAAGATCAGGTTGAGGCAATAACCCGTCTCCTTTTTCAGGCCACTCAACTAAACAAATAGCATCATCGGTGAAATAATCACGAATTCCCATAAATTCTAATTCTTCAGGATCGGCAAGACGGTAAAGATCAAAATGATAGACTTGCCAAGGTGCAAGATCATAAGGTTCAACCAAAGTATATGTAGGACTCTTAACATTACCTTGATGACCCAACGCTCGAATAAAACCACGACTAAACGTTGTTTTTCCTGCACCTAGATCGCCGTGAAGATAAATCGTTGTTTGTTGCGTGCAGGCTTTAGCTAATTTAAGGCCAAAATCTACTGTTGCCTGCTCATCAGCAAGAAAGGTTTCAAATGTTTGCATGTTTTTATCTTGGATTGACTAATTGACGAATAAACGGAAATAGATCTGATACCAGCATACCACGCTCTCCGCTTTGCGCACACAAATCTGCAGCTCTGCTATGAATCCAGACTCCTACATAAGCTGCTTCTGCTAATGCAAAGCCTTGACCGAGTAATGCACCAATAATACCTGATAATACGTCACCCATCCCTCCGGTTGCCATTCCAGGATTACCGCAAGTACAGATCCACAACGTATCACCATCATAAATTAAACTGCCAGCCCCTTTTAGAACAACAACACCGCCATAGTTTTGCTGCAAACGCTGAATCGCAGCAAACCGATCAGCTTCAACCTCAGCAATGGAGACGTTCAATAATCGCGCCGCCTCACCGGGGTGTGGCGTAATGATCCGATTCTCTCGATAATCAGGTGCCTTTGCCAGTAAATTAAGACCATCTGCATCAACAACACAAGGTTTATCAACATGATGACACTGCGCAAAGAGAGATTGCCCCCAATCACTGGTTCCAAGCCCTGGGCCTAATACAACGACATCAGACCAAGTTAACTTATCAACAACTGTATTTAATGAGTCTTGCCAACCAATAGCCATTATCTCAGGTCTCATCATCACAATTGACAGTGCATTGTCAGGTCGTGTAATTACCGAAGTTAAACCAGCACCTGCACGGGCGCAGGCTTCTGACGATAATCGAATCGCTCCCGCCATCCCCAGATCACCACCAATACAAAGCACTCGACCAAAACATCCTTTATGAGCAACACGGGAACGCACAGATAAGAGCGAGCGCACCATAGATTCTGTTACATGGTATGCCGAGGGAGCGATTATATTAAGTAATTGATCGCCCATGCCTAAATCAGCAAAATAGCGCTCGCCACAATATTGTGCAGCTTGTCCAGTTGTGAGTCCCTGTTTAAAACCAATAAAAGAGATCGTTTGTGAAGCCTTACTGACAACGCCAAAAGTTGTACCTGTATCTGCACATAGCCCTGAAGGCACATCGACCGCAATCACCGGCGTCGTTTGCTGATTAATCCAGCTTATACGATCTGCAATATCAGAGCGAACCTCACCTTTCATCCCGATCCCTAATAACGCATCAATAATTAACTCATAACTTGTAGTGGGTGTATCGGTGATCGTTTTACCTGTACATTGCAACCACTGAGCACGCGCACAGCAGGCATCTGCAGGCAAATGCTAATATTAGGCATTTCCCATACCGTAATATCCATGCCTTGTTCATACGCTAACCGTGCCACTACATAGCCATCACCACCATTATTACCTTTACCGCAGCACACTAATAATTTTTTGCATTGAGGATACAACTGCATCATAAGATCAAATGTTGCTTTTCCAGCACGCTCCATTAAATGATAAAGCGTGACACCATTTTGCTCTGCGAGTAATTGTTCACCTTGCCTTATTTGTTCTGAGGTATAGACCAATAAGGGGATGCCATGAGTAACCATATTTAAAGAGCCCTCAATAAACGTGCAATAACTATAACCAATCAAAATACACAGTGTTAATTTTATCCACCACAGTCGTAATGTATGAGATCATTATCTCAGACTATTATTAGCAATCCATATTCTCACCGCTATGATCAAAACAAGAATATGCTAGAATGCGCCCCCTTTCATTTAGCGCAATATAAAAGAGTTCGGTTATGACTATCGATTACCATCAACTTGCTGAGCAGATCAAAACTTGGGGACAAGAGCTGGGCTTTCAACAAGTGGGTATCACTGATATTGATTTGTCACAACACGAAGCTGAATTGCAACGCTGGCTTGATGCTGGCTATCACGGTGATATGGACTGGATGGCACGTCATGGCATGATGCGTGCGCGCCCTGCTGAACTGTTACCAGGCACTATACGTGTGATCAGCGTAAGAATGAATTACCTTCCTCCTCACGCAGAGTTTGCCCAAACACTTAAGCAACCTCAAAAAGCGTTTATCAGTCGCTATTCTCTCGGTCGTGATTACCATAAACTGATCCGTAATCGACTAAAACAATTAGGACAACGTATTGAGCACGTCGTAGGGCAATTTGGTTGCCGACCTTTTGTTGACTCAGCACCAATCCTAGAACGCCCTCTGGCACAAAAAGCAGGCCTTGGTTGGACAGGCAAACATTCACTTATCTTAAATGAACAAGCAGGCTCTTGGTTCTTTTTAGGTGAACTATTAGTTGATATTCCACTGCCAATTGATAAATCAAGCAGTGATCAATGTGGTAAATGTGTCGCTTGTATAACGAGCTGTCCAACAGGTGCTATTGTTGAAGAAGGGATCGTGGATGCTCGTCGTTGTATCTCATACTTAACGATTGAATTTGATGGTGTGATCCCAGAGCAATACCGCAGTGCTATCGGTAACCGTATCTATGGTTGCGATGACTGCCAGTTAGTTTGTCCAATAAACAGACATGGACAATTAACTGAAGAGCACGATTATCACTGCCGTGACAGCTTATACCAACAAGATTTACTGACTCTTTATGCCTGGGATGAAGCGACATTCTTAAAAAATACTGAAGGCTCAGCTATTCGCCGGATAGGCCACATTCAATGGCTGAGAAATATTACTATTGCATTGGGTAATGCCCCCTATCAAATAGAAATTGTTGGAGCACTTCAGCAACGTCAAGGGATCAGTGAATTACTTGATATACATATCGATTGGGCGCTATCGCAACAACAACAAAGAAAAGAGCAACTCGCTCTCGAAATTTTACCAACTAAAACAAAACGTTTAGTACGGATTATTGAGAAAGGCTTACCTCGAGATGCATAAGTCACTCGGGGGATATGTGGAAAACTTTTTAAAGTTAGTCTTTTTCTTGGGGATAGGTAAAGATTAAACACAGGAGGTGGATAACATAATCAAGATAGTTATCCCTAGGAAGAACATGACCTAAGAACTGTTGAAAAGCAGGTATAACAATCAACATTTACATTATAAAACATAAAGTTAAGAAAAAATAAAACACCTGTGAATAACGGTAATTAAACACTATTCAAATAAAATTTTAAAGTTACTCACATAGCATCAGCACATCTAATCAACCAACTTACCCACAGTACGTGCAGTGTGGATAACTCTGTTAATTTCATTGTGATCTAACGGTGAAATACTATTATAAAAATAATGTGTTAGCGCTATCTGCAATGTTATTCGCTCAAATAGCACAGCTTTATGCACTACTGTTGAATAGATAAACATTACTAAGAAAAGAGCGTACGCGTTAGTTATATCGCGCCAATACAGCAGTATTGATGTTACAACATGAACGCCTTGTATTGCTGAGACAGCAAAAACAACCATTAAAGGTTGCTTTATACAAAGTAAGTTATGTTGTCGAAGCCGTTCGCTTCTAAGTGGGCTTCGTAGCTACGCTAGAAACACTTGAAGCAGTACACTGATGATATCGGTAATCGAATACCTCAGGAATACTACATTAGGACTATTACTTCACAGCAATAGTTCATCGATAAGTTCGATGATAACTTTGTTTATCTACAATAAAATAAACAATAATTTGGAGCGACACACGAGGTTCGAACTCGTGACCTCAACCTTGGCAAGGTTG
>NZ_JADQAQ010000061.1 GCF_022129445.1 Photobacterium sp. Ph5
AATCAGGCCTTACAAGCCGCTTAACCGAAATGTCCAACTTTATGGGGTCACTTCACGATAGGGCTTTTAGAAGTATTAGCGGTAAGGGTTAAAACTTAGGTTTGACACCAAATTGATGAGCCGCATAAGCAACACGCTCTTCAGGTGTCGGCGTATGTGCCGACGTTCCGATACTTTCGATATGGCGAAGGCGAGGGAGTAAACCACAACCATTAGCTATTTGAATCGCTAATCCTGGTCGAGCATTAAGCTCTAGCACCATAGGTCCTTTCACTTTATCTAACACCATATCTGTACCCATATAGCCCAAACCTGTCATTTCCCATGCACTTGCAGCAAGTGTTAGGAGCTTATTCCAATTAGGTACTTGAAGCTCGCTGAGTAAACGGTCTGTATCTGGGTGGTGTTCAATCGGCTGATTAAACTGAACAGCTCGTACCGCTTTACCTGATGCGATATCAATCCCGACACCGACAGCGCCTTGGTGCAAGTTGGCTTTACCGTCTGAAGCTGATGTTGAACAGCGCATCATCGCCATCACAGGATAGCCTTTAAAGACGATGACACGGACATCGGGCACGCCTTCAAAGCTAAAGCCATCAAACACGTTATCAAACTGGATCAAGTTTTCGACCATGGCGACATCATTTTTACCGCCTAACGAGAACAGTCCCGCAAGCGTATTGGTTATATGACGTTCAACATCTTGTTTATTGATTTCAGCACCAGACGGTTTTACATAAATCCCGTCTTTGTGTTTAACAATAACTAAAATGCCTTTACCACCTGAGCCTTGTGCAGGCTTAATCACAAATCCAGGCCAGTCTTTAACCATGTCATGAATTTTCTTAACTGAACCTTGGCTATCGATAACACCGATCAAATCAGGAACGGTTGCACCAGCTTGTTGGGCGATAAATTTTGTTTTTAATTTATCGTCAACAAGAGGATAAAGGCTGCGATCATTATAGCGACCAATATAGCTATGATTACGCTTGTTCATCCCCATGATGCCACGCTCTTTTAGCTTCTGCGGTGAAGTAAAACGTGAAAGTAAATTCATCGATTAATCCTCAGTTAGCGGCTTAAAACGACGAAGTTCACTTAAACGATAACCTGTGTAGTTACCTAGCATTAGGATCACCGCTAGGATAATGAACTGAACACCAATAAAGTTAAATGTTAGATGACGAATCATCGGGTTAGTCATTGCAAGGTAAACTAAAATTGCTGTTAGTAGCGAGCCACCACCTTGAACAAATACTTCTTTTGCCCCTTCTTCTTCCCATAGAATCGACATACGTTCGATAGTCCATGACAAGATGATCATTGGGAAGAAGGTAATTGTTAGACCTTCAATAAGACCAATCTTAAAGGCAACAACCGTGAATATTGAAATGATCAATATTACGGTAATAATCACCGCGGATATTCGCGAGACTAAGAGCAAGTTCAATTTCGATAAATAACTTCGAATAATTAAACCTGTACCAACAATCAATAAGAAACCAACAATACCCGTTAATAATTGTGTTTGGACAAACGCAACCGCGATTAACACCGGCATGAAAGTACCAGAGGTTTTCAAGCCAATAATAACGCGAAGGAATACCACAATTAGAGCGCCAATCGGAACAAGCATAATGGTTTTAAACATTGCTTGTTCTTCGAGCGGTAATGAGTGGATTGAGAAGTTTAATAGATCTTCGGCTTTAATCTTCTCTTGCGTAGCACGCTGTGGTGTGATGTCTTGGGCAATGATAGAAAAACTAATATTAGAATTTCGACCACCAACAACATCCAGCATAGCACTGCCTTGTTGGTTCCAAATCATCACATCTGACGGCTTGCCTTCTTCACCATTAGTAAGATTAAAGAGCTTCCAGCTATTGCTATCCCAAACTTCAACCATCGGCATCACTGTTTGGCGACGACGACCATCTTCAAGTTTTAAGCCGCTAACAATACGTGAATGAATGCCTTCAAGTGAAAGTAAACTTGTAATGGCTTCTTGTGGGCTCATAGAATCAAGTAACACAGAAGCATTCTGGTTTTGCTTATCTTGTAATTGACGAATAAGTTCACGGGTAAACGTAGTGTTGTTCGCCGATAAATTACGTGCCTGTGTTAACAGTGCGGTTGCTGCTGTTTGTTGCGGATTACTTAAACTGACCGCCGCAGGTTCACCTTTGGGTGGCACTTCTTTGTACTGCGCTTGATCATCAACAAGAAGCTGAGTCTTGTAGTAAAGCACTTGCTTACCCATTGCGGTACGCGTTGCCCAATCAGCTTGATGGCCTTCTTTCGTATCATGAATTAGTACAGAGTAGCCAGGGGGAGACGATGTACTCTCATCAATTAAGGTAAAGCCTTCCTGTGTTTCAGGTGTCGCCATTTTAACTTGTACAGGATCGCCAATAGCATCGAATTGAACTCGGGCTTCAACTTCCCATACTGCACGCTCTTCGCCTGGTGTCCACGGTACACCGTAGACATCGTGGCGATACATACTTAGTCCTAATCCTGCAATAATAAGCAGTGAAATAAGGATATAAAAAGGTACTCTAGACGTCATGACATCCTCATCATTTATTTATTAGCACTAACTGGCTCAGGTTTCGGCTCAGTTTTTCCTTGAACAAACTCTTTACCCACATCAACCAGTGCAATGTCTTTAAAGAATTCACGACCGAGTAAAACAGGAAAATCCATCTTAGTTCGGTCAGCAAGCGTGAATTGCGCTTTTTCATGTAAATTGCCAAGCGTGATCCAAGCTTCAATTACAGGGCGACGTACCGCGTCTTCTGATGTTGATTGACGGATACGAACCCAGCGTAAAATTGGCGCTTCGATAGTCTCTGGTGTTGCTTTATCGTTTTGTGCTTTTTCTGCTGGTGTATCTTCTGCTGAATCATGGCTCAGGTTAAAGCGTACCCATTCTTTACCATCACGTTCAAATGTTTGTACATCAATAGCATTTAAAGAAGAAGTAGTAGCACCGGTATCGACACGTGCTTTGAAGAATGATTTCACAGAATCAATCCACACCCATTCTTCTTGACCAAGGATAGCTTTACCATTGGCTTGAGTTGGGTTAGCTTCAATTTTAGGTTCAACAGGAACACGAACAATTTGCTTTTCAACAACGACTTTAGGCTTTACTAAGCTTTTTTGCTTAATAAACTTTAGATCTTTAGATATAGACGCTAATTTACTTTCTAGCTCGGTAATATATTGCTGTTGTGAATCCATTCGGGTAGAAACAGTATCGAATTGAGAATTAATGTTCTGCTCTACATTGCTGATCGCAGCCAAGGTTTCTTGATGATCTTGAGGCTGCGTTGTTGAACACCCTGTCAGTATTGCAATTGTGATTAATGGTACGCTGAAGCGAAGCATCATATCTCCTATGTGCGTCTATTTTCTAATGTCGACCGTAGTTTACCTTACAAAAAGGGATGCGAACAGCATCCCAGTGTCAGTTACTAGTCAGGATTGCGGGCTACTAAAACCGCACGTTTTGGTGCTGGATATCCTTCGATAGTTTTTGACGGATTTTCTGGATCTAAGTATTCTGGAAGAGAATTATTTGTCATCCAATCTGTCGTTCTTTGCTCATCTGTTGTTGTTATATTCTCATCAACAATACGTACGTCAACAAAGCCACATTTTTCCATCCACACTTTTAATGCTTTTGCTGATGGGAAAAAATAAACATTGTGCATTTGGGCGTAGCGGTGAGTTGGAACTAATACCGCATTTTCATCACCGTCAATCACCAATGTTTCTAGAATGACTTCACCGCCTTTACGCAGTTGATTTTTTAACTGAATAATGTGATCGAGCGGTGAACGACGGTGGTACAGAACTCCCATACTAAATACCGTATCAAATGCTTTCAATTCAGGCAGTTCTTCAATACCTAATGGTAATAAGAATGCGCGATCATCGTTGCCCATTAATCGCTTAATGGCTTCGAATTGAATTAAAAATAAGCTTGATGGGTCGATACCTACGGTGAGCTTTGCACCTTCACCCAACATGCGCCACATATGATAGCCATTGCCACAGCCAACATCTAATACGCTACGGCCTTTTAGTGGTGTAATGTGAGGTAATACGCGATCCCACTTCCAATCTGAGCGCCATTCAGTATCGATATGAATATCGTGCATGGTGAATGGGCCTTTACGCCAAGGGTGAAGTAAACGTAATAGACTTTCTAAACGCTTCTTCTCACCATCAGCAATCGGGACTTCATTACGAACACTGACTGCATTTTTTAAATCAATAATATCGGGTTTATCGGTTGGGAACTTTTGCAATGCGCGAACCCAACGAGCCATATCACCGTGCTCTCTATTTTCCCAATCACTTAATTGTTTAGGGAGAGTATTTAGCCATGGACGTAATGTTTCATGCTGGGCAAGAAGCTGATAAAAATCAGAAAAACTAAACATATGGAACAAAAAACCTTATTTAATCGCAAACATTGAGCCGAAATTGAAGCACTGGAACCATACTTCAGAACTAGAAAAGCCTATTTTCTTGAAACGTGTTTTGTGGGTTTCAATACTGTCAGGGCGCATCACATTTTCTATTGCGCTCCGCTTTTGACTAATCTCTAGTTCGCTGTAACCATTCGCACGTTTAAAATCGTGATGTAAATCAATCAATAATTCATTGGCACGTTCGTCATCGAAAATATATTTCTCCGACAAAATTAAAATACCGCCAGGGCGTAAACCCGCATAGATTTTTTCTAATAATGCTTGGCGATCTTCGGGTACAAGGAATTGGAGAGTGAAATTTAACACCACGACTGAAGCGTCATGAATATCAACATCACGGATATCAGCTTCAAGTACTTGCACTGGTGTGTCAGAGCGATATGCGTCCACTAATAATCGGCATCGTTCAACCATAGCAGCAGAATTATCAATTGCTAATATTTCGCAACCTTCTTGCTGAATATGGCGACGCATAGAAAGAGTGGCTGCTCCCAAAGAGCAACCAAGATCAAAGACTTTAGAATGAGGCTTGGCAAAGCGCTCAGCTAACATGCCAATTGCTGAAATGATATTACTGTAACCCGGCACAGAGCGTTGGATCATATCAGGGAAGACTTCAGCAACACGTTCATCGAACGTAAAATCACCGAGTTTTTCAATTGGCGCAGCAAAAATATTGTCGTGGCCTGCCATTTCTCACGAACCTCATAATATATAAAGAACAGGGATCCATTGTACGTATTGAGCATCAAACCTTGCTGATACTCAGGCGATCCATCACCTTTGAAAGGTCGCGTATTGTAGAGAAAATAGCTGCATTTGTCTTTAATGATTTCTGATTTGTTCTTCGATTGATTATTTGCGTTATAGCAAAGAGATTTGTGGCGTACTTATTTCAGCAGCACTGGGTAGAGCAAGTTCGGGTAATGTCGAAAGAGCGTGGTTTTCGCTGATAAGGTGATCGCGTAACACATTATAAAGCCGACGGGCAGATTCTGGTGCTGCATTATTATCTGGAGTATGAATAAAGAGATAGGGCGTTTTACCTTCTTTTATCCATAAGGGGAGGCGTTGTTGCCAATTTTTGAAAAAAGGATCGTTACACGCATCATCTGGATGACCAATAAAACGGATCACTGGGTTCTCTGCGGTTGCAATAGCATGAACTGGAATACGTGGCTTTTTACGCTGCGCGTCAATCACGGCCTCTGTATTTGGAATAGCAGAGAAAACAGGACGGCTATCCATAATAATGCGGTTACTGCCTTTTTCTAACAGCATTCGGTTAAGTGCTTTTTCCTCTTCGCCTTTAGCAAAAAACGCAGGGTGGCGAACTTCGACACCGGTAGTGAAGTGGCGCGGAAACTGATCTAAAAAGGTATCGAGCAAAGGTAAATCGTGAGGACTAAATCTTGCAGGTAATTGAATCATCCATACTCCCGTTTTTTCTTCTACCGGAGACATGGTATTTAAAAAATCAACAAGACTTTGATTACTATGACGTAACTGCTGCTGATGGGTGATTGTTTGTGGGATTTTAAAGGTAAATTGAAATCCACTGTCAGGTGTCGCATCGTTCCAGTTCTTTACCGTTGTCATGCTTGGAATGGCGTAAAAGGTAGTATTACCTTCAACCGTATGAAATACCTCAGCATAGCGAGCTAAACGATCACCATTTTTACAGCCTTTACCGTATATACTTTGCTGCCAATGGTTGTGTGACCATTGAGATAACCCAAGATATAACGGTAAAGATAAATCAGAAGGTGAAGACATAATAATACTTGGGTTTATTAAGTAGAGAGTGATGATTTATCTTACGTGATTTTGTTTGTAAAAGTCTAAATCACCGTAGATATTTCATCATAATAAGACTTTAAAGTCGTCATAACGAATTGGTGATGAATTACCGTCGGATCACTTCGCTTATTGAGGCTGTTTGGGTATAATGCCTCGTTATTTTTGCCTCTTGGCCTTCTTGCTATCCAATTTAGACGATAAATTAGACAGCAAGCGGTCGGGATTGAATTAGCCTGACGTTTAGCGTTATCGACACTAAATGCAGGAATGTAAAGTATATAGATTGGGAATTTCTTATGCGCACCCATTATTGTGGACACCTGAACAAGTCCCTTGCTGGACAAACAGTCGATTTATGCGGCTGGGTAAACCGTCGTCGTGATTTAGGCGGCCTTATCTTTATTGATATGCGTGATCGCGAAGGTGTGGTTCAGGTTGTTATTGATCCTGATATGACTGAGATCTTCACACTAGCAAACCAATTACGTAATGAGTTTTGTATTCGTCTAACGGGTGAAGTGCGTGAGCGTCCTGAAAGCCAATGCAATAAAGACATGGCAACAGGTGAAGTTGAAATTTACGCAACTGGCCTTGAAATCATTAACCGTTCTGACGCGTTACCGCTTGATTTCAATCAAAAGAACTCTGAAGAGCAGCGTCTAAAGTACCGTTACTTAGACCTTCGTCGTCCTGAAATGAGCGATCGTATTAAACTACGAGCAAAAGCATCAAGCTTCGTTCGTCGTTTCCTTGATGACAATGCATTCCTTGATATCGAAACACCAGTACTAACTAAAGCGACACCAGAAGGTGCACGTGACTACCTAGTACCAAGTCGTGTTCATAAAGGTAACTTCTACGCATTACCACAATCACCACAGCTATTTAAGCAGCTGCTAATGATGTCTGGTTTTGATCGTTACTACCAAATCGTTAAGTGTTTCCGTGATGAAGACTTACGTGCTGACCGTCAACCTGAATTTACTCAGATCGATATCGAAACATCTTTCATGTCTGCTGAACAAGTTCGTGCGGTAACAGAAAGCATGATTACTGAAATGTGGAAAGAGCTACTAAACGTAGATCTAGGCACATTCCCAATCATGTCTTTCGAAGAAGCAGCACGTCGTTTCGGTTCTGATAAGCCGGATCTACGTAACCCACTTGAGCTAGTTGATGTTGCAGACATCGTTAAAGATGTTGACTTCAAAGTATTCTCAGGCCCAGCTAACGATGAAAAAGGTCGTGTAGCGGTTATCCGTGTACCTGGTGGTGCAGAGCTAAGCCGTAAGCAAATTGACGAATACACTAAGTTCGTGGGTATCTATGGCGCGAAAGGCCTAGCATGGATGAAAGTTAACGATCGCGCTGCAGGTTTTGAAGGTGTTCAATCTCCTGTTGCTAAGTTCCTTAACGAAGAAGTGGTTACTAATCTTCTTGAGCGCACTCAAGCAGAATCTGGCGACATCATTCTATTTGGTGCAGACAGCAAGCGTGTTGTAACAGAAGCGATGGGCGCACTTCGTCTGAAACTAGGTGAAGATCTAGGTCTAACAGACAAGTCAGCATGGAAACCACTTTGGGTTGTTGATTTCCCAATGTTCGAAGAGAACGAAGATGGTTCACTATCTGCAATGCACCACCCATTCACTTCACCATTAAACTTAACACCAGAAGAGCTAGCGGCTAACCCTGCAGCAGCGCTATCAAACGCGTACGATATGGTAATTAATGGTTATGAAGTGGGCGGTGGTTCAGTACGTATCCATAATTCTGATATGCAATCAACAGTATTTGATATCTTAGGTATCTCTGCTGATGAACAACGTTTGAAGTTTGGTTTCCTACTTGACGCTCTGAAGTTCGGTACACCACCACACGCAGGTCTTGCGTTTGGTCTTGACCGTCTTGTAATGCTACTTTGTGGTACAGATAATATCCGTGATGTTATCGCGTTCCCTAAAACAACAGCAGCAGCATGTCTACTAACAGATGCGCCAAGCCTAGCAAACCCAGCAGCACTAGAAGAATTATCTATTGCCGTTAAAATTGCTAAGAAAGACGAAGAAGCAAAAGACGCAGAGTGATCTGATTAATTTGTTGTAATAAAAGCCGATGACTTATTTGCCACTTTTTAGTGAACGCCTATAAGACATCGGCTTTTTTGTCTTTTGTTGATACCTTTCTGCTGTACATCTGATTTGGTAAAAGTGTTTTGTTCGCTTTAACGTCTTATTTGGTTTATGTTTTCATGCAAGCAAAAAAATTAACATTGCCTGATTGGAGATAACATGGCTGGACACAGTAAATTTGCCAATATAAAACATCGTAAAGCTGCTCAAGATGCTAAACGCGGTAAAATTTTTACTAAGTTAATTCGTGAAATTACCGTAGCCGCTAAAGAAGGGGGCAGTGAGCCTGAAAATAACCCACGCTTACGTGCTGCCATTGATAAAGCACTATCAAATAACATGACTCGAGATACTATTAACCGCGCGGTAACACGTGGCGCTGGTGGTGAAGGAGATGACGGTGTTGAAACCGTTATTTATGAAGGTTATGGTCCGGCAGGTACGGCGGTAATGGTTGAGTGTTTAACTGATAACCGTAATCGCACAGTATCGGGTGTACGTCATGCATTCTCCAAAGCGGGGGGCAATCTTGGAACGGATGGTAGTGTAAGTTACCTTTTTGATAAAAAAGGGGTGATTTCTTATGCTGCGGGTTTAGATGAAGATGCCGTTATGGAAGTCGCGTTAGAATCTGGCGCTGACGATATTGAAACTAATGATGATGGTTCAATCGATGTTTACACTACGCCTGCTGATTTCGGTAGCGTGAAAGATGCATTAGATGCCGCAGGTTTTACAGCAGAAAATGCAGAAGTAACCTTAGTGCCATCAACGAAAGCCGAGTTAGATGCCACAACAGCACCTAAATTATTACGCTTAATTGATGCATTAGAAGATTTGGATGACATTCAAGAAGTCTACCATAATGGTGACATGTCAGATGAAGTAGCAGCTACGCTTGAATAATTGCTACTGATAGTAGTAAAAAATGTCGATAATTTTAGGTATAGACCCTGGCTCTCGTATTACGGGGTACGGGGTAATTCGTCAGGTTGGACGTAATTTAGAGTATTTAGGAAGCGGCTGTATTCGCACTTCAGAGCCTGGTATTCCTGGACGATTAAAGCAAATCTATGCAGGCGTGTCTGAAGTGATCACGCAATTTCAGCCTGATTTTTTTGCCATTGAAGAAGTGTTTATGGGTAAAAATGCCAGCTCTGCGATCAAGTTAGGTCAGGCGCGAGGCAGTGCAATAGTTGCTGCAGTAAATGCAGATTTACCGGTAAGTGAATATGCAGCTCGATTGATCAAACAAGCGGTAGTTGGAAACGGCGGTGCAGATAAAGCGCAAGTGCAACATATGGTATGTTCAGTGTTAAAATTAGCTGGTAAACCACAAGCTGATGCTGCCGATGCCTTAGCAGTGGCTATTTGTCATGCTCATACTCATAAAACCTTAATAGCGATGGCGGGAAAAGCGACAAGTGCTCGTCGTGGTCGTTATCGATAAGCGTTAATATAGAGCGATAAGAAAGCAGCCTTGGCTGCTTTTTTTATTTAAAATCTGAACGTTAGTCATCGATGATTGTTTAAGCTGTGAGCTAGCATCAACAGAGCAGATCCAAAAGTGATAAAATGCTGGATATCCATCCAGCTCTTTACTATTCTAGTGCCAGTTTAAATTCACTATAGAGATGATGTTTTGATTGGTCGACTACGCGGAATTGTAATTGAAAAGCAGCCACCTGAAGTATTGCTTGAAGTCGGTGGAATTGGTTATGAAGTACAGATGCCAATGAGCTGTTTTTATGAGTTACCACAGATCGGCCAAGAAGCCATTATCTTTACACATTTTGTGGTACGTGAAGATGCGCAACTGTTGTATGGCTTTAATAAGAAAAGCGAACGTGAGTTATTCCGTGAAGTGATTAAAGCTAATGGTGTAGGACCTAAATTGGGCTTAGCGATTCTATCAGCTATGACAGCAAGTCAATTTGTCCGTAGCGTTGAATTAGAAGATGTGACTACGCTAGTTAAAATCCCCGGTGTTGGAAAGAAAACAGCTGAACGTTTAGTGGTTGAAATGAAAGATCGCTTAAAAGGGTGGGGGGAAGGTGATTTATTTACTCCTGCACTTGATACTGCGGCATCAAATGCTCCAATCCAAGATCCATCAAATCAAGCTCGTGCTGAAGATGAAGCAGTGAGTGCATTGGTTGCGCTGGGCTATAAACCACAAACAGCCGCGAAAGTGGTTTCTCAAGTCACACAACCCGAGATGAGTAGTGAAGCGATTATTCGTGATGCACTACGTTCAATGGTATAACCCTGTAAATTGGGTATAGGCATTAAAGATGATTGAAGCTGATCGACTGGTTTCTGGTAATTTTGAAACAACCCGTGAAGATGACATAATTGATCGCGCAATACGACCTAAGTTACTTGATGATTATCAAGGGCAGGATCATGTTCGCGATCAAATGGAAATATTTATTAAAGCGGCAAAGATGCGTGACGAAGCCTTAGATCATTTATTGATCTTTGGCCCTCCAGGATTAGGTAAAACCACACTTGCCAATATCGTGGCGAATGAAATGGGGGTAAGTATTCGTACCACCTCAGGCCCTGTACTTGAAAAAGCAGGGGATTTAGCGGCACTTCTTACCAATCTAGAAGAAAATGATGTCTTATTTATAGATGAGATCCACCGTTTAAGCCCGCAAGTGGAAGAAGTGCTTTATCCTGCAATGGAAGACTACCAATTAGATATTATGATTGGTGAAGGCCCAGCAGCACGATCGATTAAAATTGATTTACCGCCATTTACCTTAATC
Organism: Photobacterium sp. Ph5; assembly: GCF_022129445.1. GTDB lineage: Bacteria > Pseudomonadota > Gammaproteobacteria > Enterobacterales > Vibrionaceae > Photobacterium. The sequence goes on from NZ_JADQAQ010000061.1 coordinate 11,218, forward strand.
GGTGCAACGACACGAGCGGGTTCATTAACTTCGCCTTTACGTGATCGTTTTGGTATTACTCAGCGTCTTGAGTATTACAAAGTTGAAGATCTAAAAGACATTGTAGGCCGTAGTGCTAAATGTTTAGGGTTATCAATGGAAGAAGGCGGTGCGATGGAAATGGCAATGCGTGCTCGTGGTACGCCACGTATTGCTAACCGTTTATTACGTCGTGTTCGGGATTATGCTGAAGTAAAAGGCAACGGACATATTTGTCCTGATATTGCCAATAAAGCCTTAGATATGCTCGATGTTGATAGCAGTGGTTTTGATTATATGGACCGTAAACTCCTATTAGCTATCATTGAAAAGTTTATGGGCGGCCCCGTCGGTTTAGATAACTTAGCGGCAGCTATTGGTGAAGAGAAAGATACTATTGAAGATGTTCTTGAGCCGTATTTGATTCAGCAAGGTTATTTACAGCGAACACCAAGAGGTCGTATTGCGACACATCGCGCCTATCTTCATTTTGGTTTAGATTTACCTGAAAATACAAAGTAACAATATTATTAACAAAAAGCGAGGCGATAATGTCTCGCTTTTTTTATTGGTTAAAAATAATGTTTAATTGTGTTGTTATTGTTGTTATTTGTAGGCGAATTTTGTTTTTTTCATATAAAAAATAAACAATTTTATTGTTGGTTATTTAAATAGAAATTATTGTATTTTTAATAACCATCAAAACTATGATTATAGATTTCATCTTTACTCTGTAGATAAATAATAAATATTGTTCATGATAATAATTTTATTCATTACTTTATTCGTGTATTCATTTACATCTTTAACGGTTAAGTTTAAATAACGGTTTGATATTAAATAAAAAACAAATGGTAGTTGTGTTGTGGTTGAGATATTCACATGAATAGTTAATCAATAAAAAATATTCTAATTTATAGATTGTATATATGACTGAATATCAAATGGTATTCTCAGTACAGATTTGACGATTTAATTTAGATAATCTTCTGATATTTTATTAGGTTACAACAGTAACTAAGTGTATAACTGTTTCGTTTTACGTGACGGACATGATGAAATAATAATAGAATATGACGTACTATTACATGATGCGTGTAATTGTTATTTTGTCGATTTCCCTAAGCAATTCATTTTTCCTGCCAAAACCTTTCATTAATTGATCTAAATCAAATATAACTGCGTAGTGACTATTAAGCGCGGTTTTTATTGATATTTGTCAAAGCAAAACTTGTAATAAATTCTTTGAAGATTACAGCTAATATCTGTAATATTACCTCGACTATATTAGCTGTAGAATAACGCGGTTTTAAATATATTTAAACAATATTGCAACATAACATGGACGCTTGATAATTATTAGCAAGCGATCAGGAAGGTCGGCAAGATTGCGATAGGTATTCTACATAAAAGCTAAGCCCAATAATCGGTACATATGTAGTACTGTCACCAGTCAGCTGGTGAATAAAGGAGTTATCAATGTTAACTGATGTCGTCGAACTATCGCGGTTACAGTTCGCTTTAACAGCGATGTATCACTTTTTGTTCGTTCCATTGACTCTAGGTATGGCTTTCTTACTAGCCATTATGGAGTCAGTTTATGTAATGACCGGAAAGCAAATCTACAAGGACATGACTAAGTTCTGGGGTAAGCTTTTCGCGATTAACTTTGCTCTTGGTGTGGCTACTGGCCTATCTATGGAGTTCCAGTTTGGTACAAACTGGGCATACTACTCTCACTACGTTGGTGATATCTTCGGTGCGCCATTGGCAATCGAAGCACTAATGGCATTCTTCTTAGAATCAACGTTAGTCGGCATGTTCTTCTTTGGTTGGGATCGTCTATCTAAGCGTCAGCACCTTGCTGTTACTTGGTTAGTTGCTCTTGGCTCAAACTTCTCCGCACTATGGATTCTTATTGCTAACGGCTGGATGCAAAACCCAGTAGGCGCTGATTTCAACTTTGAAACCATGCGTATGGAAATGGTGAGCTTTGCAGATGTAGTGCTTAACCCAGTAGCACAGGTAAAATTCGTTCACACTGTAGCATCTGGTTATGTATGTGGTGCCATGTTCATTCTAGGTGTTAGTGCATACTACATGCTGAAAGGCCGTGATATTGCGTTTGCGCGTCGTTCATTTGCAATCGCAGCAGCGTTCGGTATGGCATCGATTGTCTCTGTAATGATCCTTGGTGATGAGTCAGGTTACGAGCTAGGCGACGTTCAGAAAACAAAACTAGCAGCGATTGAAGCAGAGTGGCACACAGAGCCAGCACCTGCGGCATTTACTGCGTTTGGTTTCCCTAATCAAGAAACAATGGAAACCGATTACGCAATTAAGATCCCTTACTTAATGGGTATTATTGCAACGCGTTCTCTTGATACTCAAGTAACAGGTATTCGCGATCTTAAGAAAGAACACGAAGTACGTATTCGTAACGGTATGGTTGCATACGGCCTTCTTGAGAAGCTTCGTGCGGGTGATAAGTCACCTGAAAACGTTGCAGCTTTCGATGAAGTGAAAAAAGACCTAGGTTACGGTTTATTGCTTAAGCCTTACACCGACAAAGTTGTTGACGCAACACCAGAACAAATTCAAAAAGCAGTAGATGACTCAATCCCTACAGTATGGCCGTTATTCTTTAGCTTCCGTATCATGGTGGGTGCTGGTTTCTTAATGTTCGCAATTATTGGTGCTGCATTTATCCAGTCTTGTCGTCATAAGATCACGGGTAATAAACTAGTACTAAAAGCGGCGCTATTTGGTATTCCACTACCTTGGATTGCAATTGAAGCGGGTTGGTTCGTTGCAGAATACGGTCGTCAACCATGGGCGGTAGGTGAAATTCTGCCTGTTCATATGGCAGCATCTAACCTTGAACCTTCTCAGCTATGGTTCTCATTAGCAGCAATTATTGCGCTATACACAGCGTTCCTAGTGGCTGAAGTTTACCTAATGGTTAAATTCGCTCGTCTTGGTCCAAGTAGCTTGAAAACAGGTCGCTACCATTTCGAACAAAATGACACAAAACAAGATGTGGTTTCACGTCAGGTTGAAGCGTAAGCAGGGAGAAACAAATAATGTTTGATTATGAAAGCTTGCGACTAATTTGGTGGTTATTAATCGGTGTGCTATGCATCGGTTTTGCAATCACAGATGGTTTCGATATGGGGGTAGGTATCCTATCTCATATCATTGGTAAAACGGATAACGAACGTCGTGTAATGATCAACTCAATCGCACCTCACTGGGATGGTAACCAAGTATGGTTAATCACCGCTGGTGGTGCATTGTTCGCAGCATGGCCACTAGTTTACGCAACAGTATTCTCTGGTTTTTACGTTGCAATGATCCTGACGTTAGCAGCACTTTGGCTTCGTCCTCTTGGTTTCGATTACCGTTCAAAGTTGACAGATCCAAAATGGCGTAGCCTTTGGGATAAAGCTATCTTCGTAGGTAGTTTTGTACCACCAGTGATCTTCGGTGTTGCGTTCGGTAACCTAATGCAAGGTGTTCCATTTGAGCTAAACGAGTTTATGATCCCAACTTATAAGGGTTCATTCTTCGGTCTGTTAAATCCATTCGCATTATTGTGTGGTGTGGTGAGCTTACTGATGATCGTGACTCAAGGTGCAACATTCCTACAAATGAAAACAACAGATGCAATCCATGCGCGTTCTCGTAACGTTGCGGCAGGATCTGCAATCCTAATGGCTGTTGTGTTTGTTATTGCAGGTTTTGTATCTCAAAGCATCAATGGCTACGTGATTACATCTGAAATCATTAAGAACGCACCTTCAGATCCAACAACAAAAGAAGTTGTGCGTCAGACTGGTGCATTGTTCATTAACTATGCGAACTACCCAGCATTGTGGATTGCACCAATCCTAGCGGTAGTGATGCCGTTACTGACAGCGCTTTGTTCACGTGCTAACCGCGCTGGTTTTGCTTTCTTATTCTCAAGCTTAACAGTGGTAGGAGTGGTATTAACGTTTGGTTTTGCAACATTCCCATTCATTATGCCTTCAAGCCTAGATCCACACATTAGCTTGACTATTTGGGATGCAACATCCTCTGAGTTAACACTGAAGATTATGACTGTAGTTGCCTTTATTATGGTTCCAGTGATCTTGGCTTACACCTCATGGTGTTACTACAAAATGTTTGGTCGTCTAGATACTAAATATATCGAAGACAACAAAACTTCACTGTACTAAGGAGTAGACGAACAATGTGGTATTTTGCTTGGATTTTAGGTGTTCTACTGGCTTGTTCTTTTGGTATCGTCAATGCGTTATGGCTTGAAACGACCGAAAACATGGATAACGACAGTGAGTAATATGGATCGTGTGATAAAAGCAATACATGCACCATTAATGTGGTTACCACTAAAATTATTAGCAATAGCAATGGCATTGACTGTTGCAGGGCTTGTGATGTGGGAACCGCACCAATTTGCAGATGCTATTGGTGGTTTTGGTCCTGTGATTGCACCATTGATGATTTGGGCGACATGTAGTGCCATGGTATTTGGTATGAGCTTTGTGCCTCATCGTTGGTATTGGCAATTATTTTTCTCGCCAATTATCGCACTTCCAATATTAATTTATATTCTAGGATCGTACTTTTTATAAAAAGTAGATAAATAGAAAACTCAAACGGCTTACTACAGTGGTAGTAAGCCGTTTTTTTATGAAAATTTAGTCAGTTCAGTATTCATGTCGATTGTTACGCATGGTATGTGAACAGAAATGTGATTTGATTGTCAGAATGGGTGCCTAAGCGCTAATTTTCGGTAAAATAGCGTGTTGAAAGCATCACTCAGTAACAACGTTATATTAAGTTGATGTATAGTAGCGACAATATATTTTTGTGCGTATGAATGATAGTCACAGCTCAATGGTAATAAAATGACACAACTTAATGTTTTTAAGTGGCCAGTAACCATTTACTATGAAGATACCGATGTTGGTGGGGTGGTATACCACGCTAACTATTTGAAGTTTTTTGAGCGAGCACGAACTGAGTATTTGAGAAAAATTGGGCTAAATCAGCAACAGTTATTTTCACAAAATATGAGTTTTGTTGTTCGTAGCCTAAATATTGATTTTCTACGTGGTGCAAAGCTTGATGATCAGTTAATGGTACATACAGTTGTGCAGAATATACGCCGAGCTTCAATCGAGTTTAGCCAAGAATTAGTAAACAATAATAACGAAGTGCTATGTAAAGCATTGGTGAACGTTGCTTGTGTCGATCCGACAAAGATGAAGCCTATTGCACTTCCTGAACAATTAAAGCTGGAGATAAATTAAGTGAACTCAGAGTTGACGGTTTTAGACATTATTCTAAATTCAGGTGCGCTTGAAATTATGGTTATGCTTATTTTGTTAGGCATGTCGATTGCATCATGGACAATGATCATCAAGCGCTCTCAAGTATTGTCAGAGGCTAGCCGTAAAGCAGCACAATTTGAAGACCGTTTTTGGTCAGGTATTGATTTATCTCAGCTGTATAAAGAGGTTCAAGCGCGTAAAGATGAGTTAACAGGCTCAGAGCAAATTTTTTACTCAGGTTTTAAAGAGTTTGCACGTCTACACCGCAGTAACGATAAAGTGCCAGAAGCAGTGATGGAAGGTACAAGTCGAGCAATGCGTGTATCACTGTCAAAAGAAGTTGATGAATTAGAAACAAATCTACCGTTTTTAGCAACTGTGGGCTCAATTAGTCCATATATCGGTCTATTTGGTACGGTACTGGGTATTATGACTGCATTTATTGCACTTGGTGCGATGAAACAGCCAACATTAGCAACCGTTGCACCGGGTATCGCAGGGGCATTGATTGCAACGGCGATGGGCTTATTTGCCGCAATTCCTGCTGTAATGTTCTACAACCGTTTAACCAATAAAGTGTCAAAGCTAGAACATACATACGCAACGTTTATGGAAGAATTTTCAAGCATTTTACACCGTCAAGCATTTGCCGCTAATCAGGAGAAGTAAGCAATGGCTTATCAACCGAAAAAGCGCAAAATGACAGCGGAAATTAACGTTGTTCCCTATATCGACGTTATGTTGGTATTGCTTATTATCTTTATGGTGACAGCGCCGTTCGTTAGCCAAGGTGTAGATGTGGATTTACCACAAACCACAACGGCAGAAACGGTGGCAGAGATGAATAAAGATAGCGATATTCCACCAATTATTGTCGAAGTCGATAAAGATGGTCATCTTGGTGTTAGTATCGACAATGCTGATATGCAACGTGGTTTATCACTGCAAGAAGTGCTTGCACGTGTGAAAGCGCAAATGGCAGCGCAGCCTAAAACGTTAGTGATGGTAGGTGGTGATGGTCGTACACCTTATGCACATATTATCGAAACATTGGACGCCTTAAACCAAGCGGGTGTCGGCTCTGTTGGCTTAATGACTGAGCCTCTTGAGCAATAAGGTTAAAGAATGAAAAATAACAATTACACAGGTTCCACCGTTATATCGTTATTTATTCATGCGCTGTTGATTGGATTATTGTTCTGGGGCGCTGATTTTACGATGAAAAAATCAGATGTGGGCGGCAATACCATTCAAGCAGTGGTTGTCGATCCTGCCATGATTCATCAACAAGCGACGCAAATTCGAGAGCAACGGGAAGCGGCTAAGCGTGCTGAACAAGCACGTAAAAAAAGGTTGGAAGAGCAGACGGAAGCGCTTGAAAAGCAGAGAAAAGATGAAGCTGAACGTGTTAGGCAGTTAAAAGCTGACAAGCTAAAAGCTGAGAAAGAAGCACGAGAAGCAGAGAAACAACGCAAGTTAGTCGCAGAGCAACAAAAGCAAGCGGCTGAAGAAAAACGTAAAGCTGATGAAGCGGCAAAAGTAGCGAAAGCACAAGCAGCAAAAGCAGAAGCTGAGCGTAAAGCGAAACAAGAGGCAGCAGAAAAAGCGGAGCAAGTTCGTCAACAAAAACTTGAAGAACAACGTAAAGCGGAAGAGGCGAGTCGACAAGCTGAACTTGAACGTCAAAAGCAAGTAGCAGCAAAGAAAAAAGCACAAGAAGAAGCCGCTCAAGCGGAAGCTAAGCGTAAAGAAGCAGAAGCTAAACGTATTGAGGCTGAGCGTAAAGCCGCTGAAGCGAAGAAAAAAGCAGAGGCAGAAGCGAAACGTAAAGCAGCAGAAGCGAAGAAACTCCAGCAGCAAAAAGAAGCAGCATTGAATGATATGTTTGCAGGTCTTGAAGCTGAAAGTGAGCAACGCGGTGGTGCGAAAGGTCAGCACATTGCTGATGAGGTCGCACGTTATGGCGCAATATATAAACAGATGATTCAACAGAATTTACTTGTTGATCAAAGTTTTAAAGGTCAAGAATGTAATTTGACTATGCGTTTGTCTGCTGATGGTTTAGTACTAGATGTTACTCAATCCGGTGGTGATGGTGCTTTATGTCGTGCAGCAAAATCTGCTGTAGTGAAAGTTAGCCAATTCCCAATGCCTGACGATCCAGAAATAGCGAAAAAATTAAGAGATATCAAACTTGCAGTCACGCCACAGTAAATGATTTGTGGTGCAACATAAAATAGGAGCGATGGATGAAACGTTGGATAATGGGCTTGTGTTTAGCTCTATTAAGCGTTAGCCAATTTGCACATGCTGAACTTGAATTAGTGATCACTGATGGTGTGGATTCTGCACGTCCAATTGGTGTTGTTCCTTTCCAATGGGAAGGTGAAGGTAAACTACCCACTGATATTTCTGCAGTTATTGCATCAGATTTACAACGAAGTGGTAAGTTCAGCCCTGTGCCGACAAATAAACTGCCACAACTACCTCACAATGAAAGCCAAATTGATTACTCTGCATGGAGTAAAATGGGTGTTGATGCGGTTGTAACCGGTACAATTGTTAAGAATCAAGATGGCAATTACACCGTTAATTATCAGTTAGTCGATATTGTTAAAGGTAAATTGGCAGCCGGCACTGAAGGGGCAGCAAAAGGCGATTATTTACTATTGAATAATCAAGCTTCTGTGAAGCCAAATCGTATGCGTCAATATGCTCACCGTATCTCAGATTTGATTTATCAAAAGCTGACGGGTGAACGTGGTGCATTCTTAACACGTATTGCATATGTCGATAATAATCGTTCATCGAAGTTTCCATACCAACTGCGTGTAGCAGATTATGATGGTTATAACGAACGTGTGGTATTGAAATCAAAACAACCGCTAATGTCTCCAGCATGGTCGCCAGATGGCAGTAAATTAGCTTATGTCAGTTTTGAAAGTGGAAAAGCGCAAATTTTTGTTTTAGATATTTACAAAGGTACGCGTGAAGTAGTGGCGGATTACCCTCGCCATAATGGTTCACCACAGTTTTCACCTGATGGTACTAAATTAGCGATGGTACTTTCTAAAACAGGTAGTTTGCAGATCTACATTAAAGATCTGAAAACCAAGCAATTGCGCCAAATTACTCATGGCCGTGCTAATAATACAGAAGCAGTATGGGCACCTGATGGTCAGTCTCTTTACTTCACCTCTGATCGTGGCGGACGTCCACAGGTTTACCATTTAGATTTAGCGACAGGTGATACACAACGTGTAACTTGGCAAGGTGCTCAGAACATGGGACCACAAATTACACCTGATGGTCGTTACCTTGTCGTCGTAAACCGTTCAGATAGCGGTTACAACATTGCGAAACAAGATCTTAAAACAGGTGCAATGCAAATATTGACAAAAGCACGCCTTGCTGAGTCACCAAGTATTGCGCCTAATGGCAGTATGATTATTTATAGCTCAGCGCAAAATAATGGTACTTACGAACTTTCTTTGGTATCCATCGATGGTCGTTTCCAAGCACGTTTACCATCAACAAGTAAACGTGTACGAGCGCCATCTTGGGGCCCATTTTTATAATTTGAGTTAATTCTCATTTGCCTTTTGAGGCACGATTGAGTTTAAAAAGGAAATATAGATGCAACTGAATAAAATTTTAAAAAGTTTAGCTATTGTACTTCCAATGATGACATTGGCTGCATGTAGTTCAACAGATAGTGCAGACAGCTCTGCTGCAAACCAAAACGGCACTAATGGTGGTAATTCTTCACCTGATCAATCTATTGTTACTCCGGTTGATCCATCAGGTAGCATGAGTGAAGAACAATTGCTTGAGCAGCAACTGCAGCAATTACGTCAAGAACAAACTGTTTTCTTTAAGTTTGATAACGCAGAGATTCAACCAGAGTATCAAGCAATTTTAGAAGCACATGCTGCGTACTTGCGTGACCACCCAAGTATTAAAGTAATCGTTGAAGGTCATGCTGATGAGCGTGGTACACCTGAATATAACATTGCGTTAGGTGAGCGTCGTGCTAATGCAGTAGCACAATATTTACAAGCATTAGGTGTACCTGCAGCTCAACTTTCAATTGTGAGCTACGGTGAAGAAAAACCATTAGTATTAGGTCACACTGATGCTGATTATGCGAAAAACCGTCGTGCGGTTTTAGTTTACTAATCTAATGTAGGTAAACCCAATATGAGCAGTAACAAAGTAATGCGAAAACTTGCATTAGTGTTGCTGATGAGCGCGGCGACCCAAGTGGTCGCCGCGCCTGTATCGGCAGCGAATTTAGATAGCTTAGAGCGTATGCTTGAAGCGCAAGGGCAGGTGCAGTTACAAATGCAACGTCGCTTAGAGCAGATGTCATCAGATATTGATGAGCTTCGTGGCAACGTTGAACGTAATAGTTATGAAATTAAAAAAGTGGTAGATCGTCAACGCGACATCTATCGAGAAGTTGATAACTTGAGCCGTCAACCAGCGAAAGCCGAGCCTACGGACGCTAAAAAAGAAGCGACACCAAGTGAAGCATTTTCAAGTAATACCGATGAAAATACGGCTTATGAGAAAGCGGTTAATCTGATCTTAAAAGAGAAAGATTATAAAGGCGCAACAAAAGCCTTCCAAAGCTTCTTAACGACTTACCCTAATTCAGTTTATAAGCCGAATGCTAGCTATTGGTTGGGGCAATTATTCTTTGCTCAGAATCAGTTAGCAGATGCAGCAACGAACTTTAAAGTGGTTGCAGATACCAAAGACTCAAGTAAACGCGCTGATGCGTTGTTGAAACTTGGTGTGATTGCAGAACGTGGTAATGATATTGCGACGGCAAAAACATATTATCAAGAAGTGATCAAAGCATACCCTAATTCAACGTCTGCAAATCAAGCTAAAACAGCGCTTACGAAGTTAAAATAAACGCAGTTACGGTTTAGTTTTAAAAGCCCACAGGGAAATAGTTATTTCTGTTGTGGGCTTAATTATATGGTCCGCCTCATCCTAAGCCGTTAGGCTTAGGGTAGGCTTTC
>NZ_JADQAQ010000062.1 GCF_022129445.1 Photobacterium sp. Ph5
CGGCCTGTCACGCCGGGGGTCGCGGGTTCGAGTCCCGTCCGCTCCGCCACTTTATACTAAACCCAAGTCGAAAGACTTGGGTTTTTTTATATCTGTATCTTTGTGACTCAACTATTTTATACGTTTGGTATTATATTTTATCCTTGCTGCTGTGATTCAGTGTTTGTCCTTGTCGCTCAACGTGTGTTTGATGATCGTAAAAGTAATGAAATGGACATAAAAAAACCGCCTACATGGCGGTTTTTTATATCGGTTATTTGTTAGCTTTTCATCATAAGTTGGTAGCCAACATAACAAGCAGCGATGCTGACAATAACGTTTAGTAAAATGTTTAAGCCAGCTTTGAAAAACTCACCTTGTTGCATTAGTACAACGTTGTCCATTGAGAATGTAGAGAACGTTGTTAGTGCACCTAGGAAGCCTAAGCCGATAATAGGTCGCCATGGTGCAGCTTCAATCATTCCTTGATTAAGTGCTGACATCAATAACCCCATGATCAAGGAGCCCAGCACGTTTACGGTTAAAGTACCGTATGGGAAGCCACGGCCAAATAGCATTACGCATAGCTCAGAAATTAGGTATCTTGAGCAGGCGCCGAATGCACCACCAAGCGCGATGAATCCTAGTAATAAATATTGGCTCATTGGGATCTCGTTTATATTTTCAGGTAATGATAGAAAGCGCTCATGATAATCGCTAGCGAGAAAAGTGAGAACTCTCCAAAAATGCAATCATTGATTCAAATGAATATTAAATAGTCAGCGGTATACTTAGTTGTATAGCTACATTTATAGCATCATAATCATAAATAATGAATTTACTATGAGCTTTAGCTCAAGGAGGCTAGATATGTCGCTTTACCAAACTGTGTTATTAGCAGTTAATCCTGAAGATAAAAATGCGCATAAATTAATGGTTAAAGCTGGCGTTATAGCTGAGCAAAATCATGCAGATTTACATGTTGCTTATGTTGAACCAGGGATTGGCAATGTAAGTTTTATTGATGTTGAAGTTGAATTACAAGAAGAGCATGACGCTATTGCCAAAAAGCGTATGAAAGAGCTGTCTAATTTAATTACAGCTTCTTCTTATAACGTTAAAGCTATCCATACTGCAGATGGCGATGTTTCTAAGCATATAGAGTCTTTAGCAAAAGACGTAAATGCTAACTTAGTGATCACAGGTTACCATAAATCGACTTTTCACTTGTTTGGTGATTTAAGTGATTCTTTGGCTAATCACCTAGGTTGTGATGTATTAATTTCACAGTAACAACGATTAAAATACTTGATGTAATGATAAGCCGTGTTGATGCACGGCTTTTTGTTGTCTGTCACTTTTTATTATTTTTCTCAGTGTAAAGGTTGTTGCACTACAACGGCTTCTTTATACTCATTGCTACTTGTCGGAGTGCCATATGGCTGAGACCGCATTGCGGGATCCGTTGAACCTGATCAGGCTAATACCTGCGAAGGGAACGAGAGAATGTCTTCTGCTACATATCTTAAGGGATCACTGTACGCATCTGCATCGTTGTACTTAGGTACACACCTCTTGTTTACGCCCATCCGCCAAGCATTTTCCCCTACATTGAAAAATCAAGGAAACTGCTATGTCGAATCGCAAGCAAGCGAGACTGGAAGCGAAACAATTTATTGAATCATTAACAGCACAACCCTACCCGAACTCACAGAAAGTGTATGTTCAAGGTAGTCGTCCTGATGTGCTTGTACCTATGCGTGAAATCACTTTAGCTGATAGCTTGGTTGGTGGTAGTAAAGATAACCCTATCCTTGAGCCTAACGAGCCTATTCGCGTTTACGACACTTCTGGTTTTTACACTGATCCTGAAAAAAATATCGATATCTATAATGGCTTGCCTTTAGTGCGCGAGCAATGGATCGCAGAGCGTGGCGATACTGAGTTACTTGAGGGGTTAAGCTCTGAGTATGCCAATGAACGTTTAGATGATAAGACGCTTGATGATTTACGTTTTGCGGAACGTGCGCGTATTCGTTGTGCAAAAGCTGGCCATTGTGTGACCCAATTACATTATGCGCGCCAAGGTATTATTACCCCTGAGATGGAATATATCGCGATCCGTGAAAATATGGGACGTGCAAAATACCGTGATGAAGTATTAAACCAACAACACCCTGGTGTGAGTTTTGGTGCTAACTTACCAAAAGAAATTACGCCTGAGTTTGTGCGTAAAGAAGTGGCTGAAGGCCGAGCCATTATTCCTGCCAATATTAACCATCCGGAAACTGAGCCAATGATCATTGGTCGTAATTTTCTTGTTAAAGTGAATGCTAATATTGGTAACTCAGCGGTGAGCTCATCGATTGAAGAAGAAGTTGAGAAACTTGTCTGGTCGACCCGTTGGGGTGGCGATACGGTAATGGATTTATCAACAGGTCGAAATATTCACGAAACGCGTGAGTGGATCATCCGTAATAGCCCAGTCCCGATTGGTACGGTGCCTATGTACCAAGCGCTTGAAAAAGTAAATGGTGTAGCTGAGAACCTTAACTGGGAAGTATTCCGTGACACATTACTAGAGCAAGCTGAGCAAGGGGTGGATTACTTCACTATCCATGCTGGCGTACTGCTTCGTTATGTACCTATGACGGCGAAACGTGTAACCGGTATTGTATCGCGTGGCGGTTCTATCATGGCGAAGTGGTGTTTGGCACACCATAAAGAAAGTTTCCTTTATCAGCACTTCCGTGAGATTTGTGAGATCTGTGCTCAATACGATATTTCACTATCACTGGGCGATGGTTTGCGTCCTGGCTCTGTGGCCGATGCCAATGATGAAGCCCAGTTTAGTGAGCTGCGAACATTAGGTGAGCTGACTAAGATTGCATGGGAATACGATGTACAGGTCATGATTGAAGGCCCCGGTCACGTACCAATGCACATGATCAAAGAAAATATGGAAGAGCAGTTAGAGCATTGTCATGAAGCGCCATTCTATACCTTAGGCCCACTGACGACAGATATCGCACCGGGTTATGATCATATTACATCGGGTATTGGTGCGGCGATGATTGGTTGGTATGGCTGTGCAATGCTTTGTTATGTGACACCCAAAGAACACTTAGGCCTGCCTAATAAAGACGATGTAAAAGTCGGTCTTATCACTTATAAACTGTGTGCTCATGCAGCTGATTTAGCAAAAGGCCACCCAGGTGCACAAGTGCGTGATAATGCCTTATCTAAAGCGCGTTTTGAATTCCGTTGGGAAGATCAATTTAATCTTGGTCTTGACCCTGAAACGGCACGTGCCTATCACGATGAAACGCTCCCTCAAGAATCAGGCAAAGTTGCCCATTTCTGTTCAATGTGTGGCCCTAAATTCTGTTCCATGAAGATCTCTCAAGAAGTACGAGATTATGCAAAGGGATTAGAAGACTCTGAAATCGAGATCAAGCTATTAGATGATCCGCTTGAAGGCATGCAGCAAAAAGCACAAGAGTTTCGCTCTAAAGGCAGTGAGTTATATCACCTAGCTAAAGAGGAAAGCTAATGAGCACCTTAAGCTTACCAAAGGTTTTATCGTCTCTGGTGATGCATATTGAGCCATTATTAGCCTCTGCTGCAGAGTATCAGTTAGGTGAGCAAGTTACGTTAATGCCATCAAACCAAGATTGGATTGAGGTATTGACGCCCTCTTGCGTTAAACGAGTGGGCTTTGAACAAGCCTACTCCACTCAGCTAATTGATTATGTAATCCAAGATCAATGGGTATCTTCTGAGGTAGATCTTTCCCTGATCAAGGCGCAAATACTGAAACGATCCAACCTTGTGGTATGTGGTTTACCTGTTAACGGTGGTTATCTTGATCTTTGGCATCATGATGGTGACGTTCGTGGTTGTTTCAGTGTTGAGCTTGGTAATGCGACTCAACAGCGAGCGATGTTATTGGTGGCACTCACGCTTAATTACCCCTTAGAAGATGCTCTAGTTTTGGCAAGGGCGTATGCTCAGTCAACGCAGATGGGCATTTGGCCAACCGAGCGTGATGCTTTCCCTGACATCGTTTGTGCTAATTTTTCAAAGCTGTCAGATATTGGTTGGCAATCCGAATATCAGCCAGTTGAAGCTTTTGCACCTGTTGATAGTGAGAAACTGACGTTATATCCGGTGGTGGATTCCGTCCAATGGGTTAAGCAGTTACTTGAGCTAAATGTTCAAACCACTCAGTTACGGATCAAAGATCCGAATGCACAAGGCTTAGAGCAAGATGTTGCTCATGCGATTGCGTTAGGTCAGCAGGCAAATGCGCAGGTCTTTATTAATGACTATTGGCAACTGGCTATTGAGCATGGTGCTTTTGGGGTGCATTTGGGACAAGAAGATTTAGCTGTTGCTGATCTCAATGCTATTCAACAAGCCAACCTTCGCTTAGGGATCTCAACCCATGGGTATTACGAGATCCTACGTGCGATGGCATTTAATCCCAGTTATATCGCCCTCGGTCATATTTACCCAACTACAACTAAGCAAATGCCGTCATTACCGCAAGGTGTTCACCGCTTAAAGCTTTATCAACAACTCATTGGCAATGCGTTTCCAACGGTGGCAATTGGCGGTATTGATTTATCGCGTGTGCCAGTGGTTTGGGGCACAGGGGTGAGTAGTGTTGCGGTGGTACGTGCGATCACCCAGTCAAGCGAGCCAGCGATTGCCGTCGAACAGCTCAATCAATGCTTATCTGAGCGGGAGGTGAAGGATGACAACTGACAGACTCTCTGATACTGCTTTTATTCGATATAACCGACAAATCATGCTGGAGGAAATGGGAGAGCAGGGTCAACTTGCACTTAACAATGCCAAGGTATTGATTGTCGGTGCGGGCGGTTTAGGCTCAGCAGCAGCGATGTATTTAGCCGCTGCAGGTGTTGGCTTACTGGTGATTGCAGATGATGATGAGGTTGATAGTTCAAACTTGCAGCGTCAGGTGATTTATCGAGAAACCGATGTTTCACTTAATAAAGCGCAAGCAGCCTGTGATCAGTTATTAGCACTAAATCCATTGGTACGAACGCGTGCAGTAAAAGCCAAACTTGCAGGCTTTCAACTCGTGATGGAAGTACAGCAGGCAGATATTGTACTTGATTGCAGTGATAACTGGGTTACTCGTTATGCGGTCAATCAAGCTTGTTATCAGCATCAAACACCACTGATTGCCGGTGCGTCGATAGGTTGGCGAGGGCAGTTACTGGCGTTTGATTTCAGGCAGATCTCACCGTGTTATCAATGTGTGTTTCCATTAAGTGCTGAAACGCCACCCCAAGATCCAAACTGTCGTAGTAACGGCGTGATGGGACCTGTTGTCGGCACTATTGGAACGTTACAAGCGCTTAATGCGATCAAATCTATCTCAGGTGTTGGTGAAGTTGGGTTTGGTTTACTGCAGCAATTTAATGGTTTAACAGGAAAATGGCAGCAGGTATCAATTGATGCTGCTCCTTGTTGCCCTGTATGTCGTCAGCAAGATCAAAGGGAGGTTGTGTAAATGGCTACCATGATAACTATCTGGCTGAACGATGAATCTATGTCTTGCGAGGCAGAGCAAACCGTTCATCAATTTGTTATGCAGTTAGATTTACCCATACAAGGTACAGCGGTTGCGATAAATCAGCGAATTGTTGCAGCCAGTGAGTGGTCGACAACCGTCATTGCTGATGGCGATCAGATCGCGTTATTTCAAGCGATAGCAGGAGGTTAATATGTTGACTATTGCAGATAAAACATTCACATCGCGATTATTCACCGGAACGGGTAAGTACGCCAATCGAGATGTCATGGCTGAATCGATTTTAGCGACAGGCTCTGAGCTCGTGACTATGGCACTAAAGCGGGTCAATATTGCTGAGCGTGATGACGATATCTTAGCGCCATTGATCCAAGCTGGAGTGAATTTACTGCCTAATACGTCAGGGGCGAAAAATGCTAAAGAAGCGATCTTTGCCGCGCAGTTAGCTCGAGAAGCATTGGGGACGAATTGGCTAAAATTAGAAATTCACCCTGATCCGAAATACCTGATGCCTGATCCGATTGAAACGCTAAAAGCGGCAGAGCTGTTGGTAAAAGAAGGGTTTGTCGTGCTGCCTTACTGTCATGCCGATCCTGTGCTTTGTAAGCGATTAGAAGAGGTGGGTTGTGCTGCCGTGATGCCATTAGGTGCGCCGATTGGTTCGAATAAAGGGGTCGCTTCTCGCGATTTTCTTCGCATTATTATCGATCAGGCGCAAGTACCTGTGGTGGTGGATGCAGGCATTGGTGCCCCTTCTCATGCTGCAGAAGCGATGGAAATGGGGGCAGATGCAGTATTGGTAAATACAGCTATCGCAGCGGCAAGTGATCCGATTGCAATGGGGCGTGCATTTAAATTGGCCGTGGAAAGTGGTCGTATGGCATATGAAGCAGGTCTTGCAGGTAAGGTGAACCATGCTATTGCATCAAGCCCATTAACGGCATTTCTTAACGAGTAAGGAGCCAACATGAGCTTTGTGGATGTTTGGCAACAAATGGATTGGGATGATATCCGTTTGTCTATTTATGCTAAAACGGCTACCGATGTCGAGCGTGCTTTAGGAAAATCAACGTTGGATCTAGAGGATTTCAAAGCCTTAATTTCACCCGCGGCTGAACCTTACTTAGAGCAAATGGCACAACGCTCTGCGATGCTAACGCGTCAGCGGTTTGGTCATACCATGGGTTTTTATGTGCCGTTATACCTTTCGAATCTGTGTGCCAATGCGTGTACCTATTGTGGTTTTTCGATGGAAAATCGCATTAAGCGCCGTACCTTGGGTGAGCAAGAAATAGAGCGAGAGTGTGAGGTAATAAAAGCGCTAAATTTTGATAGTGTGTTACTGGTCACTGGCGAGCATCAAACCAAAGTCGGTATGAATTACTTTCGTGATGCGATCCCTCAAATTAAAGATCACTTCAGTTATTTGGCAATGGAAGTACAGCCACTTGAGCAAGATGAGTATCAAGAGTTGCGACAACTCGGTTTAGATGCGGTGATGGTGTATCAAGAAACCTATAATGCGCCAACTTATGCGAAGCATCATTTACGAGGCAATAAAACCAATTTTGAATACCGCTTAGCGACACCTGATCGGTTAGCAAAAGCAGGAATAGACAAGATTGGGATTGGGGCTTTGATCGGCATGGAAGAATGGCGCACGGATTGTTTCTTTGTTGCTAGTCATTTGGCTTATCTTGAACGTACCTATTGGCAAAGCCGCTATTCGATTTCATTCCCACGTTTAAGACCCTGTACGGGTGGATTAGAGCCTAAATCGGTAATGACGGATCGCCAACTGGTGCAATTGATTTGTGCTTATCGGTTGTTTAATCCTGAAGTCGAGCTGTCGTTATCAACGCGAGAATCACCGCATTTTCGCGATAATGTATTGCCTTTGGGGATCACCAGTATGTCTGCAGGCTCTAAAACCCAACCGGGCGGATATGCTGATGACACGCCAGAGCTAGAGCAGTTTGCAATCAGTGATGAACGTTCGGTCGCAGATGTCGCGACAGCGGTCAAGCAACAGGGGTTTGAAGTGGTGTGGAAAGACTGGCATCCCGCCTATTCTGGATAAAATTTCGAGTCTTATTGTATGGGATTACAAACGCTGTAATCCCATAATTGCTAAACTATTTTAGAGTAAGTGATAACGAATTACTTATATCTTCAACAATATAGGATGGTGCAATGCTGAATAGTAGCATTTCAATTAAGTATGGATTTTCTGCCCCATAAATATCAAGAGCAAGTTTCCGCATAAGCTGGCAGTATGTGTGGTACGCTTCTTTTGAGTCAATGTAAGAAATGTTTTTATTAGATAAGTTGAAGATAGTATCTAATTCAAAACGTGCAATATCAGCATTTCTACCCGTTGGTTGAGGAAAGAATGTCGTTGTTGATGTGTACTTAAATAAAAGCCAATTTAAGGCATAAATCACTCTTGAGTCATAAATAGCATACTGAGTGTGATCAAGAAATGAAGCAACTTTAGAAAGAGAAGATATTACCATAAATACATCACGTGTTAGATGACCTCTTTCTAATTGTTGATCGAGCTTTAATAGTAACTTATCGTTTTTCTCATTTCTTTTTAGTGAGCGAATTCCTCCCCAATTTTGAATAACCCAATATCTATTATTTAATGATGATTGTAATAAAGGAGATAAATGGTGTTTGAGATATATATTTTTATCAAATGCTGAATCTATGTTACTGGGAAATTCTAGTGGGCTGTTTGAAATATCAGGTAAGTCTATAGTTTGTTTTAATGGGTATTTTTGGGATAAAGATCGTACTTTATTAATTAAATTATCAATGTCTTTATCTTCTTCCAATGGTTTTGAGCTTAACTGTCGTTGTATGTTTTTTTCAAAAAGAAAATTCATAGCTTCATTTTGCCAGAAATGAGTACATACACAGCCAGAAGACATACCACCATGAGCGTATTTTTTCATATAAATAGAGTCACAGGTATCAATTGGCTTCCCTGTTATTTTATGAAATACGTCGGTAATAATTTTTTTTAGATCTCCATTATCAATTGGTACCGAAACATTTTTTAAGTGTTCACGCATATCTTGCCAAAGATAAGGATCTCCCCGTAAGCCCCATTGCTTAGGAGCAGTCTTCATTAGTTTATTAAAGTTCATCGGATAACCACTTAGCCAGATCTATGTTAAATCGCCACTATTTTTAAATGTCATGTTAGCTTGTATGTTCAATTTAATAGACATCTTTATCATAAGAAGCCAGTACTGCAGTGACGTACTGGCTTAATTATTCTTAGAGCATTATCGGCTTAGTGGTGATGTTGCTTGTGTTAGCCACTCAAGATCACTACCTGTCAGCGATGGGCTGATCACGTTAAACACTGTTTGGTGATAGTTGTTAAGCCATGCAAGCTCTACGTCGGTTAGTAGAGTTGGCTCGATCAAACGCTTATCAATTGGCGCACGGGTCAACGACTCAAAGCCCATGACGTTCATGTCGCCTTGAGTTTCAATATCGACGACCAGTTCAAGGTTTTCAATACGAATACCAAATGCGTCTGCACGGTAATAACCCGGCTCGTTAGATAACACCATACCTGGCAGTAGTGCGGTTGGGTTAGCCACTTTAGAAATACGTTGAGGACCTTCATGAACACTTAAGAAGTGACCGACGCCATGACCTGTACCGTGATCATAATCAAAGCCATGCGCCCATAGATGCTGACGCGCGAGTGCGTCGAGTTGTGAGCCTGTTGTGCCTTTCGGGAAACGTGCCGAAGCCAATGAAATATGCCCTTTTAGTACTAATGTGAAGGCTTGTTTTACTTCTTCTCCCGGGTTGCCGATAGCGATAGTACGGGTGATATCGGTTGTACCGTCTGGGTATTGACCGCCTGAATCGACCAAGTAAACCGTATCCATTTGCAGTTTGCTTGGCTGTGGTTGGTCAATGTGGTTGTAGTGACACATTGCTGCATTACCTGCAGAAGCTGAAATCGTATCAAAACTCACATCACGACAGCTTGGATCTTGTTGACGGAACAGCCAAAGTTGATCGGAAAGCGCAGCTTCATCTAATAGGTTGCCATTCGCGACTTGTGCATCAACCCAAGCGAGGAATTTTGCAATAGCTACGCCATCACGGATGTGACATGCTTTCATGCCTGCAATTTCTGTCGCGTTTTTCGCAGCTTTAGGTAGTAACGTTGGATTAGCAGCTTCAATAAGTTGTGCACCAGAATCAATCAGTTGCTGAGCTGCCCATGCATTACTGTTCGCAGAATCAAACTGTACACGTTTACCTGAAAGTGCAGCTAAACCTGCGGCGAGTTGTTCTGGCTCGCGGATATTGACGCCGTTACCTACGTGCGTCGCAAAACCTTCTGGTAGACGGTGATGATCGATGTAGAAATCAACCGATGCATCGCTATGGATCACGGCAGCTGATAGTAGAACTGGTAGACAATGAACGTCATCGCCACGGACATTGAGTAGCCAAGCAATGCTATCAAGCTGGCTTAAAAAGGCAGCATCCGCTTTTTGCTTTTTAAGCAGTGCGGCAATTTGCTCACGCTTCTCTTCGCTTGATTGACCCACATATTCTAGCCCCATTAACTCTGCATCGGACAGTTTTGGTGCTGGGCGATCTAGCCATAGTTCATCAATTGGGTTTTCGTTAACTGATACTAGCTCTAGCTCACCATCAAGGGTTGCGATGGTGTTTTTCAACCATGCCGCACTGTGTAGACGGTTATCGATCGCAACTTTACTACCTGCCGCTAGATTTTCTAATGCCCAGTGGATAGGTGGTTGTTCAATTAAATGACAATATTCAAATACATCACCCGGTACTTGCTTGCGAACTTGCACAACATAACGACCATCAACAAACATTGCTGCACGGTCACGAGTGATCACTGCAGCACCTGCTGAGCCTGTGAAACCGGTTAACCAATGAAGGCGTTCGTTATGATCGGGAATGTATTCACCAAGATATTCATCTTCATGAGGGATCAGTAGAGCATCGAGTTGCTGCGCTTCAAGCCACTGACGGATCTGCTCAATACGTTGTGCGATAACTGCTTGCATGTATAGGTCCTTGTCAAGAAACCACCGTTGAAAGGCGGTTAGATCAAATTCACCCTAATCACCACGGTATCAGCGATTCAGGTTTAATGTTGTTAAGTTAGCCTGTTTAGCGGTTTGCATCAATTGTCTCTATGATATATGACAGATTATTCACCTCACTGCTTTATTTATCTTAGTGATTAATATGTTGGCTGGAGGATTCCAATTTGGAAAAGCCGTATTGAAAATAAACCATTTTTATTCACTCACATAACACCGTAGACTTGCGCGATCTTTTTCTAGGAACGCCACATGACAACCTCTACTTCTACCGATACTCGGCTTGTCGCCTTAATGGTGACCTTGGTGTTATTTAGCCCGTTGGCTATAGACATTTATCTTCCTGCATTGCCTGTTATGGCTAACGCTTTTCAAGTTGATCCTACCCGTGTTCAAGATACGGTGACATGGTTCATGTTTAGCCTTGGTCTCGGACAATTATTAGCTGGACCATTAGCCGATCGCATTGGTCGTCGTCCTATTGCTCTCGGAGGCATTGTTATTTATGGCTTTAGCGCTGTGATGGCTTATGTTGCACATAGTTTAGATTTACTCTTATTGGCACGTTTACTTCAAGGCTTTGGTGCTTGCGCAACCTCTGTTGCTGCCTTCGCTGCGGTTCGCGATAGTTTTGGCGCTGAAAAAAGCGGTCGTATGATCAGTTACTTAAACGGTGCTATTTGTTTTATTCCTGCGCTTGCTCCTCTTTTAGGCACTTGGCTTACTCATCATTTTGGCTGGCGTTCTAACTTTAGTTTCATGGCGGGATTTGCGTTAGTTGCAGGTCTTTTTGTGATGGTATTATTTAAAGAAACACGCCCTGCCAGTACTAATGTAACTGGCTCTACTATTAGCCTTAGTCGTTACTGGTCGGTATTACGCGAACCAACATTTTTATTTCACGCGACGCTTTGTATGTTAGCGATGGCGGTGATTTTAGCTTATGTGACATCCGCTCCTGTTTGGCTGATGAATCATTTAGGGCAAGATATGAACCAGTTTACGATCTGGTTTGGTATTAACGCGGTATTAAATATTCTTGCGTGTATGGTTGCACCTAAGTTCATGGATCGCTTTGGTACTCGTCGTACTCTTCGTACAGGACTTATCACATTATTGTTTGCTGGTGGATTAATGTTGTCGTTGAGCCAATTACAGCAAGCATGGGCATTTATGATGCCAATCTTCATTTGTTCATTTGGGTTTGCTTTTGTATTAGGCTCTGCAGCCGGAAAAGCATTAGCACCATTTGGCGATCGTGCTGGAACTGCAGCGGCATTATTGGGATTATTTCAAATGAGTGGTGCTGGTGTTATGGTGAGCTTAACTCAACGATTAGATTTCTCATCACCGGTATTAATGACGTTACAAATGTGGTTGCTGATACCTGGCTTATTGATTTTAGTGTCTAAAATCGGGCGTCGTTGGCACCCTCAGTTAACGGTACAGAATTAATAAATATTATGAGTTTAAAGGTGAGGTGGTGACAACCTTATCCGTATAGCCTGTCAAATCGACAGGCTTTTTTTTGGATAAAATTTAGCCATTCAACAGTCGCGTTTTTTTACTTTGCCATTGTTGGATTACGAGTCCTGCAATAATTAGCATTAAGCCGATCAATGTTGAGGGATGAATCGTTTCACCAATAATCGTGGCGAGCAATAATAAAGAGATAAAAGGTGAGATAAAAATTAGGTTACTGATCTTAGCGGTGTTACGGGTTAACCGTAGCGCATTGAGCCATAAAACAAAGGTGATCCCCATTTCAAACAAACCAACATAAGTGACGGCTGCCCAGCCCTGCCAAGGTACGTGCTGCCAACCACCGAGATACAAACTCAAGCCGATAGAAAATGGCAGCGAGACTAAAAAGCCCAGTAATAAACCTAAGATGGGATCGGCTTTATTTTTGGTGTTTAAAATCCAATAGCCTGCCCATAACAGTGTCGAAAATAGCGCTAACACAACGCCTAACGGACTGGTGAAATTCAAGGCTGAAATATTACCTTGAGTCGCAATCACCACCACACCGCCATATCCTAGTACGCAGGCTATCCAATCTTTACGCTGAATTTTTTGTCCTAAGAAAAGTGCAGCCATTAAAGTCAGAGTGATTGCCCAACTGTAGTTGATGGGTTGAGCCTGTGAAGCAGGTAATAATTCGTAGGCTTTAAATAACACTAAGTAATAAGTGAAAGGATTGATAAGTCCGAGTAATAAGTAGTAAAGCGGACGTTGAAGAAAAGTCGATTTGAGCTGATGGAGTGTTTTTTTATAGCCAGCTATAACAATAAGAGCGAGAGCAGACACGCTACTGGCAACCACCATCATTTGAACAGGAGAAAAATAATCTAAGGTAATTTTAAAAGCAGTGGCGACAGTAGACCAAAGTAAAACAGCTGCAATGCCATATCCTAAAGCGAGGCGTTCGTTCATGACTATCCCTGTTAAAAATGTAAGACGGTAACGCAGTGTAGGAGATGGTTATAAAGGTGAATAGCGAGTGATGATATAGCCTGTGATCGAGTGCAAACAAAAACGTTTATATCCATTATTTATTGTTTAAGTTGTTCTTCGTTAGCTGGACATTTATCCAGTATCCTCTTAGCCTTAAAAGTGAGAATAATTAGTCAGGAAGATAGAGAATTTACTATGGCAGAATGGTTAAGTGGTGGCGTTATTACCGCATTAGCAACATTGTTAGGTGCCACCGTTGCCAGTGTGATCACGGCATTCTGGTATAAAGGTCGATATGAACAAATGCTTCAGCTTGTCGAGCAACAAGCAGAGTCAGATGCACGTTTAGCATTAAGTCGTGAGCAGCAATTACAAAGCCAACTAGCAGAAAGAAACCAAGAGTTGGAAGAGTTAGATGACGATCGTGACAGATTAACTCATGAAATTCGTCAAATGCACGGCAGACTTGCTGCGGCATTAGAAAAAATGCGTCACTTTGACGCGCTGCAAAATGAAAAGCAGTATTTATCTGAGCAGCTTGATAACTCTCGCTTAGCTAGCGCAGGGCTTGAAGCTGATCTGCGCGAGCAAGATGCCCGCCATTTTGAAGAGCAAAAAGCGGCAGATGAAAAAATTAAGCTATTGGAAAATGCAGAAGAACGTCTGCGTATTCAATTTGAAAGTTTAGCTAATCGCTTATTTGAGCAGAAGACCCGAACAGTGGATGAGCAGAATAAGATGAGCTTAGAAAACTTGTTGAGTCCACTCAAAGAGCAACTTGAAGGTTTCAAAAAGCAGGTTAATGACAATTTTACGCAAGAGTCTCGTGAGCGCCATACTTTAGTACATCAAATCAATAGCCTTAAACAGCTCAATGAGCAGATGGCGAAAGAGGCAATTAACTTAACCCAAGCCCTAAAAGGGGATAACAAAGCTCAAGGTAACTGGGGTGAAGTCGTGCTGGCGCGAGTATTGTCTGACTCAGGATTGCGCGAAGGGCATGAGTACCAAACTCAGGTTAGCTTAGAAAATGAAGAGGGTAAGCGCTACCAACCTGATGTGGTGGTGCATTTACCACAACAGAAAGACGTCGTCGTGGATGCGAAAATGTCGCTAGTGGCGTATGAACGTTTCTTTAATGCTGACACGATTGCCGAGCGTGAACTCGCCATGAGCGAACATGTTGCTTCGATGCGTGCTCACATGCGTGGATTAAGCCGTAAAGATTATCATCAGCTTCATGGCATCCAAAGTCTTGATTATGTATTGATGTTCATTCCAGTAGAGCCTGCATTTCAAGCTGCGATTGAAGCCGATCCGGCATTAATCCGTGATGCGATGGATTTAAATATTATGCTTGTGAGTCCAACGACCTTGCTGGTGGCACTGCGTACCATTAATAACTTGTGGCGTAATGAGCGACAAAATCAAAATGCCAAAGAAATTGCCGAGCGTGCGGGCAAGCTTTACGACAAATTACGTTTGTTTGTTACTGATATGGAAGCGATGGGACAATCGTTAGAAAAAGCGAACCAAAGTTATCAAGGGGCGATGAATAAACTGGCGACGGGGCGTGGTAACGTGATCCGCCAAGCAGAAAGCTTTAAACAATTGGGCGTCGAAGTGAAGCGCGATATTAGCCCGACGCTGGCTGAAAAATCACAATCCAACCTGATGGAATATCGTGGTTTTTCTCATATAACCGCAGCATCGGAAGGTGATTTATCATAATGGTGGGGTAAAGGACTTTGAGCAAAGAGCAACCATCAAGTACACTAAGCCAGTTGAATAAATGAATTTAATGCTTATCGGTGAGTGAGGTCTATGAATTTTGCGCATCATAAGTACATATAACGGATTGAACATGACGGACACCACACAAGATACTACTCACTTTGGCTTCCGTACCGTTGCTAAAGACGAAAAAGCAACTATGGTTGCTGAGGTCTTTCACTCGGTCGCAGCAAAGTACGACATCATGAATGACTTAATGTCGATGGGCATTCACCGCGTTTGGAAACGCTTCACGATTGACTGCAGTGGTGTACGCAAAGGTCAACGTGTACTTGATTTAGGCGGTGGTACGGGGGATTTAACGGCTAAGTTCTCTCGTATTGTTGGTGAAACAGGTCAAGTTATCCTTGCTGATATCAATAACTCGATGTTGAAAGTTGGCCGCAGTAAACTTCGTGACAATGGTATTGTCGGTAATGTGGGTTATGTTCAAGCCAATGCGGAAGAACTACCTTTCCCTGATAATTACTTTGATTGCATCACGATTAGCTTTTGTTTACGTAATGTTACTGACAAAGACAAAGCGTTGCGCTCAATGTATCGCGTATTAAAGCCGGGCGGTCGTTTGTTAGTGTTAGAGTTTTCAAAGCCATCACTAGAACCATTATCAAAAGTTTATGATGCGTACTCATTTCACCTATTACCAAAAATGGGTGAAATTATCGCAAATGATGCAGAAAGTTACCGTTACCTTGCTGAATCTATTCGCATGCACCCTGATCAAGAGACGTTGAAGGACATGATGGATGAAGCCGGATTTGATCAAACCAGTTATTACAACTTAACGGGCGGTATTGTTGCCTTGCACCGTGGTTATAAGTTCTGAGGACCCTATGCCGATAGATGCTTTTGTTACCGGTGCGATTGAAACATCACTGAATCAATTACTCAAAGACGATGCTGATAGTCAGCGTCGTCTTGCTCGTTTACGCGGTAAAGTCATTAGCGTCACGCTAAATGAATTTAATAAAACCTTATACTTTGTTTTCAGTCACCAAATTGATGTGCTTGCTGGGTTTGAAGGTGAGGTGGATTGCCAATTGGCTTTAAATCTCACGGTGTTGCCAGAGTTACGTCAACAAGCCAATTTAACGCAATTAATTAAAGCTGATAAGTTAGCACTCGATGGTGATCTTCAATTGGCTCAGCACTTTTCCAGTTTACTAAGTGGTTTAAAGCCGGATATCGAAGAAAAGTTATCGCAATATACTGGTGATGTAGTTGCTCATACTTTAGTCAGTAGTGTAAAGTCGGGGAGCCGATTTATTCGCCAAGGGGTAAAGAATCGCCAACGCGATTTGGCTGAAGTGATCACTGAAGAATGGCAACTATTACCACAGCCTTTAGAGATGGTGCATTTTTACGATCAAGTGGATGACTTGAAATCGGATGTTGCCCGTTTTGAGGCCCGTTTGAACCAGTTACTTGAGCGATAATTTGGCAATGATGAGTTACTCAGAAATAAAACGGTTGTATCGTATTATTCAAGTACAACTGCGCTATGGGTTGGATGACTTTATTCCAGTTGATCCGCGCACTGAACTTCCTAAAAAATTACGTAAATTGCTATTCTGGATCAAAAATGAATACCCCGATGTACCATTGGGTGAGCGTTTACGTTTAGCGTTGCAAGAGCTCGGTCCAGTATGGATCAAGTTTGGTCAAATGATGTCAACCCGACGCGATCTTTTCCCACCGCACATTGCAGATCAGCTGGCATTATTACAAGACCAAGTTGAACCTTTCGATGGAAAATTAGCAAAGCGTACTATTGAAGAATCTTTAGGTGGGCCGTTAGAGCAGTGGTTTGATGATTTTGATGAAGTTGCATTAGCGTCAGCATCGATTGCTCAAGTGCATACGGCAACATTAAAAGAAAACGGCAAAGAGATTGTTTTTAAAGTTATTCGTCCTGATATTAAGCCGATTATTGAAGCTGATATTAAGCTGATGTACAGGATGGCCGAGATAGTTTCTCGTCTCCAACCAGAAGCTCGCCGTTTACGCCCTGTTGAAGTCGTTCGCGAATACGAAAAAACCTTGCTTGATGAGCTCAATTTAATGCGCGAAGCGGCAAATAGTATTCAGCTTCGTCGCAACTTTGATGGGGATGATACCTTATATGTACCAGAAGTTTATACTGATTACAGCAGTATTAATCTTCTTGTCATGGAACGTATTTATGGTATTCAAGTTTCTAATATTGAAGGCTTGAAAGCCAACGGCACGGATTTAAAACTATTATCGGAAAATGCAGTTAATATCTTTTTTACTCAGGTATTTCGTGACAGCTTTTTCCATGCGGATATGCATCCGGGAAATATTTTTGTCTCCTATGAGCATCCGGAAAACCCACAATGGATAGCACTTGATTGCGGCATTGTGGGGACACTAAACCGAGAAGATAAACGTTATTTAGCGGAAAACTTATTGGCTTTCTTTAATCGCGATTATCGTAAGGTTGCAGAATTACACGTCGATTCAGGCTGGGTTCCTCATGATACCAATGTGGACGAGTTTGAATTTGCGATTCGCACAGTGTGTGAACCTATTTTTGAAAAGCCACTGTGTGAGATCTCATTCGGCCATGTATTGTTAAATCTGTTTAATACTGCTCGCCGTTTTAATATGGAAGTGCAACCGCAACTGGTCTTGTTACAAAAGACCTTGTTGTATGTTGAAGGCTTAGGACGCCAGTTGTACCCGCAACTTGATTTGTGGGCGACAGCCAAGCCGTTCTTGGAAAACTGGATGTCGCATCAGGTAGGCCCGCAAGGCATTCTTGATGCAGTAAAAAGTAAAGCACCATTTTGGGCAGAAAAGCTGCCTGAATTACCTGAATTACTTTATGACAGCTTGCGCCAAGGCAAGGTAATGAATCAGCGTATCGATAAACTCTATGATAATTTTATGGAGAATCGACGCACTCATAACCAGGCAAGGTTTTATTTTGGTATCGGTGCCACCTTTATGGTGTGTGCTGCAATACTTTTTGGTGATCAAGTAGCAACGTACCCTGTCGTTTCTGCAGGAGTAGGGACCCTATTTTGGTTACTAGGATGGCGTACCTGCCGAAAATAATCGGTTAGGCTTTCGCCTATACTTATAGTTGCGTTAGTAAACGCACTTTCGTTATTAACCACATAAAGCTGAGGTAAAACAAGCATGGGTGGTATCAGTATCTGGCAATTGTTAATTATTGCACTGATCATTGTTCTTTTGTTCGGAACGAAAAAACTTCGTACTCTAGGTGGTGACCTAGGATCTGCAGTTAAAGGCTTCAAAAAAGCAATTAGCGATGATGAAGCAGCCGCTGCAGCACCTGCTGCGAAAAAAGAGTCAGACAATGATGCTGACTTCGAACAAAAGAAAATTGCTGACGAACAAAAGCCAGCGGATCAGACGACAACTAGTCAAAAAGACAAAGAGCAGGTTTAATACGTGTTTGATATCGGGTTCTGGGAGTTAGTACTGATCTCCGTGGTGGGATTAGTAGTACTGGGGCCAGAACGTCTACCCGTTGCGATACGTACCGTGTCGCAGTGGATAGGTGCTGCTCGTAATATGGCAAACTCGGTGAAAGATGAATTGTCGCAAGAACTGAAAATTCAGGAACTGCAGGCCAATTTAAAGAAAGCCGAGCAAATGGGAATGAAGGACTTAGCGCCTGAATTGCAAGACTCTGTTGATGAGCTTAAAAAAGCGGCATCAGATGTTCAGCGTCCCTATGCTGATAAAAGCGAGCAAACCTCAGCAACGACTTCACAAAAGCAGGAATAAATTACATCACTATGTCGACAGTCGAAGATACGCAGCCGCTATTTAGTCATTTACTTGAACTACGTACGCGACTTTTGCGTTCTATCATGAGTGTGCTGGTGGTTTTTCTATGTTTAGTATGGTTTGCCAATGATATCTATGCTTTCTTAGCGGCACCCTTAGTAGAGCGAATGCCTGCTGGTGCAACTATGATCGCAACAGATGTTGCCTCACCGTTCTTTACACCGATAAAACTGACCTTAGTAACCTCAGTGTTTATTGCTGTGCCAATGATTTTGTATCAAGTTTGGGGCTTTATTGCGCCAGGTTTGTACAAGCATGAACGCAAGCTGATTATGCCATTGTTGTTTTCCAGCTCATTGCTGTTTTACGCCGGTGTCGCATTTGCTTATTACGTTGTGTTTCCATTGGTCTTTAAGTTCTTTACCAGCGTCGCTCCCCAAGGGGTGGAGGTGGCAACAGATATTGCGAACTATCTCGATTTCGTTCTTGCGCTATTTATGGCGTTTGGCATCGCTTTTGAAATTCCCGTTGCGATAATTCTGTTGTGTTGGACCGGTGCGACCGATCCAGAATCTCTACGTAGTAAGCGTCCTTACATCATTGTAGGCGCGTTTGTCGTTGGTATGCTGTTAACACCGCCTGATATTGTTTCTCAGACCTTGTTGGCTGTACCTATGTGTTTATTGTTTGAAGTAGGCTTATTCTTCGCGCGTTTTTATGTTCGTGATGATGAAGAGCTGGATGATAACGAGCACGAAGAGCAACAGTAAAATAGTACCTTGTGTACTATGTGATGATGAAAAAAACCGACGTTATTGTCGGTTTTTTTATACCTGAAAATTGGGATTTGGCGCGAGTGTCCTTTGCTCTATATACTGAATACTTAATTTTGCTAAGCGAGAGATGGAAAAGCGATGATAGATATTGGGGTTAATTTAACAAATAACCGGTTTGATAAGGATCGTGATGATGTTATTACTCGCGCGCAAGAGGCCGGTGTTAAACACCTTATTATTACGGGTACCAGTATTGAAGAGAGTATTGAAGCGCAAAAAATGGCGCAACAATGGCCGAACTACTGTTACTCAACCGCTGGCGTTCATCCGCATGATGCAAAATCTGTCACCGATCTTTTGTTACCAGAAATTAGGGCATTAGCTGCAAAACCTGAAGTGGCAGCGATTGGCGAGTGTGGGCTTGATTTCAACCGTGATTTTTCTCCTCGTCCACAGCAAGAAGCGGTCTTTGAAGCGCAACTGGCTTTAGCGGCTGAGCTGAACATGCCGGTATTTATGCATTGCCGTGATGCCCATGAACGTTTTATTGAAATCTTAACGCCTTGGCGAGATAAATTACCGGCGGCAGTGCTGCATTGTTTTACTGGCTCAGAGCAAGAACTAACAGCATGCTTATCGTTAGATTTACACATTGGTATTACAGGTTGGGTATGTGATGAGCGTCGTGGTCAGGAGTTACGCGAAGTCGTGCGCCATATTCCAGCTAATCGCTTAATGATTGAAACCGATTGTCCATATTTATTGCCGCGAGATTATCGACCAAAACCGAAATCAAGTCGTAATGAACCGAAGTTTCTGCCGCATATTGCTACTATGATTGCCGAGTGTCGTGGTGAAACACCTGAGCAAGTTATCACGCAGTCAGAGGCGAATAGTCAGGCTTTTTTTTCGATTTAAGCCACATTGGTCAGTCTGAGTGATATTATCTAATCCTATTTTTTAGCAAGGAGTTTGTCGTGTCAGTATCTATTCAAGGTGCGTTTCCTGGTCGTCGTATGCGTCGGATCCGTAAGCATGATTTTAGTCGTCGTCTAATGTCAGAAAATCAATTATCAGTGAATGATTTGATCTATCCGATGTTTGTTTTGATGGGTAAAAATCGTCGTGAAACGGTTGACTCAATGCCAGGTATTGAGCGCTTATCTATTGATTTGTTACTTGAAGAAGCGGCATATCTTGCGAAACTGGGTATTCCTGCGATTGCTTTATTCCCTGTTGTGTCTCAAGAGTTTAAATCAGAGTTAGCAGAAGAAGCTTATAATCCAGAAGGCTTAGTACAAACGGCTGTGCGTGCGCTAAAAGCACATGTGCCAGAGCTTGGTGTTATCACTGATGTCGCATTAGATCCGTTCACCATTCATGGTCAAGATGGCATCATTGATGATGAAGGCTATGTATTAAATGATATTACGACAGATATTTTAATTAAGCAGGCGCTATCTCATGCTGAAGCCGGTGCTGATATTGTTGCTCCGTCAGACATGATGGATGGTCGTATTGGTGCTATTCGTGAAGCATTAGAAAATGCTGGTCATATTAATACTCAAATCATGGCGTATTCTGCTAAATATGCATCGAATTACTACGGTCCATTCCGTGATGCTGTCGGCTCATCTGGCAACTTAAAAGGTGGAGATAAGAAAACCTACCAAATGGATCCCGCTAACAGTGATGAAGCCTTGCATGAAGTGGCAATGGACATCAATGAAGGCGCAGATATGGTAATGGTCAAACCGGGTATGCCTTACCTTGATGTGGTTCGTCGTGTGAAGAGTGAGCTGCAAGTACCAACATATGCTTACCAAGTGTCTGGTGAGTATGCGATGCACATGGCAGCAATTCAAAATGGCTGGCTTAAAGAGCGTGAAACTATCATGGAATCACTACTGTGCTTTAAGCGTGCAGGTGCTAATGGGGTATTAACTTACTTTGCGAAAACCGTCGCGGAGTGGTTAGCCCAAGATGCTGCGGAGCGCGCTGAATGTTTACAGCAAAAGCCTGAGTAAGCAATCTTCCTAAAATAAAAAAGCGAGCATGGTGCTTAATGCATGTGAATTAAGATAATTCACGTTTTCTTGAAGGCCTAGTCGCA
>NZ_JADQAQ010000063.1 GCF_022129445.1 Photobacterium sp. Ph5
CACCACCGATGCCAGAGAAATTATTAACCTTGGCTGAGTCTCGATGGTAATCAGGTATTTTTATGCTTTAGGAAAGGATTTCATTTCTGAGCATGACCTTATCGTATTTCAAAATGATGTTAGTTCATCTTTTAATGTATAAAAACTAAATGAGATAACGGAATGTTGAGCTTCTAGTACTAGTAAATGATTGAACCAACATCAAATCGTCAAATGTAATATGCCGAGTGTCTATAGTGAAGTATTTTAGCTATCACAATACCTCTACTAAACTTACCGAAATTATGCTTACTTGCCTTTCTCACGCTAACATTTAACAAAAAAATAACAATCATTGATAATCAACAACGCTTTTAGCCAAGGAATGCAGATGAACAAAAGAATTAAATATCTTCCCTTCTTATTACCCCTATTTAGCTTTAATGCGCAGGCAAACTCAATCGAGTGGGTTAATGGTAAAACCAAGGTCGTTAATGGCGATATCGTTATATACAATGAACAATGTTATATCGCGCAAAATAATCCAGGCTCATGGGAAACACCTTCACCATCGTCTAATTGGTTTTGGCAACCGACCGAATGCGATGGTACGCCTCTTCCAACATGTAATGATAACCAAGAGTTAATCGATGGTATTTGTATCGATATTGTTAAGCCTGTGGTTTGCCCAAGTGGTCAAGTATTGGTTGATAATATCTGTGTCGATGAAACAGCGCCTCCTATATCTGATATCACGTTATGGATTGCTGGAGAAACAAAAGTTAATAATGGCGATATTGTTAGTTATCAGTTTCAATGCTTTGAAGCTAAAAATAGTCCAGGTGTATGGGAAACACCTAAGCCATCATCATGGTTTTGGAATGAAACGAATTGTTCAGATACGCCCCTAGAACCTATTGAGTGTCCTGACGGTTCAACCTCACCAACGATTGAAGAATGTCCTACTGAACCACCAAAAGAGGTTACTTGCCCTGACGGCACTATCGCCGAAAACTACGATAATTGCCCTCCGACACAAGCTATTTATGTTAGTCCTGATGGCAACGATAATAATAACGGAACATTCATTCTACCTTATAAAACTTTAAAGAAAGCTTTATCTCAAGCTAAAGCTGGAAGCATTATTGAACTGGCAGAAGGTCGCTATAAAACAGCCGACGTTATTGATAAAGCGCATGGTGTCAGCGAAGCACCCATCGTGATCAGAGGTA
This sequence comes from Photobacterium sp. Ph5, assembly GCF_022129445.1. GTDB lineage: Bacteria > Pseudomonadota > Gammaproteobacteria > Enterobacterales > Vibrionaceae > Photobacterium. The sequence continues at coordinate 1,212 of NZ_JADQAQ010000063.1, forward strand.
ACAATAGTATCTTTGATGGTACCATAGATATCACAACACCCTGGCAGCGACACGACGGTAATATTTACAAAACGCAAATCAGTCAAGATATTTGGCAACTGTTTATTGACGATAACATGGTGATGTCAGCGCGCTGGCCTAATGCCCAATTAAACGATGGTTCACTGTGGGATATGAAGTCTACATGGCGTCATCAAGCGCCTGAAAGTCGTTTCGGCGAAATGGTTGATGAACGCCCGTATGAAAAGATCACCGTTAAAAACAGCGGTAATGAATACCAACTTCTTCCTACTGGTGTAAACACACAATCATTAGCCGATTCAGGTATTGATGCAACAGGTGCCATTGCCATCATGAACATTGGCTCTTGGTTGAACTGGGCACAAACAATTGATAGTCATACGGTTGGTAGTGATCGCTTTACTTATAGTACTGATTTTTCTCAATCAGGCACTGCGATGAAAAAAGCCGCTACCAATATGCTTTCTAAAGGCAACTTTTGGGCAAATAAAAATGCCAAATATGAAGAAGGCCACTACTATCTTGAAGGTAAACTCGAGCTATTAGATAGCCCTAATGAGTGGTTTTTTGATGATCAGACGCGAACCGTTTACTTATGGGCTCCAAATAATGCCGACCCTAACCAACTTCATGTTCGAGGTAAGCAGCAAACCTATGGCTTAACCATTCGAAATTCTAGCCACCTTATTTTCGATAATATCGACTTTTTTGCGACAGCATTTACGGTGATAAGCTCACAGTCTATTACCTTTAATGATCTTGATGCGCAATATTACGCGTATTCAAAGCGCATGTTAGGTGACTTAACTCGCCCTCAAACCATTAAGTTTATTAATAACAATAAAGCCATCACAGAAACACATAACAAGATCACCAATAGTTACCTTGCTTACACCGATGGACCTGCGTTTGAGATGATCAAAGAAAACAGTAATGTGGTAGATAATAACTTGATCCATGATATTGATTATTCAAATCTTGGAACTGGTGGTGAAGGCTCTATTAATATGGCCTCACAAAGCCAGAATATCACTTTTAGCAATAACACTTTCCATACCGCAGGTAATTCCGAAGGTGTACGCGTTGGTGCTCGCTCTAAAGTAATTGGTAACCATGTTTACAACACCAGCCTATTACAACACGATGGAGCAGCAATCAATGTAGGGATTGATGAACAAGCAGGCACAGAAATCGCTTATAACTGGGTACACGACACACCTAAAGCAGGTATCCGTTTTGATGGTGTAGAAGGTGCAGCTAAAACAGGTAAAGATGGCTTAGTTCATCACAACGTTGTATGGAATAGCGCCTTCAATATCATCAAAGGTGATACTCAAGGTACTTTCAATAACCTGATGTTTAATAACATCATCACTGATTTAATCATTTTCAATAAAGCGTTAGCCGGTGGATTGAATTACAGCTCTGAAACGCTAAACAACTTGGTCGGAACACTACAAGGGCGCAAATCGGGTACTAGCGAACAATTAGCTGTACCGGGAGTGGTAACGAATAATATAACAGGCAATACACCTGAGATATTAAGTCACTTAAAGGGCGCTTATTGGGGAGACTTTAGACCGAAAGATAACGCAGTGATCATTGATATGGGAACAAGCAATAGTAGTTTGCTGACAATTGATCATCTTGGCTCTTCCCCTGATATTGGCGCTTATGAATATGGAGATCCTAACACTTGGATTCCAGGTCATACCCATTCAATCGCCTCTAATCCAGTCCCTTTTAATAAGGCAACCAATGTTGATTTGAATATTGAATTAATGTTCTCACAGGATCTCAAACGATTTAATTATAATGTTTACTTAGGAAAAAATATCGACGTCTTATTACCCATCGATAAAATAGATAATAAGTATGACTTGAATAATCTCTCGCCAAATACTCAATATTATTGGCGTGTTGATGTAATAGATAATAATGAAATAACAACTGGAGATATTTGGTCATTTAGTACCAAGCAATAACGAAAAAAGCCTCAATCTTTCGATTGAGGCTTTTTTACAAATGGTGCCCAAGGACGGACTTGAACCGTCACTCCCGAAGGAAACGGATTTTGAATTCCTTGAGTCACCTTTGCAGCAGTTATCAAGTGTTGGATCTTGTTAGATAGTAGTGCTGATTGTCTTGGGTTTTGTTGGATTGAGTTTGCTATTAATGAGTCTAGAAATTGTTATGCATACTCACAAATACTAACTATCGTTATACTCCAGATACAGTTTGTTCATAAGTTAAGCTGTAATCTGTTTCCTCAATGAATTGTTCTTCAAGTAAATCGTGGTTAATTTTGCTCTTTGCAAGCAACATAATAATTGCAGGTATTGTTTTCCTATAAGCAGTCCCATCAACTAAAGCAACTGTTGTTGGAATCGCTAAAACAGAACTCACAGCTGTAGCGCCTAACCATGAAACAGCACCGCCAAATGCTCCCATACCACCGATACCAAACATGACAATTTTCAGTCCCCCCATAAACCCGACAGTTTGAAGCAAAATAACCCACCCTATCTGGGTCAGCATAGAAACACCGATAGTTCCCATTACACCAGATGCTGCAACCTTCGTTAATCCACCGACAACACCATTTTGAAATAAATTCTCAACAGCTTGTTGTTTAATGTACTCTTTAAAGCCACCATTAAGATTAACTTTCTCGATACTCTCACCACTTAATACACCATTCAAGCCAGTCACAAACTCTACCTTCTTCTTATCGGATAGCTTAAACCACCACTGACGGGCTTTTTCTTCAAACAATTTAACTATTACAGCTTCAATTTCTTCCTCTGTATGTTGGTCATTCAACTTATATGGTGTCCAGCTTAAGAACGTTGAACCTTCAGTCAATTTATCAGCAACATCAATTAGCATCTTCTTATAAGGGAAAGTGTGTGTCCCCCTAAATACATTAAGAGTTGTAGAACCAGCAGCACTACGCAACTCTTTACTACAAAGCATGACTAGCTGATCTTTATTAAGAGATGCGACTTTTTCTGCTGAGAATTTTAATGAACTAACTGCAATAGATCTTAAGTCTGATTCATCAAGTTCTAACAAACGAGTGAAAAGTAAGTCCTTTCTACTCGACAACATCTTATTATGTTTAATTTTTATCGATTGAATCGGATTTTTTATTTTTACTTTCATAAGCTTTTACTATATTTTCCACTAATTGATAAGCAAGGCTTAATTTAATTCTACCTGATTCAACACCCTGTATAAGTTTTTGAGCTTTATTTGGTTCGATAATATCAGCTTTAATCGGATTTTTTAAAAAGATATGGAAAGCATTAATATCATCATCAGATATCTTTTTCTCTTCTTCTAATCTCTCAACTTCTTTTATTTGTGAATGAATCTGAGTTTTTATTTCATTTAGTTTCCCTTCAGTATAAGAGCCCGAAGAAATCATTTTTGAAAACCCATATACAGCTGCAGCTCCTACAGCTGCACCTCCAACAACCCACCCAATAGGCGTTGCAGATACAATACTTATACCAAGCCATGAAGCTGCTGTTGTTACACCGGTGATACTTGTTACACCAGTAACGGCAGCAACGGAACCAGCTGCTGCTGCCCCCAAAGATGAACCGATACCAATTACACCTATCTTTCCTAGCAACTTTTCTTTTGAATCGGGATTTTTCTCCAATTTATCAAGTGCCTTAAGAAGCTGTGCTTTGGTAACCTTGCTCATTAAATTAAGCCTTAATAAGAAGTGAAAATGTATTTGTGACTGCTTTCATGAACATTGACGCAATAGTGACTGCATCCTTAAATAATTCGTTGAAATTATTAAATTCCAATGTGTTTTCACCATTTTCTTTTCTATCTAATCGTCGACCATATAAAGCCATAACAATCATAATGATTGGAGTAGTAATTGGTGATAGGATTTGTCCCAACACAGGTACAGAAGAAACAATAGCAGATAAAACAGCACCAATAGCAACACAAGTTGCTAAATTGGTATTTTCCCTTATAAACTCAATCATTCTTATCAGAATAATTTTCCCAACAGAAGCTTCTTTATTATTAATTTCTTTTTTTACATCTACTAATGAATGAAGTTTAGCTATAATTTCTGGAGGTAACCCATATTCATTTAATTGCGCAAATATTTCGCTGTTAGAATATGAATCCGCATCTGCTTCAAAAACTACCCAATCTAATTCTGCTTCAGCCGTATTCATATAAACCTATTCCTCTATATATTTAACACTTGAAAAACTCAGAATAGAGTTACTTTTTAAAAACGTTTAAATAACTATAATTTTATAATTGATTAGTATTTACTATTCCAATTCTTTTAATAATATCTATTGCTTCCGAATGTTTTTTTTCAAAATCCACATTTACTTTTCCCTGTATAAATAAAGCTCTTTGTTCAGAATTAACACCAAATAGATCTAATTTATCTAGCATATAAACTACGATTAAAGAGCTTACTCCAGCAAGCATTCCCGTAAGTACTGTATATATAACATCTGAAAAAGGTATTACCGCTAAAAAAGAACCGATATTAGCACAAAGCATTTCACCAAGTAATATAACCCCACTAGTAACAACACCTGTAGCTAAAACTTTACTAGCTTCATGAGCTGCTTGCTTGAGTGTTATTCCCTCTGGTGGAAATAATAATGTTTTTAGAGCTTTCATTAAAGACATGAAACCCTCTCGAATTAAGCGTACGATTTCTTTACCAGTTCTAAGTACAAGATTAATTAACGCAGTTACAACACCAGCAATTAGACCAGATAAAAATCCCTGCCCAAAAGCCTCTAAAACATTTGCCCACTTACCTGATACCCTAGTGGAAACTTGTTTAAAACGAATTTTCAGGGATTCAAGCCATGAGTCACTATCTTTCGGATTAAATCCATTGGTCAAACAGTCTTTGATTTCATCAAATAGTGCTGAGATCAGTTCAGATAGACAAACGCCTAAAGCTTGCTGTAAACCTTGTGATTGCCCTGTTTTAACACCATCTTCCAAGCCCCTTTTTGCGACCCATGCTGTTTTATCAATAGTATCTCTTGGTATATATTTACCAATAGCTTTCTCACCACGCTCATGGGCAGGCTTCGTTCTACGACCATCTAAGTATTGATTACTTGAATTCTCTATAAACTCTTGTTGAGTCTTTTCACCCTTAGAACGGTTTATACTTTGATGAGTAAACATTAGATTATCAGTATCTGTTCCGAAAGCTGCTTTTTCGGTATCAGATAACATATACCCACCCTCATCATGTGCACTTTTTAATGGTTTTATATGATCATAATCCATGACTCTTGCATCATGATAAATACCTGTGTTTGCATCTTTAATTTGACCATTTCCGTTAGTGGCTAATTTTTTATTATAATCTCGAACTGAATCAAAAGACTTATTGGTCCCACCTACGCTTTCACCTGAACACTTATAATCTTTAGGGTTATAAGCAAATTTTCTATCATTTCCGGCAATATCCGCTCTACTTAGATGAAAAGGCCTGAGCAGTTGATCAATCAACACTTCGCGAGTCGATTCAAATAGTGCATCATATTTTTGAACAGATAACTGACTTTCTATTGCATTTAGGTAAGACTGAACCTCTGAATGATTAACATCGAGATCATACTGATTATTAAAAAACGAATCAGATTGCACTCTTTGAGATTCAACAAGCTTAGTATCAACTTCTGAATCTAAAAACTCAGCCAACTCACCATGACTTCTCGCAAGCCTTATTTCTGGTTTTGAATGCAAATCATTTAATAATAACTTCCGTTTTTTAAATCGTTCAACTCTAGACATAAATATCTCTTTTTATTTCAGTTAAGCGGCTGCTTTTACTTTCCATGCTTCAAGAAATAATTGTTCTTTCTCTGAAATATGACCATCCGCCGCCATCGTCAATTCAATGACATCCTGAAAGTCTTTCTTATCCTGAGAAGATTTCATAAAAGGTTTAGCTAATGCAAAAGCTGTATTAAAAGATACCTTGCTCATAGTAATTGCTTCGATACGTTTTTTAACAGATACAGGCAGTTTTGAACTTGCTATACCTGCTACATACTCTCGAATTTCAATTTGTTCGACTTTAGAAATAAGACCATCACAAGCAGCACATGCCATACCAACAGATGTTAAAGCAACAATATAATCTTCATATTCTTTATGACTTGAAAAATGACGTTCTTGTTGTTCTAAAGCAACTTTAAGCTTTTCGACCTCAATAGCGTTTTCTGCACGGCCTTCATTTCTTCCCTTATTACGAGCTCGCTCTTCAGTATTATCGGTTAGCGCACTGCCAGCTAAACCTGCAGCAGCTCCAACTGCAACACCAGCAGCAGTAGTTGTTCCTGCAGCACCAATTACAGCCGCAATAGAGCCCCCCCCCGTAAGAGGAGCAGCGACAACAGCCCCAACTCCAGCAGCAATCCACCCCGCAGTTCTCCAAAATGACATAATTACCTCAATAAATATCAATAATCAAAATACTATAATAGTCACCAACATGAATATCATTGCGTTAAGTCATATCTTAAACATAACTAATTTAAACGATAGTATTTGACTGTTTTTTGAAATCTAAAGGGCGTTAATAACAAATAAAATCAGAAAAACACTTACTTTAAATTAATAAAATAGACATGAAATTTCTTTTTATAGGCCAAATATAAAAATAATATATCGAAGCAATATTATTGGAAAGTTTGAAGTAATTTTTCTAACAAAAAATTAATTAATAATAACCACCACAACAGGGCGTAGCTGCGCGGCCCTGTTGTGGTGGTTATTATATATTTAATATAAATATATATTTTTTCACCCCATACAGAACGACTTAACCTACCCAAGAATCGCCACCGAATCCTACTTCAAAAAATTTCACGAAGTAGCATCCAGAGATAAAAATATATGAGCAGAAATTGCAAACAAATACTGCGACGATTACTACTATTTAAACCTTTCGCACAATAACATTCAGCCACTTTTCATCTCGATCTGGTCGAGCATCTAATGTTAACCAAACGCTTTCTTCCATCAATGTTGGAAACTGGCTTAGTAATGCACGTATAGATTCTTCATTCATATCAGTAAATGTTCGTCCATCTTTTACTCTCTCTTCATTTCCATACTTGAAAGAGAAGTACCATACGCCACCAGCCTTCAATGCTTTTTCTAATCGACTAAAAACTATTAATAGTTGCTCTTGTGGAACATGTAACAGTGATGCACAAGCCCAAATAGCATCATATGAGTTAGATACATCAATATCCTGAAATGTTTGTTGCTTAACGTTAATGCCAGTATAGGCAGTTGCATGTCGTACCATTTCTTCTGAAGCATCAATAGCTTCAACATCAAACCCCATTGATAAGAAAGCTCTAGTATCACGACCTGACCCACACCCAGCATCAAGAATTAGCGCATTATCTGGCAATAATTTTACGAATGGTGAATACAATGATTCCATATCAACGTTCACTGTACCGTCAACAAAACTTTGAGCATTGTCGTTATAATATTGAATAGTCATTAAAAAGTAATAATCCCACGTATTTCAGGCTGCCATTCATGGATCAGCTTTTGTTTAGCCATAGTGTACTGCGACTGCAAAAATGTCGCACGTTGTTGCTCGTTATTTCCTGTTTGTTGGATTAACGTTTCACGTAACGGTAGATGACTATTGATAAAGTATTCATTTCTCTTATGTAGGCGACGAAGTAAATCAACACTAGGTACTTTAGCGAACTTACCCTCTTTACCTCGATTACAACACTGACAGGCTAATACAAGATTCCAAACACCATTTACATTTGTCACATGATCATTAGCACCCCATGGAAGAAAGTGATCAACGTCAGCCAGATTATTAGCGCCTGAATCAACACTAATATCATCGTAACAATAGAAGCAACGTCCCTTTTGATAACCATTTAAGCTATCTCTACAACTGGTTATATCAACTCGTCGTTCTCTTTCAGAAGTGAATAGCGTCTTTAATTTAGGGTCGTATTCAACAGCTATAAGATTACGTGATATTCCCATCCGCCATCCCTGCTCAACTAACTTCCAACGAGCTTCAGTTTCATGCTTAAAACTTGAAAATTGGTTACTTTCTGTCAGCTTATAAAAGTTGTCAGTTAAACGAATTCCTTTAACTGTACCTTTTCGTTCATCAAGAAAGAATCGATTATCAATTTCACCACCATTCACGTTATGAAAGGCATCGATGACATTATTAAAACCAAGCTTTACCGTCGTACCAATGAGGACGTCATCATCAAGACGACCTTCATTATGTGCAACACAAGCTTCAATGAATTTACTCGATTTAGACGTAATCTGTTTAGGCGATTGCTTTAAATGCTCACAAAGATGCTGACTAAAAGGAATAGCAAGCTGATCTAAGGTAATTAAATCATCCGGTCTAGCGTGCAAATCAATAAGTGATTGCGCTAATGCAAACTTATATGAAGCCACGTTTTTACCGAACAAAATAATAGATCGCCAATAATTCTCATTAGTTGGATCTACTTGATAAAATTCCATGTAATACCTAAAGCTGTAACTATTAACGCTATGATGTGGTTATTTAAACCGCATACATCAAGCACAAAAGTATTTTTTAAAAGTGCGTATAAAATAACTTATCCAACGGCACACCATCAACCGACTCACTCAACATCACTATCGCAGCATCAAATTCATCAACAAATTTAATCTTTGGCAAACCATACTCCGCTGAAATATCAGCAAGCGATAAATTTTTAATCAACCCCTGTTTTTTAGCGTAACGAGCTTTGTCATTTAAGGCTGTTACCATTTTATCAATGCTTTTATCACCAACTAAGTCACGATTAGCCAGCAGTAAATGACGAGCAGATGGATACAATTTTCTGCCATAGAACATCGGCTTAGATTGCCCTTTTAATACTTCACGCCCTTTAACAATTGAATCTGCCTTAATGCGATTCATTAGGGTACTCTGAGGCAAACCTAGTGCTCTTGCTGCTGCTCTTATGCTAGGGTAAGTCTGATTGTCTATTACAATTTCTTTGCGATATTCTTTGTTTGGGCGAGGCTCAGCACCTACAGCCTGAGCTAAAGACCACCCAAACTTCGACATACGCTCGCATACAAGCTTAGAGTTAACGCCATAGTATCGAGCCGCTTCTGCCTTAGATGCGAATGTTTTTCCATCAACCGTTAATCGGTCATTCTGAGTCATTGCCATTTCCTTATCGTATACAACGCAAATAAAAAACAGGGATAGATCGGACAAGCCAATCTACCCCTGTATTTTTGTGCAATCAATACCTTAGTTAAAATAGTGATTTGATGAGTTTGTGATTAAGGTAACACTGATATTCCACTCGGTATGAATGAGAAATGACAAAGGGGCAACTAGCTTAGTCTGTCACCCCTTTGCACCCTATGTTTAATGCTGTCTATAGTCTATCAATAGCGCTTAAAGTTGATTAACTTGTTACGCTCAACAACTAAGTCCTGAAGGTGCTCTTCAGCTTCTTTATATGTTTTTGCGCCTTTAGTTTTCCCCATTCGTTTACCGCTAGTTAACGCTTGAGCTTCAGGCCAAGATTCAACGATGTTTGCAATATCAGCTGTTACAACAGCGTAAAAAATTGAATGTGATTTTTGAGTCATGATATTTACTTCCTAAAAATTTTAAATGGGGTTCAGTGTATTCATTACCCCTACCTCACTACGTCACACCAACATCAAACCCAATTAGGCTATGATGTCGGCGGCGTAGCATCATTACGAATTAGCTATCTAGCATCGGCTCAAGCAAACTAAGCTGCTCAGTCACAAATAAAGACTTAATGTCCATATTTGGGAATTTCTGAGCGAGGACTTTAAAGAGCTCTACCGTTAAGCGAGTAACAGGCACAGCACTTAAAATTACTTTCTGGCGTTTGGCATTGCGTATAGTTGCTGCCTTTACGCTATAGCCTATGCTATCGAAATACTTAGCTAACTCGTTGGCGTTCATACTACCGACGGAGCCCATAGATTCATGCTGGGTACAAAACCTTAGGAAAAGACGTAATAACAATTCGTCAGAACGCTCTTGAGGCTTTAGGCGGACGTTGGAGGATAAAATAGCTAATCCCATCGCTAATCGATCTTCAAAAGAAGACCAATCATTTAACGTTTTTAGGCAATTATTTAATCGCCAGCGGTCAAATCGAAGTCGAGTTGCAGTCATATCATTGACCGTTTGATGCGGTTTAGTTTGAAAGCTGATATGGGGGAGATCATTAGCCGTTCGTATGATTGGCTCAATAAGTTGACGTTTATGGTCAAACTCAAGATTTAAGCAGATTTCACGCTCTACGTTAAGCAAATCACTCTGTTGAAGAAACATCTCACGAGTAGACGTTAAATGGGAGCCATCCGTTAACTGTCCCGGCACTCGATGAAGGTAAAGATCAACCATGTAATCATTAGCGTTAATGCCCCTTGGGGTTTTAACACCTGCTTTAGCTGTAACAACTGGATACCCTTCATAAGGCATGGTTGTAAGCTGTCCACGCGTTTTTATTGCGACTATTTGCCTTGCCCTATGCTTCAACTCAAGAATGGCACCACCAGTCGGATCCATTCGATAAAAATGCTCTCTAAAACGATTGCAAATAGGCCCAGTCAACTCAATTTCAGCTATATCAGCATTGGTCAAGAAGCCGTCTGTCGTCACCGAAACCACCTGACTATGTTCAGGTATGCCATTTAGCATTTCACTCATGAGGGCACGAGCAAGCCCTGTCGTGTATGCAGCAAAGAAAGGATTGGTTAACGTTGATGCAGGCATTTGTTTCGAATACCCTACTTCGATGTCAAAAGCAGTTTTAGGTCTTAACCCTTGGGCCAGCTTCCCATAGCAGCTATTACCAATCTCTTTAATCAGGCGCTCTTCAAAACCGCCCTTTTTATGTTGAAGACGTGTTTGGCGCACCCAACGCATAAACGGTTCAAAAATACGGTCATCATTTTTCCACGGCACTATATAGCCAGCCTTAATGACCAATTCAGCGCCTTGGTTATAAGCTACTTCTAACTCATGACCAGTACAAAATGACTCACCTTCAAGTGGATAAACCAAGCCATAGCTATCAGTGCGCACAGGTAATGACGGGAAACGTGTATCATCGGGAAATTTAAATTCAACCCAAACCATAGCGCATTGATCACCAAAGAAATCTTTAATACAGGTTGACTGCTTAGCATGTAAATAATCAAGCTCACGCAAGCCCATTAAAATAGTGGTATAGCAGCTAGGTGCGTCATAATCATTCCACGTACCAACAGGCGTTATACCCGACATAAATGATTCATTACGACCACCGTGGTAACACTGGGTAGCAAAGCTTTCTAAGATCATTCGATCAGGTCGAGGCACATCCTTGGTAATAGTGAGTGGCTTTGATCGTCCTTCAGGCCAGATTTCTTTAGTTACTGGTTCAAAACCAAATAATGAGCGATAATTACCTTCCAGATCAACCGAATTAATAAATGCTTTAACAGCAATCCCGCCTATCGTATACGGAAGATTTTTCAACCCAATCATATTAATAAACGAAATCATTCGCTCCATATGCAACGCTGTTATTTCAGCATCACGAAGGGCGTATGCTTCAAATCCAACAGGATCTGCTGCAAGATACTCATCCATACGCTCAATATTATATGGCTCTGGGATCTCAAGCTTAGATAAACCAACCAATTCGCCAACATCTGCCAACGATTTACCGCTAGGCGAGAGCAACATCGTGTCATAGAAACGAATTTTTAGTTCATGTTTGTTACGTGATTCGTCATATAACGTAAAGGGATCTTTATCGATACGCTTAGACATTACATTTGCTAAATCAACGCCATAAGCATCGTTACCAAGCGTAGCGACTGTTTTCCGAACACCCTTGATATAAGACTGAAAGTTGTCAAAGGATTTACTAAAAGTAAATAAATCAGCTTTTAAGAAATGAGCACAAACAACTGCTTCAGTCGGCCAAGCCGTTAATATCTTTTCGTTAAGAGCCTTCTTGATGATCTGCGCAATACATTTATCAAAAACAAGACGCCCTGATTTGCGCGCTGACTTAGCGTATAAAATCAAACTGGTTGATTGTCCTTTGAATAGCAGAACAAATTGATAAGACAAAATATAATTCGTTTTTCCATCTTTAGAACGAGTGTACTCTGTATCAATACTGATAATTGGTTGCTCAAATATCGATATCTTAGCTGGCCGTTTTTTACATTTTGCTCCTACTTCTACTGGCTCTGCCGTTGTTGGTTGCCAATCATTAAGGCTCAACTCATGTTCCGCCTCTGCAATGTCATAACCTGTTGGCTCAACATACTCCGACATTAATTTAGGATCTATTTTCAAATTATTCATTTCACAACTCCTAGATACATTTGTGACGCTTATAACAGCGCCACATAGTTAAAGCTTATTGATTGAAATTACTTAAAATCAGCCCACTGGATAGCGGCAACAGGTTCACCTTCGGCCATGGCCAGCAAACGACTTGATAGCTCAGAAAGAAGACCATCGAGGTCATTAAAATCTGTAGATTTGAGCATGCAGAGCAACTTCCCATTAATACCTGTAATAAGAAGGTGTCCACTTTTAGGCGAAATGAATATTTCAGCAATTGCAGACGGGTCAACAAAGCTCCCGTTATCAAGTATGATTGAGTAACCTTTAACGGGTTTAACAACCTTCTTTAAGCGGTCAAATAAGGTCAACGAACCATCACCCTTCTCGAAGCAAATCGCGTTGCATCTAGAATCTAATGCGAGAGTAAAACCATCGTTATAGATGATACTGCTAGAAAGGCTGACGTTTTTAACGCCATTAGATGTAGAAACAAAAATAGGTTTTTGCATGATATGCACTCCAATATAAGAAAATAACAAGCCGTTATAAGTGCTTGCTTCACAGCACACTGCTGCTGGGTGCATCATCTAATTATTTGAAGTGATTAGGTATGAAGTACAAAACTAGCGATTTATCGGGAAAGAGATTTGCCAGATTGAAATTAGCGGTAAGCAAAAGGTGATAAGGGCATTGTGCTCCGCACAATGCCCTTATCACCCACTATCAAAATAATTTATTTAAACATACGGGTTTCACTTCCGCCCCTACTCCCAGATGAATATCGTCGTTTCTTATTTTTAGCAATAATTGCAGCTTTAATTTTAGCTGTGTCATTTTCAAATGAAGTTTTAGCTTCTTCAAGGGAATTGAAGCCTTTATGGGTAGCATCCGGGTATCGATCCACTAATGGTTTCACAGTTTCCCAATCATTAAATACGCCGACTTCAGCCCCAACGTAGACAACATAACACTTCTTCTTTTTAGCCATTACAAGCTACTCCTTTGAGAACAAATAACGAACTGTTAATCAGCTCACTTCACAGCGTTATTGCTGTAGGACGCATAATCTAATGAATGGGATTTTGAGTCTCGCGAGTACAAAAATAGGGATTTATCACCAAAGAGGTTTATTAGATTGAAATTAGTGGTAAGCAAAGGGGTATATGGCTATTTGGCTTCGCCAAATAGCCATATACCCTCAACCTTTTTTCTTTTATTTAATTATATATTCCACTTAGGGTTCATTTTTTGCTCATAGGCTGATTGCACTTGTTGTTGCTTCTTAGCCATTTCATCTTCCCACTTGATAACATCTGGCAACCGAAACCGTATTGGGCTATTTCGATTATTGCCAAGCTTAAAAAATGGTGGCACCGCTGATGGGTTGCGAGAACAAGCCGTTGTTATTGATTCAACACTGCGCTGTTGACGCTTAGCCAAATCTGCTTTTGTTAAAATAATATTTTCCATAATCATGCAGCCTCGTTAATAGAAGAAATAGTTGGTAGTGATAAATTGCCCAGAAAAGACAATGCTGTTTGCTGACTAGCAGCAGCTAATTTAGGTTGCTCGTGGAATGCGTAACGTTCGGTAGTTGTAACGCTTTGATGAAAGAGATTGGATTGAACAAGACGAGCATCACCAGTCAGTGCTAATTGACGACTCGCATACGTACGACGCAAATCATGAATGCGAAACGGTGTAGCACCGATAATCTGCGCTTGGATTAAAGCGCATAAACGTTCATGGCAATTACGAGGATAAGCAATATGATGACCATCATTAACTGCCGATGGAAACACCCAATCGTTCCACGACATTAGCAAACAACGTCGTAATATCTGACGAGCAGGTTCATTCAGCGCAACAGTATATGATCGACCATTTTTTGTTTGAGGAAGATGCAAAGTGCTAAGTGAAGCATCAAGCATAGAACGACGAATAGTAATGACATTACCAATACGTAACCCTAAAAATAAGCTCAGAAGTAACGCTCGTGATTGAGGTGTGTCCATGCTAATTGCTTCAGTAACATAAATGTCGATTTCAGCCTGTGTTAGTACCCGGTCACGGATATTATCTTCAGGCCACTTTTTTATGCCCTTACAAGGATTCTTGAGCAAAATATCAAGCGATACAGCAGCCGTAAAAATACGAGACAATAATGATAGATGGCGATTAACAGTTGCCCCTTTTACTTCCTTAGATAAACCAACAAGAAACTGCTCAATATCAAGCCGAGTAACATCACCTAATGGACGATGAGCAAATACCGGCATAACACGACGCCAACGTGTTTTAACGCTTTTAATATCACGATTACGACTTTCCATTTGCGGCAACACATAGTCGATGAAGAAATCACCAACCAACAAGTTTCCAGCCTTGTTATAGTGTCCTGTTTCAATATCAGAAATACGCTTACGTGCAATCTTGTCGAATGCTTGAATCGACATTGCAGGCCAATGACCAATCACTTCTTTAAAGCGTTGGCCCTTGAAAGTCTTTGATATACCCATTGATATGGTGGTAGCTGAAAATGTAACAAACTGATGCTTGTTACCTTCTCGCTTGTAAGTGACAGGCTTTTCACCTTTTATTACTTCGGGATGGTTAGAAAAAGTGCTCGATGTGAATTCGATGGTTTGCATGGTGGCAATATCCTTTAACTAAAAAGTAGTTAAAGGATATTGCGTTGAGAATAATTATCAGCAGAGTACAAAAAGTTCCAAAAAACCATTACGCAATATAAGTGCCTAATAAGACTTTGCTATCATCTGAAAAGCGTAACGATAATTTACATCCTCATGACTACTGCAACTTTGTTTAAATAAAGATAAATTGCGCTTTAATTTTTCTTTTACCGAAAGATCTGCAATATAGTAGTGGCCCTGCATAAATTTAAGGCATACATTCACTACATCAATATCATCACGCTGTTGAGTGCTAATATATTGACACATAGCTAAATAAAAATCTTCTAAGTACACCTTAGCATCATCCGATATACGTACACGCTTCTTTGATGCAGATGCCCTTTTCATTGACAGATCACGGTCATGCTTACGTTTCAAACACGCATAATACTCACCAGTAAATGGATCAATAACATCGCAAAATTCAGATATCGTACCCAACAAACTATCTAATTCTATCTTTAACAAATTGATATTCGACGTTAGTTCGTTTTCCGGTAATACAAATAAATGCAGTTTTTCTTCTGATATATTTTTCTGACTTAGCTGACGATTACACTCTGTACGAGAATACATAAGTTTAGAACACTGTTTAATTAGATTGTCAAATCTATCGATATGCTCATAGATATAAAGAGGTATAATCAACTCATGATATGATGACTCAATTGCTTGCTGAATAGAAAAACCAGACTCACCTTTATAAATAGGCTCTACTGTAGTAATTAAATCAATAGGATCTAGATCTGAAATCGTCAAAGATGCAAATAACAGCATAAGATCAGTATATTGTTCAACTTCATTTTCTAAAGATGGAAAATTATAATTTTCATATAATTCAGTTATATCAATATAAGCGCCATGACAATCAATAAGTTCATGACGAGCATTCTCAATAATTTCTGCGCATAATTGCGGGAAAAAACGTTGAACATTTTTATCTCTTTTAACATATCTAATATGCATAGGTTTTAAAGAATACTTGTGCTTAACGTTATTCAAAATAACATCAATACGCTTCTTTAAAAGTTTACATTTAGACTTGCTTTCTGCTAGTTCAATATCAGGTCTGGCCATCTTAAGTTTATCTCTACAGCTTAGAAAACTGTACTATGCAGTACTCATCTATATTCATGCAAATAAGTAAAAACATGTCGCTTGTGATTAATTATTCAATATTTTTGATTTTATTTTCACTTAAACCTAAGTGATAAAAGTTTTACGGGCCCGCGATTGCTGAAAAAAATATAGCTTAATTTTTAACCGGAGAAATATTCATTTAATAATGAAAATTGAGCATTAAAAATATATTCATTTGGTGATTTAGGTCACGCTTTATATGTTTTGTTATTGAGATTAATATTTATTCGAAAACTAATTGTAATGGTGAATTTGGTTTGTATATCCCCAATATCATTATGACGCACACACAAAAAACACATTAAATATCATAAATTTAATTACATTCATAATTACGAAAAAAGAAGATAGCAGCCAAAACCACTATCTTCTTTATCTTACTTATTACATAACTTAATCGTCATCACTCCCCAATACATAACCCAATGTGCCACCGACCAATGCTCCTGTCGCCATACCTACAGGGCCAAAGAAACGACCAATAGCAATACCAGTCACGGCTCCTTTAATAGCACCTTTACGTGATGGCCTAATTTCATAACGGGTTTCATCTTTATCTTTGCTCACAACAACCGAAGCTGTTAATAAGCTTCCTCGATTATTCATTGCTTTACCTCTTGTTACCCAACGGCTGGTGTATCCGTTGGGGTTGTGGTTAAAACGCAAAACGCCAGCACATCACACCTTGTAACTCATGGTGTAATGCACTGGCGCCTGCTATGGTAAAGAGCAACGTGTGCCCTCCTGTCCTCGTCCTGTCTTTCAGAACTTCATTGGTTTTCTGCTGTTACTTTGATTTCGTCAAACACCTCCATGTCTACATAAGCCAAGAAATTCATTTCCCATACTTGATAGAAGTCCATGACATCATCACAACTGATAGGCACTTGCTTCATAAACAGAAATGAAGCAATACCGTTATCAAAGTCAAAATCAACTTCCTTAGCAAGTTCAGGATATGGGTAGCCGACATAGCTAAAGTCCGTGATGAAACTGAAATGCCATTGACCATTTTCCTGCTCGATACGAATTTCAACAGGATGCCAGCCACCATTTTCAGCACTGTATCCAGTGTCACGAAAGTTAAAGGTTAATGCTGACGTTGCTGTGGTAGGTAAATCATGTTGGGTAGCGATGTGTTGTAATTTCTGCTGCAAATTGGCTGTTACAGGCAGCAGTAATCGCTCAACGTTAAATGTTAAGTGCATACATTTTCTCTTTAGTTTTTTGGGTGGAAGGTACTCAGCGAACGTGAGTGGTATGAATGGTGTTGATGTGATTACTTCAGATTAAGCAGTGTGGTTTTTCGCTCCTCATAATCAGCCGACAATTTATGGATGAATACACTCTTTTCAGATTGTGTAAGCAAGCCAATTTCATCACTTCGTAACACGGCAGCAAGGAAGGCTGCATTATTCGTGCTACCACCTTTAAAGACCGATTTTAAAATAGTGCTTTTAATGGGCTGATCTTTCATTGCATCAAGCACTTCAATAATGGCATTCACTGAAATCCATTCTTTAGAGTGCAAGCCGCCCCCCTCATTACCATTTAAACGAATGTGAAGTGACCCATCATCTTGAGTGGCAATCTGGTAGAACACATGGTTTTGCGTCTTTGGGCTTAACTTTAATGCTTTGCCATTTTCTACAATTAATGAGTAACCCAGTAGATGTTTATCAATGGCTGGGACTTCAGGTTTTACTTCCTTTGATACGGTTTCATCAATCTCAGCGTTATCTTGTGTGACTTCCATTTCTGGCGCATCAATTTCAACCACGTTATTTTCCTGTACTACATCATTTTTCTTCTTGGTAGGCATAACTGTTCTCCTTAATTATCGAGGTGAGTTTTCAATTCATTAACGATATGGGTTTGGTTTGATAGTGGCGCAAATACATAACAGCCACCGCCATCACTGGTGAAAATAGCGAGTGCAAGCAAGTGACTATGACTAATAGCATCAACGAACTCAGGGTAGT
Source organism: Photobacterium sp. Ph5 (assembly GCF_022129445.1). Classification (GTDB taxonomy): domain Bacteria; phylum Pseudomonadota; class Gammaproteobacteria; order Enterobacterales; family Vibrionaceae; genus Photobacterium. The sequence continues at coordinate 19,472 of NZ_JADQAQ010000063.1, forward strand.
TCTTAACAAAACGCAGCATCGATTGTTCAGTTTCATCTTCCATGCTTAATGACTCATCGCTATCACTAGGCTCGATATAGTAGAGCGTGGTATTAATTTCATTCCATGTTGCTTGTGTTGCTTCAATATCAAAATCAAACGGCCCAGTAAGGTTGTGCATTAACGCTTGCTCAATGTCGGGCGTTAACCCTAATTGTGCAATATCTTGCAGGTTTTTTATAAGTTTCATATCAGATACTCCAGATACAAAAACGCCCCATGATCTAATGATCATGGGGCGTTTGATTGTATTTTTACTTGTTGTTATCTAGCGGATTGTAATCAGTTATTAAGTTAGACAAGCGTTGTGATGTTTCTCGTTGCTTACCTTCGCTCAGCTTGGCATACCGCAGCGTACTTTCAATACTTCGATGGTTTAACAACTTCTGTACTGAACTAATGTCCATCCCATTTGAAATCAGATTACTGGCAACGGAATGCCTAGCGGTATGAAAAACCACTTCATCAGGGTTATCAACATTGGCCCGTTGCTTAATGACTTCAAACGCATAGTAAGGACGATAAATGGGCTTCCCTATCTTTTGTCCGGGAAAGACATACGGATTATTAGTGACTTTCGGTATGTTGTTGAGTATATCGATCATCAATTCAGACAGGTAAACGATGTGATACGAACCATTTTTAGTTCTTGGTATCTTCATCACCTTATTGTCTAAATCAATATCAGCCCACTTACGCAGCCGCAATTCTGACTCACGACATCCCATCAAGAACAGCAGTGCGATAAACGAGCCACTACTTTTACAATGATAAGATAGTGCCGCATGAATGATTTGCTTGGTTTCTCGCACATCACAATAGCGAGTTCGAGCATTATCTTCTGGCAATAACGCCACCCGTTCAGCCACATTCGGTATATCAAGCAATTGCGAAGCTAACTTACCCATTGTTTTTAGCAACGCAATAACACGGTTACACGTTGCCGGAGCATAGGCATCCCGATGTTTTGTTGCCGTATTCATGGATAACTGAATTTGCATGACATGGTTAGCTGTTAGTTCGTCATAACGCAGGAACGAAATAGCATTGCAATGATAACTAAAACGCTGCACATCATCTTTCCATGTTCGCTTACGTTTCTGCGCCAACGGCAAGTAAGTATTGTTAAAGAAGTCACCAATCGTCGGCATCTTCTGGGATAACGCCCTTGCCTTCTTGGGATCACTTCCTTGAGCCACTTCAGCTTTATATTGCCTAGCAATCTTACGAGCAGTCGATAAATCAACGTCTGGAAAGCGACCTATAGCAATGCTGGTTTTCTTGCCATTGATTTGATAACGCAATAAGAATCGCTTACTGCCTGTCTTACCCGATAGGCATTTCAAGCCTGTTACATCCGTATCGGAAAATTCAAGCTCTGTTGACGGTGAATCTATTGGGTTACAAGGTAACGACTTAAGGTTAGTAGTGGTAAATTTAAACTTCTTTTTCATGCTAACTCCAATTTCGGTAGCAAAATCAAAGAAGTAATATGGGTTTGAAAATGGTTTTATTGCGGTTAGATAAATTCAAAGTACAGCAGAACCGTCAACCATATCACCACAAAGTCCCCCTTACAGTACCAGATATGGACATTTAAACGTCTTAACAAGTTTTAGATTATGTTGAAATTTGCAGGACAGTAATCGGCTATGAATTTTCAACACGACCGGATATGAGCAGGAACGGAAGTTTTACGAAGTGGTTTTAACGGAATGGGACAGGACGTTGACCAGAAAAAGACAGGGCTAAGTTTTTGATTAGACTAGAAACAACAAAGCCCCAGCGTGAGCTGAGGCTTTATCGTTTGTGCTGGTGCCCGAGGACGGACTTGAACCGTCACTCCCGAAGGAAACGGATTTTGAATC
>NZ_JADQAQ010000064.1 GCF_022129445.1 Photobacterium sp. Ph5
GGATATGAGCTAGCTAAGTCTCTTGAACACAATAACTTGTGATCAAGAGACAGGCCAGTTGGTTGCCTTTTTTATTAAAGAATATTTTAGAACAAGACAAAATTTACCTCACAAAAGTACCAAACTTACCTACACTTATAGAGTGGTTAAACACATAATCAAGCCTGTACTATTTAACTTGTTTAAGGATAAACAAATGAAATATCAATGGATGATTCTAGCTATAGCATTAATCACTGGACTTACAACTAGCTATATCCTTGATAGTCGCGACGCTTCACGTACTGTAGAGCCCGACTACCCTCTTAATATTCTTGAATCAGGAAACGAAGCTGTCGACTTGTATAACCCCAAAGATCCAAGAATACGTATGGTTTATTTTGGCTACACGCAATGTCCTGATGTGTGTCCAACATCACTAGCGGTTATGTCTGCCGCCTTAAAACAAATTCCAACAGAGCAACTCAAAAACTTATGGCCTATCTTTATTACCTTAGATCCAGAGCGTGATACTGCCATTAAAACGGCTAACTATGCAAAACACTTTCATTCCGCTATTTCAGGTATGACCGGTACCCATAAACAAACAAAAGCACTAGCAGATAAATACGGTGTACTTTATTTACGAACAGACTTAAAAGATTCAGCGCTTGAATATGCTATTGATCACAATTCATATTTTTACTTCTTATTACCTAATGGAGAGCTTATTGATAAAGTTCCACACCTTCTCAACCCTGCGCCACTTGTTTCTGTTATTCCTGATATGATTAAAAGCGTACCCAGTGCAACTTAGTTACAAACGATTCAATCGGAATGCTGCAAGGTGCATATTATTGATGGTAATAAGAGAAATTTAAACACAAATTAAATGTGAATTTGATCGCATTTACTATTTGCATTTTCGTTCATTTATTCGCCTGTTTTATTTCTTTTTTTGTTAATCATATTTTTTTACATAACGCTGACTTATTACTTTATTCGAAGTCATAAATATAGCGCGAGCCCTTATTACAAGCGGTGTTACGCATAGTTAGTCATTTAAACAGTATGAAAATTTAATGTTAGAATTGTTTGTTTTTTAACCTAAAAAACGATAAGGACGTGATTTTTTTGAACTAAGCCAAAAAAATTAATGAGCAATTTTAAGAAGTTATGCCATAATGAATTTGCCAACTCAAACTTTCACACTCAGTTGTAGTGGCAAAATCAATATGGAGATTTATAAAAAATGAAACGTACTGTAACTATCTTAGCTGGTCTTCTACTATCTGCATCTCTAGTAGGTTGTTCAAGCACTGACGCAGACCAAATGCAAACTCTTACTAACAAAGTAGACACTTTAGCTGAGCAAGTAAGTGCACTACAAGGTCAACAAGACCAAATCGTTAGCGCTGTAAACGACTCTCGTGCAGCATCAGACGCGGCTTACCAAGAAGCTATGCGTGCTAACAAGCGTATCGACAACATTGCTGGTTCTTACACTAAGTAATTTGTCTTAGCTTAAATACTTTAAGGAGATGGCTTTTTATAAGCCATCTCTTTTTTATGTATATATAAATAAAAACATCTATTCACCTCATCAATAAAACCTCTTATTAATAAGTAGTGTTAATTGCTTTAAGTGGCATTTATCTCTCTTTTCTAATAGACAAAAATTACGGTTTAGCTGTCCAAACTTATCATTAACTAGCTTTATTCCGAGTAAATAATACGATACAACGCTCAATCAATTTAGTTTAAAATACACTTAATTCGAATACTTATGTAAACATACATTTTGGGTATTAGTAATTAAGCAGTTAAAGACCCTGTCACACTTTATCTCGCCTATTAACACAAATATTCATAGCTATCATCATATGCCTCTACATCGTAATTACACTCATTATTTAGGCAAAAAAAACGAGAGCATAAGCTCTCGTTAAGTTATATTTAAATTCTAATTAATTCAAAGTAACTGGAATACCAGTTTGATTATCTAACGCTTTAGTCAGTACTTGATAAGCATCATCGTTATAATTCAAGTCATCAATCAATTTTGCAGGTGCAGTTACAACTTTCTTTTCACCCATTTGCGATTCATCTTTCGATAATGGAGCGTGAACTTCAACAATGATCTTTCCGTTAGGCTCAACTGAGTACTTAACAGGTTGATTAATAATGCGTACTTGTGTACCTAACGCAACATGAGGGAATAACCACTCAACATCCCATGGGTTCATACGAATACAACCACCACTCACTCGCATACCAATACCAAAGTCTTTATTAGTACCATGGATTAGATATTCGCCGTGACCATAAGCTAAACGCATTTTATAGTCACCTAACGGATTATCAGGGCCTGCAGGAACAACTGCGGGAAGAATATCACCTCTTGCAGCATGTTCTTTACGAATAGAAGCTGGCGGTGTCCACGTTGGATTTTTCACTTTTTCATTGATACTGGTTGTCATACTTGGGGTTTCACGTCCAACTCGACCGATACCAATAGGGAAAATATAAACTTTTGATGCATCGTCTTTTGGAAAATAATACAAACGAAGTTCCGCAAGGTTGACCACGATCCCTTTATGAGCAACATCAGGTAATACAACCTTGGTTGGCACCTCAAGTAAACGTCCAGGAGCAGGAAGAAAAGGATCAATACCCTTATTGGCGGCCATCATGCCTAGAAAACCGACATTATACTTATTAGCAATATCAGCGAGACTATCCCCTTTTTGTACTTCGTAGTAGTTAGGTGTACCAACGATATTACTACCATCGGTTGGTAATTGATATTCAATTGCATTTGCAGCAGAAGAAACCAAACAAGTGAGTGAAAGAAGCAATGCGCGGTACAAAACAACGTCTCCGTTAATAAATTCCTGAGTCTATTTGCAACAAACCCATACATTTTGTTGCATAGTCAGTATTACTCTCTAATACAAACTATAAACAAATCTCTATAATCCATAGTACTTTATATAAGCAATTTCTTCTAGCGAGCGTTATGTTTTAGATTAAGCTAATCATTTCAATCAATCAGTTACATAACTTAACTATGCTAATAAAAGTATAATTAATTATATCTTTACTACTATACAGTTAATACAAAAAAAGAGCTGTTAGGTTACGGTAAACTTAACAACTCTTTAATGGCTTTTACTATACTATGTTTTGAAAAATCTACATCGTGTATTGTTGCATCAAGCCTTTCCATTCACGTCGTTGCTGCTCTAATCGAACTTGCATAGATTTATATTGCTGAATAAATTCAAAATTATCATAACTACTGGCTATTTTTTGCTTCTCCATATCAAGCAATCGCTTTTTTGCTTGATAATAATCTGAGATTTTTGAAATCAACGCTTCATATTCTTGCTGTAACTGAGTCAGCTTCGCAACATTATTCGGCATCGTAATTAATTGTTGTTGAATCCGTTTGAATTGCATTTTTGCTTTAGTCTTTTCAATTCGGTCAGCAGGTGTAACCTTTAAATTTCTTGTCCAACCTACCCATGAACAAGTTTTAATCAACCATTTAGTTGGATCAAATTGCCACCAGCAGATGCCATTTCGATAATCATTTTCAAAAATATGATGATAGTTATGATACCCCTCACCAAAAGTTAAAAAGGCAAGTAAACCATTATCGCGGGCGGTATTTCTATCAGTATAAGGCTGCGAGCCCCAAATATGCGCCAACGAATTGATGAAAAAAGTCGTATGATGGCTTAGCACTAATCGAAGAAAACCTATAAGCAATAATGCTCCCCAAATATCACCATGAATAAACCCGAAAGCTAATGGAATACCAAAATTAGTACCAATCGCCAGCAATAGATAATACTTGTGTTGCCACATTACTATTTTATCTTTTTGTAAGTCACGACAATTATCGTAGTCATGGTATCGACTCGCTTGGTAATCACGTAACATCCAGCCAATATGACTATAAAAGAAACCTTTTTTCGCTGAATAAGGATCTTTATCATTATTATCTACATGGCGGTGATGGATTCGATGATCTGAAGACCAATGCAAAATACTATTTTGCAATGCAAATGCACCACCAATTGCAAATATGAAACGTAAAATTGAATTAGCTTGATATGTTTTATGTGACCATAAACGGTGATAACCCGCCGTAATAGACATACCACAAAAACTAAATGCTACAACTAACATTAATATTTGTGTCCAATCGAAGCCATATTGATACGCATAAAGCGGAACACCAATTATCGCAACGAGTAATGTCACACTAAATACGGCAACATTTAACCAAAGAACAGGAGGTTTTTGCTGTTGAGTTGTCATCCTTTAATCACTCTACATTCAGCGTACACATGTAAGCCAGAATATATGCGCAATTTGCGACTATCAAGAGATGCGCTACATTTTCATAAGACCTACTCGACTAATGTGATACCTGCCACATCATAACGTGCTGAAACCTGCTTGTAGTGTTTATTTTCACGTTGGTAAAAGCTTATTGGCATCGCATCTCGTAGCCCTTGCTTTGATAAATCAGCATATTCTTCACGTGTCATTACCACATATTTCAACTGCTCATTTAATAAATTTCGTAAGCCTTCAATTGTCAAAACATCATCTCTTACCATCACTTTCATATATCCAATCAATACAGATAACGGTACAAGCATATCCCTTACAAGCAATTTACGATCCATTATCTCTTCAGCTTTTGTTGTTCTGATACCTACATCAAAAATTGCTTCCCAATCTGGCTTATCTTGCTTGGTAAGAGCGCCATGAGTAAAACAGTAATATGCTTCGATAAATGCTTTAAGGTGATGATACCGTTCAGCCTGTACCTCAATGTAAATATGCTGCAATTCAAGATCGGCATTAAAATAGCTGCTCACTTTATTAGTTACTCTATTCAAAATGATTCATTTACATCATTTTACATCGAAATGAATGAAATAGTGGTTAGTTGAAAATGATAACCTTTGGAACTATTTTTTTTATCTGTGAAAATAGTATCAATATAAGCATTTGATTATTGCATCAACGTAAATTGCCAATAACATGTTCGACACTTATTTTATTTGATTTCAAGAAACATTATGAGAGCAATCATCACTCCAGAATACATTAATAACTTTTCATGCATTGCTGATAAATGCGAAGATCACTGCTGTCACAGTTGGGATATCTCTATTGATAAATCAACCTATCAATTTATGACACAAAAAAGTGCGCTGAAGATAAAGTCTGCCGATGTAATCATGAGGACAAAAGGTGATGCATCGCCTTATTATGCAAAAATCAAACTAAATAACGATGGTGTATGCCCTTTCCGAGAAGAAACTGGTTTATGCGAAGTTCATAAAGAACATGGGCATAAGCGTCTATCGCAGACATGTCAATCATACCCTCGTACCTCTACTATTCGTGGTAACAAAAAAGAGCATAATTTATCGCTTTCATGCCCTGAGGCAGCAAGACAAATACTGCTAAATCCAGCATCAATGCAATTTCATCAAGAAAACACTACAGATGATGCATTTAAAGCGAATAACTATACTCGTCCTAATTGGCATTCAGAAGTACAGCAGTTTGTTGTTGACATTTTATTTATCAAAAATGTCAGTTTAGAGCAGCGCCTTTTCTATATTGGAATGACGTTACAACTACTTGCACCACATAAAGATAGTACAGAAGAACTGCATAAACGCCTGCTATTATGTTGCGAAGAGATTAACAACCATAATTTTGAAAAACTCTACCTAGAACAACGTACATCAGCAGACATATACGCAGGTTTACTGGTTAAGTTTTTTAACTTCCGTATAAACTTAGAATCAACACGTAGTTTTAAAGTTGCTTACAATCGTTTTAACTCTCTGCATCAACAATTAATTGAAGCGTTAAGCTTGGCTGATGGAGATAGTGATAAACAAAATAAAATCTTACAGCATGGTTTTAACACTCATTATCGTGATTATTTTGAAAAAAATAGCCATGTTTGGATTAACTATATTATCTATGTGTTTTATCAAAATGACTTTCCCTCAAAGTCAATGCAAAATGTTTTTAATGACTTAATTACTGACATTTTCATCATCAGAGGCGCATTATCCGCACTTGCTTCTATGCGTCCACTTACTGATGATGATGTGATCCTTGTTGTACAGACCTATCATCGTATTCGTAGCCACAACAAAGATTTCGTGAAAAACATCAAAAGTATAAGAAATCAAGCGAGTACAGATGAGTCGCTACTTTCACTAATGCTAATCAAAACACAATAATTATCGTTTTTTACACCTAATTTAAAAAATTTAACGAGTCTTTGAAAGATAATTAGGTATAGGTAGGTCTACTTACCTATACCGATTATTATAATAGGAACGTTATGCTAATTAAGAGAACAAACAAATGGGATTTAAGTGAAAATGATGTCACGCCAGAGTCCATTTATCATCAACGCCGCGATATTTTAAAAAAGTTAGGTATTGCAGCTGCAAGTCTTCCGTTAGCCTCTAATGCAACGGCGGGTATTTTTGATGTGTTCTCAAATGACGATCAGAAAACGATCGATAACCGTCGTCCACTTTCTACAATAAAATCACCGTTATCTGATCCAAAGCTTTCACTCACACCGGAAAATAAGATCACTCAATATAATAACTTTTATGAGTTTGGTACGGATAAATCATCACCTGCTATTCGGGCTGAAAATTTTGTTACCGATCCATGGCAAGTAAAGATTGACGGCCTTGTTAACAGGCCCTTAACACTTAACTATGATGACTTATTTTCTTTGTTTCCATTAGAAGAGCGCATTTACAGGTTACGTTGTGTCGAAGCATGGTCTATGAATGTTCCGTGGATTGGTTTTAGCTTAAGCGATATTATTAAACGTGCTGATCCTACTAGTCGCGCGAAATATGTCGCGTTTCAGACCCTCTATGATCCAAAGCAAATGCCTGGACAAGCGTCTCGCTCATTAGGTGGCGGCATTGATTATCCGTATGTGGAAGGATTACGTCTTGATGAAGCGCTACACCCTCTTACACTATTGTCTGTTGGGTTATATGGTAAGACTCTCCCGCCACAGAATGGCGCTCCACTCCGTTTAGTCGTACCTTGGAAATATGGTTTTAAAAGCATTAAATCGATTGTTCGTATTACGTTAACTGACAAACAGCCACCAACAACATGGAACATATTAGCGTCTGATGAATATGGCTTTTATGCCAATGTAAACCCAACAGTCGATCATCCTCGTTGGAGTCAAGCCAGTGAACGCTTTATAGGAGAAGGAAATATATTCAGTAGTCGACGTCAGCCTACTACCATGTTTAACGGTTATGCGGATGCTGTTGCGAGCTTGTATAACGGCATGGATCTAAAAAGGAACTACTAATAATGAAATCTCAAAGAAAGAAACGTTTTTTTAAGCTAAATCCTAAACATATAACTTGGCTGAAAGTGGTGATTCATGCCGTTAGCTTATTCTTTCTTATTGTATTAGTTTTACAAACATTCAACGGTGGTTTTGGCGCAGATCCAGTTAAGGACATTGAACATTTCACAGGAAAGGCAGCACTTAATACACTATTTATAACATTACTTATTAGCCCAATTGCCATGTATTTAAAACAAGGGGCGTTAGTGAAAACACGAAGAGTATTGGGCTTATATAGCTTTTTTTGGGCATTATTACACTTAAGTGTTTATGTCTCACTTGACTTAGGTTTTGATTGGGCTTTAGTCGGTGAAGAAATCACTCAACGTCCATATTTAGCTATTGGCGCAATTAGCTGGCTAATTTTATTATTACTGACTTTGACTTCTACTCAGAAGTTACAACGTATATTAGGAGCACGCTGGCAAAAACTTCATAACTGGGTCTACCTTGCTTTATTATTGAGCCCAATTCATTATTTATGGTCTGTCAAATCAGGTATTACTGAACCAGTCATCTATATCGTTATTGCAAGCTTGCTTTTATTAAGTCGCAGAGAAAAATTTAAACGTGGATTAGCCAACATTGGTGTCAACAGAGATCATAAAACGACGACATCAAATTAATCCACACAACACCTATTAATTTTAGTGAATGCTTTTCACTGTCTAGTAACCTGTACCTAAATCCCAATTGGTACAGGTCTTTTTTTATCTACTTGTCATTTATTATTAAAACCTCATGAATTACATGACATTGCAAAATTTTATGCTACGATAAACGCCTTGCATCTTTAATTGTTGTGTATGTTATTTCATGAAGGTCATTCATTTTGTTCAGTGATATTTTAGCAACGAGCGTTGAGGAATTTGCTCACGATTGCATGTTGCTATGTGAGCAACACTACCCAACGATTCATAGCCGAGGTATGCAAGAAGATCATTTAGCGAAAACACTTTGCCGCCGTATTGCAACTAATTGCGCACAACAAAACACACCTGTCAAAATTACCCACATAGATAAAAGCCAACATGCATCTCAAGCTATCTATTGCTTACAGCACGAACATTCATATATCTGGGTGATTGCCCATCACTTCATTAGTGCCAATAAAGCCCGTAGAGATGCACTACTTAATACTATTGAGCAAGTGCAAAACAAGTTTTCTACTCATGGTGAACATTACCTTATGGTAATTGCTGATCATTGGTTCGATCGCAGTAAAGCGAGTAAAGAAATCCCCGCTTGGTGGTTGGGTGAATTACCTAGTAATCATCTTGAATATGCTTCAACAGGAATAAAGCTTCAATCCAGTGAGAGCAGTTTTGCTGAGTCGGTAAAACAACGCTTTCATTTAACAAATGGCAGCGTGTCTCTTAAACATCCTTTTGTACGTCATGATAATCAATCCCCTGTTTTACGTTATCTATTCTTAACTGCAATTTATAAGATTGACTAACTCCCCATTCCGATTAAAATGCGCCAAATTTTTAGTCTAACCGAATAAGTGTAATGTAACTTAAACGGTTTTAGTGTGATATCTCCTATCACCATACACGGAATGTTCTTATGTCTGTCTCTTCGTCTCAACCGTTATCATTACGTGACGATTCTATTTTTCGTTTATTTTGGCGCTATACACTCCCCACTATCGCAGCTATGTTAGTTACAGGCATTTATGTTGCCGTCGATGGTATGTTTGTCGGTCACTTTATTGGTGAAGACGGCTTAGCTGCAATTATGCTTGGCTATCCAATTGGATCTATTCTTTACGCCTTAGGCGCCCTTATTGGCATGGGTGCATCTGCATTAGTTTCAATAAAACTGGGTGAAAATAAAACCGACGAAGCAAGAAAGATCGTTGGTAACGCATTCAGCTTATGCGTAATTGCAGCACTGATCATATGTGGTTTAGGGATCACATTTGGCACAGATATACTGCAATGGGTTGGCGCTGAGGGAAGAATTCTATCAATGGCTGAAGATTACCTCTTCTGGTACTTCAGTATGGGTTTCTTTGCCATCATATCAATGGCATTTTCATCACTATTACGTAATGATGGACAACCCAAACGTGTAACATACATCATGATTTTCGGTGGTCTGCTGAATATCTTCTTAGACTGGCTATTTATTGTGGTGATCCCCTGGGAATTAACAGGCGCAGCTATTGCCACAATGCTATCTCAAGCTGCCACCAGTATATTGTGTTTACAACATTTCTTTAGCGATAAATCGACACTACGAATTCATTGGGACAGCCTAAAACTTAAACTTGATACCTGCTTACAAATATTAAAACTCGGAACATCAAGTTTACTCATGTACATGTACCTTTCTGTCGTACTGATTTTGCACAACAAAGCTTTCTTGATGGTCGGTAAACCAATTCATGTCGCAGCCTACGGCATCGTGAGCTATACGGAGGCTTTCTTCTATTTAATTTTCGAAGGCATTGCATTAGGCACACAACCGATCACGAGTTTTAATACAGGTGCAGGTTTAAAAGATCGTGTGATCAAAGCACGAAACCTTGCTTTTGCCGTTACTCTTGCTGTCGCGCTTATTGGCGTCACAATCCTCTATAGTTTACCCGATTATGTCGTGTATTTATTCGCAGGTGATAATCAACTGCTTCAACCTGTTGCTATAAACGGTATGCACCTTTATTTGTGGGGATTACCTTTCGAAGGGTTATTACTCATTGGTGCGACCTATTTCCAATCAATTAATATGGCAAAAGAAGCATCTATTTTAACCGGTGGTAAGTTAATCCTGATATCTATCTTTATCTTTACGTTCGCACATATTTTTGGCGTTGACGGTGTATGGGTCGCATTACCTTTTTGTAGCTTACTTCTGACATCATGGATGATATATAAACTCAAAAGCCTTTAATAACGACAAAGATCGGTAGTGATTGTTAAACATCACTACCGACACATTTAAAACACCATACAATCAATATAAAACACAGTTTTATTAAAACTAAAAACCGAGGATGAAATCTAAAAGAATGTAAAATAAAACCTGTAACCTATTGTTTTTATAAGCTTTATATTTCATCCCGATTTATCTTTGCTATTCCCTTAGCATTTCGTGTTTTTCCGCTTATTGTGATGACCAACGAAGAGTGACAAGCACTTATGTCATAAATTATTTCATCATAAATAGGGCTACACATGAAAAAAGTAATTACACCATTAGCAGTATTAATCGTTTCAACTTTCGCTATCTCTTCAGCACATGCAGCGGTTAAACAAGACTACTTCCTAGGTGCCGACCTTGGTCTTCGTCTTTCTGGTGGTATTGGAGTAGAGACAGATTTAGGCAATGCTGATTTAAACTTTGATCATTCCGCTATCTACGGCCTTCATGGTGGTGTAACCCTTAATGATCATCATCGCCTAACACTTGCATACACTCACGAGGAACTATCATTTGCTGGTACTGGTATTACATCAGGCCTTGACACTATTAAACAGAAATATGATTACGTATTCAATTTATCGAATAACTTCAACCTTACCGCTGGTGCTAATGTAGGTTACGAAATGGCTGAAGACAACAGTAACCTTAATGGTATGGTTTATGGTGTGCAAACGGGGATTGAGTACAACCTTAACCATTGGTCATTTGGTAGTGAGCTAGGTTATACACGTCATAATGCTGAAGCTAGTTCTGATTATTTTAAATCTAGTTTAGATAACGAAGCGACCTTGATGACAAGTGCGACATACCACTTTTAAGTAAATCACTAAAAAGGCGATATGTAGGTGCATATCGCCTTTTTCTTTTATTCATTTAGTTTTTTTTAATATATAGTTGCATATAGTCATTATCATTCACATGAATAATAGCAACCTGTGGATCATCATATATGACTTTAAATTTTCTATATTGGCCTTGTTGAGAAGTAAACAAAAATTGAGTGTAAGGAAACGCCATAGAAGGGTTATTTACTTTGGCCTGTTGTAACAATACAAGGTCTGATTTAAATCGATAGGTGCCACCATAGAAGCTGTAAAACCATCCGTTCTCTCTAAAAATAGCGGTTTCATCAATACCACTTCCATCAATAAATACCCCTGCCGTATATTTATTGTGTTTAAGACTTATCTTAGTTGAAATATGCCAATCACCATGTAACTCTGTAAACTCTCGAAGATCGGAAGAAAAATTATTATATTTAACTAACTGGTGGTGGCTAAACCAGAGTGAGTAACCAAATAAACAAACAGAACAAATAAACAGTAATATCATCTTCATTACTGCTCTCCTTGAGGTAAATTTTCACTTAATTTATCAATAAGGTTTTTCTCATCGAGGATAAAGCTCACTCCTTGTTCATTTTTAGGATCAAAATAAGAAATATTATAATGACCAGAAATTTTATCTACAAAGAAAAGGCAATCACATTTCTGCTGCGATAATAAAAAGCTGAGTTCTTGCGTTAATTCCATCCCTACAGGCGTAATCAATTTATGAGTAAAGCCACTATTTATTAATTCTGTAATATGGTATCCGTTAGCAATAAATTGCCCTTTTTCAAGTGTAATTAAGCGTGAAAAGTTGAATAATGCCCCTCCTATTAAAATCACAGATAGTGCAAGCAATATTTTCTTACGTATATTTATCGACAAAAATTTGGCTTTAGAGGATTGGATTGGTCGAGTGTTTTCGCATGAATTACTTTCAGCCAAAAGAAATTCTTCTTGATTTTTTTCTTCATGGCCTCCGATGACAGACACAACGTCATGTGAAACCAATTTATACCCCACTCTTGGAATGGTTAATATCAATTCTTTATCTTCAAAAAAAAACGCTAAAGCTTTCCTTAACTTAGCAATATATTTGGTTAAAGAAGAGTCAGTTACTACAGTATGTTGCCAAGCAAATTCTTTTAACGTTTCTTTTAAAACAATCTCATTCACCTGGCGTAAAAGAATTTCCAATAACTTAGATTCAGTAAAACTTAAAACCTGCTGCTTTTCTCCATCAGACAGAATACCGCGTTTACAGCAAAATTTTACATTTCCAATTTTAAAGTCATCTAACATTTTAATAACTTACAACCCAAATACACATCATTACTCTCATTATTAATATCACCAAATAACTACATTTATATCAATTATTTTCTACATTACAACAAAAAAGCCCATAGCTATTCCTAACTATGGACTAAACGAAGAGATGAATCGTTTAAATTTTAATTTGCTTCTGCAAGGGTAGCTTCCGCTTCTTTCATTGCAGTCGTTGGTTGGCCTTCTGCACCGTGCATCCAGTCAACTAACTTACCTGAGAACACGATAAGAATAAGACCAGATACAGTAGCGGCAATAGCGATACCACCAAAGATAGATAGCGCACCAGCATCGCCAATATGTGAACCAATAATACCCGCCGCATAGTTCGCTAATGCGTTAAACGAGAACCACACACCCATTAGTAATGAACATAAACGTAATGGAGCAAGTTTCGTTACCATCGATAAACCAATCGGTGATAGACATAGTTCACCCAGTGTATGGAAGAAATACGCACCTACAAGCCATAGCATTGATGTTTTAACAGTTAAATCACCACCTTGTTCTAACGCTGCTCCCACCATGAATAGGAAGCCAATTGCTAGGAAGAACAATGCTGCCGCAAATTTAATTGGTGAGCTTGGCTCCTTCGACCCCATTTTTACCCATAATGAAGCGATAACAGGTGCTAAGGTAATAATGAAGAACGGATTAAGTGATTGGAACCACTCAGTCGGTACCTCAAAACTACCAATAAGACGATCAGTATATTGTTGAGTATAAATATTCATTAAGCCACCAGCTTGTTCAAAGCCAGCCCAGAAGACAATAACGAACAGACCCATGACCATGATAACTTTTAAACGATCACGTTCAACTTTTGTCAATGGCTCTTTTTTACCTGACTTGTTTTTAGCTGCATCACGTTTAGCTGCAGCCTCAATACCAATATTACCCAAATAACGACGCGCAAATAACATTTGAAGCGTTAAACCAATACAGATACCGATCCCGGCAGTTGCAAAGCCTGCTTTATACCCCCAGATTGTTACAGCTGTACCTGCAATAATACCAGCTAGTAGAGAACCTAAATTGATACCCATATAGAAAATGGTAAATGCACCATCACGGCGGTTATCACCTTCATCATAAAGATCACCAACCATAGTTGAGATATTCGCTTTGAATAAACCATTACCGATGATCATCAACGTTAGACCTGCATAAAAAACATGCAATGCAGAATCACCAACTACCGAATTAGGTAATGCCAGAATAAATTGCGCTGCAGCCATTGCTACACCACCAATCATGACACACCGACGTTGTCCTAAAAAGTTATCGGCTATCCAGCCACCGATGAGAGGAGTAAGGTAAACAAGTCCGGTATAAGTAGCGTAAAGACTTAGCGCATCTTTTGCTGTCCAGCCAAAACCACCGTCCATTGTTTTTGAAGTTAAATAAAGGACAAGAATGGCGCGCATGCCATAAAAGCAAAATCGCTCCCATAGTTCAGTTCCGAACAATAAGAACAGCCCCTTAGGGTGTCCTAATAATGTGCTAGAGTCTCTTCTCATAATTATTCCTTTTAATTCAACTTTTATTCAATGAATGAATACCTAGTTATTTATAATGAATAGTTATGCACATATCAAATTAACACCAAATTTCAAAAAAAAAATATTTTTGATAACTATATGATTTGAAAATAGAATAAAAATACAACAACGATAATGAAAAGTAATATTGCACTCAAAACACAGCACTTAAAACTAAACATTTTAATACATTAAGATATTAAAACTATATTTAAGGATATAGACAGATAATTATTACTGCATTTTCATTTTAATTACAAATATAACAAAATAAACCATTATTTAGACCATTTATTATACAACACTCATTTTCTATAACTGATGATAATTAAAGAATATAGTCATTCTCATAATGATAATGATGAAAAGTTATTCTAGCCGTCTTCTATTTACATTTAGACGTAAGCTCAGGAACTAACTCGAACAAATCCCCCACCAAGCCATAATCGGCGTAAGAAAAAATACTCGCATTAGGATCGCTATTAATAGCAACAATCACTTTTGCATCCTTGATTCCAGCTACATGTTGGATCGCACCAGAGATCCCAACAGCAATATAAAGCTCAGGTGCAATAATTTTCCCTGTTTGCCCTACTTGATAATCATTAGGTACAAATCCAGCATCCACTGCAGCACGAGAAGCGCCAACCGCACCATGTAATGTATCTGCTAGTTGCTCAATCAATAAAAATCCATCTTTACTTGCAACACCTCGCCCACCAGCGACCACAACACGTGCAGCAGTAAGGTCTGGTCGCTCATGGTTACTTTTTTGCATACTAACAAAGCGGGTACGGGTTAATGGATGACTTATCTTTACTATTTCTTGCTCGGCGTGTTGTTCCGATAAGCCACAAAGCTCAAAACTAGCACCACGAATCGTCGCTACTATTACAGCTTCACAAGACTTAACCTCAACCGTTGCGTTACCTGCATAAATAGGACGAACTACAGAATCTAAGCTAGTAAATTCCATCACATCGGATAATTGATCTATACATAACATCGCAGAGACTCGCGGTAACAGATCTTTACCTGATGTACTGCTACTCATAAAAATATGACTATAGTTCGATGCAAGATCCTTGATGACCTTAGAGACATTCTCTGCCAAGCCATGCTGATAACAAACATCATCTACCAACAACACTTTATCAACATCGGATAACTCTGCAGCCTGCTGTGCAACACGCTCACATTGAAAACCAACAACGACAATATGAATACTTAGCTCGCTGCTAAAATGCTGTAATGAAGTAGCCGCCGTAACAACTTTACGTGTAGCTGACGAGATATGTTGATGATCATGCTCTGCGATAATCAAAACGTTTGCTGTCTTCATTAGATCACCTTTACTTCATGACTTAATTTATCAATAAGTGCCTCGACATTGTCGACCATAACCCCTGCTGTCCGTGGTTTTGGCGCGTTATAGCGAAGTATTGTTTGAGACCTTGTCTTTATCAGATTTTCAAGCGATGGGTACTGCAAGCTATTTTTGTTAATAAAATCTTGCAACGAAATGGTCGTTAACGGTTTCGCTTTCGCTTTCATAATATTTGGAAGTGATGCAAATCTGGGTGTATTAAGTCGTAAATCGCAGCTGATCACACAAGGAACTTTAACCGCCAAAGTTTCAAGACCACCATCGACTTCACGGGTCACAATAAGCTCATCTAATATCGAAGGGTTGTCATAGTTAATTTCTGAAGCATAAGTTGCTTGTGGGCAGTCTAATATTCCTGCCAGCATTTGAGGTGTTTGATTGTTATCGCCATCAATAGACTGTTTCCCCATTAACACCACATCACTCTTGTTCTGTATCGCTAATACAGATAACAGCATTGCTATTTTTAGCGGGGTAATATTTGTTACATCGTCACTTTCAGTTTGATTTGTATTGATATGAATAGCGCTATCAGCCCCTAGTGCTAGTGCCGTCCTTAATGATTCATTGCAACTATCATCCCCAATACAAACAACAACTACCTCTGACGCTATCCCTTGTTCTTTAAACTGTACGGCTTGTTCAAGGGCAATTGCACAAAAAGGATTAATGGTTTTCTTCACATTATGATCATCAATACCACTGTGATCGTCTTTGACACGAATAGCCACATACGGGTCTATTACTCGCTTAATCGCGACAAGAATTTTCAAACTAGACTCTGCCATATCGCACACCTCTTATAAGAAGTCGTTGATTTAACGGCTAATACTGGAATGTGTTACTTTCTTTGAGCCTAGTTGAATTTACGTTTACGTCAACTGGACTATAGTTAAATGAAACAGTAAAGGAGCACGCAATGGCAGAAGAAAACAGTACGCTAGAAAGTATCTCTTTTGATGTTTTGATTGTCGGGGCTGGCCCTGCGGGGTTATCAAGTGCAATTCAACTAGCCCAACTTGCCAAAGAGCATCAACGCCCACTCTCCATTGCTGTTATCGAAAAGAGTGCTGACATTGGTGGGCATATCTTATCGGGGGCGCTATTTGATCCCCACGCATTAAACGAACTTATTCCCGACTGGCAACAAACCGATTGCCCCGTTACCACTAAAGCAAAACAAGATGATTTCTACTGGCTTACTAATGATCACGCATCAATCACTATTCCTGCCCTTTTTCGCCCGAAAAACACCGACAATAAAAACAGTTACGTGATCAGTTTAAGTGAATTATGCCGCTGGCTAGGAAAACAAGCAGAACAACTTGGTGTGGAAATTTATCCCGGTTTCAGTGCAGAGAAAGTATTATTCGAGCATCAAAGAAGTGACATTGTCACTGAAGATAATGCAGATTTGCCCATCTATATGAGTAGTGTGAAAGGCATCATTACCAAAGCCATGGGAATAGATAAGCAAGGCGAACCTAAATCGACCTATCAACCCAGTATGCAGATAAATGCACGCTATACCATTTTCGCCGAAGGTAGCCGAGGTCATTTAGGTAAATCACTGATTAAACAACTTAAATTAGATAAACATAGCCATCCGCAACACTATGCACTAGGCATTAAAGAAGTGTGGCAAGTACCTAAACATCATAAAGCTGGGCATGTCATTCACAGTCTGGGTTGGCCTTTGAGTGAATCACAGACCACTGGCGGCGCTTTTATGTATCACATGGATGATGAACATATCGCTGTTGGCTTGATCACCGACTTAAACTATCACAATCCCTATTTAAGCCCATTTGATGAGTTTCAACGTTTAAAACATCACCCAGTTTTTGCCACGGCACTTAAAGATGGCAAACGGATTGAATATGGTGCAAGAGCTATTACTAAAGGCGGACTTGCCGCCCTACCACAGCAATCATTTCTTGGGGGCATATTAATAGGTTGTGATGCTGGCACACTTAATATGAATAAACTAAAAGGATGCCATACCGCCATGAAGTCCGGCATGTTAGCGGCAAGTGCGATATACGGTGAATTAATGAAAGATCACAGCCATACAGAGCCTTGCTATAACGCTTTATTTGAGAGCAGTTGGCTGTATGATGAACTTTACCAAGCAAGAAATACGACTGCAAATATCCATAAATGGGGGCAACTAAGCGGATGTATAGCAACTTATTTAGAACAAACCTTATTTAACGGTCATGCAAAATGGCTACTTAATAACAATGTGCCCGATCATGCACAGTTACAGCCCATATCCAAAGCGAACAAGATCAACTATCCAGAGCCAGATAATCAATTAAGTTTTGATAAAACATCGTCACTCTATCTTGCTTCTATTAATCACCCAGACGATCAACCTTGCCATCTTCATATACAGGACGTACACATCCCAATAAACCAACACCTCAAAGAGTTTAATGAACCTAGCCAACGCTACTGCCCTGCAGGCGTGTATGAAATAATAAAGGAGAATAACCAAGTACGATTTCAAATTAATGCAGGGAATTGCTTACAGTGCAAAGCCTGCGATATAAAAGATCCATCACAAAACATTTCATGGACACCACCAGAAAGCGGCTCAGGACCTAATTATAGAAAAATGTAATATACCCAAGCGACTTCAATATGCCTGATTCAGAGCGAAGTCACTGAGTTGAATTCAAGGAAGACAACGAAGCGGAATAGCGAGCTCTTTCCAAGTTGTCTGACGCAAGAAGTCGGCTCAGTGACACGCTCCCAAAGGGCGAGCGTCCTTAGCTCTCAGACTTTGTTAACGATTCTCAATGTAGAATCACTACATCTACAAATCGTTGCCGCGCCTGAGAACTAAGGTCATCTCGCTGAACACTGCATCTTGAAGTTACTTGGGTATAAATCCAAACTTTTTTTGAATGTAAAATCCCTCAAACAAAAAAATGCTTCTAATGTCACACTGACAAGTAAATACAATTAACATACTGTTTTCAAATGATAAAGTAATCATCCTTCCAGCTTAACCATAATTAATATGCATAAAATGCATTTAAAAAATGAAAAGCATTCATTTTACTCATACACTTATAAATCATAGTATTTGTCTCAAGCTAAGAAGCAGCAAAGACAGCGAAATAACGCCTGTTAATAATCAAAAAAGCTTCAAAAGCAGTGAATTAAAATCAGCCGAGAGTGCTCAACACACATCAGATTTTAAGTTTATGGTGAGTCCATTTCATCATAACGCATTCGCATATATCACCTATTGAGGTAAACATTATGACAATACCTACTACTGAAATGTTAGAAGCGTGGAAAGGTTTTAGCGCAGGTAACTGGCAGCAAGAAGTTAACACTCGTGACTTCATCCAGACTAACTACACGCCTTATGAAGGGGATGAGTCTTTCCTAGCTGATGTTACAGAAACAACAACATCACTATGGAATACCGTTCTAGAAGGTATTAAAGAAGAAAGCCGCACTCACGCGCCGGTTGATTTCGATACTGATTTACCATCAACAATCACATCTCACGATGCTGGCTACATCAACAAAGAGCTAGAAAAAATCGTAGGTCTACAAACTGATAAACCACTTAAGCGTGCAATCATCGCTAACGGTGGTATTCGCATGGTGAAAAACTCATGTGAAGTTTACGGTCGCAAACTTGATGAAAGTGTAGAGAAAATCTTCACTGATTACCGTAAAACACACAACAAAGCATGTTTCGACCTATACACCAAAGAAATCCTAGCATGTCGTAAATCTGGCATCATCACAGGTCTACCAGATGCTTACGGTCGTGGTCGTATTATTGGTGACTACCGTCGTCTTGCACTATACGGTATTGATTTCCTTAAAGCTGACAAGCAAGAACAATACAAATCAACTCAAGCATTCCTAGAGCAAGGCCAAGATCTAGAAAAAACACTTCGCCTACGTGAAGAACTAGCAGATCAGGTTCAAGCACTAGAAGACATTCGTCAAATGGGCTTGAAATACGGCATCGATATGTCTGCACCTGCTCGCACAGCACAAGAAGCGATTCAATTCACTTACTTTGGCTACCTAGCAGCCGTTAAGTCTCAAAACGGCGCAGCAATGTCACTCGGTCGCACATCAACATTCCTTGATGTATTTATCGAGCGTGATATCCAAAACGGCTTGATCAACGAGCAAGAAGCGCAAGAGATGATCGACCACTTCATCATGAAGTTACGTATGGTTCGTTTCTTACGTACACCTGAGTACGACTCACTGTTCTCTGGCGACCCAATCTGGGCAACAGAAGCAATGGCGGGTATGGGTGTTGACGGGCGTACTTTAGTAACAAAGAGCACATTCCGTTACTTACATACACTGCATACAATGGGTCCTGCACCAGAGCCAAACATGACGATTCTTTGGTCTGAGCAACTCCCTATTGCCTTTAAAAAGTACGCAGCAAAAGTATCGATTGAAACATCATCTGTTCAATACGAAAACGACGATCTAATGCGTCCTGATTTCAACAACGATGATTACGCAATCGCATGTTGTGTAAGCCCACAGGTTGTTGGTAAACACATGCAGTTCTTTGGTGCGCGCGCTAATCTTGCAAAAGGTCTGCTATACACCATTAACGGCGGTATTGATGAAAAATCTAAAGCCCAAGTTGGCCCACAAGTAGCGAAAATCGAAGACGAAGTATTAAACTTTGACTCACTAATGCCACGCTTTGATTCAATGCTAGATTGGTTAGCAACACAATACGTGACAGCACTGAACATCATCCACTACTCTCACGACCGTTACAGCTATGAAGCATCACTTATGGCATTAATGGATCGCGATGTACGCCGTACTATGGCATGTGGTATTGCAGGTCTTTCTGTTGTGGCTGATTCACTATCTGCAATTAAATTTGCGAAAGTAACACCAGTACGTGACGAAGATGGCGTAGCAATCGATTTTAACATCGAAGGTGACTACCCTAAATTCGGTAACAACGATCCACGTGTTGATGACATCGCTTGCGACCTTGTTGAGCGCTTCATGAAGAAAATTCAGAAGATGCTCATGTACCGTGAAGCAATTCCAACACAATCAATCTTAACCATCACATCAAACGTTGTGTACGGTAAGAAAACAGGTAATACACCTTGTGGTCGTCGTGCTGGTATGCCATTTGGCCCAGGTGCAAACCCAATGCACGGTCGTGATGAAAACGGTGCGGTTGCATCACTAACATCTGTATCTAAACTCCCATTTGCTTACGCGAAAGACGGTATCTCATACACCTTCTCTATCGTGCCAAATGCATTAGGTAAAGATGAAGAAACACAGAAACAAAACCTTGCAGCGTTAATGGATGGTTACTTCCACCATGAAGCAGCAGGCGCAACAGATGGCATAGAAGGTGGTCAACACCTAAACGTGAACGTATTAAACCGTGACATGTTACTTGATGCTGTTGAGTACCCAGAGAAATACCCACAGCTAACAATTCGTGTTTCTGGTTACGCAGTGCGTTTCAACTCACTGACTCGTGAACAGCAACAAGATGTAATTAGCCGTACCTTTACTAATAAGATTTAATAATTTGCTACTACGTTGGTAATACCTGACAGCCTACCCTAAGGTATTACCAATTTGCCGCCATAGTTCCCTACCTAGCTATGGCGGCTTTTTATTCATTATTAAAGAACATCTTTTATCAATACCACTAGATCAATAAATTTCTTGTTATCCAGGCAACATTATATCTATAACTAATTTTTATGTATTAGATATAAAATTAATAACAAAAATAAAAAACAATTCTATAATAATTGGCTTTTGAATGAACTTTGGTTAATTAACAATTTATATCCTGATTACCATCGAGACTCAGCCAAGGTTAATAATTTCTCTGGCATCGGTGGTGATTTTGCACCAC
>NZ_JADQAQ010000065.1 GCF_022129445.1 Photobacterium sp. Ph5
CCTGTGACCCCATCATTATGAGTGATGTGCTCTAACCAACTGAGCTACGTAGCCATTTTCCGATTTTTCACAGTATTTCTTAGTGAGCCACTGTGTTGGGAACGGGGCGCATTATGCTCATACCAACCAAAACCGTCAATAGTTTTTTTAAATATATCGTCAAATTCCGTTTGTTCGGCGCATATTTGGACGATGTGTGCGAATGACAAACTGAAATTATGATTGTCAGCTTAAAACTTCAATAAATGTGAACATTATCAAGTTATTTATATTGCTAACAAATGAGAAAATTTCTTTTGAGATAAAAATAAACCAGCTAAAAAGCTGGCTTATCGTATTTGTGAGGCTAGCGACTTGGCTAAAAATTACACGTTAAAACGGAAGTGAACAACATCACCGTCTTTAACAACGTATTCTTTACCTTCTAAACGCCATTTACCTGCTTCTTTAGCTCCTGACTCACCACCGCAATTGATGTAATCGTCATAGCCAATAACTTCTGCACGGATGAAGCCTTTTTCGAAGTCAGTGTGGATAACACCTGCTGCTTTTGGCGCTGTTGCACCTACAGGGATAGTCCATGCACGCACTTCTTTAACACCAGCAGTAAAGTAAGTCTGAAGAGACAGTAGTTCATAACCTGAACGGATCACGCGGTTAAGACCAGGTTCTTCGATACCCATATCAGCAAGGAATTCTTCACGATCTTCGTCATCCAGTTCAGCGATCTCTGATTCCATTGCCGCACATACTGGAACAACAACAGCATTTTCTTCTGCTGCGCGTGCAATCACTTTGTCAAGGAATGGGTTATTTTCAAAACCGTCATCATTCACGTTAGCAATGTACATCGTTGGTTTAAGCGTTAAGAAGTGTAGGTAGTCAATTGCAGCTAACTCTTCTTTGCTTAATTCCATTGAACGAGCCATGCCGCCTTCTGTTAGTACAGGAAGCATCTTTTCTAGTACTTTGATTTCAAACTTAGCATCGTTATCGCCGCCTTTAGCACGCTTAGCTAGACGGAAAATAGCACGTTCACACGTATCTAGGTCAGCCATCGCAAGCTCAAGGTTGATAATATCGATATCTTCTAGAGGATCGATACGACCAGCAACGTGGACAATGTTGTCGTTTTCAAAACAACGTACAACGTGACCAATAGCATCTGTTTCACGGATGTTAGCTAGGAACTTGTTACCAAGGCCTTCACCTTTTGATGCACCAGCAACGAGACCCGCGATATCAACAAATTCCATTGTCGTTGGTAGAATGCGTTCTGGATTAACGAAAACTGCCAATGCATCCATACGTGGATCAGGAACAGGAACTACACCTGTGTTTGGTTCAATAGTACAGAACGGGAAGTTTGCTGCTTCAATGCCTGCTTTTGTTAAGGCGTTGAATAGAGTTGACTTACCAACGTTTGGTAGACCTACGATACCGCATTTAAAACCCATGGTTTAAAACCCTTTTGGTGATTATTCTGTGTAACAACTCAACTATAGTACGAATGACTGCAACTATAGCGGCAAAATAGTACGCGAAAGTGTGTGGCTATTCTGCTTTGAATGTATGTAGGCGATTTTGCGCCTTTGTTAAGCCGTCTTTAAGCAAGATATCAATACAGCGAACAGATTCATCTACTGCGGCATCAATTAATTCTTGCTCTTTAGCTGGTGCTTTTCCAAGCACGTAGCCAGCGACTTTGTTTTTATCGCCTGGATGACCGATAGCGATCCTCAGACGATAGAAATCTTTATTATTGCCCATTTTGCTAATGATATCGCGAAGACCATTATGTCCGCCATGACCACCACCTTTTTTAAATTTAGCAACACCAGGTGGTAAATCTAATTCATCGTGAGCAACTAAAATTTCTTCGGGTTTGATTTGGAAGAAGTTAGCTAACGCAGCAACCGACTTTCCTGACAGGTTCATAAAAGTCGATGGGATCAATAAGCGAAGATCTTGTCCATTGGCTGTAATCCTTCCTGTTAAACCAAAATATTTGGGATCAGGGCGAAGGGTTACATTGTGGACGCGTGCTAGTTCTTCAACGACCCATGCTCCTGCATTATGGCGGGTGTTAGCGTACTCTTGACCCGGATTAGCGAGGCCAACAAGCAAACGAATATTATTACTCACGTTTATCTCTCTTGTCATTTACCAGTAACTTAGCGGGTTGCACCTGAAATTATAGTGACAATGAGTTACTGGGAGTCGGGCTCAAAACGCGCCATATATTATATTAAATTAACTAAAATTGATATGGCTCTTCATCGTCACTGTTTTTGCCTGCTAGACAAAAGAAAACGCCTCGCAGTAGCGAGGCGTTAAATATCTTATTTGGTTAAATGAAGGCAATCTAACCGAGTGAGCAAATTAGTGTTCAAACATTGCTGAAATTGACTCTTCGTTGCTAATGCGACGAATAGCTTCAGCTAGCATACCTGACAGTGTTAATACTGATACTTTACCCGTTGCTTCAATTTCTTTTGTTAGCGTAATTGAGTCTGTAACGATAATTTCATCGATAACAGATTCACGGATATTCTCTAGTGCACTACCTGAAAATACTGGGTGAGTTGCGTAAGCAAATACACGCTTAGCACCGCGTTCTTTTAGCGCTTCAGCTGCTTTACACAATGTGCCACCGGTATCAATCATATCATCAACGATAATACAGTCACGGCCTTCAACATCACCGATTAGATGCATAACCTGAGAAACGTTTGCACGAGGGCGACGCTTATCAATGATAGCAATATCGGTGTCATCAAGTAGTTTAGCGATTGCACGAGCACGTACAACACCACCGATATCAGGAGAAACAACCACTGGATCTTGTAGATCTTTTGCTAGCATATCTTCAAGTAACACAGGGCTACCAAATACGTTATCAACAGGTACGTCGAAGAAACCTTGGATTTGTTCTGCGTGCAGGTCAACCGTTAAGACACGATCAACACCTACGTTAGAAAGGAAATCAGCAACAACTTTAGCAGTAATCGGCACACGAGCAGAGCGAACGCGGCGATCTTGGCGAGCATAACCAAAGTATGGAATTACAGCAGTAATACGGCCCGCTGAAGCGCGGCGTAGTGCATCGATCATAACAACCAGTTCCATTAGGTTGTCGTTCGTTGGTGCACAAGTTGATTGGATAATGAATACGTCGCTACCACGTACGTTTTCATTAATTTGTACACATACTTCACCATCGGAGAAACGGTTAACCGTAGCATCTCCCAAGGAAATATAAAGACGATCAGCGATGCGTTGGGCTAGTTCTGGTGTTGCGTTACCAGCAAACAGCTTCATATCAGGCACGGTGTAAACCTCAGGTTGCGTCCAAGTTGTAATTACTGACAATCCGTAGAATGTGCGGCTAAGGCTGTCATAAGAGGAGACGTGTTGACACCTTTTGCGACAAATCCGTGGAGCCAGTCAGGTAAAATGTTCAGGATTGCGTTGGCTTCTTGTTGAGTGTTAAATTCCGAAAACACACAAGCGCCAGTGCCAGTCAATCTTGACGGCGCGTATTCTAACAGCCACGAAAGCGCCTGATCAACCTCGGGATTAAGACTTCTTACAATTTTTTCGCAATCGTTTTCGTAAACTCCACGTAACAGTGCATCTAGGCTACGTTTTTTAGTATTACGCGGAAGTTCAGGATGGGTGAAAATATCGACAGTTGCAATACTAATATCAGGCTTTGCGACTAAGAACCATTTTTCTTGAGGTTCGGCGGGTTGCAGTTTTTCGCCAATACCCTCAGCAAATGCGCTGTTACCACGGACAAAAACAGGGACATCGGCACCTAATTTAAGACCAATATTCGCTAATTCATCAACCGAGAGTTGAGTTTGCCAAAGATAATTGAGGGCGACTAATGCGGTTGCTGCATTAGAAGAGCCGCCACCAAGACCGCCTCCCATGGGAAGGATTTTATCAATATGAATATCGGCACCTAATTCACAATTTGCTGCTTGACGAAGTGCATTTGCAGCGCGATAAATAAGGTTATCTTCGGTTTTAACGCCTTTAATTGCAGGCGTCAAATTCACTTGGTTATCACGACGTGGCGTGATGGTTAATGTATCGCCATAATCGATAAATTGAAACAGCGTCTGTAAATCATGGTAACCATTTGGACGTTGGCCGGTAATGTATAAAAATAAGTTCAGTTTTGCTGGCGCTGGCCATTGGCTTGCGACACCAAAAGGAATGTATTGACTCATGCAATGCTCGTTTATTTTAAGTTATCGTAAATGCTTCGCTGTTTAATTCGCTAACCAGTTAGAGATTTTAATTTTAATTTTGAGTTGACCTTGGTTTAGTACCATTTGTGTGGGTAATGCAGGGCTTTGATCATTATACGTGTTGTAGTGCATTTCCCATACTTGACCATTAATCTCTTTGGCAAGATAAGCAACTTGATCGTTATTGTTTAGCTGATAAGTATCAGCAGCGGTTGGTAAACCAATCAGCCAATCGCGCATTTGTGATAAGGGTAATTCGATCCCTGTTAATTGTTTAACTAATTGCGCCGCATCAGTGCCATGATAGGTTTTACCATCAGGATCGATTAGCGTGACATGATCTGATTTTACATTGAGATTCAGGACGGTTTTGTACATTTTTGTTAAGATTAACTGGTACTCATCATCATGGTTTTTCCAGTTAAAGGTGAGAGATATGCGTTGCTCAGGGCTTAAATAGCCAAACACACCTTTTGCTTGATAATCCGTTAGACGCTTTAATTGTGCTTGGTGCGTGTCCCAATCTACTTTTGCGGTGTTTTTGGGCGTTTGTGCACAGCCAGATAATAAGGCAAATGTAATAGCAATAAAGGCTAAATTACGTAATCTCATGATGAAAGCTCGTAATAAGAATGAGCAAAAACAATAACGATTATTTTAATTAAAGCCAAATTTTAAGCAAAAATAAGGGGTAATTTAGGCAAATAAGGTAATAAAAATGCAGTCATTATTGATTGATTACGTCAGCTACCTTTTATTAAGTCAGGGCATCAAGTAAAATCCCCTCCTTAGATTTTTTCACCGGCGAAGTGGGTACACCGTCTCCATGACCTTGCTTGCATTAGGAATCAACCATAAAACAGCTTCTGTTGATTTACGCGAAAAAGTGGCTTTTTCTCCTGAAAAGCTTTCTTTAGCGTTGCAGCAGCTGAAAAACCACCCTGAGGTATTAAGTGGGGTTATAGTATCTACCTGTAACCGTACTGAAGTTTACTGTGAGATCTCACAGTCAGGGCCGGGTGTGATCATTGACTGGTTGACCAAATTTCATCAGATCACAGCCGAAGAACTGATGCCAAGCCTGTACTTTCATGAAGAGCAAGCGGCTGCACGTCATTTAATGCGTGTTGCCTGTGGCCTTGATTCGTTAGTATTGGGCGAGCCGCAAATCCTAGGACAGGTGAAGCAGTCTTATTCGGAATCAAAAGACAATGAAGCAGTAGGTGGCACCTTAGAAAAGCTGTTTCAAAAAACCTTTACAGTAGCGAAACGCGTACGTACTGAAACTGATATTGGCGGTAATGCCGTCTCAGTAGCTTATGCGGCGTGTTCTTTAGCGCGACAAATTTTTGAGTCTTTATCTGGTGTCACTATTTTATTGGTTGGCGCAGGCGAAACGATTGAACTTGTTTCTCGCCATGTCGTTGAACAAGGTTGTAATAGTTTGATTGTTGCTAACCGTACGCGTGAAAGAGCGGAAGGCATTGCACGTGAGTTTGGTGCAGAGGTGATCAGTCTTGAAGATATTCCCGACCATCTCCATCGCGCAGATATTGTTATTAGTTCAACTGCAAGCCCATTACCTATTGTTGGTAAAGGGATGGTTGAAATGGCATTAAAGCAACGTCGTCATCAGCCTATGCTGTTGGTGGATATTGCAGTGCCTAGAGATATAGAACAACAAGTGGGTGAGTTGAACGATGCTTACTTATATTCTGTTGATGATCTTCACTCTATTGTAGAGAAGAACCGTGAGCAGCGTAAAGTAGCAGCGATTCAAGCTGAGGCGATTGTAAGCGAAGAAAGTGCTGTATTTATGCAGTGGTTACGCTCACTTGAAGCGGTTGATAGTATTCGTGATTATCGTCAATTAGCCGAACAAATAAAACAGGAGTTACTACAACGTAGTCTCCAAGCCATTGCTAACGGTACCGAGCCTGAAAAGGCGTTAGCAGAGCTCAGTAATAAACTTACCAATAAGCTTATCCATGCACCAACCAAGGCTATGCAGCAGGTCGCAAAAAATGGCGAATCTGAAAAATTAGCTGTGATTCGTGAAGCACTCGGTCTGGATTCCTATAACGATTAGTAGTTGATCGCCTTTGGCTTTCGCTCAGCACTATTAGAAGATTATGAAGCAATCAATTTTAGTTAAATTAGAAACTCTTGTTGAACGTTACGAAGAAGTTCAACATCTCCTTGGTGATCCAAGTGTTCTTGCGGATCAAAACCGTTTTCGTACGCTATCAAAAGAATACTCTCAGCTAGAAGAAGTAACTAAGTGTTTTCAAGCTTACCAACAAGCAAAAGAAGATTTAGTCGCTGCAGAAGAAATGGCGCAGGAAGACGATGCAGAAATGCGCGAAATGGCACAAGAAGAGATCAAAGAAGCCAAAGCTGAAATTGAACGCTTAGCTGATGAACTTCAGGTGTTATTGATTCCTAAAGATCCTAACGATGATCGTAACTGTTTTGTAGAAATCCGTGCAGGTGCGGGTGGTGATGAAGCGGGTATCTTTGCTGGTGATCTTTTCCGTATGTACAGCAAATATGCAGAACGTCGTGGCTGGCGTATTGAGATCATCAATGAAAACCGTTCAGAACAAGGTGGTTATAAAGAGATGATCGCTAAAGTTAACGGTGATGGTGCTTACGGTATTTTGAAATTTGAGTCAGGCGGTCACCGCGTTCAGCGTGTTCCTGCGACAGAATCTCAAGGTCGTGTACATACATCAGCTTGTACTGTTGCGGTATTACCTGAAATTCCTGAAGCAGAAATTCCAGAAATTAATGCCGGCGATCTACGTATTGATACCTTCCGTTCATCAGGTGCGGGTGGTCAGCACGTTAACACCACCGATTCTGCAATCCGTATTACTCACTTACCAACAGGTATTGTTGTTGAGTGTCAGGATGAGCGTTCACAGCATAAGAACAAAGCGAAAGCGATGTCGGTACTTGCTGCTCGTATTATCAAAGCTGAAGAAGAAAAACGTCATGCTGAAGAAGCGAGCACACGTCGTAATCTACTAGGTTCAGGCGATCGCTCTGACCGTATTCGTACTTACAACTACCCACAAGGTCGTGTTTCTGATCACCGTATTACACTGACACTTTACCGCTTAAATGAAGTAATGGAAGGTGATTTAGATGCATTGATCCAACCTGTATTTACTGAATACCAAGCAGATCAGCTAGCTGCGATGTCTGAGCAAAACTAATGCCTCAAAGCATTGAATATTTGCTAAAGCAAACCACTGAACAACTAGCAAGTGCGGGCTCTGAGAGTCCGCAACTTGATAGTGCTGTGTTGTTATGTCATGTGCTTGATAAACCACGTAGTTATTTATTAACGTGGCCTGAAAAGCAACTAGACAATGATCAATATAATGCTTTTATGGGAGTGCTTGAACGCCGCCTAAATGGTGAACCTATTGCGTATATTGTTGGTGAGCGTGAGTTTTGGTCATTGCCATTAAAAGTCTCACCTTCAACCTTGATCCCACGTCCTGATACTGAGCGTTTGGTTGAACTTGCGTTAGATAAAATCACAAGTGCTACTACCAAAGTACTGGATTTAGGCACAGGAACCGGTGCTATTGCACTGGCAATTGCTTCAGAGTGCCCAAGTTTGCAGGTTACAGGCATTGATTTACGTCAAGAAGCGGCTGAACTTGCACATGAAAATAGCCAACGTTTATCAATATTAAATACCCGTTTTTTAGCGGGAAGCTGGTATTCACCATTACAAGACAATGATGTGTTTGATGTAATAGTAAGTAATCCGCCCTATATTGATCAAGCTGACCCACATTTAGTTCAAGGTGATGTCCGTTTTGAACCAAAGAGTGCATTAGTTGCTGATGATAATGGCTTAGCTGATATCCGAATTATTAGTGCACAAGGACGTAAACACTTAATGGTAGGTGGTTGGTTGTTAATGGAGCATGGCTTTGAACAAGGCTTGGCAGTTAGAACTATTTTAGAGCAGCTAGGCTACCAACAAGTATCTACCAGTCAAGATTATGCTGGGCTCGATCGTGTCACGATGGGTTGCTGGCAAGGAGAATTATAATTATGTATATGGCTATGAAACATCTTCATTTAGTTGCAATCGCACTCAGTGTTTTACTGTTTGTGACTCGCTATATCATGATGATGGCAAACTCATCACTGTTAAATAAAAAGTTTTTCAAAATCACACCTCATATTGTCGATACAGCGCTTTTAGCAAGTGGTGTAGCATTGATATTTATAACAGGGTTTATGCCTTTTACGGCAGGTAATGGTTGGTTAACTGAAAAGCTAACTTGTGTACTCGCATATATTGCTCTTGGTTATGTCACACTGCATATGGGTAAGAATAAAGTCTTTAAGACATTTGCCTTTTTAGGCGCATTAGGCTGGGTATTTTTAGCTGCGCAATTGGCGGTAACGAAAACGCCAATTTTAGGTTAAGTTAGGTTAGATCATGATGCTGTTTAATGAAGACGAATTAAATTCACAGCCATTAGTTAATGGTGCCATTGAGATGATGAAGGACATTGTTCCTGAATTTCCAACCCAATGGGTGGAGCTAAAGCTATCTCAATTAGCACAGGAAGCTGAGCAAACATTAATGGAAGAAGTTAATCCTCGTTTACGTTTAGAGGGGCTTTTACGCCTTTTTTATCGTGAATGGGGCTTTCAAGGCGATCACCAACAATACTTTTCGTCAGATAATGCATTCTTAGATAAAGTACTAGAGCGTCGAAAGGGGATCCCTGTAAGTCTTGGTGCTTTGTTTCTTTATTTATCTCAGCACCTTGATCTACCAATTGAAAGCGTAGGCTTTCCGACTCAGTTTTTATTAAAGGCGACATGGTCAGAAGGTGATGTTCAATATATTAATCCGTTTGATGGTGAGTTTGTTAGCACACATGTTTTACGTAGTTGGTTGATTGGCCATCGTGGCCCTTTTACTGAGCTCAAACCTGAGTACCTTAAAACGCAGCAAAATCATGAAATTTTAACGCGTTGGTTAACGGTAATGAAAAGTGCACTTCTTCGTGAAGAACATTTTACTGATGCCTTACGTTGTAGTGATCTTGCGTTGTTGTTTAGCCCTGGTGATCCCCATGAGATCCGTGATCGAGGCTATATTTATCAACAGCTTGATTGTAATCACGCAGCAGCGATGGATTATTCATACTTTATTGAGCAATGTCCTGAAGATCCAGCCGCTGATTTACTCAAAACTCAAGTAGAGACACTCTTTGATGAGCCTCTGATTCTACACTAGAAGAGAACAACGAATATGATGGAACAAAAAACTGTTCGCATTGGCGATATTGATGTTGCAAATGATAAGCCATTTGTTTTATTTGGTGGCATGAACGTGCTTGAGTCTCGCGACTTAGCGATGAAAATGTGTGAGCATTACGTGAAGGTTACTGAGAAGTTAGGTATTCCTTACGTATTTAAAGCTTCTTTTGATAAGGCTAATCGTTCATCTGTTCATTCATACCGAGGTCCTGGTATGGAAGAAGGTTTAAAGATCTTCCAAGAGCTTAAAGATACGTTTGGCGTAAAAATCATTACGGATATTCATGAGAAAGAGCAAGCACAACCTGTTGCTGATGTGGTTGATGTGATTCAACTTCCTGCGTTTCTTGCTCGTCAAACTGATCTTGTTGAAGCAATGGCGAAAACAGGTGCCGTGATTAATGTAAAAAAACCACAGTTCATGAGCCCTGGTCAAGTGGGTAATATTGTTGAGAAATTTGCGGAATGTGATAATCACAATGTGATCTTATGTGAGCGTGGTGTACTACACGGTTATGATAACTTAGTGGTTGATATGCTTGGTTTTGATGTAATGAAAAAAGCATCAAAGGGGAGTCCAATAATCTTTGATGTGACTCACGCCTTACAATGTCGTGATCCACTAGGTGCCGCATCAGGTGGTCGTCGTGAGCAAACTGTTGATCTTGCTCGTTCTGGTATTGCAACAGGTATTGCAGGCCTATTTATGGAAGCACACCCTACACCAGATCTCGCGCGTTGTGATGGCCCATCAGCATTTCCACTCGATAAGCTAGAACCGTTTTTAGCGCAAATTAAACAGCTTGATGATTTGATTAAGAGCTTTGCTCCGATTGAAGTGAACTAAGTATTTTTCATTGTTCTATTAGAGCTCAGTGAGTATCAACCACTGGGCTTTTTTATTGCCTATTAAAGGGGAAAAGGATATTTTGTATGATAAGTGTTCGATATATGAAAGTTTGATAAATATATAAATACGATATTTTGTTCTTTATTTTTCACTATTATTTGAATTTATATGTTGTTGTTTGTTTGTTTTGTAGTGCTCATGCTTTATGGGTATGGGTTATTTAGTGTGATGTTTGTCATGTTGATTTTGAAACTTATAGTTTGTCGTTTCATACTTGCGACAGATTTTATTAGGTTAGAGAGTCACTTGTGTCATTAACAACAATCCAAGAGCATCCCAAAAAAGAGATAGCAGCACATTCATCTAAATGGACACCGCATGACACCCGTTGGATGTTAAGTTTGTTTGGTACATCTGTAGGGGCGGGTATTCTATTTTTACCTATCAATATAGGCTCGGGTGGATTCTGGTCACTTGTTATAATGGCATTATTAGCAGGTCCAATGACATTTTGGGCACACCGTGGGTTAGCGCGCTTTGTTTTATCCTCTTCCTCCTCTGATGCTGACTTTACCGATGTTGTAGAAGAACACTTTGGCTCTCGTTATGGACGCCTAATTTCAGTTCTGTATTTTCTTTCTATTTTTCCTATTTTACTTATTTATGGTGTAGGTTTAACTAACACTGTTGATAGTTTTATTGTTCACCAATTAGGCTGGCAAGCACCGTCTCGAGTATTACTATCGGGTGGATTAGTCTTTTTGATGATTACTGTAATGCTTGCGGGTGAAAAAGCGATGCTTAAAGCATTTGAAGTGATTGTCTACCCACTGGCATTTATTCTTGCGGGGATTTCCATTTATTTGATCCCAAGCTGGCATGTACCTAATTTTAATTTCTCTCAAAGTATCACCGACTTTAGCGCATCATTATGGTTAGCTATTCCCGTTGTGGTTTTTGCTTTTAGCTACACGCCAGTGGTATCTGGCTTTGTGAATGCACAACGTCGTCAATATTCAGAGGGGGCCAAACAGAAATCAGAAGCGATTTTAAAGCGGACCTCAGTCATGCTCATTGCCTTTGTGTTGTTCTTTGTTTTCTCATGTGTATTGAGTTTATCGCCTGAGCAATTGCAGCAAGCAAAAGCGGATAATGTGTCAGTTCTATCTTATTTAGCGAATGTTAAAGACAGCCATTTTGTTATGTTGCTAGGCCCTTTAATTGCTTTTATTGCGATTACATCATCGTTTTTAGGACACTTTATGGGCGCGCGCGAAAGCTTCAATGGCATTGTAGCGAAACAAACATCATTGCCATTAAAGACCATCGACAAGATCGGTGTGGTGATCATGTTCTTCTCTATTTGGTTTGCTGCCGTTATGAACCCAAGTATTTTAGGGATGATGGAAGCGTTGTCTGGCCCTGTGATTGCGATGATACTTTTTATTATGCCAATGCTTGCGGTATATCGAATTGAAAGCCTGAAAATGTATCGAGGTAAAATCAGTACTTGGTTTATTTTATTGATGGGATGTTTAGCTGTCGCGGCAATTATTTTTAGCTTAGTGTAAGCTAGTTTTAAACTGGCTGCTAAAAGAAAGGCTTGCGTTATACGCAAGCCTTTTTGTTTATTTAGAGATATTACAATTTAAAGCGGTTGATTTCTTGCTGTAGTTCATAAGAGAGCTCTGACAATTCAGCTGCTTGCTTTGCGGCTTCATTAGCTTCAACAGCCAACTCGTTTGATACATCACGGATCCCCTCTGTATTGCGCGTGATCTCGGATGTGACAGAGGATTGTTCTTCCGCGGCAGAGGCGATTTGGGTTGCCATATCATTGATGTTATTAACAGCACTGGTAATTTGCGCCAAGCTAGCAGAAGCTGAGCTTGCATCATCAACACTGGTTTCAGATAGATGACGGCTATCTTCCATGATCCCAACGGCTTGCCCTGTGGTTTGTTGTAGCGTTTCAATCATCTGTTGAATTTCTTGGGTAGAAGCATGGGTACGTTGGCTTAATACTCGTACTTCATCTGCAACAACTGCAAACCCACGACCTTGTTCACCTGCGCGTGCAGCTTCAATGGCGGCATTTAATGCCAGTAAATTTGTTTGCTCTGCAATACCTTGGATAGTCGAAAGAATCGTATTGATGCTCTGGGCATGGCTATTAAGATCGCTGATCACTGTCGTCGCCGTTTCAACTTCTTGCGCCAAACTCGAAATGGATTGTTGGCTTTGGTTGACCTGAGTTGCACCATGATTCGATGCCATCACCGTTTCTTCAGCCGTGCGTGCCGTATTTTCAGCATTAGATGCAATTTCTTTGGTTGCCGCTGCCATTTCGTTAATAGCTGTTGCGACCATATTGATTTCATCTTGTTGATGTTGAATACGGGTACTGCGCTCTTCTGCTTGGGTCGCTGTTAAATGTGATTGCTGACTGAGTGATTGAGATACATGGCTTAAACGCGCCACCATTTGATGCATGTTACCAACGAACTGGTTGAAGTTATTGGCAAGTTGACCGACTTCATCATTGCTCTTTGGCTCAATACGCTGAGTTAGATCACCTTTACCGCTGGCTATTTCTGCTAGTGCGTTTGATACGCGATCTAAATCGCGGAACAAGAAGTTAACTAACCATGCCACAGTGGTAATAACTAATAGGGCAATAACCGCAGCAGTAAGAAGCAGTTTATACAGTAATGCTTTATGACTGGCTTCTTCGGTTTTTTTATCCATATTGATGGCCAATATCCAATCAGTATGAGGAATATTGGCAAAATAGAGTAGTTTAGGCTGATCGTTAATGGTGAGATTAGCGAGTGCATTATTATGAATCTGCTGCTCAATATAATTAATAGACAGTGCATTGCTGTAACGTGAAATAGGTTGTAGCAATAGCTGTTGATCTGGATGAGCAATAAATGTTGCGTCTTTTTTATTGATCAACATTGCAAATGCATTTTGACCGACATTCAAATTGACGATATCGTCGATTAATTGAGTGATCAAAATATCAGCACCAATAACACCGATAAAAGTGGAATTACTGTAAATAGGTTTAGCGATAGTCACCATTTTAGCTTTAGTTAAGGTGTCCATATATGCTGACGATATGATGGTTTCATTCGCTTTTTGTGCTTGTTGGTACCAAGGACGAGGTCGAGGATCGACGGCAGATAAATCACGCTCAGCAAAAGAGCTGGTGGCGATACCGGCGGTGCTGCCGAAGTAAATATCTTCAAATTGACCAGCTAAACGGGCTTGTTTTAAAGAGGGGACCATAGCAACCTCAGAATTACCGATAGCTACTGAGTCGATAATATTAGTACGAATGCTCACCCAGTCGTCAATA
This sequence comes from Photobacterium sp. Ph5, assembly GCF_022129445.1. Classification (GTDB taxonomy): domain Bacteria; phylum Pseudomonadota; class Gammaproteobacteria; order Enterobacterales; family Vibrionaceae; genus Photobacterium. The sequence continues at coordinate 13,781 of NZ_JADQAQ010000065.1, forward strand.
CTGCCACTAACCGCAGCTGTTAGGCTACTTGCACGAGTATAAAGTTCATTCTTAGCCTGAGTATCTATTTGATTAGCAGCGAGCCAAGTGAGTGCAGTCGCCATCACTAAAACTGCCGACAAACTGGCGACAATAAGTTTTTGTTTTAATGTTAACTGCATTATATATCCCTAAAATCCAGTAAAATGTTAGCGGATTTTAGCGGTTGTTTATCATTGATGCATCTTAAATAACATAATTGTTATTAGTGTTATTTAATTGAGTGATGATCATTCCATTTTTAGTCTTTTTACTACAAGATAAGCGCTTTTCTTGTCATAAAATACAAAAACAAAACTAATTTGACTGATTATGTAATTTAGTTACATATCTTTTGGATGTTTAGACGTCTAGATGTTGACACTATGACCGCATCCCTTTAGTCTTAGAACGAATTTATAAATAGAATTTCAGTAGTCGCCATGCCAAACACGGATAAAAAAAATCAAACCATTTCACCTTCTGCATTAGCACTATTACCGCTGGGTATTTTTTTAGCGTTGTTCATTGGTGTTGGCACCTATCTTACTATGCAAGGGGTTGATTTCGCTTTTTATCAATTACCAGCCCCTGTCGCGGCTTTGCCTGCTGTTGTTGTTGCAATTTTATTAAGCAAAGAAAAATTGAATAAAGCGATAGAGCAATTTATTCGTGGTGTAGGTCATAGCGATATTATCGCTATGTGTATGATTTACTTATTGGCAGGTGCTTTTGCTTCTGTTGCTAAGGCATCTGGTGGGGTCGATGCAACGGTAAACCTTGGCTTATCATTAATTCCAGCCAGTATGATCTTACCGGGTATTTTTATTATTTCTGCTTTTATTGCCACAGCGATGGGAACATCAATGGGGACGATTGCCGCTGTAGCGCCTGTAGCATTAGGTATTGCACATGCGTCAGGTATGGATGTCGCATTAACCGCAGGTGTTGTACTCAGTGGCGCAATGTTTGGGGACAACCTTTCTATTATTTCTGATACCACGATTGCAGCAACGCGCTCACAAGGCTGTCAGATGAAAGATAAATTCCGTGAAAACATTAAAATTGCTTTACCTGCTGCGATTGCTGCGATTTTATTATTTGCGTTTAATAGCTCGGTTACACAGTTACCTGAAACAACGCCTATTGAATGGTTAAAAGTCATTCCTTATATCACTATTTTGGTACTCGCAGTGTCTGGCGTTAATGTGTTTGTCGTACTATCGATTGGTATTTTATTGGCGGGTGGTGTAGGGCTATCATCTGTTGCTGATTATAGTTTAACAAGCTTTGGCAAAGATATTTATGGTGGCTTTGGCAATATGCAGGAAATTTTCCTGCTATCGATGTTAATTGGCGGTATTAGTGAATTAATGCGCCAACAAGGTGGTTTAGCTTTTTTAACTCAAACCATCAGCCGTGTAATTAATGTTTTTAGCAAAAAACATCAGGCGTCTGAAAACTTACGTGCGAGTGAGTTTGGTATTGCTGGTTTGGTCAGTTTAACTAACTTATGTACGGCAAATAATACTGTTGCCATTATTGTTTCTGGTGGTGTTGCTCGTGAATTGGCTGATGAAAATGGTGTTACACCGCGTCGTTCAGCCAGTTTATTAGATATTTTTTCGTGCGTGGTTCAAGGCATTTTGCCATACGGAGCACAAGCGTTACTTCTTGGTTCTGTGTTTGAATTATCACCATTAGATATAGTTGCACACTCTTATTACTGTTTCTTTTTAGCCTTTGCCGCAATCGTTGCTATTATGTTAAAGCATCCGAGTCGAAAACTGTCGAATGCATAATGTGACGTTACTCGCTGTAAAACAGTATTGATGATAAGTATTTGATAAAAGCCCAGTATTTACTGGGCTTTTTTGTGCGTTGATGTGACATAAACAAGGGTTTTGAGAGACTAAAAGTGATCCTGTTAACAAAAAATTAAAATGGAAAAGTCATCCGTGTTTATTTCGTTACACTGGCGATATTGGTCACATTGTTTTACTTTTAACGACATGTTTTTGTGGTGAAAATGTGACTGATTAATTTGTACCGGTTTGACGAAATATTATTTTCGTTTGAAATCGCCATTAAAAATACAGTTAAGGTGGATACCATGAAGCAACGCCTATTTGCTAAAACAGCATTAAGCGCCGCTCTCGTTGCCGTTCTTTCAGGTTGTGCTACGACAGCGGAAAAAGCCTCTCCAGCATGGGATGCTGATACGACTTATCGAATTACTATTCTTCATACCAATGATAACCATGGTCGCTTTTGGCAAAACCAAAACGGTGAATATGGTATGGCAGCACGTAAAACGTTGCTAGATAAAATTCGTGCAGAAGTAAAGGCTGAGGGTGGTACGAGCTTATTACTCTCAGGTGGTGATGTGAATACCGGCGTTCCGGAATCGGATCTTCAAGATGCAGAGCCAGATTTTAAAGGAATGAACTTACTGGGTTATGACGCAATGGCGTTAGGTAATCATGAATTTGATAATCCATTAGATGTATTACGTAAGCAGGAAGAGTGGGCTAATTTCCCAATGCTTTCAGCTAACATTTACGATAAGAAAACAGGCGAACGTTTATTCCAGCCATATCAAATTTTTGAGCAACAAGGTATTAAAATTGCGGTTATTGGATTAACAACAGAAGACACTGCTAAAATCGGTAACCCTGAGTTTATCGGTGGTGTTGAGTTCCGTGATCCTAAAGCTGAAGCCAAAAAAGTGATTGCTGAGCTTAAAAAATCTGAAAACCCAGACGTTATTATTGCTGCAACGCATATGGGTCACTATGAAAATGGTCAACGTGGGATTAATGCACCAGGTGATGTGGCATTAGCACGTTACTTAAATGAAGGTGATCTGGACATGATTGTGGGGGGACACTCACAAGAGCCTGTCTGTATGGAAAGCCCGAATGTTGCAAATACTAATTTCCAACCCGGTGATAAATGTGTTCCTGATCAGCAAAAAGGAACATGGATTGTACAAGCCCATGAGTGGGGTAAGTATGTAGGCCGTGCTGATTTTGAATTTCAAAATGGTGAGCTTTCACTGGTTAGTTACGATTTAATACCAGTTAACTTGAAGAAGAAGATTAAGTTAGAAGATGGCACGAAGAAGCGCGTGTTTATCCAAGATGAAATTGCGCAAAATGAAGAAGTTTATAACTTTCTAAAGCCCTACCAAGAGCAAGGCCAAGATCAGCTAAATATTAAGATCGCAGAATCTAACGGTAAGTTAGAAGGGGATCGTAATGTAGTTCGCTTTGAGCAAACAAACTTAGGTCGTCTTATTGCCGCATCACACATGCAACGTGCTAAAGCGGACTTTGCTGTAATGAACTCAGGTGGTGTTCGTGATTCAATTGAAGGCGGCGACATTACTTATAAAGATGTATTAACCGTTCAACCGTTTGGCAATATCGTGACGTACACAGATATGTCAGGTAAAGAAGTTTTAGATTATCTGAATGTTGTTGCCACCAAGCCGACGGATTCTGGTGCTTATGCACAGTTCTACGGTATTTCAATGACTGTTGAAAATGGCAAAGTAAGTGATGTGAAGTTTGCTGGTAAACCGTTAGATTTGAAAAAGACTTATCGTTTCACCGTGCCAAGCTATAACGCAGCAGGCGGTGACGGCTATCCGAAGATCAATGATCACGAAGGCCATGTAAATACGGGATTTGTTGATGCGGAAGTATTAAAGCAATACTTGGAAACGAATTCACCAATTGATGTAAACAAATTCGCGCCGAAAGGTGAAATTGTTTATAAATAAGCAATATTAATTGTTCGAAAGCGCATCTGATATTTTATTCGATGCGCTTTTTTGTATTTAAAATCCTTCTTTTGATGGATATAGCCGAAAACTGTCAACTCACGATATAATCATTACAGGTAAACAGATGTTCTTAATTTCTTTGGTTGCTTTTGAGCGATAGGGGGAATTAACCACAGCTGTTTGAGTGATAAATAGAGTGAAAAATAATGACTCCAGCAATTAAATTAGCAAAGAAACAAAAAATTTCGTATCAAGTTCATCAATATGAACATGATCCAGCCAATAGTAATTTTGGTCATGAAGCGGCAGAAGTTTTAGGGTTAGATCCTAATCGCGTATTTAAAACCTTATTATTTGCATTAAATGGCGATCCTAAAAATTTAGCGGTTGCGGTGGTTCCAGTCTCTGGCATGTTAGATTTAAAAGCTGCGGCTAAAGCAGCGGGTGGTAAGAAAGCTGAAATGGCCGATCCAAAGCTTGCTGAAAAAGTAACGGGGTACATAGTGGGTGGTATTAGCCCGTTAGGACAAAAAAAGAGGTTGCCAACCTTTGTTGATACTAGCGCAGAAACGTTTGATACTATTTGTGTTAGTGCTGGTCGTCGCGGTTTAGAAATAGAGCTTGCGGCAAAAGATTTAGTTAGCTTAACTGGCGGTAAATTTGCCCCGATAGGCAAGGAAGACTAATAACAAGGATAGAGAGCGAAGAGTGTGTCAGTACCTAATTTAAACTTACTTCGAACATTACATGTCTTATTGGATGAGTGCCATGTAACACGTACGGCTGAGCGTTTGCATATTACGCAGTCTGCAGTAAGCCGGCAACTGACACAATTACGGGAAATTTTTTCTGATCCTTTGTTCGTGCGTGAGGGAAATCGCTTATTACCGACTCCTCGCGCGCTATCACTACAACATAAAATTACCTCACTGCTTACCGATTGCGATTTGGTGTTTGAACCAGAGCAATTCTCGCCGCATAACTGGCGCGGGAAAATAGTCTTGTCATCTTCTGATTATGTCGCGCAATATATCTTTCCTGACATCGTTGAGTTATTAACATTACACGCACCTTTGCTTGATGTGAGTTATCAATTATGGTCGCCAAGTTACACCGACCAATTAGCTGATCTCGATATTCAATTAGTATCGACGATGGCCCCAAAGATACCTGCCGGATTATCAGGTATACAGATTGGTTCTGATCGTGCGGTATGCGTAATGAGTGCAACTCACCCATTAGCAAATACAAAGCTAGATTTAACGGTACAAGACTTTGTTGCTTGCAATCATATTTCTGTTAACGGTGGTGGAGATAAAGACAGTTTCGTTGATGTGGAATTACGTACTTTAGGTTGTCGGCGACATATTCAAACAACAGTGCCATTTTTCGGCTCTGCTTTAAGTATTGTTTCTCGTACTGAAATGTTTCTTGTTATTCCAGAACACATAGCCGTTACGATGCAAGATTTCTATAATATTGTTTATAAGCCATTACCATTTCCAAGTGTGCTGAATCAGTATTGGTTGCTATGGCATCCTAAATATAACAACGAATTATCCCATCAATGGTTGCGAGAACATGTACTAACGTTAATGAAAGGCTCTTTGTATTCAATGGGGCAATAGAATCATTAATGAACAGTGATATGCTTTTACGATATGGAAAGTAATGATTTTTTATCATGGCCGTAATGATTTCTTTTGATTTCTTCTTATAACACTTACTTGGTATTTTTTCTGCCAATGTAAGGAGAACATCATGACCATTAGCGTTTGGCTATCATTATTATTAATTTGTATATTAGGGGCGATGTCACCAGGACCTAGCCTTGCTGTTGTTGCTAAACATAGCTTAACAGGCGGGCGTAAACATGGCTTAGTAACGGCTTGGTCGCATGCTTGTGGAGTAGGTTTATATGCATTATTAACATTATTAGGGCTTGCGGTTGTTTTAAAGCAATCACCAACCGTATTTAACATGATTAGTTATGCAGGAGCTGGCTACTTAGCCTATTTAGGCGTTAATGCGCTGCGTTCTAAAGGCGGCGTTGCAGAAAAACTTGCAGCAGGAAAGCCTTCTTCACTCCTTCATGCGGCAAGAGATGGTTTAATGATCTCATTATTAAACCCTAAGTTAGCGTTATATTTTTTGGCTCTATTTAGTCAATTTGTTGCATTAGGTACAGAAACAGGAAGTAAAATCGTTATTGTAGCGACACCACTATTAGTGGATGGATTATGGTACACCTTAGTGGCTTGTGTGTTGTCATACCCTCGAGTGTTACAAACCTTACGCACCCGTGCAGTATTGATTGATCGCTTATCAGGTGTTGTGCTTATTGGGCTCGCTTGTCGTGTACTCTGGCTAGTGTGATTTTAAAGCTTAAAAGAAAAGAGCGGTAAATCCGCTCTTTATTGTATTTGAGTTACTCGCTGCGGCGATTTAGATGACGTTCTCGTGTTTCAGCTTTTTTCTCAGGACTTTTCTTTAGCATGACATATAAAGCCCCAGTGCCACCGTGCTGTCGTTGTGCAGAGTGAAAGCAAAGCACATCAGATATTTGTTCTAACCATGTTGTGACATAGCTTTTCATTAATGCGGGGGGATTGGCACGCTCACCTTTACCATGAACAATCATAACTGTGCGAATATCTAAACGTTGTGATTGCTTGAGAAATGCCAATATTTCATCACGCGCTTGTTGTAATGACTTTTTATGAAGATCTAAACGACCGTGAATATCGTATTTACCCTGGCGCATTTTTCTAAAGACAGCTTCTTGTACACCATCTCGCTTAAATTCAATCATATCATCTGGTTTTACCATTTTGGCATTATCTAATGATAAGTACTCTGAATCACTTTCTGCGAGGCTTTGAGCTGCAATACGACGAGCTAGTTGAGATTCTGATACCTGATATTTTTGTGAAATGGTCACAGTATCTTGTTTGATTGGCGCAACATCGGCCATCATTTCTTTAAAAAGATCTAATTCATTATTATCTGGCATAGGACTTTCACTTTAAGTAACCGATGCTATTGATTATACAAGTGTAATAAAATCTTGCCTAGCTGATGGTGATAGATAAAGGAGATGAAAAATAGGGTTAAGAGATAAGCTCTAGATGTAATACGTTGGTTGAAAAAGTGGCTGGTGAGAAGGTGTTGCGGTTGTGTAGATAAAAATAGCATTCGGATAAAAGCGGAAAAGATAACTAGTACAGTAGCGAGTCCTACACTATTTCCAAATAAAAGGTTTAACCAAAAGTTCATAAATATCCATTGTGGTTAGATATGATGTCCGTTATTTGAACAATGTATATTGTCTGTTGTTATGATCTAGAATAAGAGTAAAAAGGCTGTTTCATTGTTGTACTTATTTGTGGGTTTGAGATCACTTAAGTTACCGAGAATGCTAAAAATTGATTGCTTGGTGAGCAAAAAAAATAGTTACAAAAAAAAATACCGTATAGGGCTTGCTAAAATCAATTTGGCGAGTATTATAAGCGACCTCGATAACGCAGAGCGTTGTTGAATTCGTCGGTGAATAGCGCAGTTTGGTAGCGCATCTGGTTTGGGACCAGAGGGTCGGGGG